>NZ_CP037422.1:0-600000 GCF_007748175.1 Gimesia aquarii
ATGTCAAGAGCCGTAAAACAACAGCAATCCATGTCTGTTAAACCATTTAAGATCTTAAAAGAATACCAATACGCGCACACAGCGATTAGCGAATTATTACACGAAATTGATACCCCCGATCCGCAATTAGTTTATCTCTATGGACCTTCCGGGTGTGGAAAAACGGCTCTGATGACAAGCATTTTGCCGGAATTCATCGAACTTCATCCTGGATTATCGCTCAAACTGATTACTGCCAGCGAGTTTGCCGCTAAGTTTGCTGCTGCTTCTACGAACAATCGTATTCCTGAATTCCAAAGAAAATTCCGTTCACTTGACCTGCTCATTCTTGAAGATATCCAAAGTTTAGCAAATCGTGTTCAAACTCAGCGGGAATTATTGAGTTTGTTAGACGAAATTATGAAACAGGGTGGAAGAGTCCTGATTTCTTCTACGAATCCACCAGGAGAACTACTTCATTTTCAAAAGAAACTTGTAAACCGATTTCATGGCGGAGTCTGTGCATTAATCAGTCCCTTAAAATATCAAAGCCGGCTGGAATTATTGACCTTCTGGGCTAACTTCGAACAGATTCACATTCAGAAAAAAGAGCTTTCCTCAATTGCCCATAAAAAAGCGATCTCTCCACGCGAGTTATACGCACTATTAACTCAGCTCCAGACCGTGAGTCATATTAATCAAGAACCAATCAACTCACAGTTTGTGAAACAGTATCTGGAAGGAAACATAGAAACACCCAAAACGAGTATCTCAAAAATATCAAAGGCCGTTTGTCGTGAATTTAAAACCAGCTTGCAAGAAATTCGCTCCGCGAATCGCTCTCAACAAATCGTTATTCCCAGACAGTGCGCCATGTTCTTGTCGAGAGAACTGACTAAGGAATCATTAGCAAAAATTGCTGATTATTTTAATCGAAAGAACCACAGCACGGTTATTCATGCTTACCGTCAAATTCAACGCGATCTTAAAAAATCACCAGGATTACGACAACAAGTATCTCGCATCAAGCAACGACTTGGGATATACCTTTTTTAACAGTCAGACAAAACTCAAAAACAAGGCCGATCAGATTGCTTTTTCTTCTCTCATTTCTCCTGATTTGATTATTCCATTTTGTGGATAACGTGTTCAATCACAGTTGATATTTATCAGTAACTCAAATGTTTATTCACAGCACCTATAGCCACTTTCACAAGGGCCATTAAAACTCACCATTCATTCCACTCTTCTTCACTGATAAACGAACAAGTTATCCACATCGACACATAGAACACATGTATTCATAAGTTGTTTAATATCAATTAGATATGCTGCTTATCTTTTCAATATCCACATTGAAATCCCCCTTCTGATACTACTACTACTAAATAAAATCTTTTAATAGTAAAACAAGGTTGAAAATCAACTCTGTTGTCGAGATTCGATGCCCCCAGATGATTGTGAAATTCAAAGAAATTCAATAAAATAAGATCATCTCAAAATTCGCTATTTCTGCCTGTCAAAAGAGCTTTCTAAAATGACATTGGCATTCACATATTTCCAACTCGCAACCTTACAAAAGTTGATTCAAACATGAAGCTCAGTTGCTCACGGTCCACGCTGCTCTCTGGTTTCCAAATGATTGGAAGCGTCATTAGTTCCCGTTCGCCGAAAGAAATCTTAAAGTGTGCTAAACTCGAAGCAGGCGATGGTAAAGCAACCTTAAGTGGAACTGACTTGGAAGTTAGTATTCGATTTGACTTTGAAGAAGTTGAAGTGATGGTACCCGGCGAGATTTTGCTATCAGTTCACGAATTGGTTGCTATCTTACGCGAAGCATCAACCGATTCTGTAGAAATTGAGCTGAAAAAGGATGATGGTGCAGATCAGGATTACATCTTGATTCAGGCAGGAAAAAGTGAGTTTCGCCTTTCAGTGAATGATCCTTCTGAGTTCCCCTCTGTAGAATCATTTAGCGAATCGAACTTTTTCGAACTTCCTATTCAATCATTTCGTGAAATGATTCGACGCACGGTATTTGCCACGGATCCGGAAAGCACCAGATATGCCCTGGGAGGTGTATTATTTGATGTTGAAAATGTTAAATTAACGCTCGCTGCTACCGATGGTCGTCGACTAGCCATGGTAGAGTCGGCGTGTACTTATCAAGGAGAAGAAGCATACCAGAATAATCGTCCTGTCATTCCTGCTAAAGCGATGTCACTGATTGAGAAAACCTTAATTGGTGATGAGGGAAGTATTCAGATTGCCATTCGTGCCAATGATGTCATCGTAAAAAGTGGCCGTTCTACAATTTTTGGCAGACTCGTCGAAGGAAGATTCCCCAAATACCGTGATGTCATTCCACCCGAGCCAACCTACAATATTGATTTGGAAGTGGGGACATTTTATGGGGCCGCACGTCAGGCTCAGATCGTAACGGATGTGGAAACACGGGGCGTAGATTTTATTTTTGCTAATGGTTTGTTGACGTTGAAAAGTGTTGCCGCTTCTGTGGGTGAATCAAAGGTTGAAATTCCCATTCCGTTCGAAGGTGACGAAATCGTGATTACGTTTGATGTGCGTTATCTCGCTGATTTCCTCAAAATCTTAGATTCGGCAGCTCATATTCGATTGCAATTGATCGATTCAGACAGCGCTGCTGTTCTTAAGACAGACGACGGTTACACATATGTTATCATGCCTCTATCACAAGCACGGTAATTTATGTCACAACAGTATGAATTCAAATCGACTCATGCGATTCCCAAAGCGGTTCCTCTATCTAAAGCGTTATCAGAGCTGATTGCGCTAAAGGGATTAGGTCGTATCCAAGGGGACCAGCGCTTAAAGGCTGCCTGGGAACAGGCAGCGGGTGAAAAGATTGCCGGTCAAACTGTGGTTCTTGGGATAAAAAATCGAGTCGTACAGATCGGCGTTGAAAACTCAGCTTTATTAAATGAACTCAATTCATTTCATAAGACATCATTGCTGCAAAAATTACAGACAGAATATGGAAAACAGGATGTCCGCGATCTTCGATTTCGGTTGAAATCAAAGGCAAAAAATAATTCAAATTAGTTCGATTCAAGGAATAAGAAAGAACTGATTGAAGCCGACAATTAATCGGTCAACGTTTCTCAGAGTAGAAACAATTTTATTAATTCACGGGAGTGATTTAGCGTGAGTGAGACAGAAGAAAATCAAGTAGATACAAATCAAACAGACTATGATGAGTCTAATATTCGTGCCTTGGAAGGTGTAGAAGGAATTCGCACACGACCGGCAATGTATATTGGTGATACCACATTGCGGGGTCTGCACCACCTCGTCTATGAAGTGGTTGATAATTCGATCGATGAATGTGTTAACAAATATGCCTCTGTAATTAATGTAAAAATCAATGCTGATGGCAGTGTCAGTTGTAGTGACGATGGTCGTGGCATTCCAATTGGTGTGATGCCGGATATGAATAACCGTCCCGCTCTTGAAGTCGTTTTGACAGAGATTCACGCCGGAGGAAAATTCGATCGAGAAGGGGGATACAAAACAGGAACCGGTGGTTTACATGGTGTTGGTATTACAGCCGTCAATGCACTTAGCGAGTGGTTGGAAGCTGAAGTCCGTCGCGAAGGGCATGTTTGGACGATGTCGTTCGCACAAGGTGCTCTCAAAACCCCTCTTCAAAAATTGGGGAAAACTAAAAAACATGGTACTAAGATTACATTCAAGCCAGATGGAACGATTTTTCCAGATACTAAATTTCTTTATGACACTCTCACAAAACGACTTCAGGAACTCGCATTCTTAAATGCCGGAGTCAAAATTCGGATCACTGATGAACGCTCTGGTCAGTCCGACGAGTTCCATTATGAAGAGGGCTTGGTTGAGTTTGTAAGACACCTGAACCGCACAGAAAATTCTCTTTACGAAGAAATCATTCATATTGAAGGAGAACAGGAAGCAGTTCAGGTCGATATTGCTGTCCAGCATAATGATGGCTCTCATGAGAATGTCCGTTGTTTTGCAAATAACATCTATAACCTTGAAGGGGGAACCCACTTTTCCGGTTTTCGTGGTGCGTTGACGCGAACGATTAATGCATATGGTAAAAAAACAAATTTGTTCAAAGATTATACACCCAGTGGTGACGATTTTCGTGAAGGGTTAACGGCTGTCATTACCGTCCGTGTGCCTGATCCCCAGTTCGAAGGCCAGACGAAAACAAAACTGGGTAACAGTGAAGTCGAAGGCATCGTGCAGACCGTCGTTAATGAAAACCTGACGAAATTCTTCGAAGAAAATCCTGCAGTCGCTAAGAAAATCGCTCTTAAAGGGCTGTTGGCTGCCGAAGCACGAGAAGCAGCTAAAAAAGCGCGCGAGATGGTTCGTCGAAAAGGGGCGCTCACCACAGGAGGTTTGCCGGAGAAACTGCGCGACTGTCGTAGCCGTGAACTCGATATTACCGAGCTGTACCTGGTGGAAGGTGACTCCGCGGGAGGGTCTGCCGATACAGGTCGGGATTCTAACATACAAGCCATTTTGCCACTCCGTGGTAAAATTCTAAATGTCGAAAAAGCACAATTAGTCAAGATTTTAGACAACCAGGAAATTTCTAATATTTTCAAAGCCGTTGGCGTGCCTCCCGGAGCAGCTCTGGAAGACGTCACAAAACGTCGCTACGGCAAGATTATTCTGATGACCGATGCCGATGTTGACGGCAGTCACATTCGGACATTGCTGTTAACATTCTTCTTTCGCCACATGCGGGAATTGGTGAATCATGGCTGTGTCTATGTGGCACAACCACCATTGTATCGTGTGACTCAAGGCAAAAAAGTGCGGTATGTTCAGACCCAAGAAGAAATGATGAGTCAGCTGGTTGATTTAGCTCTTGGTGGTTCGAATTTAGAACACGAAGATGGAACCATCTTTGAGGGTGAGATGTTAGAAAAGCTGGTGGACTTAGTTTCTGACCTCGAAGAGCCACTGGACACCCTTGATCGGCGTGGAATCGATTTGAAATTCATGGCAAATAATTTTGCCACTGAAGAAGGATTGCTTCCTCAATATCGAATCTTTCTGGGTAAGGAACAATTCTGGTTTTCCACTCAAGAGGAAATGTCTGAATTTCTCAAAGAAGAAGAAGCAAAGCGAGGTGATGAACTGCAGATTGCCGATGACAACGGCAATGGTGAAAAGTCAGATGCAGAAGCAGATAAGGAAAGTGAAGAAGAGTTCGAAAAAGAAGGTGCGCTGCAAGTCACTGACTTACATGAAATTCGTTCTATCAACGAACTGCTGAAAAAATTGAGAGGTTACGGAATCCAACTGAAGGATCTCTACTCGCCAGGAAATCGAAATGGCGAGCCAATTTTCCCTTTTTGTATCCATAGTGGAAGCAGTGACGTTCGTCTAACCAATCTCAGACAACTACTTCCCTCTCTTAGAGACATCGGCGAAAAAGGTCTAAAATTAACGCGCTTCAAAGGACTGGGCGAGATGAACTCGGAGGAACTCTGGGAAACCAGTATGGACCCTGAAAAAAGAGTATTACTTCAGGTGGGAATGCAAGACGCCGCTGCTGCCGATGAAATCTTCCGTGTGTTGATGGGCGATATCGTTGAACCGCGGCGGGACTTTATCGAAAAGCATGCGTTGGATGTGAAAAACCTCGATGTCTGATGTCGTGAGCGACTGAACCAGATCAAACCAAATCTGAGCCTTCTAAGGAAGCAATAAAAGGCAAGTGACGGTATTCATTGTTGAAATCCAGACCATAACCAACGACGAAATGGTTGGGGATTTTAAAGCAGTGATAATCGGGAGTGAGATCGACTTCGGTCGCTTCTTCTTTCCAGAGAAGCACTGCAGATTTCAGTGAGAGTGGTTCGCGTTGACTGACTTGTTCCAACAGTGTTTCCATTGTTCTTCCGGTATCAAAGATATCGTCAACGAGCAACACATCTCTCCCGGTGATGTCAGGCAAGTAATCTAAATTGATTTTCAGCGAACCAGCCGTCATCTTATCTCGATAACTGGACGCTTGAATCAGACCGACCTGATGAGGCACATCGATTGCGCGAATCAAGTCTGCCAGTAAGACCAGGCTACCAGTTAAAATACCAATAATAGTCAGTTGTCTGTTTTGATACTCATTGGCGAGTTCACGTCCCAGGTTAACAACGCGTGAGTTGATCTGATCTTGATCAATGAGAACTTTCACAGGAAAACACCTTTCAAAGCGAATCACTGGATGGCAATACGGAACTCTCCTGTTTCATAAATTCCCTCAATAACATCGTCGCATACACGCCAGAGGGCAAAACAAACTGGAATAAAATGCCATCATCTGTCTGCTCTATTTTAAGTTGATCGGGCCAGATAAGAAATGGTCGGCGGGCACCGGAAGTCAGTTTTTTATAACGCGAAAAATGAGAAAGTTCGAGAGAAAATTCATCAAGAATTTTCTGCTCGCGTTCTAGAACTCCGTGCGTAGGCTGTTTCATCTTAGGACCCATAATGGGCCCAGTGATGACGGTCTCATGAAGTGAAAACCGTTCTTGTTCCCGTTCCACATCGTCCACAACAAATACACCGCCCGACTCACAAACCTGCATCACGTCTCCCAGCAAAACCATGTGCAGCATGTGATCGGAAATACGATCAGAGAGAACGCGATTAAACAGACAAGACTGTGCCGCCGACAATGCAAGCCGTTTTAACGATTTGTTACGAACATATTTCCCGGGTACACGTTCATCTCTTAATAGCTTCAACCCCATCAGCAGAGTTTCGTTTTCGCGGCCCATTCGCTGGTTACCGTAATAGTTGGGAAAACCCTCTTGTTGAATTTTCTCTTGAATGGCTTTGGCTTTAGGAAATGCTTCCTCACAGGGGTTTCTGATCAGAATCGAAAAGCGATTTCCTCTAAGGTGACCAGTTTTTAGCTTCCGTTCATGTCGCTGAGCCTCCAGAATCGTGATACCTTCAAAGGCAAATTCAGACAGCAGCGGTTCACATTCCGCCGGCACGGAAACCCATTGGCGTGTCACCGCATAACGATCCTTCATCCCGGCAACGCCAATGTCGCGTGGATTGATTTGTAGTTGCCGGGCTAAAGTCTGTACGAGAAATTGTGCAGAGTGATTGCGTTTTTCGATCCAGAGAAAAAGATGATCGCCCTCTCCTGACGGAGCATAGACAGGGATTTCCTCAACAATAAAATCTTCCGCAATACTTTTTAACGTTCCACCTATTCCCGGTAAGCCTGCTGTGAGGTAAGGGAGCACTTCACTGTTGAATTCAGACATATCGGAGTTCGGGTTCTATTAACGGTTTGCAATTGCTAATGAAATGAGCCGTATAAAACCTTCACCCAATTCCAGATTGAGACTGGCTCGATTGGCTGTGATTTTAGGGTAAAATGTCATCAAGTCGCCACCCGGAGCAAACGCGACTTTCGCAGATTCAATAAATTCCCGGTTTTTAGCAGTGTCCTCGACGAGAGGAATGATCGAGGCGAATTTTAATGAAAGTAGAAAAGAGGCCCCCGGTTTCTTCTCGCCGGAATGACTTTTTCGATCAGAGATATTTTTCTTTAACAGATCCAGAGACTCTTCTTCTCCCATTGCCAGCCAGCATTCATCGGGACCACAGCCGATAAATATGACAGGGTTTTCTCCAAAGAAGTCTTTTGCATTTTTCTTTAAATCCTTGGGAGCGACTTTGTGAATGGTGACTCCTTCCACTTCAGCGACATTACCTTCCATTCCATTTGTATCTTCTGCTTGCGCAATCAGTTCAAAAAAGTCCTGTACGCCTTTTTTGAACACATCTCCTTCGGAAAGTTTTACGCTGGCAATCAGAGCCGGTTTTTCTTTTGAGGTCTGTAACATCTGAATCTGACTGTCAAGCTTACCCGAACGAATGGTGGCTTTGACCGATTCCATGATTTTGTAAACAGGTCCCGGATTCGATTCATCACCCATTAAAACCGGAGGAATATTGACTTGCGATTGTTCTAATAAATCAATGATCGTTTTCTGTTCGACATCTTTTCTTAATGGAAGCAGACTATACCCCAGAAAGTCTGCCGACTTTGCATTCAGGTATGAATACTGACTGGATGCCTGAGAAAGTGTTTTTAATTCATCGCTTAGCTTAGTGCCCGGTTTTGCATCAACTCCCATATTGAGCCGAATCTGCTTTTTATCTTTCGAAAGCGTATACCCAATCGTCAGGTTATCGCCATCTTGGGCAATCATTTCGAATTGTTTTAAGAGAAACAACGTCGTTTCTTTGCGGCCGCGGTATTGAATGTCATTTTCACCTGGCTTACGAGGTAAACTCTCATCCATTTTGGCGTTCAAGAGATCAACGGCCATCATTCGCATCGGTTCAGGAACATTGCTCAACAACAGTGATCCTGCGATGTCGTACTCTTTTGCTAAAGCACGTGTGAAATCATCGGGATTGTAAAAATCTCGATCCAGGGCCTCACTTTTCAGTTGGAAGAACGCATATCCGTGAGCCATTTTGAGATGTACCGAGAAATTCGGTAATGCCAGTGTGTAACGATCTTTGCTTCCCTCAACAGGTGCCAATACAAAACCGACTTCGTCCAGTGTTGCCGTTAATTCATCCAGATTATTAATCGGAACGAATCCGACCACCGTGGGTTGCGGGGAAACACCCTCGTTGAGAAATACAAAGACTCCCAGCGGCTTGGTTTTATCCAAACCTTCCAGGTTTCGATACTGAGCAAGAAACCCTTTAATCATGGCAGGATATTCTGGCTTATCCACGGTTCCAAACAAATAATCGATGTCTTCCAGTACCCGGTCGATGCTGGCGATCGAAGCCACGGCAATCGGCTTGTTCCAATCCAGTTTTGCTTTGCGGGGTTCTTCAGCAGTACTTGACTGCAAACAGGCAAATGTGCCTGTCACCAGAACGCAGAGTGTGAGTATCGAACGCTTTAGATAGGAATTGAAAATTGTGATCTGCACGAAAAATCCCCTTCGACTGGAATTTAAGAACGAGTGTTCGTATTACTTGATTGATGATTGGCAAAGTCAGTGTACCAATATTTTACCCGGTATATCAGGTTTACCTGTCTGAGAGTCATCAAGTTGCAAAATTTTTCAAAATTGACACAAACAATGAAACGGCAATTGTGTTCAGCACAGACGATGCCAGTTTGATGAGAGTACAGCTAACCTCCTTGTTTCCAGGTGTTATTGAACAAATCCGTCATCATTCTCATCTTGATTTTACCACTGAAAAAACACCCCTTGACGCCAACACGCCACTCGCGAAACTCTCTGATCTGCGTCGCGCGCGCGTAGGAAAAATTTCTTTCTAGTGAATACTTTCTCTCCTGTCGATCCTGTCACTATAAAACTCCCTCGTTTGAGCAACGTTTCAACCGGCAACACAAAAACCGGTTCCCAATCATCACTACTTTGGGTACCCGATCTGACCCTGCCAGAGCCTGATTTCGCAATCTTCCCGTCACGAAAGTGCCGACCCCGAGACACTAAGGCGCATAAGTCAAACTTG
Organism: Gimesia aquarii; assembly: GCF_007748175.1. NCBI lineage: Bacteria > Pseudomonadati > Planctomycetota > Planctomycetia > Planctomycetales > Planctomycetaceae > Gimesia > Gimesia aquarii. Next base: position 9,544 of record NZ_CP037422.1, read on the forward strand.
ACCGCACCCTGCCATTCACGATGATGATGACACCACAAACAACATGCCTGATGGAGATCAGAAAACAAATGAAACAATTCAAAAACCAGACACCCATTCAGCAACCAAACCAAAGCACCCCAAATTGAGCGGCACGGCGCTAGCCGCCGTTAGTGTCATGCGTAGACCCACAAAAGGAGTAGACCACGCAAAACACACCCAAAACGATTCTACCCGATATGATTCAACACACCACAGATGAAAATCCGGCAGTGGTTCCAAGAGTCTTAGCTAAATAAAAAAGCAGATCTCAGTCGAATATAAGACAGCGAAACCAGCATCTTTTACATCGCCCCTTTTCATCTTCAGACAGGTTCATATTTTGTCAAGTATCAGTTCTCCCCGATTTCGATGTATCGGTTTACGAAATAACGGCAGAAATTCATTCCGTGCTTGATGTCGGGCGTGAGACGTCGTTAAAATAATTTACGGTCTGATTTAGGATCAGTTCCAGTCTCAAGCCGCATGTGAAATATTGGCTTGGAAATGAATTTTCAGAGGCCACATCAATAGAAAACCTTTCTGGAAACAACGATGTCTATCAGCTTTAAATGCAAAAAATGCGGCAAAGGTTACAAAGTCGGAGATGATAAAGCGGGCAAAAAAATCAAATGCCGTCAGTGTGCTGCGCCCGTTCAAATACCGAAGGCTGAGGTCGATGATTTCAGTGAAGATTGGGAGGAAGAAGCAGAATACACTCCGCCGACACGTCGTCGTGCCAGGAGTAAACCCAAAAAGCAGAGCAAGAAAAAGTCAGCTTCTGGTTCAAATCAGAGTGTATTAATCGCGTTTTGTATCGTTGGCGTACTGGTCGTGGGTGGTATTGGGTTTTTCCTGTTCTCTTCAGACAAACCTGGGGGTGGTTTGGCAAAAGCCATGACAGACAAAGCTGATGCCATGGTCAATGGTGATGCACCGAAAGTGAAAAAATCAGCCGTCGAAAATATGAAGCAAATTGGATTGGCGTTTCATAATTTCCACGATTCATTCACTCGTTTTCCTCCCGCGGACGCTCATTTGGTCGATGGCAAGCCACTGTTAAGTTGGCGCGTTCACATGCTTCCCTTCCTTGGTCAGGCAGAACTTTACAAACAATTCAACCTGAAAGAACCTTGGGACAGCCCACAAAACAAAGCATTGCTCAGTAAGATGCCAGCTATTTATACATGTGATGGAATCAGTAAGCCGGGTTATACTTCGATCATGACTTTTTCCGGTAAAGACACTCCCTTTACCGGCGGTCAGGGTCCCCAACTGCGGAAATTCACGGACGGTAGCTCTAATACGATTCTCTTTGTCCAAGCGGGTCCAAATAAAGCAGTGCCCTGGACTCAACCCATTGATCTTCCCTTGAATGCAGCCAACCCGATCAGCGTACTGGGGCAATCTGCCAATGGTGAGTTTCTCTGTACGCTCGCGGACGGTGCCGTCAAAAAAATCTCGAGTGGAACCCCAGCTCAAATACTCAAAAACGCCATCCAACCGAACGATGGAAACCCAGCACCTCTCTAACCAGACAGAACAAGGTTATACGAATTTAATGCAAGAATCGAGACACTAAATAGACCAGGTCTTTTTTACACCACTCACTTTTCATCTCAGGACAGGCTCATATTTCGTCAGGTACCAACCCTCCTCGATTTCGGCTGATCTGACGAGTTGTGACGACCCGGATTTGTTGTGCAGCCGAGTGATCCGTGCCTGTAGTGGAAGGTGCCCACATTCCTCACAGACATCAGAAACGATCCTAAAAGCTAACACTCGCCGTGTCTGTCCACAGTTTGGGCATTTGGAAGTCATAACTTCGAAAACGAACAGTTCCCCTCGCCGGGTCAAAGTTTTACAAGATTCTTTTTATCACCCCACAAAAAATAACCTCCAATTTCCCACATAGAAAAGCGCCATAAGAAACGCTATAATACCGATTAACGTTCAAATGAATTTCCCCCCCCTACGGCATTCTCTTTCATATAATAAAACAGGAAACGAATCATGAAGTGGACTTGTGCTGTTGTCTTTACCCTGCTGATCACATCAATGGGTTTCGCCGTGGAGCATACGAAGGATTCTCTGGCGACGATTAAAAAGAACGTCGAAAGTAAAAAAGCCGTGCTCGTCGATGTCAGAGAAAAAGGCGAATGGGATGCGGGACATGTCAAAGGGGCGATCTTTTTGCCACTGAGCAGCCTGCAGGATGGAATCACAGCCGCAGAACAAAAAAAGTTACCTCAGGATAAAGTGGTATATCTTCATTGTGCCGTCGGATTTCGTGCCAAAATCGCCGCGAGCCTTCTGAAAAAATATAACGATAAAGTCCGGCCCCTCCCACAGGGCTACGAAGAACTGATTGAATCCGGTTTTCAAAAATCAAAATGAAAACAGAATCGAAGTCAGCGACGGTCTTGTAATTTCACGAGACAATAGACAAGGAACACTCCGAAATGGTCGATCTGGAGACGCGTTCTGACTCCCTGGAACCTGTGTCGCCAGCCCTCGTCGGGCTGGCCGTCGTGGGGACGACAGTCTTCTTTGCAATACTGCTTTTTGTTCCCGCGGGTCGACTGGACTGGATACTCGGCTGGATCTATGTAGGTCTCTTTATCATAAACATGATTATCAACTGGGTCTGCCTGCAACTCTGGAATCCTGAGTTGATCGCGGCACGAATGCGTTTCAGCAAAGGAACGAAGACCTGGGACAAAGTCTGGGCCGCATTGTTCGCGCCTTTGATCATCGCGATTTATATTGTTGCCGGACTTGAGTTTCGAGACGGTGCCTCAAGACTGACGGAAATGGCATGGCCGTTTGGCCTGGTGCTCTTCGTTCTCGGCTCGGCACTACTCATGTGGTCGATGGTCGTGAACCCGTTTTTCGAGAAGACGGTACGCATTCAGACGGACCGTGGCCATCGCGTGATCGACTCGGGTCCCTATGCTTATCTACGTCACCCCGGTTATGTTGGTTTCATGGCCTGGGTACTCTCGACACCACTTCTGCTTGCGTCGGCATGGGCCTTGATTCCAGCACTGCTCTCTGTGATCGGAATTGCGATCCGCACGGCTCTTGAAGATCGCACACTCAGAGCAGAACTCCCGGGCTACACAGATTACACAAAGCGGGTTCGTTTTCGCCTGATCCCGGGCATCTGGTAACACTGATAAGGGTAAAGCACCATGAATATCCTGGTTTACGGTGCAGGCCATATGGGAAGTCTTTACGCGGCACTGCTCAAAGAAGCGGGAGAGGACGTTTCCCTGCTGGCGAGAGGCAAGCATCTGGAAAAGATTCGTGAGCAGGGGATTGTTCTCGAAGAATTCGGCAGTGGGAGACAGACTACAACACATGTGAAAACGGTCGCGTCTCTTGAACCCGAGGATACCTACGACCTGGTGCTGGTTTTTTTGCCCAGGAATCACGTTGAGGAAGTGCTGCCGATTCTGGCCAGAAACCAGCAGACACCCAGTGTGATGTTCTTAGGTAACAATGCCGCGGGTGCCGGGAAAATGGTCGAAGCGCTTGGTCAGGCACGAGTGCTTTTGGGTTTTCCCGGAGCCGCCTCAGTGGCGCACAACAACACTATCCGATACTTCATTCTCGCAAAGCAGGAGCAGCCGACAACCATCGGCGAGCTTGACGGCAGCCAGTCACTGCGTATTAAGGCGATCTCCAACACACTTCGATCAGCCGGATTTCCCGTATCGATTTGCACAAATATGGATGCGTGGCTCAAGACGCATGTCGCGGAAATCAGTCCCACAGCTAACGCCCTGTACATGGTCCATTTAGACATTCACAAGCTGGCTCACACGCGCGAGGCCCTCCTACTGATGTTGCGAGCCATTCGCGAGGGTTACAAAGTGCTCTCAAAGATTGGTGTCCCGATCACACCAAAAATACACCTGTTGTTCCAATGGCTTCCAAAACCCTTGCTCCTCGTATTGATGAGACGTCGACTTGAAGACAGAACAGCGAGCATCAAGATCGGTCATGCCGTTGGAGCACGGGACGAAATGAAGACCCTCGCCGATGAGTTCCAAAAATTAATACGGAAAGCAGGCCTCAACACACCATCGATCGACAAACTATACCAGTATCTCGACGAGCAGCCAGAACCCGCCGCCGATTCGGACAGCCGAGTTAAGTGAATGAGAATCAGAGCTCCTTCTGCCGACCCGAACGCAGGTTCAAAAAGAACGCGAGCATTGTGGTGGCCGCGAGGACAACCATCAATTCCATCACCAGCCAGGTCACGTCAATCCGGCAAGGGAACGAGGTATAAACGGCGACATGACTCCCTGTGATGATCTTAATGTTCTTTGTCATGGGGCATCCTTCTGTTTGCGAAGATTAAAAAACACATCAACCCACTTGTTTCCATACCGGTTTTTATTTCTCTCGATACACGCGTCTGCGTCCTGCTGCTTGATCCCATTCGGGAGGCAGTGTCGCATTGCCCCAGTTTTTTGGCAGACTTCGCTCTTGCAGTTGCTTCGGCAAACGTCTGCTGATGGCACGACGCATGAAGAAGGAAAGGGGAAACTCCTGCCAGTCCGACCTGGTCATCTCAGGCGGAAGTGCTTCAATCTCGACACGCGCTTCGTTGCGGTTCCTGCCTTTCCAGAACCGGAACCGGGGTAAACCGTCAATCAATATTCCTCCGGGAACCGGCTTCCAAGCTACATTGCCCATGTTGTATGCACCGTCTTGCAGGAGAATCATCACCGCTTCACCATCGTCTTTGATACTGAAAATCACCGAGTTCGTTCCGGAGATCGTGCTCCACGTGCCTGTGAACTCGGAAACGGCATCCTGTTTAGGTTTCTGATCTGAGAATTCAGAAAAGAGGACATTGAATCACACCCAAACCTAGCGGTGGTCGTGAAAATCCTGTTTTCAGTTGGTGGGTGAGGCCTCGTTATTCGCCAGCAGGAGAGAAGCCGGATAGATCTCACTCAGCGAAAAAGCCAATGAGGATTTAAAAAAGGTGCGACGCGGAATTTGCATGCTGAAAAAACCACTTATTTGACATTTTTGACAGTTACTAAAAAAGGGTAGCTAAAAACGCTTTTCTATCCGTGACGGGGCTCATTTTCAAGGTCACTAATTTGTCCTTCGAGCCGGAGCTCAGGCACCTTGTCGCGTTTGCGCCATCTGTTCCAGGGCTTTGTTGAAATGACAAAGGCGACGATGAGCGCTATGTCGATGCTGCGAGCGATGTTTTGATGCCCTGAATGCTCAAGCCATTTTATTGTCCCAGCATGGCAACAAACGAGAATTCCCATCGCAGAAATCATGCCAGCCAAAGAAACAAATTCGAGCCAGCCAGAAGGGCTGTGCTGGTTTCGTGCGTTAGCCCTTTGCGCCACATAAAAAAGAATTGCCGCTGGTATGAGAGAGAAGTACCACAATAACCCTAAAAAGAATCCGAAAATCAATGAGACGCTGATGATTATTATGCGAACGGAATCAGGAAGTTGATTGTTCATGATTCTACCTCAGTTGAGTAGTTAAAACGGTTCAAAAAAATCAGTTCTGCTTTCAAATGTTCTACTTCAATTCTAGTGGCTCTCCCAGCACTTGAATACTCAACAGATGATGCGAGGGCATTTTAGTGCCGCGTTCTACAACGGGGACTTTGCCATTTTTCTCAAGATCGGCTTTGGTTAAGGTCCACAGCACTTGCTTTTGGCGGTTGATTTCAAAGGCCTGTACGTCGTTATTCATTCCTTTTTTATGATGATAGTCGGAATTGATGACGACCAGGTTTCCATTTTTGCGCACGTGAACTCCAACAGGGTACAAGAGCTGAAAGCCCAGATCGTCTTTCGTATTTAACTCCCAGGTGATCTTGCCCTCAGGGTCGATTTCAATAATCCGGTATGACGTAATGCAGGGTACCAGAGTGCGACCATTCTCTAAGCGTATGGCTGTGAAGGGGCGGTCGTTTTCCTGAAGCGCGTATTGCCAGATGATTTTGCCTTTCGCATTCAGTTCGAGGATTTTCTTGTTGTCACGGTAAGAGATCAGATACGTGTCTTGTGGTGTTTTGCGCGCCTGCATATAGCGGTTGTGGGGGTTCTTTCCTCCGTCGGGCAAATCAATGGCTAAGGTTACCTGCTGCCCGCGGTTGACTTCCAACAGCCTTTGATTGCCGCAGTCGAGAATTAAAACCTTGCCGTCCTCCAGAGGTTGGCAGGAGTTGATTTCCTGCTTCCCTTTCTCCCGGGGAACTTTGAAGTCCCAGACGGTTTGTTTGGCGGGATTGACCTCGCGCACGCCGAATCGATGGGAAAAAAGGATATTTCCGTTTTCTAATTTCCAGGCATCATAGACGAGCTCGATTTCGGGATCCTGATAATGCCAGACGATATTGTTCGCTTGGTCTAACTCCATCAAACCTTCACCGTAGCCGATGAGCAATCGATGTCCGGGACTTTTATTCGCGTGTGCCTTCGAGACACTTTTGTCTTTCAGCAGTGTTCCCGCACGACCGGCGAGTTTGAGATAGTGGTCGCTTGGCAGACCTTCAAACGTACTAAATTGGGCTCCGTTGGCGGTCGGCGGAGTGTTAGTGCATTTGAAGATCGCGGTGCCTTCATCAACTTCGTCGAACATGGCGACATAAATCATCTTGCATCCGACGCGCTTCGCGGCACTGACCTGTGACCAGAAGAATTCGCCCTTGAGCCGTGGAATCTGATTCAGTTTCCCGCCGTGCAGGTTGTGCCAGCTGAATCCGGGAAACACCACAGGCAGAAAGTCGAGTTCCCTCTGTTCGCACCACCGTTGATCGGGTTGCCAGACTCTGGTCGCGTGACGAGTTGCTTCTTGGGGCGAACGATAACGACCAATCGTCCACGGGCTGATGACATCAGCGGCTTGAATGATTTCATGCAGTAACGGATCGTTAACGGCATCGCGGGTCCCCTCGCGCCAGAACGAAGGCACACCCAGCATCACCGTACAACCGCTGGATTTCAGCCACTTCACCAGTTCGAAGCATTCTCCCAGTGAATAGGGGCGATTGTCACTGAAGCCGATTCCCCAGACCGCCACCAGCGGTTTGCCTTCGTGATGCAGATAGGTTGTATCGCCGGTGATCTTCTCCTGCTCGCACAGCCGAGTCCAGTCTTCGCGTACGCGCTTGACCTGCCCGGCTTTCAAACCGCTGAGGTCATACATCACTGCAAACGCCCGTCCCGACTGGTTTGCTCCCGCGCGGACATGAGACAATACCGTGTTATTGTTTCGTAACAGGGCCGGAGCTGATAACCCTGATGCGAAACGCTGCAAAAACGCACCATCGATTCCATAGTCACGCATCCAGCGAAAATGTCGCTGGACCGTTTTACGGTTCGCACTGCTGAAGACTTCTGCCGTGCTGCCGTCAGCATGTTTGAAACCTGTCGCGAATCGTTCATCGGGATCCAACTCCGACACATCGGGCCACAAATCGACGGTGACATTTCCTGGTGCGAATGGTTTCCTGCGATTTCGCGCCCAGTGTTTCCAGCCCAGATTGGCTCCATCGTCTGCGCAGTTGAACCAGCCCTGATATCCGACCATGACTTTGCCGGTGAGTGTGCTGCAATCAACGGGAGCAGATGCAGCCTCTGTTTGTGCGAGAGCGGGATGCAAGCAAAACACCGACGTAATGATGCTAAGCAGTGTAAAAATCAAAGGGTTTCTGATCATGGATTGATTCCGCGATGGTGATGTCGTCAAAGTGAGTTACGTCTCGGGGACCAGCTTCACCGGATAGGTGTTTCCGGAAGCGAATTGAGGTACATAGATCGCGCCGTCGGAGGCAACCACCAGATCGTGCGGGTGACGGAAAAAGCCCCCTTGTTGTTGCATGGGTTGCAGCTTGCCGTTCACGTAGCGAGGTGCGGAGCCGCCAATGTTGGACACGATTTGATAATCGCGATCCAGCACAGAAATGTAACCAAGGCTTTGTCGGTCTTTGGGCCAGTTATCCGCCAGATGTGGCACGAACATATAGTCGCCAACAATCTGAATCATACGCGGGTTCGAACCGGGCAGTGAAATTTCTTCCATCAGTTTGCCCTCCAGAGTCAGACGCTTGATCGTCTGCTGATCGCTCATCGCAATGACCAGCTCCGGTTCACCGGGACCGCGGACATCGATAATGCCTCCATGTGGCCCCCAGTGCGCGATGCCTCCCTCTGGTCCGCCAAAGTAATTTAAAAGCTTGCCGTCTCGGTTGTAGCGCATGATGTAGTCTTTGCCGTAACCATCGAGAACGAAGAAGTCACCGTTGGGTAAGTGTAGCGTCCATGAAGGACGAAACTCTTTCTCGCTGGCATATTTTCCGATGGATTTGGGGTAGGTCAGTTCCATCAGGATGTCACCGTCGAGCGTGGTTTTGAAAACTCGATGCCGATTGAGGTCAGTGATAAACAGGACCTCACGATTCTCTTCTTGCACGATCTCCAGACCATGCGCACCGGGAAATCGAGTGCCCCACTTATTCAACAGCTGACCGTCTTTGTTATAAATGATCACATTGTTCTTGAGATGATCGGTTAACAGGAAGATCCGGCCTTTGGAATCGACGACCATCGCGCTACAGTTCTTCACAGGCGTTTTGGCATCCAGCACACCCCAACCCGCGACGGGACGATACTGAAATTTACCCTGTCCCAACACAGGCAACCTCTTTTCCTGTGCTGCCAACTCACGGGCTCCCATCGCGCAAGCTCCAGAGAGCAGCGATTGATATAAAAAGTCGCGTCGATGAAGCCAGTGGTCTGACATGGAATGTTTCCTGCGAAATAGTGATTGGGATTTATTTGCCTGCAGCGCGCCAACGCTTCATCAGCTTAATATTCGCTTCCAGGATGGCAGCCTGATCGGGGTTTCTTTTGCGGGACTTCTCGAAGTAGGGAGCCATATCGCTATCGTACATCGCTTCCGATTCGGGGAAGCGGCCGCGGTCGTCTGTTTCGAGTTCCCAGTTCGCGAGCAATCCTCGAAATTCGGTGAGTTGCTTACCGTAGGCAGGATCGCTGGCCAGATTATGAATTTCCCAGGGATCTCTGGTGAGGTCATAAAGTTCTTCTTCGGGCCGTGTCTCAGCGAGATGCAACGACTGGGCGGCGTTCAGTTTTCCAGCGGCGTGTAATTCACGCAATACGGGCATGAAGGGTTTCGCATCCTTGTACTTGCAGGGCTGCAGATAAGGACGTTCGGGAAGGTAGTTGCGAATGTACTTGAAGTGACCCTTGCGAACGCTACGGATATGATCGACGGTTTCATCGCAACGATCGCGGGCCGAGACCACATATTTGCGGGACCTGGCCTGCGGTCCGAACAGGGGGCGTCCCTGCATTTTGGCAGGAATCTTTATTCCGGCGAGTGCCAGACTCGTGGCCGAGAGATCAATGTGTGAGATCAGTTCATCTCGCACTGATCCCACGGGTTCATACTTCAGACCCCAGACCACGAACGGAATCTTCAGCCCCTCTTCGTAGAGAAACTGTTTGCCGCGTGCGTGACTGATTCCATGGTCGGTCAGAAAAAAAACGACCGTATTTTCGAGCACATTTTCTGCTTTCAAGCGGGCAATGATCTGCCCGACCTGTCTGTCGGTGTACATGACCGAATTGAGGTATTCGGCCCAGTCGTTGCGAATTACGGCATGATCCGGGTAGTAAGGGGGCAGCGTCACTTCTTCTGCCGTGACCAAATGATCCAGTTCGGCCTTCACTCTTTCGTAAGCCTTTTTCGAATTACGCAGCTTTCCCCCTGACAGTTGGTATTGCGCAAAGAACGGTTGGCCAGCGGCACGTTGAGTCCAGTCAACACCGTCATAGAGGTCCGATCTCTGATAAACGAAATTGTAATCCTCTTTTCCAGGCCGGGTCCCATCCGCGTTTGCGTTGGTTGTAAAATAACCCGCTTCACGAAACAGTTCGGGGATGGTGCGGATTCCTTCAGGTAAGTGAATTTTTAACGCCCCGCGGGAACTACGGTGATGGTGTGCGCCGATCGTGGTCTGATACATGCCGGTGATCACGGCCGAACGAAATGTAGAACAGACCGGTGCCGTCACGTAGGCGTTGCTGAACGCGACACCCTCCCGTGCGAGCTGATCCACGTGGGGCGTCTTGACGAGTTTCTCTCCCTGATAGCCGAAGTGGCTCGACATGTCGTCGACAACAATCCAGACAATGTTCGGTCGCTGCTTTGTATTCGCAGGTGTCTCTGCCGCCTGTACCCCAGCGGACAGAACCAGCGCTATGGCTAACAAGAGGGTTATTATTTTTAAAAGTGTCTTGTTCACGTTCTCTTCTTTCTGATCCGAAGTTCGGGGTGAAGGCTAATCGTTGGGATTCACGATATTTTTCCAGTCCGGGTATATGGGACGTGTTTTTTTATCCTTACCACCTTGTACTGGCGGGGCAGGGGGGATTAAATTAAACGTCTGCTGCAGCATTCGTCGGGCCTGTTCGCCGCTGTTACCGGCTTGTCCCTCAGCCAAATTCTGGCTCTCTTTGAGATCCTTTGGTACGTTGATAAATCGGCCGTCACGATACAGTTTGAATTGAGCCTGGCGCACAAATTGACTGCCTTTAAAGCGTCCCCAATAAGGTTGGTAGTGACAAAGCACCCAGTCACGGGGATGGCCTTTTTCCCCATTCAGTTGAGGTAGAAAGCTGCGGCCATCGATGGGATCGTCTTTTCCCAGGTTCACACCTGCCATCGCAGCGAACGTGGGATAGAAATCGGTGAAGTCAATCAGGTCATCCAGTACCACGCCTTGAGGCGTGTGTCCTTTCCAGTAGGCAACCAGTGGCACGTGTGTGCCCATGTCGGTGGTAGAACCTTTGCCCCCACGAATCTTTTGTCCGTTCCATAGCGATGTGATGCCAACATTTGTGCCATTGTCGGCGGTAAACAGAATGAGCGTGTTATCCAACTGCCCCGCCTGTTCTACTCGTTTCACAATTTTGCCGATGATCTTATCCAGATAGTTGACCATCGCGACAAAGTTGGCTTTCCTGGCTTTTTTACTTTTCGGTTGTTTGTTGGCATCGTGAGTTCGCGGCGCGGAACCGATGGTGTCGGGCGTCGGCACAAAAGGATTGTGCACCAGTGTCGTCGGATAGTAAACGAAGAAAGGTTGATCCCGATTCCGTTCAATAAAGTCGCAGAGAAAATCAGACATGATATCCGGACCATATTTCCCCTGGTTGTGTTCGATCGACAGGAACTTACCATTTTGCTCCAGAGCCGGACTCCAGAAACGCTCGCCGCTACCATCTTTCATGTTCTTGCCGCGGGTCACCTGCCAGAGGCAATATTCATCAAATCCCGCTTTGAAGGGGCGCGTGTTATCCAGGTATCCCTCCGCTTTGTGATAAATTCCGTTGAGTTGCCACTTACCGGCAACGGCGGTTTTGTAACCCGCGGCCTGCAGCATCTGGCCGAATGTTTTCTCTTTCGGATCGAGATAGCCGAAATGCGTGTAGTTGCGGAAATTGTATTTCCCCGTCATCAGCTTCACGCGCGAAGGGGTACAGATGGGGGTCGAGAAACAGTTTTTAAATCGTATGCCCTGTTTTGCCAGCGCGTCGATGTTTGGTGTTTTATAGTCTTCTGCACCATAGGCACCAAAACATTCCCAACTCACGTCGTCGGCCATGATCAGGATGATGTTCGGCTTGCGAGTCTCTTTTGTTGTTTTCGTTGCGGCATCGGCCTGAACCATACATGCCGAGAAAACGATTAACAGAATCAATCGTGGAATCATAATTGCTTCTTCCTTTTCTTTTTCTTCTTGCCGCCTCTGGTATGTTTATCAGCATCAATTTCGGTCTGCTGCCCTTTGTCGCCGCAGTGTTTCATCCAGGCATCCAGTTTCGCTTTCAGCTCAGCCTGCACTTTTGCGTATTCCGGTTTGTTGGCCAGGTTATTCCACTCGGTCGGATCTTTAGTGATGTCGTAAAGTTCGATTGCAGGTCGATTTTTATAGCGGCGTACCTTTTCGGCAGCGTCCGCATCACCGGCGGCGGCTTTTGCTTCCCAACTCTTGAACTCGGGCGATTTCATGCAGATGTTGCGAAATTCGATTTCCGGCGTGAAGTTCCAGATGTACTTGAAGTTTTTGGAACGCACAGAACGGATGCCAAAAGTATCGGAGCCGTTGATGATTCCGCGTGTTGTCATTTCACCAAATACAAATTCCTTGTGTTCCTGTTTCCCGGCGAAAACAGGCAGCAGGCTCTTGCCGTCGAGTACCGGATCGGGTGTGCCACCTGCGGCCTCGACATAAGTGGGAACCAGGTCGACGTATTCAATCATCGCGTGGTTAATGCTTCCTGGCTGGATCTTACCGGGCCAGCGAGCAATCAAGGCGGACTGCAGACCGGAATCATAGCAGGTCCATTTGGCAAAGGGCATACTGCTGCCCTGTTCGCTGACGACGATAACGAGCGTATTTTCGCGGAGACCGTTCTTATCAAGTGCGGCAAGAATACCGCCGACCTCTCCGTCGAAATAAGTAATTTCCGCCAGGTATTGTGTCATGACTTCGCGCGTTTTGGGAGTATCAACGAAGTAAGGTGGCAACTTTAGTTGACTCGCATCGTAGCGGGATGGATCGCCTTTATCCCAGGGTGTGTGCGGTTCTTTTGAGCAAAAGAAAATACAGAAAGAATCATCGTCTGCCTTGCAATCAGAAAAAAAGGATTCAGCTGCTTCGACAAGGTCTGCCCCTTTTGGTTTTTCAAAGGGAAACACCGACCTGGGTCCCACATGGCTTTTGCCACTGAGTGCCACGCGATAGCCCAGCGGTTTGAGATAATGCACAATACTTTTGACACCGGGGTTGGCATTCGTGTGATTGGGATAAGCGCCGATCTTAACGGGGTACTGGCCAGTATAAATGTTATGACGTGTGGGGGAGCACATCGGCGCCGCCTGAAAGCAGCGCGTAAAACGCATTCCCTCTGTAGCCAGCCGATCAATGTGTGGCGTATGCGCCTGACCGCCGTAACAACCAATATCGCGGAACGTACAGTCGTCTGCCATGATAAACACAAAATTGGGCTGTTTCGCTTGCACTTGAACTGCGAGTGTGCAACAAACTGTTACAACTATTGCCAAAGTTTGAATCCAGTTTCGTATTCCCATGAACATGACTTTCTTGATGAGAGCATTAGAGGTTAGATTAACGATTCGTAGTCAGCCCCTCTTTAAAAACGACGATTACTTATTGTCCAATTTGACGCCACTTTGACGCCACTCTCCTTCACTGGCATGGTAAGTGAAGTATCCTTCATTTGTAATTTCGATAAGATGTAAGTAGTTTTTCCGTTTATAATATCGTTTATATTTATTGTCAGGGAGCATAATGGCTCTAAGACGACCTTTGGCAATCATCGGTGCATCGACTGCCCGATGTTTTATGATCGGTACATCAGGGAGTTGAACGGACAGGGGTGGCACAACCGTACTAAATCGCCAGGATTGGATGATTGCTTCTGGTGTTTTGACGAACGGTGCATAGTCTCCATTCGGATATCCAAACTTCATGAGTTCTTGATGCCAGTGTTCATTGTACTTGATCGCGAACTGCATCTTTTTCCAATCGTAATCTTCGTTGTAAAAGAACAGATCTGGGCCGTTGATCTCCACGAACTCTGTTTTTTCTTCAGAGGATTTACCCGAAATAGAATTCGGTGATTTTCCTCTGACTTTCAATCGAAGCAGTCGCATACTATAGCGGACTTCTTCGTAGGCTTTTTTGATTTGTTTTGCTAGTTTTCGATTCTGTTTTCCCAATGACAAAGAATAGTAACCAGGAAATGTGTAATTCCAATGGGAACGGTTATATTCAAACGCATAATCTGGATTTTCTTCTAGTTTTTTCAGTGTCTTCTCTGTAATGACCGTATGGAAGAAGGCATCACCGGGTAAATAGTAGGATGCGGGAAACGAGTAGTTGTCAGCAGCACTCGCCCATTCACAATGGATAAAACTAATGATGACTATCACTAAGAAAGTAAAAAACCGGACAACCATGAGGTTTCTCCTGACCATCAATACAACATTGATTTTGAAAAGAACTACATTGGACTTCTACTAATAGCGACCAATACAGTTTATGCTATCTAGCTGAACATCTCACGAACAGGATTTTTTGTAGGTTTCGCGTATTTCGTAGTTAGTAAACCTAATCAAGTAGCACGCGTGCAGGCTTTATTCGTAATCCTGGAAAATGACTTTTGTCATCAGATCTCGAAACGAGGTCCAGCGTTTCCAATAATCACCAATTTTTAAATGACATAGTATTGCTTCATGTTCAAACTGGATAATTGGGCAATCACGTTGCCGTGACATCGCATTAAGATCGAAGCAGATCGGATCATAGTTGATGGAAGAACGTGCAAACGGAATAAACCCAGCCGGAATCAAAACGTCTGCAATAACAGGGTCGTTAAAGATGGCTTGAGTCAGGTCCGTGAAGTCGGGCCCAGGAGGATTCCCAAGTAATCGAATGACTTTCAAATCTACTTCCAGCCAACGGAATGAAAGCACAAGCTGTTCATACAGAAGAGGGAAGCGGCCAGCAATGCGAGAATAGAGGGGCGCTAATTTCTCAGGGCTTGTCTCAATAAATTTGGGTTGCCACTTCAGTTCATTGCGCCAACTGTCCCACTCATCCACTTTTTGTTCGATGAGGAGTTCCACCGGTGTGCCGTCAGGAGCGAACATCTCATCGAACCGTTGAAATGCTTCTACAAATTGCTGAAGGAGTTTCTGGTCAGACATAAGGGCATGATACTTAACGATTGAAGACGGAATCAAAATATAAAGCGTCTGAAAAGTAATTCAGATTCAATCGTATTCGACACACCAGATTTAAAAAGGTTCTTCAACCAGAAAGACGGTCAAAGATCTTGCGCCGTGGGCTCCGATGACCAGAGATTGTTCGATGTCGGCGGTTTTGGAGGGGCCCGCCATGAAGGTGCCAAAGCTTCGGTTTTCGAAATGGAGCTTTTCATAGGCGGCATGCATGTGCGGTACGACTTCTGAAGCGGGTACCAGCAAGGCCACGTGTTGCGACAGGAAATACAGGGTCCGTAAAGGGCCGCCATCGTTGGTGATCCAGGTCGCGCCATTTTCGGCCACGCAGAATTCACCCGGCAAAATGGCAAAGTCGATGTCCTTGAAATCATGTGGATCAGTGACGTCATCCACATTGACCGTCGGTTGACCACAATCAGGAATCAGTGAGCAGATATTATTTGATTTTTGATAGACGGGTAGTTCTGCCAGTCGCTGATTGACTTCTTCGACGTTCTTTACCTGCAGACAGAGACCTTTGATCGAAGCTAACAGGTCAGAAAACTGCTGACGTGGATCGGGGTAGGTGATCCATTGTTGCGTCAACTCTGGCTGTTGCAGGTCGGGCAATTCGGTTTCTGGAATGGACTGTTTCCGGAGTTTGTTTAAAATAGCTTCTCTACTTGCGGTCATGATTTTGTTTCATCCACTCTCGGAAACTCTGTTTAGGCATGTCAGGCAGCTCGCGCTGTTTTCCCCAGGCATTAAAGGGATTGTAAACTAAAAACCGTGGTAAATAGGGCACAATCTTGCGAGCCATCTTTCCTACGAATTGGTACAGACGCGGTGCCTGCATCATCCAGCTCATCATTTTCATTGAAAGACGTTTTGAAAGCGGAAGGAGCCCTTTCAGACGAATTTCCTTCCGCCACGTCAACAACTGATGATGCAGATCGATTTTGACAGGACAAACATCGGTGCAGGAAGCACATAAACTGCAGGCGAACGGCAAACTGGAATTTGCTTTCGTATCATGTGCGGCCCCCAGGATCGAACCAATGGGTCCGGGAACAGTGTTGCTGTAACTATAACCGCCGCTACGTCGATATACGGGGCAGGTATTCATGCAGGCGCCACAACGTATGCAGTTCAGAGAACGACGGAATTCATCGCTGTCTGCAATTTCACTACGGCCATTATCCAGCAGAACAATATGTAATTCGCTATCAGGGGCGGGACCGTGAAAGTGGGAGGAATACGTGGTGATCGGCTGCCCTGTAGCCGAGCGTGCCAGGAGTCGCAGGAAGACGCTCAGATCAGAGGCGCGGGGAATGAGTTTTTCAATCCCCATGCAGGCAATGTGCAGTTTGTTCAGCGACGTTCCCAGGTCGGCGTTGCCTTCGTTCGTACAAACCACAAATCCGCCTGTATCAGCAATGGCAAAATTCACACCTGTGATGCCGGCGTCCGCTTCAATAAACTTTTGACGTAAGCGTTGTCGGGCAGATTCCGTCAGATATTGCGGGTCGGAAGCTCCTTTTTCGGTGCCCAGTTTCTCATGAAACAACTCGCCAATTTCTTCTTTTTTAATATGAATCGCGGGCATCACAATATGACTGGGGGGTTTGTCCTGCAGTTGAACGATCCATTCGCCGAGGTCAGTGTCAACGATTTCAATTCCATGCCGCTCCAGATACGGATTGAGATGACATTCTTCGGTGAGCATCGACTTGCTCTTGACGACGCGCTTAACCTGATGCTGCTTTAAAATGCTGTGCACGATTTCGTTATGTTCTTTGGCATCCCGTGCCCAGTGAACGTGAACGCCTTTGGCTTTCGCATTCTTTTCGAATTCTTCCAGCAGATCAGGTAAATGCGAAACCACATACGATTTGATCTTCGAGGCTTGCTCGCGCAGCAGTTCCCACTCTGGCAACTGATGGACGGCCTTGTCACGTTTCGAACGTACGAACCAGAGTGACTGGTCATGCCATTTGGCGCGCTCTTTATCTTTGACAAATTCATTGGCTAATTTTGGATGTGAAGGCATGTTATAAACACTCGGCAAAAATTTCGGAGATATGCATCACCCGAATCGGTTTCTTTTGTCTGCGGATGATTCCATCCAGATGCATTAAGCAGGACATGTCGAGGGCGGTCAACACTTCTGTTCCCGCTTGTTCATGGTCATGAACGCGGTCTTCTCCCATCATACAGGAGACGGCTTCCTCCGCGACGGCAAAGGTGCCACCAAAACCACAACATTCATCGGCTCTCTGAAGCTGGGTCACTTCAAGCCCTTCGATACTCTCAAGTAATTCCCGTGCGGGACCAAATGGTTCTTTTACAAGTTCGCTGGAACTGGCTAGTCTGAGTTCACGAAGACCGTGGCAACTTTGATGCAAACCGACTTTGTGCGGAAAGCGTCCTGCTAGTGTTTTGATCTCCAGAACACTGGTCAGATAGTCGCAAAGTTCATAGGTCTTTGCTTTGAGTTCGTCGTATTCCTTGTTTTCAGAGAAATATTCATCGTAATGGTGTTTCACCATGGAAACACAACTGCCCGAAGGACAAACAACGGCATCATAGGACTTGAAAATTTCCAGAAAGCGCTTGGCCAGTGGAACGACTTCATTCGTGCAACCGGTGTTTGCCATGGGTTGTCCACAACAGGTCTGGCTTTCGGGATATTCAACATCGATGCCAAAGTGTTCCAGAATCTTCAGCGAGGCAATGCCTACCTGCGGGTAGAGCTGATCAACGTAACAGGGAATAAACAGACCGACTTGGGGTGCCATTTTCAGAACTCAAACGGGGTATCAGGGGAGGTATAGAAAAATTGTTATGAACTCCTCTCCTTTATAGTCCGATCAGTTCCGATTGCCAAGCCGACGCCGATAGAAGAGGCATTGATGTGCACCTAAATGAGTCAGATCCCTAAAAAAAGGAATCGATCACAATACTAAAGTTTGTTGATTTATTAGCGTCTTCTTGGAGAAGCGGTGGTTGATGGCCTCTCTGAGTCACCAGATTGGAGTCGATCTCGTAAACCACTCAGACGTATGCATTACGCGGCAGGTCTGACAGAAGCGGCGGTTTGCCAGTTCGTCTGAATATGCTTCAGATTGAGCCCGCCTACGACCAGATTACTGACGCCGGGGTTACTGAGTACGAACGGAATGGCTTCTTCTGGTGGCAGCTGCCCTGACGCAAGTCCTTTTTTGATGATGACGCCGATTCCCTGTTGTGCTGCCTGATGAATGACATCTTCGAGCGAACGATCCTCAAGATGGTATTCAAGCATCAAAACATCCGCCCAGGTGAGTGCCGATGTGACTCCCGAAACCGTTTTTCCCGAAAGACCGATCCAACGAATCTGGCCCGCTTGTTTTGCTGTCTGTAAGACTTCGACGGCATCCGAGTCATTTAAAATCGATTCCTCATCGCCGTTGGAATGGATCAGTACGATATCAAGTACATCTGTCTTTAATCGCTGCAGACTTCTCTCGATGCTGGACTGCAAGCTGGCACGAGAAAAGTCGTAAGTGGATTCCCCGTTTGCGAATGTTTCACCGATTTTGGTCGAAAGTAAAAACTCTTTGCGACGATGCGCAAGAAACCGACCAATTCGTTCTTCACTGATTCCATAAGCGGGAGCGGTATCGATATGATTGATTCCGAGATCAAGAATGGAATTCAACAAATGGTCGGTTGTTGCATCATCGGGCAGATCGTAGGACTGGCTATATTTGATTTGCTGGTTTCGGCCAATCTTGAAAGCGCCAAAACCCAACGCGCTGATTAAAAAGCCAGTGTTTCCTAAAGGTCGATATTGCATGTTTCTCGGAGTTTCATTGTGTCGATGGAAAAATCAGGCTACATCTTCTAGAAAGTTAAGATCGTCAAGCGTCACCCAGTTTTCTGCTGTTTCCCAGAGAGGTTGGGCAACCAGTGGTCGAGGTAAAGCGGAAAAGGATTCCTTCCAGGGTGAATCCTCAAGCGTGGGTTTCACATTCATCTCATCCAAATGTTGAAAGATGTCTGTCGCCAGACGGGGCGCCAATGCTAATTTTGTCGGCCAGGCTGTCAACAAGTTGCCTTCTTTCAGTATCTGTGGTGTCTCAGGCCTTAAGCCCGATTTCGTTGCACCTTCTGCCCGGTCTACGGAGTACGTATTCCATTCCAGACCGGATAGATTAATACCGGGGATCGAAGCCGATAGTTCTCGGGCTGCGTGCTGAATCAGTTCAAGGCGATTCAGTTTGACACCTGTTTCAGAAACTTGACCACCTAGCTGCCAGACAGTTCGGCCTTGTGAATCCGTATCCGATGTGATCGTGATTCTCGTCTTCGCGCCATCGACGCAGTGTCCATTAAATTGAGGGAGCGCGCCACGCACCAGTGTCATGTGAAGTGGGCGTTTTTGCATGACCGGATTCTCAGAACCCGGTTGCTGTCGCGCCAGAGTTCTGAGCGGCTCGTTTCCCCTGCCTGCCGTTAATAAGACAGCCGCCGTTTCAATTGTCAGTGGGTCTCCGTCTGGATCGGGAATCTGAATCGAAGAGATCTGTTTGTCTTCATCCAAATGAAACGAAAGCTGCTCCGGGTCATATTTAATCATCTGATCTCTCAGAGTAGCAGACAAATTGGCGACGAGGCTTTGTGGCGAGATGACTTGTTCTTCCATTACAGCGATGGAACCGGGACATTGAGCGAGTAATTCAGGAGTCTCTTCCGCAGAGAGCTTTTGGGGCGCAACCCGTAATCCCATTTTGGCCCCAAACATTCCCAACCGGGAGGAAACAGAATCGGTGCGCCAGAGATAACAATGATGGGATCGTATCTCAGTGTCCGATAAGTCAGGCTGCGCTTCGCCCTTTAATGCGTTTCTCCAGATGAGAGGCATCTCTCGAATTCCGTGTGCGGATCCGGTCATCATGCCCTGAAGCGTGTATTTTAAACCTCCGTGAATGATTCCTTGAGAGGCAATGGTCTGGCCACTTCCCAGTTCGAACGCTTCAAGAAGAATGCAACGATATCCCCGCCGGCTGGCCTCGTTTAAAGTCCAGAGTCCGGCAACGCCGCCTCCAAAAATAATCAAATCGACTTTTGGCACTGGGAGAATCCTTCCTCTGATAAAGATTTACATGTATCTTTATCAACCACACATCAAAAAGTAATTTCGAATGACCTCCGGTTTTACTATGTCTGACTCGATTCGAATAGACGAATCCAGCCTAAAATACTGATCAGAGTAGCAGTCTAGAAAAAAATGGCCGCAACAGTCTGATTTCCGTTGATTCAGCGAGAAATCTCCCGAATCAACTTTTGATTTGAACGATGGCCTCGACTTCGACGGCGATGTTGCCGGGAAGTGAGCCCATGCCGACAGCACTTCGAGCGGCACGACCGTTTTCTCCCAGGATCTGAACGATCAGATTACTAAAACCGTTAATCACTTGTGGGTGTCGTTGAAAATCTGGTGCTGCATTCACCATACCGAGGACTTTGATAAATCGTTCAATACGATCCAGATCGCCCAGATATTGTTTGAGTGTGGCCAGCATGGTCAGTCCGACCGCTTCGGCGGCTTCAACACCTTGTTCTTCCGTTAAATCGTCGCCGACACGTCCGGTGTGCATTGTGCCGTCCAATTTGACTGGTCCATGCCCGGAGACATACAGCAAGTCATCCACTTGAACCACAGGATTATAAATGCCACCTGGTTTCGGAGCTTCGGGGAGTTCCAACTGCAGTTCCTGAATTTTTGCTTCAACGCTCATGATGGTTTCCTGATTCTTTGATAGTTTCAAAACAAGAGGTAAGGCAGGTCATTAGAAGTTTTACACTGGTTTTCACCAGGCAATTTTACATGGGAAGGTGAAATATGTCTCTATTTACGCAGCGAACCGCATTTTGGGCCTTTTCGAGCCAAGATGGCCTCTAGAATAAATACAGGAAAAGTGATTTCCAATCGTGGGAACGTCACTCTTTTGAAAAACAGAATGATCCAAAACGGGACTCGTTTCGTTTTCCTGTTATAATCACAGTGAAAAATACGAAAAGCAGACAAAAATACTTTCGGTTTTTACCCCGAGGTAGTTATGATATTCGAGAGGCATTCGTCTCAAAACAAATACTCGTAAGGGAGTTAAGAAGAATATGGATGAGCTTTGGCCAGTTGCGGCGTTTGCGATCGGCGGGATCTGTGTCTTATTAGGCATTGTCTTTCTTGCACTATTCGCCCGGTATTTCAAGCTATGGATTCAGGCGTTTAGTTCGCGTGCCCGAATCGGCCCTTTTTCCCTGGTATTTATGTCACTGAGAAAAGTGAAGCCCTCGGTCATCGTCGATTCGAAGATCATGGCTGTTCAAGCAGGTCTTACAGATGTCCACACACAAGCACTTGAGGCTCATTATCTGGCGGGAGGAAACGTGCATCGTGTCGTCCATGCATTGATTGTTGCTCACAGGGCGGGCATCGATCTGGACTGGGATACCGCATCAGCCATTGACCTGGCCGGACGTAATATTATTACTGCTGTCGAAACAAGCGTAGATCCTAAGGTGATCGATTGCCCCGATCCTAAGAAAAGCGGTCGACCGACGCTGGATGGTGTCGCAAAAGACGGAATTCAACTCAAAGCACGCGCAAGAGTCACGGTAAGAACCAACTTGAAACAATTAGTCGGGGGCGCGACAGAGGACACCATTATTGCTCGTGTGGGTGAAGGAATTGTCTCTGCCATTGGTTCGTGTGAAAGCCATAAACAGGTGCTGGCGAATCCCTCAGTCATTGCGCGGGAGGTATTGAATCGCGGTTTGGACTCACAAACCGCGTTTTCCATTGTATCGATTGATATTGCCGACATTGATGTGGGCGAGAATGTTGGAGCCCGTTTGAGAGCAGATCAGGCAGAGGCCGATGTGCGTGTTGCTCAGGCCCGAGCAGAAGAACGAAGAGCGGAAGCCGTGGCGTCAGAGCAGGAAATGTTAGCTAGAACTCAGGAAAACCAGGCAAAAGTTGTTTTGGCCGAAGCAGAGATTCCGCTGGCAATGGCAGAAGCCTTCTCAGAAGGAAGCCTCCGAGCAGCAAAATAGACTACTTTTTGTTCAGTGTTCAGAAACCATAGCGGTCGAGTCAATCAATCCGTCTGTAAGGGATTGAACAGCATGAGAAATGCTATCAAAGCTAATTTGTAGCGTCAGTCGATGATAAAAAAGCCAGACAGGATGTGTTTTTGTAAATACTGGTTGAAATTTTGGTTGGTGATTGACTAATATTATGTCAGTAACAGCAGCAGGAGGTTGTTGTGGACTGAATTCTCCGGACCACCTCGAGAGAGTTTTTGTTTACTTATGAGTGACTTAGCAACAATAAATATTACGGAAAAACAACTGGACCTCCTGTTATCAGGTTTGCGTTACGTACGCAGTGCAGAAAAGTTACGAGTCGAAGAGCCGACTCCCGAATATGTTCGGAGCCGCACAGAGAAACTCAACGAGATTGAAACCCTGGTTGACACTCTGAATTCTTCACCACGCAAACAAAGTGCTTCTCAGGTTTAATATTTTAGAGCGCTTCGGTTGAGTTTGCTTCCCTGATTCAATTCAATAGGTGTTTCTTTCTGCGCGCAGATGATTAATTGTCTGTCGATCGCTTAGTTAATATACCTGTTGAATGGGAATATCACGCCATCTATGCGTTATGAGCATGTTTGTGTTGAAGGTGTGAGTTGTACTCTGCCTCCCAACATCGTTACTTCTGATGAAATCGAAGCGCGTTTAGCTCCCGTCTATGAACGGCTCGGTTTGCCTGCTGGTCGATTGGAATTGATGACGGGGATTCAGGAGCGGCGGTTTTTTGATCCCGGGACTCTGCCGGGTACGGTCAGCGCGCAAACCGTCAACCAATTACTGGAAGAAAGCCAACTGGATCGTGAATATCTGGGGGCTTTGATTCACGGTTCTGTATGTCGAGATCAACTGGAACCAGCTACTGCCAGTGGTGTGCATCATGCAGCGGGTCTGCCCCAAGACGCTCTGGTACTTGACATCAGTAATGCCTGTCTTGGTTTATTGAACGGTATGGTGTTTCTGGCAAATATGATCGAAATGGGTCAAATTCGTGCTGGAGTGGTAGTCGGTACGGAAGTCGGTCGCGATTTGGTTGAAGGAACAATCGACGATCTGTTACATGACACGACGTTAACCCGCAAGTCCATTAAAAATGATTTCGCTTCTCTCACGATTGGGAGTGGATCGGCTGCGATTCTGCTCTGTGATCGGAGTCTGAGTAAAACGGGTCACCGCTTATTAGGTGGAACTTTTCGAACGGAAACTTCGAGTCACGAACTCTGTGCGGGAGGTGTAGAAGCACAAAAGCATGGGGATCATCGTCCCCGGATGCAGACAGACTCAGAGTCACTCTTAGTTGCTGGTGTGAATCTGGCGATCCCCACCTGGGAGGCAACAAAAAAAACACTGGGTTGGAACAATGAGGACGTCGACCGCGTTTTCACGCATCAGGTTGGAAAAGCCCATCGTAAGTTACTTTTGGAAAAACTGGGGCTTGATCCGGGTCTGGATTATCCAACGGTCGAAATGCTTGGTAATACCGGAGCTGCCGCCTTGCCAATGGCCTGGGCGCTGGGTATTCAAAACCAGAAGTTGCAGAAAGATGACCATGCTGCCTTACTGGGAATCGGCAGTGGACTCAATTCTTTAATGCTGGGTGTCCAGTGGTAATTTTGGGATAGACTAAAAAAGTTTATCTCTGAAGCACTCTCTTCTTTCCAACATTTACTCCTAAGTCAAGGCTTGATTAGGGGGACTTTGCCGATTGGGTATTTTGGCAAAAAGGTTCGGCTTGCGTTGTCAATTTGGATTTCGACTTAGTTATCACTCTCTAGTTCCTAAGTTGAGTCAGTTACTTCAAAACCGAACAAACGGGATGATTATTCTGAGCGCTATAATCCGATCCAAAGGAAAGGTTATCCATCAAAAGGAGGACTTGTTGCGCGCAGTTCAGAAATTGCTGGTGATTCATTCCAACAATTAATAGAACCTCAAATTCTTCAACTCACTACGTATCAGCAAGGAATGCGAAATGCGTCCAAGCGTCATTTTATCTCTGAGTCTCATTACTTTGTCTGTGACAAAAGGAACGGTATCAGCAGAACCAGTTCAAGCTGAGCTTCCACCATCTCCGAACGCGCAAGCGAAATACGATGGAATTGATGCGGAAATCAAAGAGCCTGAAGAGGTCTTTCAACCAGTTTCACAGGAAGAACCGAAAGTAGATGTAACAGAGACAGAAGAAGAGATCATCGAAAACGATCCCCTGCCACCGAAGCCGGCAACGAATCCCTACAAGGCACTTTTTTTTGATAACACGTTTGAGGCGTATATTAACAATCCGTCGAGTCCCCCACTGCTAGGGGAGAGACTGAAAATGATGTGCTTTGGTGATGAATGTGCGCCCCACATCGTATCAGTGGGAGGTGAGATACGGCATCGCTGGATGCACGAGCAAAACCGTCTCAGACCGGGTGGTCCCGCTTTAACGGATTATAATCTCTGGCGTTGGCGTCAATATGTGGATCTGCATCTCAATGAGACACTGCGATTCTATGTGGAATTGTTGGATGGTTCTATCTTTGACAATGACATTGCACCAACGCCCATTGATATCAATCGCTGGAATCTACAAAATGCTTTTGTTGATATTAAACTGAATGAGTGGGGTGGGGACCCTGCCTATTTCCGTTATGGTCGACAGGAATTGCTTTATGGTGCGCAGCGGCTCGTCTCTCCTCTGGACTGGTCAAACACGCGACGCAACTTTGAAGGCTTTAAATATTTTCACCATTCTGATTCCTTGCATATCGATGCATTTGTGACGAACCCTGTAAATAGTGCTGCAGGAAATGGTCCCTTTACCGAGCTCGACAGCGGAAGAGATAAGCCGGATACCTCGGTCACATTCAGCGGAGTCTATCTCACATTTCTATCAGACTCACCACAGTTGCTAGATCTTTATTACCTCTGGTTGCGCGATGAAACAGTAACTCCAAATCGTCCTGATGGTTCGCGGCATACCATCGGAACCAGATTTAGAACCACGTCTGAAATTCAGAATGAGTACTGTGAAGTTAGCCGAATCTGGGAATTCGAAACAGAAACCGCCTACCAGTTTGGAAACGACAACGGTCAAAGAGTGTCTGCAGGATTCTTTACTTCGGTGTTAGGGCATACATGGAAAACACTCCCCTGGCAGCCACGTTTGAGCGGACTCTTCTACTGGGGGTCAGGTAACCAGAATCCCAATGGAGGCACCAACAACACCTTCAATACGCTCTTTCCATTAGGACATGCCTATTGGGGGATTATCGATAATCTCTCGGGACAGAACCTCTATGATTACAGCTTGCAGATGAATTTGAAACCAGCCAAAAAAATCGACTTCGTGGGCGCGTTCCACTGGTTTGAAAAAGCGACCTCCAACGATTTTCTTTATAACGTAGCTGGTGCTCCTGTCGGAACATTGGGTGGAAGTCGGGATATCGGTCAGGAACTCGACATGATCGCGACTTATACTTTTAACCCAAACTTCAATATTCAAGCCGGGTATTCCTGGTTCTGGTATGGATCTTTTGTGGGTACGAACATTCCGCCACGAAATACGGCAACACAGTTTTATGTGCAGACCACTTTGAGATTTTAGGATGCGAACCTTCAAAGTGAATCACTCAATGTGAATGGATCAATGTTCGATTATTTTAATTGTTCATCGATCCAGTTCGCCATTTTTTCTACCTCTTCATGAATGGTCGGCCAGGGGTGGCCACCCCCTTCTTTAACGATTAACGTGACGGGGACATTGGCCTTCTCCAGTGCGGCGACCATGGTTCGAGATTGCTGAATGGGAACCATAAAATCGGCTGTTCCATGAATGAAGAGAAAGGGAGGTAATCCTGGTTTCACAAGTCTGGCGGGCGAAAAGGCTGTCCGCAATTCATCAAGCTTATCTTCGGCGATGGTCTCAGAGCCTTTGGGTGTAATCAGCCGCCGAATGGAATTTGCGAGTGGGTCGTTGCCCCGAATGTCGATTTTCAAGCCACCATAATTCATCAGATCGGTGGGCGGGAAAAAGACACCCACTGCTTTCACACGGGTTTTTGCTTGTGGATCATAGGCGGAGACTGCCGCCATACATGCCAGATGCCCTCCTGCTGAAGCTCCCAGTAATGCCAGCTTATCGGGATTGATTTGGTATTCTTTGGCATGCTCTTTGACCCAGAGAATGCCTCGATTCAGATTCTCCAGCATTTCAGGACCATTGAATTTTTTGATCGACCCGGGTCGCACAGCAAAGACCGTGTACCCTCGACTGCAAAAAATATCGAACATTTTGGCCCGCTTGTGGTCCCGGATTTTCCCGCGATCAGAATGGTAGGCGCCCGATGCCACATCAACAATGGCTAATCCGTTAGGCTGACTTTGAGGGGTGAAAATATCCAATAAGAGACCCACGCCATGTACTTCCGCATACACTACATTTTTTTGTTGTTGGTAGGGAAGGTTAGATGCCTCATATGCCGTAACCGTTTTGACGGAAAGGGTTAAGAGGAACAGGCAAATAAGAGAAAATCTACAGCCAGTCTGCGGAGTCAACATGATGTCACACCTGATCTTAGGTTGAAATCGGCAAAAAAACGATACGAATCGGAATTCATTAAAAAAAATCACAAGCCTGGTAGTATCTTAACGAATAGTTTTTATGAACTGAAATAAAAAAGGAAAGCGACATGATCATAGTAGGCTTTGATCATGAATTCTTACCAGAAAACTCTCGCAATTGTTTCAAAAATCCATCTAAAATAGGAACAGAGGCACATTTCTTCAGGGACGCCCGTCATGAGTCGAATAAATAAAAATCGAAATCTATCCCGGCGTGATTTCATGCAGCTTTCTGCATTAGGAGTTCTCGGTACAGGGATGTCCGGCTGGTTACAACGTCTGGCGGCGGAAACAGCCGATGATCCGCAGAGAAAGCGTGCCTGCATCCTGCTTTGGATGTCGGGGGGTCCCAGTCAGTGTGATACGTTTGACTTAAAGCCCGAGCATGAAAACGGGGGACCGTTCAAACCCATTGATACCGATGTGCCGGGCATTCAAATTTCGGAGCACCTGCCCAAATTGGCGAGCGTGATGAAACACCTGGTTCCCATTCGCTCGATGAGTACCAAAGAGGGGGACCATACCCGTGCGACTTATTTACTGCGCACCGGTTATTTGCCTTCCGGTCCTCTCAGCTATCCCACGATGGGATCACTGTTGAGTAAAGAGTTGGGCGCTTCCCATTCGGAGCTACCCAATTTTGTCAGCATTGCCCCGAACAGCACATTGAGTCCGAATGCCTATGGGCCCGGTTTTCTGGGACCGCAATATGCGCCTCTGGTCGTGGGGGAAGGGACCGGCCTGATCCAAACAGATGACCAAAATGTAGACACCGCTTTGAAAGTGAAGAATCTGGCCTTGCCGCAGGGAATCACACGCAAGCAGGCTGACAGCCGATTATCGATCCTGAAAGATCTGGAAGATGATTTTATTGCCACGCATCCGGGCATTCCCACAAACAGCCATCGCAGTGCTTACGAAGCAGCTGTAAGGATGATGCGTTCCAAAGCTATTGAAGCGTTTCAACTTGATCAGGAATCGGACACGCTGCGAGATGCCTACGGCCGGAATCGGTTTGGTCAAGGCTGCCTTTTGGCACGGCGCTTAATCCAGCAGGGAGTTCCCTTTGTTGAAGTTTCATTAAATGGAGTGCAGGGAACGAATGCCTTTGGTTGGGATACCCATCAGCAAAACTTTGAAGCGGTCAAAAGTTTAAGTGAAGTCCTGGACCCTGCCTGGGGAACATTAATGACCGATCTCGAACAACGGGGACTTTTAGATTCAACGTTGATTGTCTGGATGGGTGAATTCGGGCGTACCCCGAAAATCAATCAGAACACAGGCCGCGATCATTTCCCAGCCGCCTGGACCACCGTATTGGGTGGGGGCGGCATTCGCGGCGGACAAGTCATCGGAAAAACAAGCGAAGACGGCATGAAAGTCACCGATCAACCCGTTGCAGTTCCCGATTTGATGGCGACCATATGTAAGGCACTGGGCGTTGATCCGGAAAAACAGAATATGTCCAACATCGGGCGGCCCATTCCTCTCGCCGATCATGGTGCTAAGCCGATTGAGCAGATATTGAAAAGCTAAATCAAAAGACGCTGTAAATCACAATTTGAATTGCCAGCGCCAGACAAGCCCAGATTTTCAGATTCTGATACCAGTGGGTCGCATTCTCCGGTGTCGTTGTTTCCCGTGGTAACTGTAAGACCCACAATAAAACAGCAACCAGCGTTCCGATAAAGAGCAATCTTACGCACCACAGCGGAACCTGAAGTACAAGGTCGCGAATCAAATTACCAATGTGATGTAAGGGCGTCATGCTTGCCTCTTTTGTGATTTGGTTCCGAAGACCAGGCCTTCAATTTTTTCTGCCGGCTCTGGCTTCGTTAAGAAACTGATAATGACAATCAGAGAGAAAGCGACCACAAAAGCCCAGATCGAGAAATAGAGGAATGGTTCTGAAATCTGGAACAGAGGGTCGATCCCCAGTGAGGTATAGACGACCTCATGGTTCAGTGTGAATAAGGTAATCGAAAAACAGACGCCGACCACGAAGCCGACAAAGGCGGCAATTCCCGTCGCCCGTTTCCATAAGAGGCCTGTGAGTAAAATGGCAAAGGCGGGTCCCTGGAAGAACGCCATCAAAGTCTGGAAAATTGTGTAAATACCCTCGCTTCGCGTCATCAGAAAGAAGGAAAAGCCAATGGCCCAGAGCACGAGAATGAACGTAACGATCCGTCCAATTTTCAGTAAGGATTCATCACTGGCATCTTTGCGAAAAAAACGTTTGTAAAAGTCGTTGGTGACAATTGTTGATGCCGAATTCAGATAGGAATCGATGCTGGACATCAACGCTGCCAGAAACGCTGCCAGAAATAACCCCTTCAAACCGATGGGGAGCAAATGTGAAATGAGTTCAGGAAACGCCTGATCTCCGTCGGTCAGCTCAGGAAATTTCACAAACGCAATGAGGCCCGGTACGGCTACGACGACCGGTATCAGGTTCTTTAATAACGCGCCCCACACATAAGCGGCTTTGGCATCAAATTCCGTTTTTGCGCCCAATGATCTCTGCACAATGGCCTGATTACCAATCCAGTAAGCGGGGCTCAAAATCAAAGCCAGTCCGAAGAAGATCCCCGTCCAGGGGAAGGGTGTATCCGCGTCGGCAGGTAAAATCAAAGAAGTATGTAGTTCATCTTGTGCGGCATCAAGTGTTTGCTCTTCAGCAGCAACTTCTGCTTGTTTCGCTCTTTGGACTTGTTCCTGCTTTTTAATCTCCGCATGGAATTGCTCAACTCCTCCGATGTCAATGATGCCTAAGACCAGCACCAGTAAACAACCACCAATCATGATGACGCATTGAATCATGTCGGTATAGACGACGGCTGCTAAACCACCGGAAATCGTATAAACGCCCACCAGCAATGCGGTCAGATAGATACAGTAGTTTTTGTCGATTTCGAGGAGGGGATGCATCATTTCTGCGGAAGCGAGTAACATGATGCCCAGGTTGCAGGCCATGAACAATAGCCAGCAAACCGCCAACGCAGAGCGAACGGCGACATTAAATCGACGTTCCATATATTCGGGAATCGTATAAACACCACTCCGCCAGAAGAAGGGAATGAAAATAAACGCCCCGATGATCATAGCCGGTACACAGCCGATCCACTCGAAATTACCAACGGCCAGCCCATGCGAAAAAGCAGCACCTCCGGTTCCCACAATATCAACGGCACCGATGTCGGTTGCCACCAATGACATGCCAATTGCCCACCAGGGAAGTCGTCGTCCAGCCAGAAAGTAATCGGCACCGGTCTTGATTTTAGAACCGATATAAAGTCCCAGGGCCAACGTCCCAACCAGATAAGCTACAATGACGGCATAATCGAGGGATGCCAAAGTCTGCATAGTTGATTCACCCTTGAATGCATCTGAGATCACGAAAGACCGAGAGATCTCTGACAGAAAATAACCAGAACGTCAGAGAGAATTTTCCCTACGATACAATCAATGAATCAATAAATCGACTCTTCCCGTCTCGAAATCAAGCCAGACACACTTTTCAGCGATGAGAATGCTACGCATATTCAGATATGGACAATCATTTTTTCTTTTCGATCAGAATCATTTTTATTTGCGGGATCAGCAGATCAGCCACCATTTTCTGACCTGCTGTATTGGGATGCACGCCATCCAAAAGGAGATCGTGGGCGGAATGTCCTTCCGCTTTTGCGTAGTTTTCAAAGGCAGCATAGACATCGATCAACGGTACCTTTTCCTCCTTCGCAATAGTTCTGACGATCGCCGCATACGATTTGAGAAACACGTTAAATCCATCAGGATCGTCGGGATCATAGGGCGGCTTGCCATAGAGTGTTTTCATTTTTTCGTTCCATCGCATCGAATTGGGTGTCATCAGAATCACTTCAATATTTTTATTTCGAAGTTGTTTGATGAGAGATCGCAGGTTGGCTTCGTACTTTGCTTTTGAGACACGCGACTGCTTTGCCGGTGGTGTTCGCCAGACATCAACAGAGGAATCATTGATACCATACTGAATGACCACCAGATCAGGTTGGTGCCGCAATACATCATTTTCGAAACGGGCCATCGCCTGTGAAGTCGTGTTTCCCCCTATTCCGGAATTGATCACATTGACGGGAAAACCCAACTGCGGAAGTTCTTTCGCAAGAATCTTAGAATAGACAACCAGCGGACCGCGCGTCGCCGTTGTGGAATCACCGAATGTGACGATGGTGAATTGTTCTGTCGGCTCTTTCTCTGCTGCCTGCAGCGAAGGATAAAGCAGGCTACCTATAATCAGTGAGAAGCAGAGTATGAAAGATACAGCACGATAAAACATGGATAACAGTCCTGTCTGTGATGCAATAATATTGAGTTGTCTAACATGCCAGGCAAGCAACTTCTTAAAACAGAGCGGCGATGCCACGTTCACGGCGACAGCTGGAGAGTTGCGCCAGATGAAAGCCGACATGGCTGGTTAGTATATGCGCCAGCAGTTGCCCGTTCGTTTCAATGGCTGTGCCGTGCAACAGTTCGACCTGATGAGGTTGTGCCATTGCTGCTGCATCCGCGTTGGCTGCCAATGTTCTCAATGTTTCGTAAGCACTTGTATTCGCATTGATCAGCGATTCACACGTCAAGCTTGTGTCCGGCTCAACTTCATCACTCGATCCGGGGCCAAACTGGGGAGCCCATTTAGGATGCGTCAAGCTCCCTCCCAGGAAAGTTTGTCCCATTTCACCAACAATCGCGAGGTGACCCAGAATCCAGACCGGAGGATGTCCATGCCCTTGCCCCGGAGTGAAGAGACACTCCTCAGGCAGATCCGCCATCATGGTTGCGAGCAGATCCAAGAGGAACTGGTTGAGTGTGATTTCATTTTCAAACACTTATTGAATCTCCATAAGTGATAAGAAATTATCCGTCAATATTTCACTGAATGTTAAAAAATGGATCCATTCTAATCACAGTCGATTGAGTGGATTCCGATTTGTATCACTTATCTTGTAAAGGATTCATTTTGGTGAATCAAGTTAAAGTTCAGGGATGGGATCTTCGTCCTTGATATCGACTTCTTCCCAGTTCGCTTTCCCGTTTTCATAACGCAGGATGCGATGTTTACTGCCGGGAGCAGGTTTCTCGTTGATAGTAGGTAGCCAGGCGCGATGTTCTTTGATTAACGCAGCGAACTTGGGATCGTTACTGAGATTCTTCCATTCATTCGGGTCCTGTTTCATGTCGTAGAATTCTTCCGTACCATCAGCATAACGGATGTAGCGATAATTCTCGGAGCGCACTGCCGTATTATTACGATTATGTGAGGTAATGGCGGGCCACTTGCGGGGTGTGTTTGCGTCTTTTAATTGAGGAACCAATGAGTGGCCTTCCAATCCCGCTTTGGGAGGTAACTTACATAGCTGCAACAATGTGGGATAGATATCCAACAGTTCGACTGGCTTGCTGCAAACAGCGCCTTCCGTAATGCCTGGTCCGGCAAAAATTAAGGGCACGCGAGTCGAACGATCCCACAATGTGTTCTTACCGGTGATCAGCTTCTCGCCGAGATGCCAACCATGATCGGACCAAATGACAATGATTGTGTTTTCAGCAAGATTGTTTTTCTCCAGCGCATCCACCACACGCCCAACCTGACTGTCGACAAAACTAGTCGACGCGAGATAGGAACGAACCAGATTTTTCCACTGATTGGCTTCCTGCAGAAACTTGAATCGAGGTTCGGGGAGTTTCCAATGCAGGTACCAGGAAAAGCGAGGTGTGTCATCGCGGTCGTTTTCGAGGAGCGGTGGCAATTGTAAGGTCTCTTCAGGGTAGAGATCAAACCACTTTTGAGTCGCATAGCAGGGAACGTGAGGCAGGAAAAAACCAGCCGAAAGAAAGAACGGTTCTTGCGGTTTTTTATTTAACTGATCGACGGCCCAACTCGCGACTTTCCAGTCTCCTTTGTCTTCATCTTTATGAGGAAAGGTACCCCAATCGACAAGCGGATGTGGGTTCGGCGTCTTGACCAGTTTTTTCGGAGGTTTGACGCCGACTCCCGCGGGTGGACCCAGCACATTAAATTCCTGGTCTTTTTTCTTTCGTCCATAACCACCATGATAAATCTTTCCGGTGCTGTATGTTTTATAGCCATGTTGCTGAAGGTATTGAGGGAGCGTGACATGGTCTTTGAACTTGCCAATCGTACGAAACCAGGGGGCCAGTCCATACACTCCGGTTGTAGAAGGACGTAGCCCTGTCATCAGGCTGGTGCGCGAGGGGTTACAAAGCGGTGATTGACAGTGTGCGTTGTTAAACAAGGTACCTCTCGCCGCCACCCGATCAATATGCGGGGTTTTGATTTGAGGATGCCCTTTCAGACAACCAATCCAGTCGTTCTGGTCATCAATGGCAATAAACAGAATATTTGGCTTCTGTGCCGCCCAGAGCGGCGAACAAACAGACCAGATTACAACCATCGTGAGTAGCCATCGCATCAGAAGTACCTTTCAATGAACCTTCGAATATTCAACGCAATTTACTCATTTTCATCATACTGTGTCCCGTAGGAGAATGAAATCACCAGATTGATTTTCCATTCGGAGATCGTTTCAACGGCAAATTTTATCTGGATAACATAAACAAATATTGATATATTAGGCGATAATCAAAGCAGACAATATCCTCAGGCTCAGGTAAAATGATGCTTTCGTTCACCGACCACCACAAGACTCATGGTCGACGCGAGTTCCTCCGGGTGGGAGGCTTGGCGTTAGGTGGGCTGACGCTGCCGGAAATCCTGTCGGCAAAAGCACAGGCTGCCGGTTCGGGGACGTTGCTGAAAAATAAATCAGTCATCTTCCTGTTTATGCATGGCGGACCAAGCCAGATCGAGACGTTTGATCCGAAGATGGATGCCCCCGCAAATATCCGCAGTGCCACTGGTGAAGTGACAACCAAAATTCCTGGTGTGACCTTTGGCGGGACTTTTCAGAAGCTGTCTCAACTGGCGGATCGAATGTCAATCGTGCGTTCTTATCGCACGGGCGACAGTCGCCATGACATCAAGCCGATTGTGCATAAAGATACGCTCGATGCAAATCTTGGTTCACTCTACTCGCGAGTGGTTGGTGCGAATCATCCCAAGAATGGAATGCCGACCAACGCAGTACTCTTCCCGCGGGCCATTGATGAGAAGATGATGCCCGCCATCACGAAGTTCGGTAAATTTGATTCACATGGTTCGATGGGCAGCGCTTATACCCCCTTCGTTCCCGGTGCAGGTGGTGACCTGCAATCGAACATGAGGCTTTCCATTCCTCAAAATCGGCTCGATGATCGTAAATTGTTATTGTCAAACCTGGATCGTGCTCGCTGGGCAGCAGACAAAAGTGAATCCTTTACCGCGTCTTCGCATCTACAGCAACAGGCCTTCGATGTGATCATGGGAGGTGTTTCCAAAGCCTTCGATTTATCTAAGGAAGATCCCAAAATCGTCGCACGTTATGATACTGCACCACTGGTCAAGCCAGATCAAATTGACAAACGCTGGAAGAATTACGAACGTTATGTCGTTAATGCGCAATCACTGGGAAAACTGTTATTAATGGGACGTCGCCTTTGCGAAGCCGGTTGTAGTTTTGTGACAATCACGACGAACTTTGTGTGGGATATGCACGCTGACAAAAATAACGCTGGCGTTGCAGAAGGCATGGACTACATGGGGGTTCCCTTCGATCATGCCGTGTCTGCTTTCATGGAAGATGTACATGACCGCGGGCTCAGTGATGACATTCTGCTGGTCTGTTCCGGGGAAATGGGGCGCACTCCGAAGTTGAACAAAAATGGCGGCCGCGATCACTGGGGTAATTTATCGCCTTTGATGCTATCAGGCGGTGGTTTAAAGATGGGGCAGGTCATCGGCCAGTCCACGCGTCATGCCGGTGAACCACAGACTGAGCCCATCGAACGTAAAGATCTCGTCACGAGTATCATGCATACTCTGTTCGATCTGGGTGAACTTCGCATTACCCGTGGCGTGCCAAATGAAATCATCCAGGTTGCCTCGGCTGGTAAGATCATTCCAGGACTCTTTTAATAGCCGTGCTATTTTTTGAGTACGGCACTCAACTTTTCTTTCATGCCCAGCCATTTTGTATCCGAAGCGACAAGCAGACCATCAGGGCCGATAAGGAAATACGTGGGGACCGAGCTGATCGCCAGTTGGCGTGCCATGTCAGACTCGTCACCAAGGTAGTTTTGCGACCAGTTCCAACCACCTTGCTCTACGAGGGTCTTTGCTTTAGAAGAATCTTTGTCGATATTCAATCCTACGAGTGTAATCGGCTTATCTGAGAGGTGGTCTATGGTTGCTTGAATATCTGGCATCGTCTTGAGACAGGGAACGCACCAACTTGCCCAGACATGCATCAAGACATAGCGTCCTTCCATATCTTTGATAGAATTCTCGCGCCCCGTTGTGTCTGTGAATTTATAGATCTGCATGTTCGCACCTACCCGTGGGCCGACCCGGCAGGCCACTTCAATATTTCCAATATCTTTCTTTCCCGAAGCAATATCGGATGAAGTCACGTTGATCGTGATAACCTTTTCTCCAACCGTTTCAACAAGGCACCCCGCAGGTTGTTCATATAACCTCAGCACAAGATCGTAAACGCCAGGGGGCACTCCGCTGATATGAAGTTGGCCATCAGGTGCCAGCTTTACGAAGTAATAGGGCCGAGTTCTCAACCAATCATAACGATTTGGATCCAGGAACCAGGATGCCTGGGCAGGGCCATTTGGGTTAAAACTGAGAATCGGAAAATCTCTTGGCAGTTTGATACCACCATCACGTCGAATCAGATAATTAAGTGACCAGTTCTTATTCAGAGCTGCTTCGCCACGGCCTGTCGCTACAACTTTGCCTGTGACGGTAGTTCCCTTTCCACCTAGAGTGAGCCTTTTATTTTCGCCCGGTTGTAGATCGAGAGGAATTGCCTGACTCGATGTTAATGGCGAATCTCGCCAGGGGCCGAGATATGCTTGGATGCTTCCCGCGATTGGGGGTAGACGTTTGAATTCAAACCCACCGTCTGCATCTGTAAGAGCACTATAGGAATCCTGGAATCGGGGTTCCCCCAGCTTTCCATCCCGCACTGGACGAAAATAGATCCATTGGTCTGAGACGGGTTTTCCATCTTGGAATAACCTGCCCGAAACTTTGGCCCAGGGTTGCAACTGAATCGTGCCTATTTTTTCATTTGGTTTTCGAAGCACTTCAGCGAAACCAATGTCGTGAATGACGCGAACGCGGATCGGTTCGAATGTAGCCGCC
Organism: Gimesia aquarii; assembly: GCF_007748175.1. Taxonomy (NCBI): domain Bacteria; kingdom Pseudomonadati; phylum Planctomycetota; class Planctomycetia; order Planctomycetales; family Planctomycetaceae; genus Gimesia; species Gimesia aquarii. The sequence goes on from NZ_CP037422.1 coordinate 45,452, forward strand.
AGTTGAAATCGTCCCGCTTTTGATGTCTTGATTTGTTGTCCACTCCATTCGAGCTTGTTGTTGTTTATGTGAGGTACGATGCTAGGTGTGCCTTGGACCACGACCGCAGAGGGTACGGGTTTTCCATCCTTGTCTAGAACAAGGCCTTCATGTGCTTTAGCTGGTTCCAGAGAAAAGTTTTGTGTAACGCGACTATCTCCCAGGGCGAACGAGTTTTCACTCATCGCCGAACGATAACCGTCGGCATCAATTCGAATTTGGTGTCGACGATCATACATACCATCATTCAGCTCGATTTCATAAATGCCATTTTCACCTGGAACAGAGCGATTAAACGAGGTAGATAAAAATTGGGGACGGAACACGATTACAGGAACAGCTCGAAATTCTTTGATTGGTTTTCCAGTTTCAGCGTCTGTGACTTTACCGGAAGCGATCAGGGGCGGAGCGAGTTTGATAACATGTTCTGCTTCCGTAGCAACTAGTGTCACAGTTTTTGAAGCAAGTTTCTTGGCATAAATCTCATAAGTTACAGCATCGTCGGGAGCCCAGTCCCACACATACACACCCTTCTCATCAGAATGGACGGGTATCCGAGAATTGAGAACATTGGGGTGTCGGTGATTATAAAGCGATTCTACACCGCGCCACTTCCCCAGGCTGATCCTGGCCTTGGGAACGGGTTTTCCGTTGGAGTCCACGATCTTCAGGGTAAGGCGTTTTCCAGGCTTCATTTCGAAAGAGAGTGGTTCCATCGCTTTGGTGGCATTGACGATTTGGCGTACTGGCATAAATCCCGGAGCGACGACTGTGATGGGATGTTTTCCTGGTGGGAGCGGGATGGTTTCGAAATGTCCCTTGTTGTCGATCTCAACTTCGTGAATTGTAGAGCCATAGTAGGGCTCGTCGTGCCAGATAATTAATCCCTTTGTCACAGGGTCACCGGCGGTGTTGATGACAGTACCACGAATCGCAACACCAGGAGAGAGTACGATTTTGCCACTTCCGTCTCGCAGTAATGGTGTGGTCAATTTTTGCTGGTCCTGCAATTCTCCCCATTCTGAATCACTAATGTAATCTTGATGTGTGAATTTGAGGCGGAATTGATAGTCTTCACCGGCGGGTTTTGCTGGTGCATTTTTAATGCTCCATTTTCCCATTTTATTTGTGATCACCGTTGTCTGTTTAGAATCGTTGTCAGTCAGATATGAACTGATGATGGATTTGGGGTTTACCGTCCACAAGGGTTCGGGAGATGTTACTTTGACGTCGACGACCACATTGGGTATAGGCTGATTATTCTTATCAACAACAGTGCCACTCAATTTGGTTCCACGTGCCAGTTGAAATTTAAATTGCTCTGGTATCCGCTTGCCTTGGTCGTGAGTGCCCTGGGCAAAATTGACAAATTCTGAGACGTATCCTGGCTTACTAGCCCACAGTCGAAGGATATGCAGCCGGCGTGGAATTTTGAGAGTCACGAGACCGTCAGAACTCGTAACATGGTCTGAGTTGGGTGAACGTTCCCCCTTGTAATCATCGAGATACCAGAGAGACCTGTGTAACTTGGCGCCTTTAAGTGGTTTGCCATTTTCGTCACGAATCGAAATGGTCATTGTGCGGGTTTCATCGTTCGTGCTCTCTTGTGGAGCGGCTTTGTCTACAGCTGACTTTGAGTTGTCTGGTTCGACTTTGGGTATCTCTGCCACTTCGGTTGACGTTTCGTTGTCCACGACGAGGGGATTCTGTGATGGTTCATCCTGAGATCGCAGGCGCATTGATCCAATGATCGCAACAACGACCATTGCCGCTACCAAAAGTCTTCGCGCTGCCTTTGGTGAAAGTGAAATGTGACTGCGCGCAAGATCAAGGAGTGCCAAGATGCGATGTTCTACATGAGCACGATGTGACATTCCAATGGCCGTAGTGTAATTTTGATTTTGATGCTGATAAGATCTTGCGACATCTAACAAAACATCGGCATAGTCTGTTGGTCGCTGTCCACTGGCAAGCACAAGATCATCGCAGGCCAGCTCCTGGAGCTTACGCATTTGAAGCAGGCCAATCCAGCAAATGGGGTTAAACCAGAACAGGGTACAGACAACACCCGCGATGGATTGAGTCAGTATGTCATGTCTTTTCGCGTGTGCTAATTCATGTAACAAAACAAGTCGGCAACGCGCCGAGTTCCAAAGAACGGCATCTTTTGGCAGTAAAACAATCGTGCGAAAGATGCCAGTCACCATTGGTGATTGTGTAACGTCGAGTCTTCGTAGTTCAATACTTCGGTGGAAGCCGAGAGACTGCGCAGCGTCGGCCGCGGCGCGTGCCCACTCTTGCTTGTCAACCAGAGTGCTACGACGCAGGGTACGCGCCAGTAACCATTGAAACCAGGCAGTTCTCAACAGACAGAAAAAAATACCGCTAACCCAAACGAGGATCATGACTAGATTCCAGGAAATTACAAACGTGCCAGATTCATTTACCGTGGTGGGACGATTTTTGTTTTGCAATTCGGTTGAAATTACGGCCTCCTGTGGACGAACCGGTTCCCACTCCGATGGAGTTGGTGCAGCATGAGGAATTTGAAAATTGTGCGGATTCATCGGTTCATCAGACAGCACAGTGGTATCTCCACTGGTTGGATTTACGATACGATTCGAATTGGCGGTGTTGCTGCTGGTCGCGGTTCCATCATAATTCAACTGAGCACCCCAGGAACGCGGCAGAATGGCTAATGACCATGAGGGTGAAAAAACAGTGATGATGGGGATCACAAGGCATCCGCAAAATGCCAACGTCCATAGTCGATGGAGTACCGCTGCGGATCGTGTTTTCATCAGGTGTGCAATGACCAGCGTTGCCATGAGTAAGACAAAACACTTGATAGACAAACCGATCAGCAGAAATGAAGCCATACCATCGGTGAATCCAAAAAGAGAAAAGTCATCACCAGTCGTTAGGAAGAGACCGTGATTCATATTATCTGCCTTCTTTACGGGCGCGTTTAATGGCCTGCTCTAATCGATCCAGGTCTTCTTCAGTCAGAGTTTTAGCCGAATCATCAATGAGTGCCGCTAAGGCATTGCCGGGCGACTTCGGAAAGAATGTTTCCATCACACTCCGTAGTGCAGAACGGCTGGCTGTGCGCTTGGACTTTACAGGAGAATAGATGTGCTTCACACCACTGCGATCACGGTGTACGAAGCCTTTGCGTTCAAGTTGCCCGATCATGGTTCTGACGGCTGAATAGCTTGGAGGGTCTGTCAGTTTTTCGCGTACTTCAGCCACAGATGCCTTTTCGAGTTGATATAAAACATCCATGATTTGTTGTTCGCGTGCTGCCAATTCGCGTTTTCTCTTCTTTTCCATCGTTTTATCCAAATGAGTGTCAATTCATTAACATGTGTCATTGTATTGACACTAATTTTACTTGTCAAGAAAATAATTCAATGAAAGCAATATGCGATTAATTTCAGTTGACAAATTATTTTTGTTCACATCATCAAGTTTCTTATTTCAGCTAATGGCTCTGATAAGCGACAGACTGGATGACGAATGAGCTTCGCCAATATTTCATATTTCGGCAATCACATTTTCACACAAGTGTTGTAAATAACCTTTTGAAAAAAAGTCTAACTCACCAACTAAGAACATCACTGTGCATACCCAGTACAAATTCGACGGGCCAACCTACTTCGTCACTTGTTTGCAAATAACAAGGGCAACCCACGGCAATCCTTTTAGCGTTCACATAGTAACCCTGTGACACATTGAAAACTTTATTACTTATGGAGACATAATTGTGCTGCGAAGAAACCAAAGGTCTAACGGATTTACCCTGATTGAATTATTAGTTGTGATTGCGATTATCGCGATCTTGATTGCATTGTTGCTTCCGGCCGTTCAACAGGCGCGAGAAGCCGCTCGTCGCAGTTCCTGTAAGAACAATTTGAAACAGATAGGTATTGCGATGCACAACTATCACGATGTGCATAACACATTGCCTCCCGGTTATTTGGATAATGATCCCATTGCCGACACAGAAAATCGTAATCTGCTGGGCTGGGGAACGTTCATATTACCATTCATCGAACAGTCGGCTCTGTACAATTCAATTGGGGAAGTGGGTGGTTTCGATGTCAACTGGACCTCGATTACAGAGATGACCACTGCCAGTGCCACTGTACCCACACCCTATGCCAAAGTGATTCTCAAGTCGTTCATTTGTCCCTCGGATCCGATGGGGGGTATTAATACCGATGTATTAAATTATGGAAAATCCAACTACACCGGTGTGGCCGGCAATACGTATCGAACCTCTGCCGCAGGTGTGAAACCGACAGGAACTTTTTATGACAACTCGAGTGTCCGTTTTCGTGATATCAGAGATGGTTTAAGTAACACGATCATCATCGGTGAACGGAGCACAGAGGGAACAAAAAACGGCACCATCTGGATTGGCAATTATTCTAATGGCGCCTATTACACACAAAACGCGATTACATCACCGACGAGTGCCTACTATGGCATCAATGGGAGTGCAGGTTCCTGGAACTTTACCAGCTCGCATACAGGTGGGGCACACTTTCTCTTGGGAGATGGATCAGTTCGATTCATCAGCGAAAACATTTTTCTGGGTACCTATGGCGATCTTGGTTATATCGCTGATGGTGATGTAATCCCGGAATTTTAATTCGTTGTTGCTTTCTGACGAATCAATAAGCTTGTCAAACAGAGTACTTCGTTCTGCTTGGGCGTTGTACTCTGTTTATCCCTCGATTTCAGACACTTCACTTTACACGTTTAGGCACTATGAAAAACATTGCGATTCTATTTTTTGTCACGATCATGGTCAGTTGCAGCAGTAACGCACCCCAGGCCGAAGTCAGTCCCGGTCTGACAAAAGACCAACTTGCTCCCACACTCAAAAAGATTGCTGAAACGGGAAAATATGACACCGTTTTGGAAGACTTAACAATCGGGTTAGAAAATGCAGGTCATATGGAAGAAGCAGTCTCAGTCCAAAATTTTCCAGAACTCTCCGATCCGGAGGATGTCAAAAAGCTCGCTTCGAAACTTGCTGACTCTCTCTCGAAATAAGGTGCAATGTTCTCTGTAGAACACACACGAGTGCTTTGAAGTTGTGGTTGAGATTTTGTGGGTTCTAAGGAACTCGCTATTCTTCGACCACAATTTCGACACCCGATAACAGGGTTCTGTCTTTGATTGCTTTGAGCTCAATGCCAAGGCTGGTAGAAGCCAGAACGCCTTTGAATTCACGAACAATGGCGCGGTTAGCACCATTGGCTTCTTTGACGACATCCAGTTCCCGGAGTACTGGTTTGCCTTGCAGGCTGACATCGAAGACACGTTTACCCGGTTGTTTCTCATCTGGTTCCAGAAAGTAGAGACGGACAGTATAGGTTTTTTCTTTTGTTGGTGTTGAAGAGAGCGTGATTTTCAGAGAAGAGGCTCCCTCAGCTCCCGAAGCGGCGACCCATTTCAGGTCGCCTTCTTCCACAAATGCCGAATGCTTGTGGAAGTAACTTGGGCTCTTACCACTCAATTTTATCGAGACCACCGGCGATGAGCCTCCCACATTGGGATAGTCGAGCCAGAGTGTGCCGTTCTCTGCTTGTCTGTCACCAGGAGCCCCCAGGTTAACGCCAAGTTTTTGCACTTGGTCTTTCTTTGCGTTAAGAGCCAAGGCGCTGTAACTCCAGACTTCGGATTCCGGCACGTGCGTCAGTGCCATAGAAGTGAAGAGTGAATAACCACAACTGCAACCATGGGCCATGTTGGGCGAGTTGAGTACACCGTTCGCGGGAATCAGACTGTTTCGGCACCCGCTACGGAAACCTTCCAGCCGAGAAGTATTGGTACTGTCAATGTCACAGAATCCCGCGGAGGCCGCACGGAAGGTCATCAAGTGTGGACTGGCAATTGCATAATTACAGTGATGTCCATCCTTTGTAAATTCCCAGGGAATTGGTTTTCCGGTGATAGGATTGGTGCGGAGAATCGGTTCACCAGTTTCCAGATCGTATGACATACCTGGACCTCTCTGATCCAGAATACGATCGTTCCAAACGATGATCTTGTCCCACAATGTTTCGGGGTGTCCGCGAAATCCTCGGCCTTTGGCGTACTTTTTCCAAAGTTCTGAGCCATCTTTGCCTCGGAACGCTGAGATACTGTCACGATTTGTGATGAGCAGCACGTCTTTCCTGTCGCTATAGGATAACCAGGTACCCACAACGTCGGTCTGGTGTTTCCATAATTCTTTCCCCGTTTTTACGTCGATGGCTTTGATGTATCGTTCTGACAGCGCTTCAGGAATTTCGCCTCGTCGCTTCCAGTCGGTATAGAGGTCTTTCAGGGCGCCATCAAAGACATAGATGCGATCGCCACTCAATGAGACCACAGGGAAACTTAAATCGGCCTTGTGTGTCCAGACAACCTTACCGGTGTGGCGATTCATCGCTACTAATTCCAGTGGTAGCTTACCGTATTTCTCGCCAATTTTTTTGGAAATTCGAAAGGCGGAGGTCAACATGAGATCTTTATGGATACGAATCCGTCCCCATTGGTCTTCGGGGTTGGGTAGTTTCATCACAGTTAACGTTTTACCGGTTGCCGGATCGATTCGCCGGCACGTATTCTGACTGGTCACCAGATAGAGGCCGTCTTTGATAGCAATAAAATGATGGCCGACCACTTTTTTATTGTAACCTTGCCCGCGACGTCCGGGGTTATCTTCAGGTGTTTCTTCCAATGGAATTTGCCAGAGAATACGACCAGTATAGACATCGACGGCCGTTAATTTTCCGGGACCCTGCAGAAACATGCGGCCTTCGATCACCGCCATACTGGGCCCCCAGTCATGACGATTGTAAAACAAATCTCCGTGCCCGGCAGGTCCACCGAACCAAAGTACTCCCAGCGGCGCTTTGACCAATTCATCGCGCGACATCAGCGTGTTAGATGCATCACCGTACTCGTGTGTCCAATTAGCGGCTCCGGGCAATGCACCGACACGCGACAGGAGCGCGAACCCATTTGCTCGTTTCAGGTCCGCTTGCGGTAGTTCTTTGTTGGTAACCCTTGTCGAAAGTTGAGTGTAGGCGTTGTCAGCCAACTCAAGACACGCTTTACCACCATAGGGGCGTAGCGATTTAAAGATCGTTTGCCAAACTTTTGAGTCTGGTGTTTTGCCAAGTATGGATAAATCCTCTGAAAGGATTAATTCAGCCATATAGGCAGGCAGTTCAAACTTTAAAGGGTCCCCGTGATACACAACGACGCGCGATCCATAAACGCCCGCGGAATCAAATTTGGCTCGTAATTGTTCGACTTTGGCTTTATTTGGTTCGACGGCAATGATGGTCAGCTTTGATTGCTGAATCAGTTCCTCTATCAATTGCCCGCTTCCGGTTCCCAGCACGAGGCAATACCCGTTATCGGGTTTTGTCAGTTGCATTAACTGATTGGTTTTATCAGTCCAATCATTTTGTTTCGTAGCCAACTTATGAATGTCTTTGGGGAAAGATTGCGGTTCGATCTGTTTGTCGCTGAAACAGAACAAGCCCCCTTCTTGAGTGACAACGACCAGCTTACCATTGGCGGCAATCATCGTGGCGGGTTGGCCTTTCACAGTCTGACTCCAGCTGACCGTAGCCCCTTTGCCATCCTCAGACAGATCAAGGGCAAAAACCTTGTCGGCTTGATGACCGTAGAGTCGATTACCGGCTTTCAAATCGAGCTGCGCTGGGTGTGTTTTGATCCATTCAGCGTATTGTTCTTTCGGAATCTCATGTAACTTTTGTAGAGGTAGATTCCAAAGTTGTACAAGTACTTTTTTCGTGATGACTTTTCCGCGGCGGTCTTTCGCTTCAACAGTCTTCAGGTTCTTCAAGTCATAGGCAACGACACTCCCACCACGACCAAAATAGACGGCTTCCTCAGTCAAGACTGGATTGCGGGCAGGAACGGAGAATTCCTTTTTGGCGTCCATCCGGAATGTCGAACCGCCATGAAAAATGTATGGTCCGATTGACGAGACGTGGTAATTAGTGGCACGGCTGCCATACGAATGTGAGATAAATTGATCGGTCTTAAGGTCGAGACAGGCTGCGATGGAGCGTCCACAAGGGATCAAAAGTCGATCTTGATTCTTGACAAGGTACCCCTGAGGTGTGAGATCCTTAAGCGTCTTGATTTCCGGTTGAGGTGCTTTGATTGCTTTGCCAGATTGTGCATCCAACGTGTAAAGGAAAGTTCCTTCGAAAGGCCAGACACCACAAGTGAAATAGATCTTACCGTCTGACAGTACGGCACCACCGCGGATAGGCCAGACGGAAGAAAGTCGTTCATTTGCCAGGGCTTTGCGGTTGTTGGGAGCGGCACGAAATTTCCACCTCAGCGTGCCATCATCTGCATTGAGGCAGTAAAAGTGACCATCGTCGGCTGCAAAGTACACGTTTTTTCCGGCGACGATAGGGGCGAATCGAACGGGGCCGTTGGCATAAAAATTCCACTTCTGCTTTCCATTGGAAAGGTCAAAGGCCCTTACGGAGTCGTTCCGAGATGAGCCGACAAACAATGTCTGACCGACGATGACTGGTTCATAATGTGCGTCAAATTGAATACGTGGATCTTCCGGCCAGGCCGGTTTGAGCGGTCCCAGATCCCGTGACCATTGCAGATGCAAGGCATCTGGTAGTTGTTCGGAAGTCACCGCCGTTCGCTGTGCATTTTTCCGCCAGGTGGGCCAGTCTTCGGCTTGTGCCGGAGCTGTGGTGACGAGAATACTCAAAAAGCAGAACCAAACAAAATGAGTCACACGCAAAACAGTAGCAGACATGCACAAACTCCCTTGAAGAAATGATTCGGTCTGTCAATTTTTATAGCAGTTTGAAATACACACGGTGGGAATGCGGTTGAAATCGTGGAATTTAAAGCCTGATTAGATCATTACCAATCAGTGACCTCTGATATCTTAGACTACCTGACAAAGAACTGTTTTAACAGGGAAGTTTGCCAACTTAATCATAAATTCATGAGCGCAGGCAACCCCAATCGTCTCGCCAGTTTTGAGCATCATCAAAATGATGAATTTGGTCTGTTGTTTTCTGAGTCATCCTGAAAAGTTGCCAGCACAAGACGACAGATTCGACAATCGTTTAGGGTGTTAATACTGAGAGCTTTTTGCGCACCAAGTCAGATTGACTGTCATCAAGAACTTGCCAGCAGGCGAGACCATTGCCTACCAGATCATACTCGTCAAATTTCCAGACGATCTTTCTGTTTCTATCGAGCTCAATAATCTGTGGATTGTCTGGCCCCGCATGGCAGTTGCCAATAATCAGGTTGCCGTTATCCAGCTCCTGCAGGCAAGTCGTCCATTTGAGTTGGACATCGGTCTTTGGTACCCGGCCCCTGATTTCCCAGACAACCTTTTTTTCGGGAGATACTTCTACCACGCTATTGCCGCTACCCGAGGCGATGAGCGTATTCCCATTTTTTAAGCGGATCGCGCCGTAAACGCGCGTCTTAATCAAGTAGTCCCAGACGACCTCACCTTTTCGATTGTATTCGGTGACAACACCAGGTTGTTCTGAGCAAACGAGGTAGTTGCCTTGCGGCGTGATCCGAACCAGCCGTGTCGACTGTGTGCCTCCTTTTTTTAGTGGGAATTGATGCTCGATTTTTCCATTCTGATCGACCTCGATAATTCGTCCGACCCCACTCTCAGTGATCATGGTATGACCGTTGGGTAATCTCGCAAACGCGTGGACATCGACGCGTTTCCCTTTGTTCCCATTCATGGTTGCCGAATCGTAGCTCCAGACGACCTGCTTGTCCAAAGTCATCTCAGTGGTTGTAGTCCAGCTGTCGTGATAAAGGATGTTCCCATTGGGCAGCAGGTGGATGTCATGATGGCCTGCATGGCCCTTAGAGGGACCAGCGGTTTTGTGAGACCAGATCACGTTGCCTTGCTGATCGCAGATGGCGATAATATTTTTTCCATAGGATGCACTCACCAGGACCAACCGTTCGGCGTATGCAGATGCATTGACAAGCAGGCATGTGAGAATCATTGCGAAACAGGTAAAGCGTTTCATAGTTTGTTCAAATTTCTAATAGATGTAAATTCGATTGTGAAAGGACACCGATCTCTGACATTCGTATCATGATATCGTCGGATTTCGTTGGATGAAACTTAAAAACGTGTGTTAGTTACGGTGATAGACGTGTATCGTGCAACGTGATATCATGATGGAGTGGCATATTTGAGTTGTTTTCCTTTAATCGCCTGCCCTTAGAGACTCCCTCCTGATTCACGAACTGAGCGACAATAGACATTGGTCGGCAGTTTTATTTCCACCGAGGTTTGACATCAATGAAACTGAAGACCGTACTATTCGAATTGTTGTTACTGCTACTGATCAGTTCGTCTACCAGCGCTCAAAATCGACCAGAGCCCGACTCTCAATCCAGCACAGGAGTCACCTTTTATGTGATGGGCGATGTACCCTACAAACCACATGAAGATGCGCGGCTTCCACAACAGATTGCTGCCATTCCGAAAGATGCCGAGTTTGTGGTTCACCTGGGTGACATTAAAGGGGGGAGTGCTCCTTGTGACGAAGCCGTTTATAACAAAGTGTTTGGCATGCTAAGCAAGTCTGTTGTGCCGGTATTTATCATTCCCGGGGATAATGAGTGGAATGACTGCACACATCCGGAGCAGGCCTGGAAGCTTTGGGAAAAATACTTTATGCGATTTGATCGTCGCTGGCAGCATTCCCTGCCTGTCTTCCGACAATTGAAACGCGAAGAGAACTTTTCATTTGTGAAAAGCAACGTTCTGTTTATCGGACTGAATATCGTTGGTGGCCGCGTTCACGATCCAAAAGAGTGGAAACAACGGCATGTAGACAACCTCGACTGGGTCCGTCGCAACCTGCGTCGCTTCGGGGCGGATGTGAACAGTCTGGTTATTTTTGGACATGCCAAACCGATTGCAGTTCATAACGATTTTTTTTGCCCTTTCAGTAAAGAGGCGAACGATTTCAAAAAGCCGATTCTCTACATTCACGGCGACGGACATGTTTGGATCTACGATCGCCCCTTTAAAGCGAAGAACATTTTGCGAGTCGAAGTTGACCAGGGTGGTATTGCTCCACCTCTCAAGATCACTGTTACCGATGACAAAACAAACCCATTCCAATTTGATCGACGCAACGGCAAGCCGTTGAAATAAAACAGGTAATCCAAAGTAGATCCTGGCAAATGTGTTCCTGCTGACTGATATGAAGGACCGAAGATCGTCTCTTGCAAGACTATTGCTTCCTCATCAGTCGTTTTGTACTATTTGCCAACGACTGTCACCAACTTTTTTTACAGGAGGTAATTGAGCCATGATCACTGTTGGCATGAATTATCACGTTATTGAAGGTAAGCAACAATCATTCGAAGACAAATTTGCCGGCGTGATTGACGCACTCAAGGCTGCTGAAGGTCACGACAGTTCGACTTTGTGGAAAGATGTCAGCGACGGTGCTTCATATTTGATTACCAGCGAATGGTCTGACGAGCAGGCATTTAAAGACTTCATCCAGAGTGATGCCTTCCGGGCTGTCACCAACTGGGGAAAAGAAGAAATCCTTTCCGGCCGACCACAGCATAAGGTTTATAAGCATTAGAGCACACTTTACGAAGCTGTATGGCCTATATTCTCAGTTCGACTGGTTCTGAAATTTCTATGTGAAATCCGAGTTCGGCAAGAGATAATAAAAGTGTCACTGATAAGATTATTGTAGATAGTGAAGTTATTTTCGTCGACGAAAAATCATTTCATATTCCGCGGTCCCTGCGTAATTTGTGGCACGTCTTGCAAACACAAGCTCCCATCCAGATTCGCCCCATGAGTTAAGGTCTTCTTCTAAGGCAGAATCTTTAGGAGATCGGATTGCGTATTCCCATTCCTTCTGACCTTCTAGTTGAACGAGCTGAGCTGTAAGGATGGCTCCAAGCAGCACAAATAACGTGACCACATGCCATGATTTGATTTCTCTGCTTCTATGAGTGACATTTATTGATTTTCGTTCATCATTCGAAAATTCGTCTCGAGGCGGTGAGGGATTCATTTTGTTTGAAGCCGGTGTCTTAGGCAGTGCTTTAGGAGTTTTTGTTTCTTTTTCTGTGATCGTACTAAGTGTTTGGCACTTTAAGCAACGTGCTTTTTTCCCAAGAAACTCATCAGGAGTTTCCTCGGTATGGGAACAGTTTGAGCAAATGAAAATCGCCATGAATAGGCCCCTTTAGTTCTTGAGTGTGTAGAGTTAATGATAGCGATTTTATACAAATATATACTATCAATCAATGAGCCATAATCCAAAAAATCGTGCGTAATAAATTTTTTTATTTCAGCCACAATCAAGAATGTTTTTCATTTATTAAGTCAGAAATCGCAGAAGCGAAATTGGTAAGAAAATAGACTTTGAATGGCCAATATCTCGTAGCCATTTTTTATTTGAGGTACGCAATAACGAACAAACGGTGGTTACTTCTTGGGTCGTACTTAATCAGACCTGATTGACCTCCCATTGATTTTATGACTAAGAGGAATCAGTAGTGAAGTCCAGAATCAGCGCACACATGCGGTTGATTGCGGCGCCCGGTATCTCTGTGTAACAAGGAAGAAACACGGTTTGCTTCAACAGTTCTGTTGCTGTCGGGCTATTGAGTTCTGGATGATCAGGCGGTGGCGAGACAATCTCTAATCGACCACGTTGTGTCGTGTCAAAGCTATGTTTTCTTAAGAAATTAATGAGTGCTTCAGGTCGATCAGTGATATAGGGGAACAACCAGAAAGAGTGTTGGTTATTGAGTAGTTCCGGTTGTAAGTTCTCGAGTCCCAGCTTTGCGACGATAAGTTGCGCGTGTTTGATACGTCGAGCGATGCGTTGAGAATCGTAGGTCTCCAGGCGGCGTTTTAGAAGTCTGAGTGTTCCTGTAGTTGGCTGTTGTCGCAATTGGGGTAACAGACTGTCGTCTGAGAAGCCGCGCGTCATTCCGCCGAGAATATCATTGACATTTTTTCTAAATCGCTTGCCGATCTTGACGATTGCACCAAACAGAATTCTCATAGAAATGATTTTGAGAAAAGCGACTTTAAAACAATCTAATGCCAACTTCCTGGCAGGATATACAGGCTCCTGGCTCTGAATGTCGCGCATCCGCGTCAGAATTGTTAAGTCTTTTATGCGGCAGAGCGCGCCTCCTAATGCTGTGGCTGTTTTAATGGTTCCGAAGCTGAACAGGCTGGCGTCTGCCTGTTCGTTGCCCCGCCAATCTGGTTCACACCAGGCTTCTGCGCAGTCTTCAACTACAAACAAATTGTGCTCATGAGCAAAGTTCAGCACTTCCTGCATGTCGGGACGCGCACCAAACAGATGAGCGATTACTAGAATCCGCGACTTGGAAGTAACCGCTTGCTGGAGAGAATCTATGTCAATGTGATAGTCACTGCCGCAGACATCGACTGGTACAGCGACAAGGTTATGAGCTTTCGCAATGCGTGGCATGTCTCGAATCGTGATAGCAGAGAAGAGAACCTCCGATCTCTCAGGTAGCGCGAGCGCCTGTAGCAGCAGGTCGAATCCGCTCCGAACTGAGAGACATGCCAAGGCATCGTTTTGGCCTTCCGACCAGAGATCTTCTAACTTCTCTTGTACTGTTTCTCTTTTTCCAGGTGCGAACGAGCCGAAGAAGCCATAGCATAAATCTCGCCAGCCAATATCAAGTCTTAAGCGTATCCACATTTCCTTATCGTACATAAACTGAAATATAATATAGCCATGAACAAGATTGTCCTCTTCAATATTCACCCACAGTTTTACCGTCGGCGGGAGTATTGAGTGCCTGGAGCAATCCAGGGCCGATCTTCTCTAAAATGAAACGCACGCTCCCATCGCCAATTAAAAAGTGTGCCCCACCGGTGAATGGACTCCCAAATCCATGTTGGCTTTCGCGAAAGTTACGCGGATCTCCTCAGGGTTTAATGTTGGATTTGATTTCACTCACTCGGATTGTATTCAGAATTCCATCATTCGAGCCGTTTAATGATATCTTGGGCTCTGGTTTCAAAAATAGCCTGCCATTCGGGGGCCAGCATGCAGTCGCTGTCTTCCTGGGCGCCACCCACATTTTTGAGTTGTGCGGCGGTGGGGGCGTAGTAGATGTAGCCGTTGGTGTAGCCGGCTACGAACGTATTTTCGTGTGGTGATTTTTTCTTGATGTTGAGGCCGATTCCGACGGTTAGTTCAGCCGGGAAGGTAATCATCCGGAAGTCACCCACTTTGATTCCCAGCACTTCGACATCCACCGTTTTCTTCTTGGCGGCGGTATTGCGGGCTTGATGTTTGTTTAACAATCTCAGGTTGGTTTGACTGATGGAGAGTTTTTCCATTGTGTAGATATTGCGAATGTAGCGCTCCAGATTTGCCCGATTTTCTGCATCGAGTTGCTTCAGGTCATCGCGGCCCAGTTTTTCTTCCAGCAGATAGCGATGTGAATAATAGGAGGGAAAATCTTTGTGCAGATTGTATTTCACAACCAACGGAATAAAGGTCTTCAGATTAAGACTCGTTCCTCGTAACGATTTCATCAGTTTTTCCTGTTCGGCTTCCAGGGCTTTGATGCGTTTTGCGTTGTTGGAACGGGGTAATGCCAGTGTTTCGTTGATGACTTTCAAATCGCCCGCATCAGTGCATTTGATTTTTCGCACTGCCTTCAATGTGCTGAGTCCGAGCATGTTACCTAAGGTTTCGGCATCACGGGGGTTGTCGACATCTTTATACATCACCGGGTTAATATCACCACCACAGCCTTGCACGAACAGGGCGATTGTACCGTCGCTCAGGTTGTCTTCAATCACTTGTGAAGCAAAGCCGGACATATCCGCAGTGTTTCCCTTGTTGGGAACCCCCTGAATGGGATGGCAGGCGAAGTTATACACAACTGCCAGAGTCTCTCCATTTTTTTTGTCGAGTTTCAAAATGCCGATTTCCGGATCAATGGGACCAACTTTAGCGACTTCTTCATCGGGCGGCAGTGAATAAGCATGACGCACGTCTGCTTCCTTGCCACTTTTCAGAATGAGCCTGCGGTTTTCCATGACGCGGTCTTCATGTCCGGTACCGACACCGACATTGACGGGGACCAGTTTTTTTGCGGCTTCTTTTACAGCTTGAACAGTCCGTTGCTCCACGTCAGCGCAGACGACTCCATGACAGTGGCTGGCATTGATCATGACATTGGCGGGTTTGATCTTGAGGTCTTTCTCCAATTGAGTCCGCACATTGTCCAGATATTCGTTGCGGATCGAACCAATTTCGGCGATGGCGACAGCATCGACGGTTACGATCGCGGCAGTGGTATCACCGTCTTTGATAACCAATGCTTTCACATACAAGGGGTCATTCACCAGCTTGACATTGCGATTCGTAATATCAACTTTCGCAGCTCCCGCCATCAGTTGGCCTGCTTTGGCAGTCGTTTGATGTAATGAACCGAGGACAGTGAGCAGGAATACGTAACTTATCAGTTTGAGGTTTGATCGAGAATTTGTTGATGCAGCTAAGAGTGAATTCATGGTGTTTGATCTTTGTATATCTGGTGATCGTTGTCGCGGAAAATATTGTACTTTTAGACAATGAAAAAAATTTTATGATCGTTTCAGTTTACCTGAGCCGATGATGTTCAAGCATCTGTTCTTTTGGAAAAAAGTCGGATTAAAACAAAACTTCCCAAGTGACGGTCGAGAAAAGTTCACAAGAATTTCCTATGGTCTGTGCTGCTGCATGAAGACTACTTCAAATCGAAATTATATTCGCTCTCGCCTTCTTTGACTTTCGCGGTGAGACCACTGGTTGCTTCGCCACGGTACTTTGCCGGCACATTGGTCAAGCCACTTTGAGTCTGGGCTTTGGCTGGAGTGAAATCACTGGGAGGCGTGATGAATAGTGTGTAATCACCGACGGGAAGAGAACCTTCCAGGGTATAAGATCCATCTTCTTTCAAGTCTCCTCCAGCACCGACTCCGGTTTTAGCGGAATTAAAATTGATGCGACAATCGGTTAACGGTTTTCCATTGAGCGTAATTTTTCCAGAGGCGGTACCCATTTTGGGGGTATCGGCATTACTGCCTGTACAACCGACGAAGGTAGTCAATGCGAATAGAGTGAGAAAGCAGAGTTTCCAGCAACAGAATCGGGTTAATGCAATATCAGAACTGCGAATCATAGGCAACATGTAAGCTTCTCCTGGTGGTTCATAACGTTAACTGAACACAGTCTCTAGTTTAAAAGCAGACACACACAATCGGTCGTTATCCGCCTGTGTGTATTTGGGTTGAAACAACATCATTTAGAACTCACCGACAACCAGTCCGTCATTCAATGTGCCCAATGAGAGTAGGGTCGTGAAATTGAGGTTATCCGAAATGAATCGCACCGCTCCATCAGCCAGCAGCACATGCACGCCTCCTACGTGATATGACGTTAGAGGACCGTTATTAAATCCTGCGCCCGTATAGGCAGGTGCAGTTTTGGGATTCGAGGCATAGCGAATCGTAACGATTCCCCCACCTCCATAACCATTGCCCCCGGAAGTGCCTGGAAATCTGAAGCCGGACCAACCACCGGATAGATTCTTACGGCGGTCGTCTCCTGCAATTGAGCCAGAGTCTTCGCCTACGATGATTGTGTTTGATGTTCCATCGGTACAGTCTCGTATCCGCATGACGTTTCCAATTTGTAACATACCATTCTGAGCCATCGTTCCATAAAACGTATTCACTTGAGCCCTGGTATTACTGGCCGCATCAAAAGGAGCAATGGTCTCGCTAAACGCCCCCCCGATGCCGACGTAGTCCATTGTCATTCCGACTTGCGAGCCGCTTGGAGTTGGATGCCGACCTCCTACCGTTCCCACATAAAAAGAATCTAATGGACTGGAAGGGCATTTATACACATTCACGAATGCTTTATCTAACGCTTCATTGGATCCCGGTCCGGTACCATATCCACCGCCGCCCGTCCAGGTATTCGTTGTGTTATAGCCGCGACCATCGGCAGGTGTCTGAGTCAGTTGATTGTAAAGGGGAGACTGGTCGATGTATGGCAGGATGGATGATCTCCAGTTCGCTTGCCACATATTGTATTGAGAACCTATCGGGAATGTCGTAAATGCATCATGGTAATTATGCATTGCCAAACCGATTTGTTTCATGTTGTTCTTGCAGGCACTCCGTCGTGCAGCTTCACGTGCTTGTTGAACGGCGGGAAGCAGTAATGCGATGAGTATGGCTATGATCGCTATCACAACCAGCAATTCTATCAATGTGAATGCTTTACGATTCATGAGGGATTTCCTTTTACTTAAGCTAAGAAAACAATTAATCGATTAAAAAATATATGGTCCACAAGCCGTTTTTAGAGCACATGGCTTGGAGAATTTTTTTGTTTGTCGCTGGTGAGCGATTGAGTTTGGTTTGTCCTATATGGAAACCAGTTCTGGCCAAAGTTTTCGACGGTCATCTTTACTCGTATGGTGTTCAGGAAAGGATTTGTGTTTTTGGAATTGAAAAGACAAACTCGATAACCCTCTAATTTACAAGTAGTTATCGAATCAGAAATGCCTTTTTAGACCTAAATTCAGCACTATCGGACATTCTGAGGGTAAAGCTGGTATTATGGCTTAAGGAATCGATGTCATATTTTTAATGTGGATGAGTCAAGGTCAGCATGTTCAAAAAGTCATGTTCTGTTTTTGGATTTCCGCTGATCTAAGATCAGTAAGAAACTTCAAGCTTATTGAGAACGCGCTCGTGAAATTTAAAACCAAAATTTTCAAGCCGGACAAAAATGAGTCGTAAAATCTCACTCAATCAACAAGAAGAGTCGGACCATCTCATCCATCCTGTGAATAACGTGGATGCCAATAAGATCGATCTCTCATACTATTTGCCCTCTTCCCAACCTCAGAAGACTTCTTCGCTGAAACAGAGCTGGAACTATCTCTCTTATTATCATCCCACGCCGGGACCGTTTGCCCGGTTTACTTCCGGACATTTTCCTCCTGGAACTCGCACTCAGAAGCACAACCATTCTGTCATTGCCATGCATGGTAGTTTGCAGGGACCGATGACGTTGTTGACGCCCGAGGGAGGTTTTGAGTTAGATTCCGGAGACTTTTGTATGATTGGACCGGGAGTAGATCATCATTGGTCCAACAAAGGTCCGCATACGGCATCGACGATTGCATTTGTCGTCGATCTGGATCGTTTAGGTCACTGGCCTGAAGAATCTGGGATCGCCGACGCGTGCCATGAATTGCAGACGTTGGTTAAAGGAGTGCAGCGTGTCAGCTCAGCAGAAAATCCGGATCTGCAACATGCCTTTTGGAGAATGGCGGACCAGTTGATCTCAGAACACCCCCATCGCATGCTGGATGTAACGAGTCGGCTATTAGTGTTTCTCACACTGGTACTCGATCACCTGGCCCCGGTTTCGAAGACCAGCGAACAAGATGATCTAGCACTGCAAATCCGCCGCTTGCTCCTCAATCGTGTGAATGACCGTTTAACAATTACGGAAGTCGCCCGAGAAGTCCACGTCAGCCCGACGCTTGCCAAATCGGCGTTCCGCAAAACATATGGTTGTGGGATTATGGCTTATTTCAACGAAATCAAAATCTGGCAAGCCAAGCGGATGTTAGGCGATCCCACAATGACCGTCGATCAGGTGAGTCGTAAGTTAGGGTTTTCATCACCTGCTTATTTCACGCGCACGTTTCGCAAACTGACAGGCGAAACTCCCAGCAGTTTTCGGAGTAAACGGTCGCAACCTGCATAGTTCATAGCACTTCAGATTGACTCTGTTTAAACGATTCGACTCTGCCAGCAGAGACCTTTCTCACTCAATGGCAGGTAACGGAATGACCTGTTTGGCGAACTGATCATAGGTGGTAGTCAAAATTCCTCGTGCCTCGTAAATCAGGCCATTATGCGTTCCCTGTTGAATGGTCACCATGCGTTTCGGAATGCCAGTAGACGACGTGGGCAACGCAGCCTCAAATAATTTTTCCCCCAGGGCGTAGGGAACGATGTGATCTGCCGTCCCGTGAATCATCAGCAGTGGGCATTGAATTTCCGGTATGACTTTCAGGCTGGGGTATTGATCCCACAAGAGCCAGGAGACCGGGACCCACGGATAATGATGTGAGGCGGCATCGACCATCGAACTGAATGTAGATCGCAGAATCAAACCCGCGGGAGGTGTTTTTTTCTGGCAGAGTTCGCTGGCGAGTAATGTCGCCACACCTCCGCCCAGCGATTCACCCATAAGAATAATTCGCTGTGGATCAATTTTGCGATCTCTGACAGCATATTTCCAGAAAGCGCGGGCATCGTTGAGTAAACCTGTTTGACTGGGGCTACCCGGGTTTTCGGCATAGCCTCGATAATCGAAGGCGAAGACATGCATATTCAGGCTGGCCAACAACCGACAGGTTTCAGTGCGGTGCAGACGATTTCCCCCGTTACCATGTAAGAGAATCACAACAGGCCGTCCTTTGGCAAGTTCAATATCACAGGCAGCGCGGTCAGTACAGCCAACCTGACCAGCAAGAAAATGCCAGCCCTTTAGATCCAGACCATCGTCGGTTTGTGTAGAAATGTCATGTACCACTCCAAACGGTGCGCCGGCTTGATCTACAGACAAAGTAGAAACGCGCGTGGGTTGATAGATAAGCCAGCGTTGAACCACCATTAGCAGAATCAGCAGTAGAATATAGAATGCGAATATTCGACAAAGGTAATAAACCAGAATCTGTTTTCCCGTTTGAGGTTTGTCAAATATCCCGCGCGGAAGAGGAACCAGCCACGGCAACACTCGTTTTAGTAGTGATTTGGATTCCGCATTCATGAGTTTTTGAGTTGGTTCAGATAAAGTGAGACAGGGCTAATTCTGTCATTCTATACGTGGAACTGACAAATACCAGAGGAGAAAATTCTCTGATAATACTTTTGGAACGATAAGGATCGAGAACGATCTGTCATGTTCTATTTAGTGATTCCTATTTGGAATCAGAATCATTAAAATCGAAACTTCACACGACACTTTGTCTTAGATACCAGAGGCTTATAATGGTAAATCGTCGAGGGAAATGGAAATTGCTCAACGTGCGGATTGTTTTATTGCTACTTTTCAGTGTAGCGATATCGCTTTCCAGTCGGTTACAAGCCGAAGAGCCTCCTCAATTTTACGATCCCGTTGAAAAACAAATCGAGGGTTGGACTGTGGCCGTCGATCCTTTGCTGTTTTCCCAAGAACATGCTGACACAGGTAAGCGTGCATTAGAGGCCTTGGCGAACCACTTGCAACGCGTGAAGTATATTGTTCCGGAAGAACGCGTCACAGATTTGCAAAAATTGCGGATCTGGGTCGAGTGGAATAACAAAAAACTGAACACGATGGCTTATCATCCGAGCAAAGCCTGGTTGATCGCACATGGTCACGATCCACGTCTCGCCAAACACATTCATATCTCCTCTGTTCAAAAACTGCTGGATCGAAAGATGTGGGCCAAGCACCCTTACTGTGTCTTGCACGAGTTGGCGCACGCGTATCACGATCAGGTCTTAAGTTTCGATCATGCTGATATCGTGGCCACGTACAATGCAGCCAAAGAAAAAGGGATCTATGAGAAAGTATTAGTACACACTGGTAAAGAAGCCCGGCACTACGGTTTAAACAACCACAAAGAATACTTTGCAGAGTCGACCGAGGCGTATTTTGGCGTCAACGATTTCTACCCGTTTGTACGCGCAGAACTCAAAGCCCACGATCCGGCGATGTATGCGTTGATGGTCAAGCTTTGGGGGCCGATTCCTTGATGATCTCAGTGGTGAATCGCAGATTGAAACTATAAGTTGCTGCCTTTCAAAGTCCTTTCAAGGAGCAGGTCGTAAACGGGCCTGCTGCCGATTGACTGGGCAACAACGCTCGCCGTCATGCAGGTAACAATCATTGCCGGCAGTAAATTGAAACTGGCCGTCATTTCTGCCACCAATACAATACCCGTTAATGGTGCCCGTACCGTCGCTGCGAACAAGGCCCCCATAGCGGCAATGGCGCAACTCCCAGGATGAATATTTGCATGGGGCATCAAGTCTTGAGCCAGATAACCGAAGCTGGTTCCAATCAAGGCGCCCAATGCCAGCATGGGTGCAAAAATGCCTCCCGGGACTCCCATCGAATAGCTCAAAAACGTCAACGCCGCACGCACAACGAGCAAAGCCAACAGGAAACTAAGCATGGGAGATTTGTCGAATAGTTCTTTCACCAGGGCTTCCCCGCCTCCCGCAAATTCCGGTGCGATCAGCATTAGCACTCCGACGACAGCACCAACCGAACACACAATCATCAACATCGTGCGTCGACTCAGTCCGTCAGAAATGCGCAGGCACTTAAGCAACACAGTGTTGAAACCACCACCCAGAACACCAATCAGTGCTCCCAGCGTCAGATAAAAGGGTAAAGAAATCAGCAGATTCCCCGGCGGAGGAAACCTCGGTAGCCAGGTTTGGAGCTGAACTGGCAATTGAGGCAGAGTTCCGAATACCTGATCGTTCACAGTATTCGCAGTAATACTGGCTAGAATCACCGCGTGCAGAGAAACGAAGTTGTAATTGAACCGCCGCCGCATCTCTTCGATCATAAACAAAATCGCCCCGAGCGGTGCACTGAAGGCGACGCTTAATCCCGCGGTGGCCCCCGCTGCTAGCAGCGTATTCATTGTGGCCTCATTCGATCGCGCTTTTTCACCCACGATCTGGCCGATACAGCCGCCCAAATGAATGGTTGGCCCTTCACGCCCCAGAACCAGCCCCGCGCCCATCGACAGGATACCGCCAATAAACTTAATGGGGAGTAGACTGCGCCAACGCAGCGGCCGCAGCCCTGACATAATGCCCTCGATCTCCTGGATACCGCTCCCCGCTGCTTCCGGTGCATATCGTCGGACTAATTCAGCCGCGGTTCCCACCATCACAGCCCCGACAACCGCGGCGATGACAATTGCCAGCGTTCCATTATCGGAGAACACGGAACCGATCACGTTAAATATCTTAGTCGTTTTTTGCACCGTGTAATGAAACGCCGACCCCACCGTTCCCACGCCCAGACCAATGATCAGCGCCAACAGGTAAACCCACATCGCATTTCGAAGTTCTGACCGCCGACTCAGCTCCGATTCATCCATTTCGATATCCATTCTCCTGGTTTAATGAATTTCGTGCACCGCCATGTTCACGATTGAGAAAGATAACAGGTTTCAGCCTCGAATGGTAGCTTTTCCAGCAACTCTTTAATAGAGCCATGTAATGGGAATTCCTCTTCCGAAGACGATATACCCGACCGTCAGTGCGTAGCAAGCGAAAGCGCCAGCGATGATTCCCCAAGGAGTTTGTTTCAATAAGGTGCCGACAACCAAGATCAATAAACCAGAGACAATCCCCAAACCAAAAGCTCTATGAATGAGTTCGAATGACAGGTGAAGATCTACTGCACTGATATAAAGATGATACATCGCTGCGACGAAAATACTGCCAAAGCACAGAAACGCAGGGATGGCGAATTTCTTTGTCTGTCGTTTAGCCATGTGATCCCTGTTTCATCTCGAATCCAGATGTGAATCGCATTCCATTTTATAACACCAGCATTCCTACATTTTATGATGTCGTTGAATCCATTCAATCGATTTGTTAGCGATAGAAGAAACCGTACCAATACCAGGGCAAGTTTCAATGGTGAGAACGTTATGAAGCATCTGTTATGGTAGGAAGTGGATCTTCTTGTGTCGAAGTAGGCACTATGACACAAAACAAGGCAACTCCCGCACAGAAAAATCCCAACAGCGAACCAATGCCCAGCGTCGCTTTGTCTGAAAACAGAGCCACGCAAATACCGATCCCAATCCAGACCACCCCGAAAATGGAAGTCACCCATCCGGCGAACCAGGGTATCGCGTACTGCCTGGAATTTTGCATGAGTTGTATCACATTGGCAGAAATGGCGATACCTACGATAAACCAAATCGGTGATTTGAATAAGAAGGTAATGGTTCCGTTGACTCCGGTCACGTTCAATTGACCAATGGGCAAGTGAAGCGAATTCCCTAAGCCGGAAAGAAGCAGTGGTTCACGAATCGTCATCCACGTGAGCGGAATCGAGATCAGCCCGGCGAGAATGGCAAACACGGAAGCCGTATTTTTTTGCTGTTGTGTGATCGTCATTCTCAATTCTTATCCCTTACGAAGTTCAGTGAACGCGCTCTGCATCGCGTGCTGCAGCATCAACCCGTCGTTGGCATACACGACGAGCCGGGCACCCTGCCGCATGGTGCGGAGTGCCTGCTTGGTCGTGCCGAACCAGCAGCCTGCGGCGACATGCTGCTTGTCAGCCGTGTCGATCACCTTTTGAATCGCGGCGATCAATTCCGGGTGATCGTATTCGCGGGGGATTCCCATATTGGCCGTCAAGTCGCCTGGCCCTACAAACACGGCATGGACTCCCGGAATCGAACAGATCTTTTCCAGGTTCTCAATCGCGGGCACCGATTCGATCATCGGAATAAACAGGGTCTCTTCGTTCCGTTTTTCAATATAGTCTTCTGTTTTTTTGCTGGGCCATTTGCCGGTCTCCAACACCCGATCCAGCACAATCCCTTTCAACGGCCGATACACGGCGGCCGCCGCCAGTTGCTGGGCCTGTTCGTATTCCTCCACATAAGGCACTACCACCCCATCAAAGGTGTCACAAACGCGGGCCACATCCGCAGGGTCACGACTATGTGTGCGTGCCAGACAAACAATGCCCTTCGACTTCAGGGCATACCGTAGTGGCAGAAACTCCGCCAGATCCAGGGTCGTATGTTCGGGGGTGACGATCACAAAATCGAGCGAGTTATCAGGAATCGACTCCACCATCGCCGGCACCACCGCATGCTGGAACAACGAACCATACACGGTTTCGCCTTTGATCAGTTTATCCTTCAGCCTTTTAACATGCATAGCCGCCTCACAATATCAGATAAAACAAGAAGGTTTTCTCACAAGCCAACAAGCTCCATCATGCCCACCCATCGCAAAGAAGTAAAGAAAAACCGGTTAAATTGTTAAAACGCTGCTGCTTATCAAAGAGAGAAAGTGTAACTTATATTTTCGAGCTGTTGAGCGCAATGCATCCGGTAAAAAATAATAAACAATTCATTGAGCTAAAAAGTAATGCCATCATTCAAAAATTACTATCGTACTCTCTATCGCAATTTTGGGTATCCTCTTACTAAAAATTCTGCAATACCTCCTAATGTAATCATGTCAGCAGAAAAACAACTTGGTGTCTCGGTCCCAACGGCACTGCGAGACTATTATCTAGTCGCAGGACGTGAGAGCCGGTTTAATAAGAGCCACAATAGACTCCTTGCCCCCAAAGATTGGAATGTCGATAAAAAACGACTTCTGTTTATGGAAGAAAATCAAGCCGTCCTCTGGTGGGGTGTCTCCGTCCGAAATCCTGACACACAAGATCCTCGTGTCTCAAAAGGACATACTGAGGAACCCATTTCCTGGTATCGAGAACATCATAAATGTTCTGTTTTTCTAGCAGTCATACTGCATTATCAAGCAGTCTGTGGTGGATTCCGTTTTCGTTCTTCAGCAGATATTCCAGATGAAATTAATTATCAATTTGAGAAGCAAGGTTGGACCTATTATGGTACTGTCAACTCGTTAATGGCTTTCAGTCGCACAAATCAAGTAGTCTGCCTCATGCCATCTAATGGTTTACCCTTTATGGATAATCAATGGACTGTTTTGATAGGTGCCAAAACAAAACGTGACTTAACGGCAGTAGAAATGGAACTCGGCTTGAACTTTGAATCTTATTAAAATTCAATTCTTTATTGCTGGCAGCCTATGTGTCCAGCTTCAATAACAAGCCAACAATCGCGCACACGATTCAAGAACGGAAAAATCACCAACGTATTATCGTTCAAAAGCCACTACTAAGGCAGAAATCCCTGTTTCTTTAAAAACGTTTCCACCTCTTTGGTACTTGGCTCCATGAATGCGGGCTGCAGCATGAAGCTGTGGCCGGCTCCTTGGAATATCTTTAGTTCGAATTTTTGGCCTTGTGCTTTTGCTTTTTCAACGAACGCTTTCTGGTGTTGAAAAAGATGATCTCGATCGCCAAACATGATCAGTGTGGGCGGGAGTGGTTCCTTTGCCAGAATTCGGGAAGCCGACATCTTGAGTGCATCTTCGACGGGATGCAGCAACTGCCAGTCTCGCTGATTAAATAGTTTGAGAATTTCCTGAAAATGCTTGATTTCAGATTCGTCAATCTTTTGCTCATTGCCCAGTTTTGCTGCGAATTCAATCAGTTTCGCGCGATGATCCAGGGGCGTCGCGTAGTCGTCCGTTGTATTTTTGATGAACTGTAAAAGATAAGGAGTAAACGAAGGGGCTTTGGCTTTGGTATTGTTCAACAGTGTTTCCATTTTGACATACCAGATGTCGATTCCGTCAAAGGCAGGGCAATACAGGACCAGCGCATTGGGACGATGCGAAACCGAGCGATCATCATTAGGGTCTTCAAATGCAGAATTGAGGTAAGACTGCAGCGCGAGATCTCCACCACCGGAAGTTCCGGTCGCGACGATCCGTTGCGGATTCACACCAAGTTGCGAGGCATTTTTTCTCACGAAGCGGATGACACTTTTGGTGTCTTCCACTTGAAGTCTTGGCTTCGGCAATTTCGCGATCTCGTTTAAACTTAAACCAGGCAGCTTCCCCGAGTTCACACCGGCGAGCTGCGGCTTGACGATCACCATTCCCCGCTTCCTGAAATACTCGCGCTGTTCTGGAATACGACAACGAAAAATCACCAACGCCGATCGTTTAGCCGTTGGTTTCCAACCGTCCGGATAATAAACCGTAAGCGACCGCCGCGGCTCTTTTTTGTAGACCATGCTGATGGTTTTGACTTGCGCACTTTTTGTGTTCGCTTTCAAGTCTTCGTTACCAAAAACTTGAGATATTCCAAAGCCAGGAACGCAGAACAAAAAGAAACACAAGAACAAGCGAACCATCGAATGTTCCTCAAAATGGGGAGCGATGCCAATTGGTATTTTGAAATCGTTCTGAGAAGTTCACATAAAATCAATTTCATTCTGTCGAACAGACGAAAGATCGGCAAGGAAAAATGTGAAATGAAACCTCATTTCACTGCGATCACTCCATATCTACTGGCACAGAATAAATGGCGAAAATACGAGACGGTCCGGGTTCGCAGTTATCAAAGACTCCCTGCGACAAGAGAGATTTTGCTTCTTCAAATGTGGGGATTAAACAATGCCGATTCACTCTGATTTCGGCTGCCATGTTATTGCAGGATAAATATGAGCATCCTGGAGCAGGGGATACAAAGAAGGACACAACATCGTAACCTTCCAGCGTCTTTTCTTCAGGAATTTGTACGTCGGTGACCATTAACGGCTCTGGTTCGAAGGGTTCCCAGGTGGAACGAATTTCATCGTACTGATACTCGTATACTTCATAGTAAAACAACTTCGTGCCTGCCAGATTGATATTGTGCTCTTTCGCCAGCACACTGATAATTTTGGGAGAATCAAAGAACCAGAAGCCATTATGTTTCCAGAAATCAATAAAATGTGTGAAGTTTTCTGAAATGCAATCACTGACGGAATAAACATCTTCAACCAGATCGTTTTGGATCCAATCACATTTCCGCATCACACGTTTTGCCATATAACCTACGGAAATCATTTGATATTCTCAATTCGGCAAGAAACGACTCGTTAAACATTATTTGCAGTACAGTTCGTTTTTGACACTCGCTATTCTCTAGGGTTCGACCTATGTTCGTCATTTCCAGAAAAACGAATGAATCGGTTTTCATTAATGAACTCGAAGTTACGGTCGGCTGGATTCGATTTAATAAAGTACAACTCATCATTGGCTTTGATGATGAAATCGCACCACTGGAAGACATTTTGTATGAGAGTACGAAAATGGAAATTGGCGATGAGATCTCAATCATCGCAGTTCACATCACCAAAGACAAAGTTCGTCTTGGGATTGACGCACCAAGGGGAACGCGCATTGATCGCAGTAAAGGCCCTGAGTCATAGATACTCCTATTTACGACTCCTGACACCTGATAATTCCCCCCAGTATCTTAATGCCCTAAACCGCCCCGCTGTTTCCAGGCCGAGCTGAAACAAGGGTAATGAGGCCCAATTCAATCGTTCGAGTACAAAACGAGGATTTCTCGATTTCAGATAGCCAACAGAAAATGCTATACAATCGCCCCCTTTTTGAAAATTTTTGTTGATATCTATCACACAAGCACTTTAAGATAGGCGGACTGGGCAAAGCCTTCTACCGATTGAAACAGGATGTTTGCGTCTCGATCTGCCCGAAATCAAAACCATCCCACATCAATTGAGGTGAGCCAAATGTTTGTCCTGGCAACATTAAGCAGCATCTGTCTGCTGAGCTTTGCGCTGCTGTATGTGTATTGGGGGCAGCGATGCATCCGCTTATACCAAAACCAGACTTCCAATTCTGACTATACGCCTGTTGCGACCGTTATTTTATCAGTCCGAGGAAATGACCCGTTTCTCACAGATTGTTTAAAGGGATTGCTGAACCAGGATTATCCAAACTACACTGTCAAGATTATCGTCGATCACCTCAGTGATCCGGCTTGGAAGCTTGTCGATCAATATTTACAAAACCAGAGGCACTCGCACTGCGAGGTCAGTGTTCGTGAGAACCATTCCGGAGGCTGCGGCTTAAAAAATGCCTCGCTCGTCCAGGCATTGAGCGAATTAGATGACGATGTGGAAGTGGTCGCCTGGTTGGATTCCGATGTGGTGCCGCATCAAAGCTGGCTGAGAGATTTAGTGGCACCACTTCAAGATCCACAAGTTGGCGTGACATCCGGAATCCGCTGGTATGCACCCCGTGATACGAATGTAGGAACTCTCGTCCGGCACGCCTGGAATGCGGCAGCAGTGATTCAGGTGCTGTCACTGGAAATCGCCTGGGGAGGTTCGATTGCACTCAGCCGTGCCGTTTTTCAAAATCCACACCTGCAAAATTCCTTCTCAAAAATGATGTGGGAGGACTCTGGGCTGAAATCCATTGCTTCCGAATTAAATAAAGAATTAGCCTTCGCACCAGCTGCCACAATGGTTAATGCAGAATCGACCTCCTTTTCCTCCTGTTTTCAGTTTATCACCCGGCAATTATTAAATGCCCGCTTCTACCACGCCAAGTGGTCGTTCATTGCAACCGTTGGTTTAACAAATGCCATTGCACAGACGATGCTCATATTGCTAGCAGTGTTTTTTCTAACTCAGGGAAATTTACTCTGGGCAGGAATTTCGGCTGGTGTCTTAGTTTTCAGCGGCGTTTGTGTGACTGCGATCATATATCGTATGAGTTCATTGATTCATCAACTCGTGCGCGACCGGGGAGAAGAATTTCAACGCCGTCCTCTCCGCACGGCGGCCGTACTGTGGTTAACGATTTATGTGTATTGCGCTGCATTGATTACTGCCATCAGAACCAAAACAATCGACTGGCGCGGCGTGAGCTACCATGTGCCTTCCCCATTCGAAGTTCAGATTACACATTACGAACCGTATCGGAAACCCATTGCGATGTCGGAACAACTCGAACTCGAAAATATTTCTCTTTGAGAGAGAAGACTCCCAAGAGTTCACAATTTATTTCGTGCTTCATTTTGAAATAAACATGTTATTTATTCTCTTGGTTCATCAATTAATTTATCTACCCACGCTGTGAGGTCCTGTCCAAGGTTGCCCACTCCCCTGTGACGAATCTGATGTTTTTGATCAAGGATGTAGAAGGTGGGCCACGAAGTTACATTCCAGGCCTCAGAGATTGGGCCATTTGAACCATCAACAATAAGCTTCCACGTGAGCCCGTCATTTTTCGTCTTTTCTGCGACCTTTTTAAGATTTTTCTGCTCGTCACTATTAATTTCAATAAGATTAAAATTCTCTCGTGGATATTTCTTGAGTAGTTCTTTTTCTATCGGATGCATTGCTCGGCACGGAGCACACCAATGACCAGAGAATGACAGTACGATAACTTTTCCACGTTCATCAGAGAGTTTGAATGAAGCACCATCTATATCTTTCCCTATCAATTCAGGAGCCAACTTTCCGATGGCCACAGGCCCTCTGATTCCTTTGAGTAATTTCTTGGCATTTTCGCCGGTTTTGCCGCGATATGTTGCTATGTCAGGATAATTATCGATCACCTGCAGTAGCAGCGTTTCTGCCTGCTTGCAGCCGTCTAGTGAACCGGTATGCTCTGCTAATTTCTTAGTACGTGCAGCAAGTGCATAAAGTGCGGCGCCGCGTACTTGATCTGAGATGTTGTTTTTTATGATTTCAGAAAGCGCTGGATTGAGGCGGTCTGATTTGACTTTGGTCAGCTCCGACATGAGCATTTGTAGTTGAAACCGATTGTCGACTTTATTTCCATAACGATGCAGTAAATCCATCATAGCATCAAGATCGGGTCCTGGTTCACCATGCACACTAACCCAAATGAAGCAACCAAGCCAGAGGTCATCGGTAGTGTGCTTCTTTGCGAGTTCCAGGAATTTGTGAGTGTATGTCTTTCGCAAAGCCAGCTTACGTTTCTTTAATTCTTCAATATTATTGGGGGTAGAATCATTTTCCAGAGCATCACGATCTGCTTCCCACTCATTGTAAAGCAGGCCATATGCCGTTGGCGTGCGTTTTGGCTTATCATCCGCTTGGACCACCGCTGTGAACATCAAGAAAAGAAGCAGGAATAATATTACTCTGAGATTCAGAGCGATTATGTATTGGACGCATAACATTATGAGTAACCCTGTTTGCTTGAGAATGCTGAAAATTCATTCGAAGCGACGGATCGCTTGAACGATTGTAGGGATATTTTCATTGAGAATCCAATTTTTTTATAGATGAGTCGCTCCTGTAAAAACCCATGCGCGATACATGAATTGTCTGCCATCCTCGTAGGAACGGATCTATCTCAGTCTACCCATTAATCAATGGTAGTAACAGTTTTACGGCTGTTCTGAGCGCCAGAAAAACAGACGAGATCAGACCCACGAAGCCCAGGATTTTCATCCAGGCGGGAATCGCGTTTTTGCCTTTCATATCGGCGCGGGTCGCCAGCCACAGCATTGCAACTGCCAGCATTGGAATACCTAATACAGTCAGTGATTGCGCGAAGATAATCAGGCCCACCGGTTTTTGCCCCATTGTTTTTGTGTAAATAGCGACAGCCATTCCCACCAGCAAAGCAAACACGGTGAACAGCTTAGGCCACTTTTGATCGATGTAGCCACCCAATCCGAAACCATCGGCCAGAATCGAGCCACCAATCATCGCGTTCACCAGAAAGGAACTGAAGGCACCCGCGAAAATCCCCAGCGAGAAAATGACCATCGCCGATTTACCAAACGCGGGCTCCAGACTCTTTGCCACATCAGACACGGAGTTCAAAGCAGTCACATCCGGATTCTGATACAGAACTGTAGCAGCTGTGATCAGCACCATCATCGTAATCAAACCCAGCGCACTGATCCCGAGCGTGGAATCGATTAAGCCCTGTTTCAGATTATCTCTGGTCCAGCCTTTTTGCCGTACCAGGTACGATTGATAAAATGCACCCGCTACGGAAAAAGTCGTTGCATACAAGGCGACCAGGGGCGTCATCTGGTCCGTGACTTTGTCTGCTCCTGCATCCCACTTTGGCAGAATCGTATCGAATGTTCCTTCAGGAATTGATGGTATGAAACCCGACAGCGCCGCCAACCAGTCCGGCTTGACCTGAAACAGATTGATGGCAAACGCAACCATCATGATGCCGACTAACAACTTCATCAGCTTTTCAATCAGACCGTATAGATGTTTGAAGCCATACAGCGCCATGATGATGAAGGCATTCATGCCGATGATAATTCCTAATGAGAGATTACTGCCATCGTCAATGAAGGGCTCCACCGCGGCCAGTACACCCAGGTTATTACTGAATTGGAAACAGGCGGCGATCAAAAATAGAATAATGCCTGTCGCGATCGCAATCGGGCGACCGGCTCGCTTTGCCAGTTCATCACAAATGGTCCCTTCCAATTGAATACCCAACCGGGCCGACAGCGCCGTCATCGCAATCATCATGATCACTGCGATCACCAACACCCAGATCATTTGATAAGCATAGGTATGGCCAATCTTCGAGGCAGAGAGAATACTTCCCGGTCCCAGTACCACCGAAGCAGTAATAATCGCCGGACCGAGACTTCTGAGAATGCGCTTGAAGGGATTAATGGGCTGTTGATCATTCATAAATGGCCTGCGTATTTTCTAAACATAAGTTAGTAATACGCGCCATCTTAACAAACATGGACTCAAAAGAGAGGTTCCGTAACGAAAATTTACTCAAATCAGTCGTAAATCAGGTGGTAGACACGGAAGGGGGAGCAACACTAAGATGAGTCAATTCAGGCCATACTATATTCAAATCGAACAGGCAAAACGTAAATGCAAAATGTCACTATTATCGCGACCAGTTTAAATCCCAAATCGAAATCTCAAATTCTTGCGCGTCAAATGGAGTCACATCTTATTGCCGACGGGGTCGAGTGCCAGTTATTTGATCTCCGTGATTTGAATATCGAAATGTGCGGTACGAATGAGAGTTGGGGAAATGAGGACATTGCCAGGATCGCTGAGTCGGTGAAGCAGGCTTCCCACGTTGTATTTGCCGTACCGATCTATTGTTATGACGTGAACTCCGCAGCCAAAAATATCATAGAATTGACGGGCCGTTCGTTCACAAACAAGGTCATCAGCTTCCTCTGTTCTGCAGGCGGCGGCGGTAGCTATATGTCAGTGATGTCATTCGCTAATCACTTGATGCTCGATTTTCGTTCGGTGATTGTCCCTCGTTTTCTGTATACACAGGACTCAGACTGGTCAGAAGAGGGAACGCTCGATGAATCAATCCAGGAGCGGTTTGAATTATTGATCAACGACATGTGGATGATTCAAGTCGACGCGTCACTCGCGGAATGATCTATTTGAAATCATCAGAAGTGGTATAATCCAAAAATTTACGAAACATGATAAGCTGACAGCCATCCATTGACATTCGCTTATATAGAATTGAATACCGAAATGGATTATTGACAGGGTGATAAACCTCTATTTCAGGGAACGAACGTCCAATCTTGCTGGAAATCACGTTGTCGCTGGATGAAAATCTCCATATAGTTATTTGTGGGCTCACCGATGACAAACAGGGATGAGAATTTGTTTCCTGCACAATGGAATTGAAACCGGAGAATTAAAACCGGAAATTTAAAACAGGATTTGCTATGGCCCAGTCAGACACAACTAAGCAGCAAGCTTCCCCCAAAAATGAAAAGGCGCAGCGAGGCTCGTCAGGCCGTATTCTATTTGTCCTGTTTCTCGGTCTGTGTGTGTTGATCTGGTTTGCCCCTCTGATTGTTTCGCGCACCTCACTCAAAAATTCGATTCTGCCGCGAATTCTCAAACACTATCCTGGGGAGATCAGTACGGGAGAAGTCTCTCTAGGCTGGACGCAACCTGCTATCTTTCAAAATGTGGCCTTACAGGATTTTGAA
Source organism: Gimesia aquarii (assembly GCF_007748175.1). NCBI lineage: Bacteria > Pseudomonadati > Planctomycetota > Planctomycetia > Planctomycetales > Planctomycetaceae > Gimesia > Gimesia aquarii. The sequence goes on from NZ_CP037422.1 coordinate 78,289, forward strand.
GGTCGGGACATTGCGCGCATTCGTCAAATCAAAACACAGAAAACACTTTGGGATCTTGCCCTGGACCGTAAGCATGTTGGCGAGATTGACATTGAGGGCGTAACCAGTCTGACTTATGTCGACGATCAGGGGATTGCCAATCGTGACTTGCTCACCGCGATTCTGAATAAAGGAACGAAAGAGCATCCCGAAGGTGAACCGGGACAGGAAGGCTCTACATCGTCGGGTAGTCAACAATCAATGAAGCTGCGGCTGACCGATCTGGATCTGATTGTCGTCAAACCAGATTCAGAGGAAGTCCCTTATCTCACAGGGATGCAAGTCACGGTCACCAAACCTGAGCTCCGCACAGAACCGGTTTTGGTAGAAGGAAACTGGGAACAACCGTCTGCCGAAAATGAAGATCTGAAAAATCCTGCAGAGATTGCTTTCATAGTCAGCTTCGTTAACGCGGGTGAGGCTGACCAGTCACGGTCGGGATCATTGAAGTTCAAAACGCGATTCTTTGACCTGAATCATTTAACGCCACTCGTAAGTGCTCTCTCACCAGGAGCAAAGATTAATGGCATCTCAAACTCCAATCTGCAGGTGAAATGGTCGGGAACAAAAGAAGAACCCCGGTTCGCTGTGAAAGGGGATTGGGAAGCGGCTCCTTTGCAATTCAGTGCCCCCGAGTGGATCGGTGATGATGAAATCGATACCGAATACGCCAAAGGAAATATCGACGCGTTAGCGGCAAACGGCGTATTGCATTTTAAAGACGCCCACGCGCATTCTCAGTTAGGGAATCTGACATTAAAAGGCAGTCTGAACTGGGCCGACCTGCAAAACGAAAGCAAGCGAGAGAAACTGGCGGGGTTCCTCAATTCGCGCATGAAGTTCTCTGGCAATCTGGATCTGGCAGAAGCAGCGCGGCAGTTACCACAAACGATCCATTTAAAACCGGGAATGGAGATTACATCGGGAACCATCGACTTTGAAATCTCCAATCACGATCCAGATCAAGCTGAAAAGACAGCGGAAACCATCTGGATGGTCGGACTGAAGACATCCGATTTAACGGGCCGAAATCAGGGACGTGAAATTCGCTGGGAACAGCCGATGTCATTGTTGATGCAGATTGCGAAGGAACCGGAGTCCTATGAAATTCAATCCTTGCGATGTCAGTCAGACTTTTTGAAATTATCCGGAACGGGGAATGGCAATCATCTGGCAATCAATCTGGAAGCGAATCTGGATCAGCTCTCCCGTCATCTGGATCAGTTTTTCGATCTGCAGGCCGTTTCCTTACAAGGAAAAATGAATGGCGAAATCGGGTTTGAGATTAAGGACCAGGCATGGGAAACGCGATCTTATTTAAACTTCGACAATCTGCAGATGGCATTACCAGACCGGCGTGATTGGCGGGAACCCAATCTCAAACTGACCGTAGAGGGAGCGGGTAAGAACGACCCCGAACAAATTCACGTCGATCGTTTCATCGTCACCTTGATTGCTGCTGAAGATGCCTTCCAGGCGAAACTGGAACAGCCTACGACAATCAACAGAAACCGGGAAGCTTCCATTGAAGAACAATTGCTGCCGTTCAAAATTCAATTGAAGGGCAAACTTGCTTCCTGGGCAGATCGTGTACGTCCTTTATCAAAACAAGATCTGCAACTCGGCGGTGAAGTTCAATTTGCCTCTTCAGTTTCGATCAGCGACCAATATATTGTTCACGAAGATACGAACATCAATCTCACAGACGCCCGTATTTATACTCCCACCCTCTGGATTGATGAACCACGGGCCGCAATTACAACCTCGGGTAGCTGGAATCGATTACAACGAACACTCAAGGCATCTCTGTTTTCTTATCGTAGTACGACGATTAATGTGAATGGAAAAGAACTGGAAGTCCAATTACCGAATGCAGAAATCAAAACACCTTCGTTCATGGGCTCCCTTGCGTTTAATGGTAATTTACATCAAATTTCCCAATGGTTTCAAAATCCTGCTGAGCCTGCGGCTCAGAAATATTATGGTGCTCTCACTGGTCAGGCAAATGTGGTCGTCACAGAAGAGGCACGCCTGGCAAACTGGCGCACCACTATCGCCGACTTTGCTATTGAAGCGCCGGTAAAAGAAAATTCAAATCCACAGAAAAAAGTGGTTTTCAGCCAGCGCAATCCGGGTTGGGCCATCAGTTGGCAGGAACCAGAAGTGCGCATTGAAGGCGACACGCTGCAGGATCTGAAATCAGACACACTCACGTTGAATCAGATGTCGGTGCAATCAGAAATGTTAGATCTGGCAGCAAAAGGTGAAATTCGAGAATTCTCGACTCGAAAACAAGTTCGTCTTACAGGTGAAGTTACTTATGACTGGCAAAATTTAACGCCGCTCCTACGCAGCAAATTAGGACCCGATGTCGATATCGTCGGCCGTGAAACTCGACCGTTTACTTTAAACGGGCCTTTGGGAAGTTCTGAATCTGATCAGCTGCAAAATGTTTCTTTCAATGTACGACCGCGGCCTTTACTGCCTGACACACGACCGTTATTTACTCCAACAGACCAGTACAACGATCTGAGAGGGGAAGCCGGTATCGGCTGGGACAAAGCGAATATTCGTGGTCTCACCAGTGGAAAAACCAATATCGAAGCCCGTATTGAAAATGGCCAAATCCGATTTTCACCTCTTAACATGCAAGTGAGTGGTGGACAATTCACGCTGGCTCCCGTGATACGCCTGGATGTCAAACCTGCAGCGCTCGTACTCGAACGAGGAGCCGTCATTCAGAATTTTCAATTCACGCCTGAGATGACTCGCAATTCCCTACGCTTCGTCGCACCGATGCTGGCCAATAGCACGAGCATTCAGGGACAATTTTCCCTGAATCAGGATTTCGCCATCATTCCAATCAACAACCCTTCAGAAGGAGAAGCCAGAGGCACATTCATCGTAAAGTCAGCTCGTGTACGACCAGGTCCACTGCTTGACGAGCTCTCGGAGAAGATCACTCAGATTCTTGCCATTGTCAAACTCAATCGACCTGGAGGTATACTCGCCCCGGATTCGGTACTGGTCCAGGTTGACAATCAAGTGGTTCAGTATCACATGGTTGAAGGTCGCGTTTATCATTCCCCATTCGAAGTTCAGATGAAAGGTGTGACTGTCAAGACGACTGGTTCGGTGGGACTGGATGAATCGCTCGACTTGATTGCCGAAGTTGGATTTACAAATCTGCTTAGAGAAGACAGTGGAAAACCAGTCCTCAAATCGCTTCTCGGTCGCCCTTTACGATTGCCCATTAAAGGGACTTTGAAGAAGCCGAAGATCGATATGCGTCAGGTCGGTAATTATGCCAAACAGATGGGTGTGAATGCGCTCGATGCCGTATTAGGAAGCGGATTTGGACAACAGCTTCAAGGTCTGTTTCCCGAACGAACGCCGGAAGAAATGGAGCGAATTCAAAAAGAACGCGAAGCGCGCAAAAAAGAACGGGATAAACGTCGCGAACTAAAACGACTGGAACGTCTCAAACGCAAACAGGGCTTATGATTCCCTCTGATTCACGAGATATCTGTGCGGAATAACGCTAGCCACCGGTCACAAAAATGATTTACAATACCGGCGGCTAGCGCCGTACCGCTCACGTATTTGGTAGTGAGTTGAATGATGAATGACCCATTCACGTATTTCATTACATGGACTACCTACGGGACATGGCTTCCCGGGGATCAACGTGGATGGAGAAAAACGAGTAAAGGCAATCAACAACCTCAGCCTTTGCTTGAAGAATGGAGTCGAAATCAAATGAACGAACCACCCGTTCTATTGAATCAACTCCAGCGTAACAAAGTAGAAACAGTTTGTTATGAACATGCCCAAATTCGTGGCTGGCTAGTACATGCTATCAATGTACGTTCCAATCATATTCATGTAGTTGTTACTGCTAATTTGGCACCGAAAAAAATTCGTGATCAATTTAAGGCAAATGCAACACGTGTTTTACGTCAACATCCGGACCCTGTAAAAAGTGGAAAAGTATGGACGCGAGGAAGAGACATTCAGATTGTAGATGCAGGAGAGAACAGCCTGGAACGTGTTATAGTCTACATCGATGAACCACAAGACCGAAAAAATCGCGACAAATGAGTGTCAGGTCAGGGTGATTGTCTCGTAAATTTGATAAGCCAGTATCTAAGCGGCACGGCGCTAGCCACTGGTCACAAATATGATTCGCAACACCGGCGGCTAGCGCCATGCCGCTCAAAGAGATGAAAATTTTCTAGAACGATTGCACGTTTCTTTTTTACCGAGTCAGAACTTCGCTCAACTCTCCCATCATTTCTTTCGAGCGGGTATTGACTGTGTGCATGGCTCGATTGACTTTGGATTTTGCCAGTTTTGGTTTGGCGTCGATTTTTAACAGCGCTGTTGTGAATTGTGACGCGGGATCAGCGTCGATATCGAATAACCATTCGGAGATGCCAATGTCGCGAAACATCCAGCGTTTCAGGCCGTGGCGGGGGCTGGCCAGATGCATTGTCGGTGTGCCCATGGCGAGGGCGATGATGCAGGAATGAGGTTCCATCGAGACGACGGCGATGGCCTGGGAATAAACTGAGGCGGCTTCGTCAACATTCCAGAACGGATCGCGGTTGACAACGTATGGCTTCACGTCTTCGGGAAGTTTGTCCAGAATCATCGTTTTTGCATGGATGATTTCTTTATTGACTTCAGGGGCCAGAAGTACTTTCTTACCGCTCTTGCGAACCCAGTCGGTGATGAGTTCACGAAGCTTTTTTGTCCAGAGTTCATTCTGTGCGAGGTCTGCTTTGCTCGGTTTGGTGGGGTTCATCACAGTTCCCTTCTTCGCTCCAATTTTGGGCGTATTGCTGCGGAGAGTGACAGTGATAAATTCTTTGGGTGCCAGGTCGTGGGCTTTGAGGTAGGCGTTGGCTTTTTCATCGTCGCGAACATCAATGCCAAAACAGCCGTCCGGCCCGAACGCAAGCGACGGGGATGTAACACCAATTTTACGAAGGTAATAGAACGATTCCACATCGCGAGTATAAATGGCCGCGGCGCGGGATAGCAGCTTACTCATTTCGTCTTCCTGTTCGGGAGCAAAGCCATCGAAGGATTGACCGTACAGACAGAATGGCTTGTTCGTCGCGGTGCAGGCTTCAATCACATAGGTCGGGGGTTTCCAGAATTGGTTGAAGTGCATGCCGGAATTGTAGAGAAAGAGGTCGCTTTCATCGAAGGCTTTCTGAAATTCCGGATTGTTGGCTTTGCCGCGTGAGTTGAGTCTGCCTTGTACGATTTGCACATTAGGAAAACGTTTCTGGAGCATGGCAGTGACATCGTCTGTTGTCTTATGTAACCAGAGAATGACTTTGACGTCTGGCAAATATGTTTCCAGGTAACGGAGTGTGCCGGGTGTATGCCCGATATCTCCGATGTTGACAGTTTGCCATCCGGAGCGGATCAGAATGGTTTTTTGTTTGGGTTCGGCTGCCTGGGTTGATGAGAACAATAGCAGGAGTGCGAACAGAGTATAAAAGAGACGACGATGGATTGCAGTCAGGTCAAACACGGGAAGGATACTCCAGGTGGGATAGCTTTGGTGAAGAACTTTGAAGTCAGCGTATGTACTTATCATATCTGGTGTGTGGACCTGTGAAAAATCATTCTCACTTTTTTAAGTTTGTTTTTTAGGAGATAAACGCTACCTGATTTGTTGAATTGCGTGTTGCATGTTCATCTCAGCAGACTTAGTTATATGGCATACAATCTCTCTGAGTTTGTATGGAGATTTTTTCATCCCAATTGGGTAATACGGGATCGCAGCGGATGAATATTCTACTACTTTTTTACTTGTTCCAGATTGGCTTACCCCATGATGCGAATCGGCGTAAGCCAGTCAAGCGATCTTCAATTGACTTATGCGCGTTATTGTCTCGAAGATGGTACTTGAGTGACAAGATATGTATTAAAACAATGCAAATCAAAGGTTGAAAAGTAGTGCTCAAGGAGAATCAATGTCAGCAGGGATGTGTGAAATACGGTTTTTTCGCTTGATTTTTATAGTGCAAAAATCAACAGAGGGGCGATGAGTTCAGCTAAGAAAAAAATGCCCTCGCGCGCGCGACGCAGATCTCAGAGTTTTGCGAAGTGCGACAGGCAGTCTAGTTCATTTTATTCATTGATGAGAAAAGTATCCTAATGAAGATGTAGAACTAACTGATGCCATATTTTTTGAGCTTGCTGAAATAAGTACTGCGCGGCATACCCAGCATGCGGGCAGCCTGTGCTTTGTTGCCTCGACATTCTGATAATGCCATTCTCAATTTTTCAGGTTCGGATAGGTTGTCATCGAGCTGGTTTTGACTGCCGGGGAAGGTGATGACTTCCACGTCAGACAAGGGGAGTCGGCGCGTTGTTTCTGATACCACTGGTTTGGTTTCGATGACGCGGGTTGGTAATCGTTTTTTTCCTTCTATTAAATCTGCGGGCAAGTCTTTGAGCGTGATGACTTCTTCTTCAGCAAGAACGACAGCACGCTCGATGACATTTTCCAACTGACGAATATTTCCAGGCCAGTGGGCACGTTCGAGGACTTCAATGGCGTCAGGATCGATGTGAGTGATCCGTTTGCCGATACGATGTGCAGTGCGTTGGAGAAAGTAAAACGCGAGTTCAAAAATATCTTCACGTCGTTCCCTTAAAGGGGGAAGCGTGATACTGATGACGTTGAGACGATAATACAAATCTTCTCTAAACAAGCCTTCGTTAATTCGTTTTTCCAGATTTTGGTGAGTTGCAGTGATGAGACGAACATCTACATGGATCGTTTCCGATCCACCAACTCGTTCGAATGCACGTTCCTGCAAGACACGTAAGAGTTTGACCTGGGTATCGAGTGAAATATCACCAATCTCATCAAGGAATAACGTCCCTCCATGCGCCATTTCAAAGCGACCGATTCGATCTTCGTGTGCGCCGGTAAAAGCACCTTTTTTATGACCGAATAATTCACTTTCTAACAAGCTAGGAGAAAGTGCGGCACAATTGACTCGCACAAGCGGGCTTTCGCGTCTGCCACTATTTTCATGAACGGCTTGTGCCAGGAGTTCCTTACCGGTCCCACTTTCGCCTCGGATGAAAACCGTTGATTCAGAATTAGCCACTTTGCGGACCGTTTCCATGACCGCGCGAATAGCCGGACTGTTGCCTTTAATCAGCCCACGCTGGATATCGTGAGTCGTAGCGCTACGCTCGGAAATCTCTTGTGAATTGGTTAACTCAGACTGCAAGATCGATACGAGCCTGCGTTGATCATCAATCTTTTCGACTTTGATTCTCATTTCTTCATTGAGACGTCGCAGGTCTTGATGGATTTTTGTGCTGTGTAGCGCGATGCTGGTTATCTGCCCCATGGCGTTCAAAAATGTGAGATCTTCAGCAGAGTAGGGGCTACCCGATACTCGTTGGCCCAGCGCTACGAATCCGGCAAATTCTCCATCTAACTCAAGATTGTAAATGAAATCAAATCCCAGCAAACGCAACAAATGTTGCGCTGGAGAGACTTCTTTTAAAAGACCAGTTGCAATGCGCTGGAAAGCGAGTTCGCCTTCCAGAGCTTCCAGCAGTTCAGAATTGCAGGGAACCGTTGAAGGTGCATTTTCGATTTGAAAACCGGTCAGTAATTCGAACTGCGTACGATCGGGGTTGAGTAAATAAATAGCGGCATTTTTTACCTGGAGCACTTCACGACAGGATGTGAGCATTCGATCGGCAATGGATCGTTGATCGCCTAGCCGTCCGACTGCACGATTCATACGTTTTAACGCTTTATCAAGCTGATATTTCTGTCGGAAGAAACGTCGGTCAATGAAACGTTGAATTCGGTCGCGAGACCATAACAACAGAGAAATGGCAAGTAACATCACCAGGAATACAGACACAGCCTGATTTGTACTGGGGGCTCGATTCAATTGTGTGCCTAGAAGTGAACCGAGAGAGATCACAGTGGCGTAGACGATTGAGATACCCGCACTCACCACATAAAACAACATACCCCGGCTGATAATCTGTTCGATCAACATGAGTCGATATCGAATGATTCCCACGACGAAGGCAACCATAAAGGAAACGCTTGCCAGAAACATCGGAATTCCCGCACCGCCCAGAGCAAACTGAGTGCGGTCAAATTCAGCCAGGTAAAGTGAATATCCAACGGGGATTGTTGAGATCAATCCGGCGAGGGCGATCCATTTCAACTGGTTTCGTTCGTAGGCATTCTGGCTTTTGAGATAACCATAAAATAATGCTGCAAGAGTGGCGAGATAATAGAGCCCGGCAATACTGATATAAGCATAAACGGTCCAACGCAGAACATAAACGACTTGAATCACATGTTGCGGATATTCGATGGGAGTCGATTCATTGTCGCCAATATTCGAAGTACTCCACAAATATGTCAGGCATCCTACGAGCAGGAGGGTTGTGGCAACCGGGATTGAGTAAACAGTGCGGAGTAAACCGATAGGGTGCTGTGCTAACCAGGGGATCACGCGAGGATAAGTAATAAAAAAGTGAAGTGTAATCGCAGGGATTAGTACGGCTGCAATTACAAAGGGAACATTGAGAGCCAGAGTTCCCGCGATAATCCACCAGTTGTACCCGCCAATAAAGGCGACAAGTGTGATAGTTCCCATGATAAAAAAGATACGTGTTGTCCGGTCAAAAGGGCGCATCCAAAATGCAAATGCTCCAATTGCCAGGATCACAATTTCCAGCGAAAACCAAAGTAGTGAAATGGCAACATCCGCTGCTGGGATGGATTGGATTTTTATCCAGGCAGATCTGGCCAGCTTCTGTTCAGTACTCCAATACTCAATTTTGATATACCGGCCGCTATCTTGAATTTCGACCATAAATGGAACATCGAGTTCTGAAGGGTCTGAATTGGGTTGCAACTGACCGCCTGGAGGGAGGTCGATGCTCCTTAATTCGTTGAGTGTTTGTGAGAAATCAAGGAATGTCCGAATAGGCTCATTGCCGATTTTGGTAAGAATATCGGTTGCTTTTGGAGCAGGTGCAGAGCCGGTTTTTTCAATTCCCGGAGTTGCTTTGATTTCGATTCCTGCAGGAACGGATTGTCCTGGTCCCGCTTCGACACTATCCAACATGGCTCGCAGACGAAGATCAGGACTGGTGGTTACGAAGCCTAAAACGATCACGCTGTAGATGATGGCCAAAATACCGCATGTGAATAAAACAGCTCGTTCTAGAATCCCTTGTTTATTCATAGCTCTTCATTCCAGAACCGAATTTCGCTGTCTCTAAACGAAATAACGGAAAGTGTTGAACTCCAAAACAGCGCCGATTTTTCGGCGCTGATACGCATTGGCTATCAACAATAGAGCATTTCGGCGCCGAAATTTCAAGTATGAGTATAAAAATCGTCGAAACGGAACACATCCTATATTATCTAAGTTATTAAAAACAAAGACGAATCTGAGAGTTCAACGTTTTATCCAACATATTTGAACAAAAATTTGAAGATATGAGGGCAAGAGCTTAAAACGACAGGGATTGGCACAGAGTATGCTATAAGTCTTTATAGAAAGTGTTATTTCAGTCAAGAAACGGAGTTTACAGGTTCATTCAGAACCGTGATTGTGAATGCTTTCTGAACCCAGCCTGGCCCTTAAAAAGGAATTTGGTCTGGACGGACATTCTCCAGATGGTCCCCCTGATTTGCGAGTTCTGACCCAGCCTGCTTATCAGTTTCTGTGAAGTGCATAAAATAATTTTTTCCGTCCACAATTCACCGCCTTTTTAAGGGCTTTCTTTATGCGCTGAATGATAGCCTTGAGTGACTATTGCTGATTGCAAGTTTTCAACCTGATGGAAATGTCCACTTAAGTTGGATGAGATCATTTTTCTTTAAGGAGGACGAATAGTCTTGAGGTCCCCAAGCTCCATCACTTATTTAACATGGCCAAAGTACAAAGTTGTTTTGTATTCGAACATGATTTTTCCTTCAGTTTGATTTTCCTCAAAAATTTCCTGCAGGCGTTTCATAATCTCTTCATAACCCGCTTCTCCGAGGTTCGGGCAATAGGAAGAAGAGAGTAGACGTCCTTTGAGAGCAGGGAAATCGAAGATTTGGTGATTGGGTAATGTGAGATGCTCAATCGGATGTGGATCAAAGAACTGTTCGAGTTCAGCCAGAGTTATATTCGTGTGATTGATTTGCTGATAATCAGTAGCAAATTCAAGAAGCATCTTTTCGTATGCGATCAGAAAGGGTGTTGTGTCAACAAGCCTTTCGTTCCAGATTAATACGACCCAGCCCTGGGGTTTGAGAATTCGTTGAAATTCCTGTTTTGTTCGATCAGGTTGGAACCAATGAAATGCCTGACCTGCGATGATGAAATCAATAATGTCAGCTGGCAAATGAGTTTGTTCGGCAGTTGCGTCGATGCTATGAAATTGAGGATAGTCTTTTAAAAACGCTTCTGCCGCCGCTCGCATTTCTGCATTTGGTTCCACGCCATAGACGGTATTGTGATGGTCGAGAAAAAGCCTGGTTGAAATTCCGGTACCTGATCCGATGTCTGCAATCAGCGAATTGGGAGATAATCCACATTCTGTTTTTAACAGCTCCAGTACTTGTGGGGGATATCCAGGGCGATATTTGGTGTAATTTTCAACACGGTCAGAAAAGCGGGTTTTCGAATCTTTCATGCCGTTACCCTGAGCGGAGAGAGGGGATGATACAAAATACTTGCGATAGTATAACGCCTGAGTTTTTAATCACACGGAAAATCACTGTGCTCAAAGGCTGGTTGAGCGGACTTTTTTGATTTCAGGTGGTTCTTTATCAAAGGCCCAATAGTTCATGCCGAGATAGCTTTTAGAAATGAGCCATTTTCGATTTGAGGCCGAAGTATCTTGTTTAATCAGTGAGAAGAGGTCGCTCAATACAGCGCGGTTACTGCCATAATAGGAGTGACTCATAAAGCTGGTATCGACTGCAGAGACATCAATCGTTTCAATGCCTTCCATAATAAGCGGTTCACGGGAATCCCCCGCCCTGCGCTCCTGGTTGACTGCCTTAGATGCTACCAGCGCGACATCCCCGGAGCCTGAATAGAGTGTGACACGGTTTGATTGCGCGATAATGGCAGGGGCTAGTTCTTTGAATTCAGAAACACCGACATCAGGAGCAGCTAAGATTACATTTTGAAATGATTTTATTTTTGTAAAGTGTTCTGGTAAACGGTTCAAGGCACGCATCACAACACGGTTTCCCATACTGTGCACCATGAGATTGATTTTTGTTCCCGGAGGTACCGAATTCACTAATGATTCCAAAAAATGAGCCATCGGTTCAACGCTTGCGTTAGCGACCTCTCCGTCGAGTAGATATTTTTCTACCCCTCCCTGTGAAGGCCAACTGTAACAGATAATAGCGCCATTGAAGGGGAGATCATTGGCAATTTGAGCGGCACGCGTGAGAGAACTTGAAAAGTTGACGTTAAATCCGTGGACGAACAGGAAGACATCTTTTTGGGGCGAACGTTCTATCAGCGTGTTTAAATTTTCAAAAAAAGGCGCTTCATTTGCTGGAGTTAATGAAGCGATTTTGACCTGCCCTTCCGGAGCAGGTGCTCCCTGCCATAATGTTTGTATCACCTTGGTTTTCAGGTCACTTTTATTCTTTCGAGATATTTGCACCTGGCCTGCACCGTATGCCAACTCAGTTCCGTATTCATTTGCGTAGCGAGTCATACCCTCAGAATTTGTTTCGGGTGACCGATTTGTAGCATACAGAATTTTCCAGCTCGTAAATTCATCTGTTTTTTCCGCGGCGATTGGATCTTTGAGAGAATCAGCATAGGTTTCTACCAGTTGCTGGGACAAAGCCCCAGTTACTTTTCCGGTGTAGATCAAATCCATTTTGGAGCGCATTGTTTGACAGGAAAAGCAGAGACATGCGCAGAGGCAGAACAATACCAACAGGCTTATCGGGGAAGGTTTCATTGCAAATGTCTTTGAAGAGATGAGATAGGAAAGAGTTGAGAGAGGTGGGAAGGATAGCTTCTTTTCGAAATCAGGTGAACCCCAATGAAGATTGTGGTCAATTGATCACTTTTGTCTTCGGCGACATTAACCGGGACTTTGCTGATTTGCCAAGGCAAACGCAAGATTGATTCCATTAAATAGAGCATGCGTCATAACAATGGAAGCATAGCTCCGACGGTAATAAAAAAGTGTTCCCAGTATGAAAGCTAATGGAAATAAGGGTATGCAATCAGGGAAGCCATGCACAAAACTGAAGATCACTGAACTGATTGAGATGGCAACGATTGGATGTAGAAAATTTTCAAGCCAGCTTTGAAGAATGACGCGATAGATCAATTCCTCAAATAAAGGCGCTACGACAACGGCGGAGATAGAAATCCATGCGATGGTTGAAAATTCCGGGTGTTCTTTCAGCAGGAGCAAGAAGGGATGCATTGTCTCTTCCGTTCGAAATGAATGGGTCACCAGGAGAAGTGACATGACAGGTATCAATAATAGTAGAAACCCGATTGATCCATCGCGAAGCTGGCCCCTTTTATCATTCGCACGAAATCCTAATTTTTGCAGGGAGTGATGGTGGGATACTGCCAGAGTGCATACGATTACCACCCCAAAGAAAAATGTGATCATGCAGGATGCAATTACCGTTTCCAGAGAAATGACGTTCGGTTTGATGCTTGTTGTCTGCCATTGATTCCATTCTCTGGTGATCGAATTGATAAACTGAAAGGAAATCCAGAGAAGTGCAAGCATAACCGGCAATGAGATTTCCAGTTGGCAGCGATCTGGGTTTAACTGAAAAAGGGCCGTCACACTCTTTGCTCTCAAGAGCAGAAACCAGTAGCGCATGCTCAGCAACGTCAGTAGTAAAGTCAACAGGATTAGTGATGTAGGAATCAACCTGAGGAGCCTTAAATAACACAGGAAAAACGGTTAAGGAACCATCGTCGTAATCGGAAACAAGAATTACAAGCCGAATCAGCATTGGTTTTGCCGACTCTGTGGTACTTCGTGTCTTTGGTAGTTATGCTACGTGGTAGATCATTGAGCTTTTGAAACCGCTTTCTAAGGTACGAAATCACAATCGTGGATAATATTCTCGAAGAAATTATTGCCACAAAACAGATAGAAGTCAGTCAGGCAAAAGCGAGACTGCCTTTCGAGCAATTGGCAGAACAATTGACAGATGCGCCCTCCATACGGGATTTTGTGAACTCATTGAAAATACATGCTCCTGTGGGAATGATCGCGGAAGTAAAAAAGGCTTCCCCTTCAGCAGGTTTGATTCGTGACGACTTTCATCCAGTGGACATAGCCCGGATCTATGAGGCATCGGGAGCTGCCTGTATCAGTGTGCTAACAGACGAACATTATTTTCAAGGCCATCTTGATTACTTGAAAGCAGTGCGCAAGGCTGTTTCGATTCCAGTGTTAAGAAAAGATTTTATCATTGAACGTTATCAGATTCTGGAAGCCCGGGTTGCAGGTGCTGACTCTGTTCTCCTGATCGCTGAATGTCTAGATGACAACCAGTTGGAAGATTTGTATGCTTACGCGAAGGAACTGGGGATGTCAGCTTTGGTGGAAATTTATGATCCACAGAATTTGGAACGAGTATTAAAATTGTCTCCTCCGATGTTGGGCATTAATAATCGTAATTTAAAGACGTTCGTCACAACGCTCGACCACTCGATTCAATTAAGTTCTGAAATCCCTCAAAATTGTTTACTTATTAGTGAAAGCGGAATCCAAAACCGGCAGGATGTTCTTCGCCTGCAAAATTCAGGAGTGGGAGGTATCCTGGTCGGAGAAACTCTCATGCGCGCTCCTGATATCGGAGAAAAAGTGAGCGAACTGCTCGGAACCAATGTCTAAATCAACTTCATTTTCAGCAATAAATCAACCTGTCAATAAAGCATAGAAGGATCAGACATGTCAAATACGGAACAACAAGTGGAGCACGTAATGGTCGTTCCCACACTTCTCTTCCATGAAGTTGGTTATTTTCAGGGGTTTAATGGTCAGGTGGATTCTTATCTCAAAACCTTATTCGATCCCACTTACATCAGTTTCAGACCTCGCGATACAGTTGAAGAAGACCCCAGTTTCAAACAGTTAATTCCATACTGTATTTTTCGGCATGAAGGAAAGATCTTTTATTATACGCGTGGTTCCAAAGGAGGCGAACAACGGTTGCATGCTAAACGTTCAATAGGAATTGGCGGGCATATTTCTTCAGAAGACGATGCGAAAGCGGGATCTACTTACCGAGAGGGGATGGAACGCGAGATTGATGAAGAAGTCGTAATGGAAACTGGATATACAGAACAGTGTGTAGGCCTGATTAATGACGATGAAACGGAGGTCGGAAAGGTCCACTTGGGAATAGTTCACATATTTGACCTAGAGTTGCCCAAAGTTCTACCCCGTGAAGAGTCGATTATAAAGACAGGGTTTGACTCACCGGAAAAATTGTTACAAGAGTTAGATCAGTTCGAAACATGGTCTCAGATCTGCCTGAAAGGGTTATTTGAACTATCTTAACTCAACTCGGCAAAAATTGCCGGTAGAGAACGCGAATCTGACTCAACTATGAAATAAACCATTGCAGGGCTGCTTTCTAAAATGCAGTGCAGCCAGTTTGCTCATCTGAAGGAATGTGGGCAGACCGTGCATATACAAATGTAAGAATGAGACTATTAAAGTGACAAAGGAGTGTCTTCAAATGAAAATCACGTTTCGTGGATGGATCGTCATTGGCTGTTTTATGGCCGTGTTATCAGTAATGGCAATTTTGGGAGCCGGAGTGTATGCCCAGCAACCAGTTTCAAAAAAAATGGCGATTACTACCAGCCAGAAAAATCCTGGCCAAATCTCTGAAGCACAGCTGGGCAACCTATTAAAAGCGATGGGTTTAAACACAACTAAGAAGAAAAAACGCTATGACTTTCAGTTCAAAGCGAATCAAAACAAGGAAGAGTGGGAACTCTCAATGTCAGCCGTTCTCAGTGAGAATGGTGAATGGGTTTGGGTGATGGCTTGGCTGGACCCACTTCCCAGAAGTGCAGCCGATGTGCCTCGTACGGCGATGCTGCGTTTGCTGTCTGATAATGACCGCATGGGAAATGGTAAATTTTTCGCTTACATTGCTACAAATCGTCGATTTGTTCTGCAGCGTGTGATTCCCAATCAGAACATGACGACGAAAAAATTTCATGCCATTCTCAGTGATTTGGGGAGCAGTGTTGTTCAATATTACCCACACTGGTCAACCGACAACTGGAAACGTTCCTCGGCTCCCCAGTCTCAAGGCACTGCTCAAAAAAAGTCAGTAGCTCGACCTACTCAGACGGCATCGGGGGCATCTAATTTCACTCCAAAGAAACAAAATTAATGTGAAAGTCTCTAGAGTCACTTAATCCGATTCGGATTTGATTTTGAAGAATCATTAACACTCCTTGTTGCCTCTATGGCGGCAAGGAGTGTTTTATTTACATCATGCCGAAAATCTTACCCGAATGTTATTTTCTATGCTGCTTGCTTGTCCTGTCTGCGACCTGTTAAACTCTCAATTCAGAGCTGCCCTTCGAAAGTGAAAGAGATAGTCTATGCGAGCGATCCGCTTTGAACAGTTTGGAGAACCGGCTGAAGTACTTAAGGTTTGTGAGGTTGAAGAACCAATTCCAACGGATGGAGAAATCCTGGTACGGATGCTGGCTAGCCCTTTGAATCCCTCTGATTTATTAAATATCAGAGGTGGCTACTCAACGAGGCCTAACTTACCGGCTACACCAGGATTTGAAGGTGTCGGAGTAGTAGAGGCAAGTGGAGGTGGTTTGCGCGGTGCCCTCTTAAAAGGCCGGCGGGTAGTCGTGTTGAATCGAAAAACTGGTAACTGGGCTGATAAAATTGCGATATCTAATCAGTTTGTTATTCCTGTTTCTTCAAAATTATCATTGGAAGATTCCGCTACTTTTTTTGTCAATCCAGCTACAGCTTATATTTTAGTGAAGCAAATTCTACGTATACCGAAAAATCAATGGCTGCTTCAAACGGCGGCAGCATCAGCAGTTGGCAAGATGGTCATTCGATTGGGAAATTATTATGGCTTCCAGACCCTCAATGTTGTCAGGCGTCATGATCAGGAGGATCAATTGAAAAAACTGGGAGCCAAACATGTCATTGTTTACAACACAGAACATGATAATGAACGCATATTAATAGATCAAATTCGCAAAACTCTGGGGAGTAGCAGTCTTCAGTTTGCCATTGATCCTATTGGAGGCCCGACGGCTTCATCTATTGTCAAAGTGCTCGGAGACCGGGCGAAATTCATTCTTTATGGTTCTTTGGGAAACGCGCCTTTGGAATTTCTATCGCGGGAATTGATTAGAAATGGTGGGATCATTCAAGGATTCTGGTTGGCCCGTCAAATGGAAACGTTATCTTTACCGGCAAAAATAAAACTGGTTGCCCATCTGACCACATTGATTCAGAAAGGAGTGCTATCAACTGAAATTCGAGAAACATTTCCTCTTGAGCAAATTAATCTGGCAGTGACGGAAGCCGAGAAAACAGGAAAATCTGGAAAGGTATTGCTTTCTATCCGACAAAAGACCTGAGTGAACCTCTTTTTAACTCTTGCCGCAGAATAAAAAAAGTGACATTTCATTTACAGCTTGTTATTGTCTTGATAGGTGCCAGCTAAAAACAGAGTCTTTAGAACATAGTTCTTGTTTAATTGTAGATTTTTAGAATGTTCAATAATCTTTATTTTCTGGCCATCAGCTTCGAGTTGGTTCTGTTTCTTATTTCGATGTTTACGCTCAGTCGTATCAAGTTAGAATTTCAAAAGGAAACGGTACTTCTGCATTTCAAATCTACACTACCTATGACAGCGATCCTTTTGTCTGGCGTTATCTTGTTGTCTGCTTCTATTGGATCGACTAACTTAAGTGTAATTCACGAAGCACTGCAAAGAATGGGTAAGGAGAGTAGTTTGTTATTGAACCTCTCTGTTCCGGCGTTAGGAATCTTTTTGATTTTAACTGGTGCTGTGTTTCGAATGGGTGCTATTCCGATCAATTTCTGCGTGAGAATTATCCAGAACGAGATGTCATATTGGGCTTCAATATTGCCTGCTCTCGCTTTTATCTGTTCGGGTCTTTTATTTGTAGTTCTGTTTGTCGATAAAATCGCTGTTGTTTCTTTTGTAGATACAGAACAGATTTTAGGTTTCCTTGCATTAATTGTGCTTACTACAACAGCGGGGCTTTTATTAATTACGACAGAATTGAAGGCTATTTTGGCTTTAGTTGTAATGCAATTCACCGGTGTTTTCTTCACACAACTCTCGGCAATGTGTTGGAAGTGGCGACATGATTCGAACGAGTTCGAGGCAAGTTCCATTCTTCATGCTATGAAAGAGTTTTTTCCTGAATTGCTATTATCTTATTTGGCAATTTTGGGGCTGGCCTGCTTGCTGGATAGTTTGGGTGATGGTCAATCAAAGGTTAATTATCCGAATCAAATACAAGGCCTGATTGGTGATCAACGCTATTTGGGCAGTGCAGCGATTTTTTTGTTAGCGGGCCTAATGGGATTTCCAGGTTTGTCTGTGTTTCGAATGCGATGGCAGACCTTAATTTCACTACTTGAAATTCACCAGGAATCATCGGTGGGAATGATACCTACGGTGCATTTAGTCTATCTTGGATTAGCGATTATCGTCGTCATTTCATCCATGATAGTAAGTTTTGTCTGCGCAAAATTAATGATACAGGTTTGCTTTGCAAAACCTCTAAGCCGCTACCGCCAAATTGCGCAAAAAAGAATGGCATTAATATGCTATTGTGGTGTGCTCAGCCTATTGATTTTGAATCTAAGTACGATGTTTAAGTTCTAGGGTGATTTTCAAAAGATTCGAAGATCCTAAGAGGCCTTTTTGTCTTCCTGATATACCTTATAAATAAAAACATGCTCGCAGTGTGGGCAATCAACAGAGCAACCAAGCCGTTTAGATTGATATTCCAGAGAAGCCTGCTGCCTGAACTGATTGATTCCATATTTTGGTGTGATTTTCTTTTCACAAGCCGGACATATCACTGCCGATTCATTATGGAACATAGGATTGCTTCTCCATACATCGAATTATGTGCAAAAAAAAAACTAAGTTTTGTACTCTATTTTTCTTAGGTTTTAAAGTCAAAACGAATCCGACGCTTAATATTGAACAATCATCCTTAACAGTTAAATCCCTCCACATTTACTCAACTTAGTGGCTGAGATTTGCAGGTAACTTGATATTAGTATAAACTCGTACTCTAGTAATATGTAAATACAGAGGGGCGGCAGTTCCATGCAGGCAACCCCGTTCAACTCCATCTCAGTCCCTGAACGGGCTAGACGAAACTGCCGCCACCTGTTTTAAATGATCCAATCATATTAAGAAGGATATGCTAATATAATGCTATTTTAAAAAATGGGTATGACAACTGTTTGGCACACCACACAATTTTTATCAAAATAAATAGAGAACCAGATTGGCATTTTATCGTATTTTTCAACTCATAGAAATAGCACACAACACCACGTCACTTATGACCACCGTTTTTCCTGAAATAGTAAATGCATTTACTACTTTTAGACAGGTGCTGGAATGATTCAACAGACCAAGGTAAGCTAAATACAGATTGTTGTCCAATAATTTTTTCTGTATAGCAACGAAGGTTTAGTGTGAGAGTCGTTACATTTGGTGAAGTCATGTTGAGATTGGCCCCTCAGAATTCTTTGCGAGTCAGGCAATCGATACCCGGTACTCTAGAATCTACTTTCGGTGGTGGTGAACTCAATGTCGCTGTTTCTATTGCCCTTCAAGGAGGAAACTCAGCTTTTGTTACCGCTTCTCCTGATAACCTAATAACAGATTCGCTCGTTCAGGAAATGGGGAAAATAGGAGTAGACCCAAGTTTGATCCACCGGAGCAAAACAGGTCGATTTGGTATCTACTTCGTCGAAACGGGGGCCAATCAGCGAGGAGGTACGGTAACTTATGATCGCGAGTTCAGTTCGATTGCTTTGGCTTCTCCTGAGAAATTTGACTGGGATCAAATTTTCGAAGGAGCAACTTGGTTTCATATCACAGGGATTACGCCCGCAATTAGTGAATCTGCGGCACGCTTATCTCTGAAGGCTTTAGAAACAGCACGTCAGCGCAATGTGACGATCTCTTGCGATTTGAATTTCCGAAAGAAACTCTGGAACTGGAAAACAAATACAAAACCACAAGAGTTAGCGAGAGAGACGATGCAATCTCTGGTTCAATATGTCGATCTCATTATCGCCAATGAAGAAGATGCAGATTTATCATTGGGAATCAGCGCGCCTGAGTCAGATGTCGAATCGGGAGAGTTAAACATTAAAGGTTATATTTCGGTTGCAAAACAAATCACCGAAAAATATCCCAATGTAAAACAGGTCGCAATCACACTGCGTGAAAGCATTTCAGCCAGCCATAATAACTGGGGAGCGGTGTTGTATGATCAGTCACAGCAGCAAGCTTATTTTGCTCCATGTGATGCGCATGGGCAATATTCCAGTTATCAAATTCATAACATCATCGATCGAGTTGGTGCTGGTGATTCCTTTGCAGGCGCTTTGATTTTTGCTCTGAATACACCAGAGCTTTCTTCTGCAGAGACTGCAATACGTTATGCTGTAGCCGCTAGTTGCCTGAAGCATAGTATTCAGGGGGATTTTAACTATTCAACTCGTGCAGAAATTGAAGCATTGATGAATGGTAGTGGATCAGGTCGTGTTCAAAGATAGGTGGCAAAAGTATTTTGCGTCGTGTAGGAATCGATTTAATCAATAAAATGTATTCCGTAGACTGACTGAAATCAGATGGTAGGTACTGGTAAGTATGAAAAAAGGAACAGGACGTCTTGCCCGTCTGGAAACTCGTTTAAGTTCTCTCGACACGCCTTTGTTTCTGATTGATGCTTCGCGGAAGGTTTTGTTCTTCAATCAAGGTTGTGAAAAAATATTGGAATGGTCGGCAGATGATATTATTGGGCAGACTTGTGATTATGCAGTAGATACGGATCCTGATGAGTGTGAGTCTGTTTGTAATTTGTTGTGCCCACCTCCAGAAGTATTTAAGGGAAACAAATCTGAAGTACCGCGTTATCTTCTAACACATGGCGGCAAAACGTTACCTTGTGTAATTCGTTACAACCCTTTGCTTGATGAAAATGGTCAAACTAAGCTGGTACTGGGGATCATAGATCAAATCGAAGAGCCTCATACTCTACCTACTACATCTCCATCTCAACAGTTACATGCAGAATTAGCAGCGTTACGATTGTCTTTAAGAAACCGATTTCATTTTTCAACTATTGTTGCACAAAACGATGCCATGCAGCGTACATTGCGACAATTAGAGTTGGCAGTACACAGCAATCAACCAATCCATTTTTACGGGGAGCCGGGTACCGGAAAAGAACACTTGGCGAGAGTCGTTCATTTTGAAAGTGATCAACGGAGAAAAATATTTATCCCTCTGGAATGTGATAAATTACCTCCACGTGAATTGAAGCAAACGATAGGGAAAATTTTTGAAAGAGACTATGAAGAAAAAATGCCTTTGGAACCTGGAATGCTTTTTCTTTCTCATGCCGAGTCTCTTGCGCGGGACATTCAAGAGTTGATATTATCAAAACATCAGCCGACAACTGTCAAAGACAACGTTCGATTAGTAACTGCTAGTTCTTTTTCATTGTCTGAACTCTTAGATCAGGAATTGATTCTTCCGGAATTTTACTATCTGATCACAACGATGGAGATCCATTTGCCTCCCTTGCGAGAGAGAAAAGAAGACCTGGAGGTCCTGGCGCAGCATTTCCTGGAAAATGAAAATCGATATCAAGAAAAACAGGTGAGCGGATTTGCTCCCGGGGTACTGTCTTTGTTTCAAAATTACTTTTGGCCCGCGAATCTGGACGAGCTGAGAAAGATCATCCAATCCGCATTCCAATCGACATCAGAAATTTTGATTACTCAGGAGTCGTTACCTTTGCGACTTAAAACGGGGATTGATGCTCGACGACTCGGGCCTTCTTTGTCGCCAGTCATCAAACCATTGGAAGAGACTCTTCATCAGGTTGAAGTAGAGCAAATTCTTCGTGCTTTGGAGCAATCTAAAAATAATCGAACTGAAGCGGCCAGACTACTTGGACTAACCAGGGCAAAATTGTATCGTCGTATGGAGGCACTAAACATTAGTTATGATGAGGAACTTCAATCGTAGCCGTTTTTCCAGACCATGTTAAATATAGGTAGTTTGTGGTAAATGGCGGCAATCAAAAAACAGGTTTTTGAGGCCAGATTGCGAGTTTGAGAATTGGGATTTGCATAGATCAGAACATGATTACAATTCGTAGTTTCATAATGTTCTATAGCAGATGCCGCACAGGAGTAATCGGTTGAAAATTCAGAGTCGAACTTTATTAAGCGTTCTCAATTCTTTGATTGTTGTCATAATCCGATTGATCTTCAAGACCACGCGTCTTGAGTTCGTCGGCGATAGTATTGATCGTTGTCCATTTGCTGATACAGGGAGCGACCGCTACCTATACAGTGTCTGGCACGACTCTGTCATTCCACCACTTTTTTGCGCTGTGGAACATAACAGTGTGGCGCTCATCAGTCAGCATCGAGATGCTGATACGATTGAAGCAATGTTAAAAGCCGCCGGTATGGGGGCAATCCGTGGCTCTACCACTCGGGGAGGAGCCAGTGCGATCAAAAAATTAATCAAGTTGGCAGAGGGGAAACATATCGTCATTACCCCTGATGGCCCACGAGGGCCTCATCATAAGATGAAGCCCGGTATTATTTTTTTAGCGTCTCATTCAGGGCGATCAGTCATTCCGACTGCATTTACAGCGACACGCTATTGGAAATTCCAGGGAAGCTGGACAAGTATCTGGATTCCGAAACCATTTTCCAAAGTCTATTATCTTGTCGGACAACCCATCCCAGTTCCGCAAAATATTTCTCGTGAAGAGATGGACTATTACACAGAACTAGTTCAGACAAAAATGGAAGATCTGGAACGCGAACTAAATCAGCTTTTTTCAGACAAGAAAGATGATGAAGACTGCGAAACCGTTTCTTTCAAGAAAGCTGCCTGAGCCATTCTTTTTGGGGCAGCTTTTCTAAGTATTTTCTGCATTTATAACTGTTTCCGAGCATCAAAATTGCATTCGCTTACCTAAGCAGTATAACATGTCGAATTGCTTGACATGATCTCGCGTCTTGCTTCCGCGTTTGTTTGATTCCGGTTTCAGTTCTATGTCACTTAAAGTAACTAATATTCGTTTGCCAGTAGAAATACCCGAAATAGAGCTTGCCACTCATGTTGCTCAAAAATTGGGGATCAATACTTCAGATGTCCAGAGCTATCGAATCATTAGAAAAAGCCTGGATGCGCGTTCGAGCCACGATTTGTGTTTCGTGTATTCTGCAGAAGTGAGCGTACCAGACGAATCAGGAATACTCAGAAATCTTCGTGAAGATTCATCGATTCAAAAATATTCAGCAGTTGAATTTGATGATCCCCTCTGTGGCAAGCAGCCTTTTTCTGAAAGGCCTGTTATTGTCGGTTCTGGTCCTGCCGGGTTACTTGCGGGATATTTTTTAGCTTTAAAAGGGTATCGCCCGTTAATAATTGAGCGTGGTTTTCCTGTCAAAGAACGTGTACCTGAAATCAGACGTTTTGATAAAGGGGGCGATTTTCAGAACGAAAATAACTACCTCTTTGGAGAAGGTGGGGCAGGTTGTTTCAGTGATGGGAAACTGACCTGTCGGCTTAGTGGGCCTGACGTCCAGTGGGTTCTCGAACGTTTTGTAGATTGTGGAGCGCGGTCTTCAATCATTTATGAACACCGCCCTCACTTGGGAAGTAATAAGCTTCCAATGATATGTCGAAACTTTCGTCGTAAAATAGACGCGATGGGAGGAGAGTTTCGATTTGAATGTCGTTTGGAAGGACTCGATGTTGTTGATGGCCAAGTTCAGGGAGTGATGACATCTTCAGGTTATCTTAAAACAGCTCATGTGATTTTAGGAATCGGTCATAGTGCCCGCGATACTTACCAGATGCTATACGATCTGGGAGTTCCCATGTTTCGTAAAGCATTTCAGTTGGGGCTCAGAATCGAACAGCCTCAAAATCAAGTAAATGAACACAAATACGGTCGCCAGGAGTATCTTTCACTTTTGGGGGCTGCCGACTACACGATGATTACGAAAGGAAAACGTGATCTTTATACTTTTTGCATGTGCGCTGGCGGAATTGTAATGCCCAGTGTTTCAGAACCAAATATGTTTTGTACAAATGGCATGAGTAATTCAAGGCATGATACCGGATATGCTAATAGTGGGATCATGACGACCATTTATCCCGAGGAATTCGGGAGCGACCATCCTCTGGCAGGCATAGAACTCCAGAGAAAATATGAATCGATTGCCTTCGAGTTGGGAGAAAAAAATTATTTATGTCCCATTCAAAGTACGCGTGATTTTCTTAAGCAGCGAAAAACAGAAGCAGGTTTTCGATATCAGGGTACATATCAACGGGGAGTGGTCACTGCGAACTTGAATTCAGTACTACCCCCGATTGTGATTTCTCAAATTCAGAATGGATTGCCGATTATGGATCAGAAATGGCGCGGTGCATTTCTGAAGAATGCCATCTTAGCGGGTCCTGAAATGCGCGGCAGTTCTCCTATTCGAATTGATCGTGACCGTCAGACGTATCAGGCTCCAGAGTTCCGAGGTTTATACCCTGTAGGCGAAGGGGCAGGATATGCCGGCGGTATTGTATCTGCGGCAGTCGATGGTCTTTTGAGTGCTAAAAAAATAGTGGAAGAGTTCGCATCTTTGGAACTGAAAGCTTCACAATAATGGGGAAGAAACTTATTCGCCACTAATGATCTGGCTCACAGATTCATCAATGGCTTTCAGATATTCATCCAATTTTTCGAAAAGTTCTTGCGTAAAATTCTCGCTTTTCAATAAATCTGCGGCTTGATTGCGTACACTGACATCTTCCACGCGTCGTTTTTCAATCCCATCAGGCACAACCCGAACCAAGCGAATTAATTGCTCATTCATGGGTATAAATCCCAAATCCAAATGTTCGATTAGTTCAGAGGCAAGTCGCTCGGTATCAGAAAACATTTCTCTTAATGTGAGTTGCCCTGGAGCGCGTTTCACGATTCCTGTCTCCCTTCCAAAGATCAAAGAACATTGATATTAGACAGGCTAATCTAGCAGAGGGTCAAGAGTATTTTTCATTCAGCTTTCATTAAGATTGAACCAAATTAATTTGTGTTCAAATAGGCGCTGAACAAAGATCTGAAAGTGCTTGTTTTCAGAGTAACGAAGTAACATGAGACCAGATTTCGTCTCCTATCTCATCAATGGATCGCAGTTGATCCTCATTCAAGCTATTAATTTTTCGCCAATGCTGATTTACTTCAGCCAGGTGCAGGTAGACCTGTCTGACGTTTGCTAAGTACGATTGATCGGCTTCCTGTAGGTCGGCGATTTTTTCGGTATAAGAGCGAGCCTGCTTTTCTGCTACGAGTTTCTGAGCGTAGTCTGCGGGCAAATCCAAAAGAATCGCCAAATCCAATCGAGGCAAACCAAATATCTGATATTCGATTTGCTCAATCCATTGAATAAATTCGCTCCGCTCTTTGCCAGAGAGCTTTGCCCCCTGATGTGCGATATTAGAAGGTATGTAGCGGTCAAATATAACGACCTGCGTGGATTCAATCATTTTGAGAATATGGTCTCGAGATTCAAAACGATCTCCGGCGTACAGCAGCGATGCAAGGAACGGATTAACTTCATCAAGTTGTCCGAAACGCCCATTTAAAAAATCTCCAATGGACTTACCAAATAGTGTTTGATCGTAGCGGGGAAAACCGACCAGGCTTGCAGCGATTCCTTCTTGCTTTAATTTTGCAAGCAATCTCTCTGCCTGTGTTCCTTTGCCTGAACCATCAATGCCTTCTATCGCAATTAACAATGACACTCAAAATCTTTCTTTTTTATAATATTAAACAAACGGAATTCAACTTGATGGAGGGCTTCGACCACAAATTCGAATCAATCTTCTTAGAAAATTCGTTCTGCTTCGAGGTATTCACGGTGCGCTCTGGCGCCAAATGCATTCACAAATTTGCCAATGTCAACCTTAGAGCCACGGCATTCTACGGGAGCATACCAGCGGTCAGTACCACGTACCCATCCTGAGCGGTCTTCAGATTCTCGTTCAACAAGGATTTGTAGATTTTGATCTATTAACGTTTGATAGAAATTCTTTGCTAAGCTCCGTTCGATTTCTGCTAATTGTTGACAGCGGTTCTGGCGAACTTCAGGGGAAATTTGATTTTCATAAGTCGCAGCAGGAGTACCCTTTCTTGCACTGAAAGGAAAAATATGGATTTTCATGAACGCTGCTTCCTGACAGGCGTGAATGGTTTGCTCGAATTCTGCATCTGTTTCACCAGGAAATCCTATGATTACGTCAGTTGTGAACGACGGATTATCTAAGCGTTCGCGCATCATTTGCAATTTTTCCAGAAATCGACTGACATGGTATCGCCGTTTCATACGACGCAGGACTGTGTCTGATCCGCTTTGAAGTGAAGGATGAAACTGAGGGCAAAGGTGTTCACAATCAGCGGCTGCTGAAATGAAGTCATCATTGATTTCCGCGGTTTCTACGCTGGAAAGTCGCATTCTCCAATCACCGGGAATTTGGTCAAGCTTTCGAAACAGGTGCCAAAGTCGAAATGGTGGCAGTCCTGATTTTCCCCGTGTCGTGTCTACGCCAAAATGACCAACGTGGATACCCGTGAGAACTATTTCTCGGAAACCATTTCCCACCAGACGTCGAACTTCTTCTTCGATATCTTGTGGAGAACGACTTTGCAAACCGGGCCGTACTTTAGGAATGATGCAATAAGTGCAACGTAAAATGCATCCGTCCTGAACCTTTACGTAAGCCCGCTTTCGCCCTTCGAATTCAGAGATACCTGTTGGCATATCGACAATCCCATGCCGTTCAAGGATATCTGGCAGTTCTCGTTTGTCGGTGACGACTTCAAATACATCTGGTAATTCAGAGACCGTTTTTGGATCTCGAGTTGCATAACAACCCATAACCAGAATTTTCGTCCCAGGATTATTCTTTGAGAGCTGACGAATTAACTTACGTCCTTTAGAATCCCCTGTTGCCGTAACGGTACACGTATTAACAACGCAGAGATCCGCTGTTTCGTTTGCTGATGCTTCGCGATAGCCATTTTTTTCCAGAGTTTCTTTTACCAGCTGAGTTTCGTATTGGTTCACCTTGCAGCCAAGAGTTACCAATTGGCATGTTTTGTCAGCTTTTGAAGTTGTGAGTGTCATGATGAATCAAGGGTTGCTTAGGAAAAGGGATTCTTATATCTAGTTAGATTGATCTTCACTCTAGCGATATTTTAAGAGTGTCTGTTCAGAAGCTCTCAAAATAAAATTCGTATTAATTACCGACTGAAAAGATGTCCCAAGGTTAAATCTGGAATTCAATCAGGTCAGATCGAATAGTATAATCAGAGTGAAACCAGACTTCGAGTGGCAGTACTAGATTGTCTGCATCGTTTATTACAATTACTACCCCACTGCGAATCGATGCTCAAAGGGTATTACATGTTTATAAAATTTTACAGTCGTAAATCTTTTACGAATATCATGTTAAGTTTTACGTTAATCATTGCTGTTTTTTGCAATCCACAATTCGGATTTTCAGAAACTCCACCTACAGATCAGCAGGAAAGAGTATATCAAAAGGCGGTTGTCGCTGCAGATCATCCTTTGGCGAGTGCGGCTGGAATCGCCATTCTTAAAGCAGGCGGCAATGTTGTGGATGCAGCCGTTGCCACTTCCTTTGCGCTTTCTGTTCTCAGACCAGCCAGTTGTGGTCTGGGAGGAGGCGGCTTTATGGTGATCTGGGATGAAAGGCAGCAGAAATCTATCGTCATTGATTATCGGGAAAGAGCTCCTGCCGCCGCGACTCCAGACATGTATGCTAAGCTACCAAGTACTGATGAACAGCGTAAATTAGCTAGCCGTCAGGGACCTTTGGCAGTGGCAGTTCCAGGCACCGTGGCCGGATTATGTTATGCCGTGAAAGAATATGGAACTTTAGATTTAAAGACCGTGATACAGCCAGCAATTTTGATGGCGAGAAAAGGAGTACCTATCAATGATCACATGAGGTCAATTCAAAATACCATGTTAAGGCGAATTAAAAATGGAACTTTGAATCCTAAACGATTTCAAATACTGTTTGATGAGTATTTGAATCAAGGTAAGCCCTGGAAAGAAAACGATCGTTTTTTCAGTCCGCAATTAAAGTCACTCGAATTAATTGCAGAAAAAGGTTGGGCTGGTTTTTACGAGGGCCCCGTTGCTGATGCCATGGTTAAAGCTTGTGGAAAGCAACATGGAGGCATATTGACTCTTGAGGATTTGATGAAAACTCAGCCAGTCATTCGAAAACCTCTTACTACAAACTTCAATGGATATACAATCTTAACAATGCCTCCACCTTCCAGCGGAGGCATTGCCATAATAGAGTCTTTCAACATGATCAAATCTTTAGAAAAGGAGTTATTAGGGTATTCGTTTGGAAAACTACAAATTCACTCTCCCAAGCAAATTCATTTGTTGACGGAAGTCATGAAACACGCCTATGCGGACCGTGCAGAATACTTGGGAGATTCTGATTTTGTACCTGTTCCAATTCAACGATTAACAAATCAGAACTATGCAAAACAGTTAGCATCACGCATCAATGTTGAGCAAACCAAACCGTTGAAAGACTACGGTCGTTATATTCCACCCCAGGATGCAGGGACTAGCCATTTTTCGGTGATGGATGCAGCTGGAAATGCGGTGGCTTGTACCGAGACAATTAACTTGACATTTGGTAGTAAAGTGGTGATTCCAGAATATGGAATCGTGATGAATAACGAGATGGATGATTTTGCAGCGATTTCTGGCAAACCTAATGCCTTTGGGTTGATTCAAAGTAAAGCAAATGAAATCGAACCTGGAAAAAAACCTCTTTCCAGTATGTCACCTACAATTGTAACTAAGGATGGAAAAGCAGTATTTTCAGCGGGTGCCTCTGGAGGTCCCAGAATTATTTCCAGTACACTCCAGGTTTTATTGAACATGATTGTATATGGATTGCCCCCGGAACAGGCCGTCGAATTTCCGCGCATTCACCATCAATGGATGCCCAATGACCTAGTACTCGAATCAAAACTATTTAATCAGAACGGTTCCAAGCTGAAGAAGTTCGGACATCGTATTAAAGAGAGTTCCGGAATCGCCGCCACTCAAGCAGTATCTCGTCAATCAGATGGTCTACGTGGCCAGAGCGACTCTCGAAAACATGGGGCTGCTGCCGGCTATTGAATTGCCTTACTTTTCTGGCTTTGACAATTTCGATTGAATGCCAGCCTGCGTTTCTGACAGGAGTTGTTTGACGACGTTGGACTCTTCAACTTCAGCGCGTATTTTAAGAGCTTCGACTGCTTCCTGAGTACCTATTGATTGAAGTATTTTACAAGCTTCAATTCTCAGTGAGGAGTTAGGGTGGTTTAATAACCGAATTACTGGTTTTTCTGCAATTTGCCCCATGATTTTAAGTGCCTGTCGGGCATCTTTCAAATCTTCTCGATTTGAAAGCCGGCCTACAAGAACTTCAGCAGTTGTTTCCGAGTGAATTTTCGGAAGAAGTTCAATGATTTCTTCACGTACCAATACTGATTTTTCATCAGCGAGTAGGACTGCAAATGCCATTGTTGCTTCTTTCGTATACCAAACCGCCATGGCATTGACGTGCTCCTTCATCCGAAACCCTTCTTTGGCTAAGGGTAATGTCGCAGCCAAGACAGATGAAACACGCTGAAGTTGACTATCGTCTGGTGTCATACGAGCCAATTGTTTGCAGGCGGTGTCGTGTGCAAACGGGCTGGAACCAGCAATTACACGCAAAGCCCAGTCGATCGTTTCTTCACCGGAACGAGGTTTTAAGTCACGATCATTAGAGTTTCCAGGCTTCTTTTCGGGAGTTTTCATCATTGGTCTGGTAGGATTTTCTGTTGCATTATTTTTTACGGAATTCGTATTCGCAGATACCTTGACAGGAGGCTCTGACTGCATAGCAGCCGCTTTGTTCTTAAGTAATGTAGAGTTGAGTTGTTGGAGTTGTGTATCCACAGTGATAATTCGATTTTGTAAATCGATTTCTTTCACCTTTCCCCAGTTGAGCTTTTGAGCAAATGCAAATAGATCATTTGGAACGGGGCGCACAACCACAACGAGTTGTTTATTAAAAACAAAATTTTCAAAATCTTGTTGAGAGGACTCTGTAAGAGCGCCCTGTTTTTGTAAGTTGTTAGTTGATGGGTTCAAAATCGATGAGCGAATCTCTTTTTGGAGAATTGGCAATGCCATTGGTTCATCTCCACTGACGCCACGCACAATGATGGCCACTCCCGGACTTTTGCTATCTAAAGTTCTTTTACGGGTCTCTGTGATAATATTGGTTTGATTTGATGTAGCGTTGACTTTTGGTTTGGTGATCTTTTTAACAGATCCCGTTTTCTGCTGTGAAATGATGTTGGAATTCTCGTCAGGAGACTGTTGAGTCCGTTCGGTGTTTGACCTGTTTGGTGTCCGAGGTCGTGCTGGAGCAAAATTACCATTCGAAGGGGCAAACGGATTCGATTTTGCTGAACGTTGATTATTCGAATTCGATCCACCGCATCCATTAAGAAGAAATGCCACGCTAATTAGGAAAGGAAAAAAAGTTGTTTTATGAATGAAGGCCAACATAGGTGTTTGGTTCTGCTTTTCTTGTTTTTGGAAGAATTAACACTACTGAGTACTATATGTAATAGAGCAGCGTGCGCTTAATAGGTAGAAGATCAGGTGGGTAAGGTATATTTGTCTGGTTATAAAGAGAGATTCTTATTAAATCGTCATTCTAATCAAGTCCAGATGTATATACGATATCTCTGTTAGAACGTATATGCAATGCTAATGGGGCTCTCTATTTTACCAAAACTTTCTATTTGCCAGTGCAATTGATACTATCCCCAATATTGAGACACCTTTGCCCTGAGAAAAGTTGCACTTTTTTGCAATTCCTCTATCCCGTTGACGCCATCTTCGATACTAATCCAACTGTCAAAACCGACTTCCTTCAGTTGGGAGAAGATCGCATCATAATCATTGAGTCCTTGGCCAATGACACCGTGGCTCAGTCGGCTTGCATATCCCAAGCTATTTTCTTCTTTTCGTAAATCTTCAATAGTGCCCTCAATTAAGTAACGGTCGCTGGCATGCATGGTGACTATCCGATGTTTCACTCGCTCAAGTAATTCTAATGGATCTTCTCCCGCCAGGATGGTATTGCTAGGGTCGTAGTTGACACCGAAATTTGGAGAATCAATGCGAGACACAAGCTCACAGAAAACATCGGCCATCTGGGCAAATTCTGGATACTCCCAATAGTTGTCTTTGTAATGATTTTCGATAATTAATGTGATTCCCAATTTTTCAGCCAAGGGAAGGCAAGCTTCGATTGAAGAAACCGCGTATTGAATGCCTGCTTCACGCGAGACTTCCGGACGTCTTTGACCTGAAAGTACCCGACAATATTTCCCTCCCAATGCTGCCGTCATTTCCATCCAGAATTTTTCAGCTTCGATTTGTTTGTTTCGAAATGATTCATCAGGGTGGGTAAAGTCGGGTGAACAACACATCATGGGGATTTCTAACCCCTGATCAGTTACCATTTTTTTCGCTTCCGACCAAAATTTCTGATCCTTCATTTCCAGGAAGCCGGCATAAAATTCCAGTCCATCAATATCAAGAGTAGTTGCCAAATCGATCCACTGCCGAAGCGTCATTTCTCCGGAAACACATAACTCATCCATAAAGGCTTTAGGAAACGCAGCTAATTTTGGCATGGAATGTTCCACCAAATTAAAGTTGAAGGAATAGAAAATAGATGGAGTTACTTTTCCTGAGATAAAGTAAGTCGTCTGAACTCTCTCATCGGTTTATGGGGTCAGTACTGCTTTCACAATTTCCCCGGAATGCATGATTTTAAAAGCAGTGTGCCATTCATTTAATGACCAAGTTCCACCAATGATCGGCTCTATGTTTAACTGGCCCGTTGTCAGCAGTCGAATAACACGCTCCCAAATGGGCCAATTGTGGCTGAAGCTGCCTTGCAACCTGATGTTTTTTTGTACCAAGGGATCTAAAGAAAACCCCAAGGGCTGAGGCCCCCAACCTACTTTGCTGATCCAGCCACCCGGTCGCACAATGTCCAAAGACTTTTTTAGTGTAATAGAGACACCGGCTGCATCGACTACGCCGTTCACGCCTAGACCATCTGTTTCCATAGCCCACTCATCGAGCCCGTCAATTATGGGTTGGCAACCGTAGAAGCGTTCGGCAATTTCCAAACGTCCTTTATCTCGTTCCAGACCAACAACAGCAACTTCAGCGCCCTGTAGTCGTGCCATGGCTGCACAAAGTAAACCTATCGGGCCAGGTCCAAACACGACGACACGGTCGCCCGGTTGAATCTCTCCATTCATTACCACAGCATTAAAGGCAACACAGCAGGGTTCAGTAAGTGCCGCTCTTTCTAATGGTAAGCGATCGGGGACGCGATGAAGACAGCGTGCTGGAACGCGTACGAATCGAGTCATTGCACCGTTGACGCCGTATCCAAAGCCTTTTCGTGTTGGGTCCAGATTGTAACGGCCTTCTCGAGACATCGGATTATCCAAGTCGATCACCGCTGCTGTTTCACTCACAACGCGATCTCCTTCTGACCAATTTTTAATCAGGCTTCCTGTTTTATAAACGGTTCCTGCAAATTCATGACCGAGTACAACTGGGTAATTCACAGGCCAACTATGGTCGGCCGTCCATTGATGGAGATCGCTGCCACAAACTCCAACGGCAGAAACTTCCAGCAGCACTTCGTCTGCTCCGAAATCAGGAATTGGAATATCTTGTAGCTCAACCGAATTTGCCTCAGGTGCATAATTCACAACAGCCGTTTGTGTCATTTCTGTCTGACTCATTATTGTCCTCCAATTGGAACATCGCCGTAAGCATGTACTTTTTCGCAGATTAATTTTAATGAGTCTTCCAGATTCCCAGAGGCGGTTTTGAACGAATCGGCATCAATGGTAAGTGGTGCTCCCAGTACGACAAGTGGGGCACCGTACTCTGGTGTCCTGATGGCTTGTTCCAATGAGAGCCCTCCTACTGCCTGAACGGGTATATTGATCGCTTCCACAACTTCTTTTAATTGGTCTAACGGGCTTGGCATTCGTTCTCCCCTGGCAGCAATCCCACGGCGTTCATCGTAGCCGACATGATGAACTACATAGTCACAGCCCAGGTCTTCCAGCTTCCTGGCTGCTGAGACCATGTCATCAGCGAGGTTGTCTCCCATGACTTTGACGCCATGATCTTTACCGGCCTTGACGACACAGTGGATGGTTTCTGCATGAGCACGCGACATCACAACAACATGGGTTGCACCTGCCTGTGCCATCATTTCTGCTTCAAGATAACCACCATCCATTGTTTTTAAGTCTGCAACTATGGGCGTTTCCGGAAATTGTGCTCTGAGTTCCCGAACACAATTTAAGCCTTCGGCAAGAATTAAGGGAGTTCCTGCTTCTAGCCAATCTACACCAGCTCGTATCGCCATCGCCGCTGTTTCCAGGGCTTCATGTATGTTGGTCAGATCTAATGAGATTTGTACGATTGGCTTCATGAAACCTATCTCACTTTCATTTTCAGTTGCGTTTGTAAGTTTTTGTATGTGTGTCTATTTGAGAATAACAAAGAACAGTTACAAATCATCCTAACGGAAGAATTCTGGAATTGCGACCACACGTGTATTGCTACTTCTCCTTTGGATCTTTGCCTGTATTAAAGCAAAGTGCAATCAATCAGCTTCAATTGATTGATTTGTAATTAGGGATTTTCAAGGTGATAGAAGGTCTTTTCTGATGGCCTCGTTGTGGATTAGGAAGACCAAGGAATGTGTACAAATGACTGGTTTTACTTCTAGCCAATTGGGTTGTAGGTTTCGTAGGCGTTACAGTTTAACAGGAATGTCCAGGGTAGGATGTATTTTGCGGGATTTGAGGTAAATTCTGGTCGCTTAGAATCCGATTCGATAAGTGATGTATTGTGTAGCGCGAGCGATACCATTAAATGAAGCTGGATGATTTTAGGACAGCCAGAAATGCCTTCAGAATTATTGGATGACTATCAAGTTCAAAGTGATTTGCACGAACATTCCTCTTCATTTGGATTTCGGGCATTGATTATTTTGATGCTTGCATTGGCTGGAGGAATTTGGTGCTCACAATGGGTGAAAGGTGTTCGAGTAGAGGCCTACATTGGCTCATTGCAGGCTCCGAAAACAATCATCATAGCTAAAAACGACGCAGTGATTCAAGAGATCTATGTTAAGGAAGGGCAGGTTGTCTCCAGTGGAGAGCGGATTCTGACTCTTTTCGATCATTCTTTAGATAGAAGCTGGAATCAAAAAAAGCAGGAATTAATTACACTTGAAGCCGAGCTTGAGCAATCAAAGGCGAAATCAGAAGTGGAATTAGCTTTGCGAAATAAGGATATTGAATCCGAAGTTTTTAACGCCAAGTTAAAGTCCTCACAATATCTTAAAGAGCAATACATCCACCAGATAACCAATTTGGCATGGCAGGATTTTTTACAAGATTATAATTCGATCTCCAGCAATGGTTCAAAGGAAGAAGTTTTTCGGTCATTAGTTTATGAAAGTCGATTACCTGATGAAAACCGAATCACGGCGATGTTACGTCAGGAATCTGCTCGTAACTCTGCGGAAGTGTTTGCTGCCCGAGTCAAACTCTGTGAAGAACAGATGGAAGAGCTGAAGGCGATTCAAAAAAAACTTCCCAAACAGATCCGGCTGGCAATGGGGGTTGAAGTAATCATGAATCGATTGGAGCGGGTCAAAAGTGATCTGAAAAACTTGGAATCCCAACGCGATGCATTACAACTGAATGCGGATCGTTTTGGTGTTGTTGGATTCTTCAAAAAAGAAGTCGGAGACTCCGTTCAGAAAGGCACTCCGATTGTAGAACTATTCGATAAGGAACGTCCATTTTTGCTTGTGGATGTTCCTTCCCGAAAGTTAAGCCTCTTTAAGCGGGGGACAGCAGTAAAGATCGTTTTTTCTGGGAACATTAAAGGAACAGGAACTGTTAGCAAAATTTCAGAGCAAGCAGTTTCCAAGCCGGGATTTCGTGAAAGTGTTGTTATGGTTTACATTGAGCCATCAGGACGCCTTTGGCCCGATTTGCCTATGGGTAGTACAGTCGATGTCTCTTTAGCAAAATAAAGAGGTCTATGGGCAGAAAACAGTATTAGACTTTAACGGCGCCGAAACTCTAACTCTAATTATCATTTGATCTTCGGTCATTAATGTTCTTTGTTACTGAATTTCGGCTTGAAATTATGGCAGATTAGATACAATATGTGACAAATCTGGTGACGAATTTCAGGATTGGTCTTCACCGGAAACCTGAATCACTCTCTCACAGCCTGATGGAACCAAATGAGGGCTTTCCTTAGTTTGAGAGATCATTCAGGCTTGTTCTTTAACAAATAGGGTCTCGCGGCTGCAGGAAGCTGGTTCGACGAGTTTCATTCTCAAGATTATGTGTGAGGAGTAGACCGTTGGGTATTTCAGCTACGATTTCTTTTTCGGCACAAGAAACAAACAGACTTTCAGTCGATGCCATTGAGGAGATGCGGCTGCGCACCTGGGCTAGAAAGAATTACATAGAGCAATCGCAGCGCGACGATCTCTGGCACCCTGTCATATTAGATGAAATGCTTCGCATAGATCAGGAATAACAAAGATCAAGATAACTTGCACGAGTTTCGTTAATACTCACTCAAGATTGATAGAATCTTTGTTTGACGCGCTCCTGCAGTGACGTGAACTCTATTTTGTCCATCAATATAGACATTCACTTCGCTTCGAACGCCAAATTCTGGAAGATAAATTCCTGGCTCAATTGAGAAACAGGTTTGAGGTAGGATGAGGCGCTCTTCGTGTGTTTCAAGGTTGTCCATGTTGGCGCCATTACCGTGCGTCTCCTGTCCGATGCTATGGCCAGTACGATGCACAAAATACTGGCCGTAACCTGCTTCTTGAATAACATCTCTACAAGCCTGATCGACTTCCCAACCTTGAAGTGGAGTACCTGATTGAAATGCCTTTTCAACTAAAGTGATTGCCGCGTCCCGGGCGTTGGCAACAACTTGAAA
Organism: Gimesia aquarii; assembly: GCF_007748175.1. Lineage (NCBI taxonomy): Bacteria > Pseudomonadati > Planctomycetota > Planctomycetia > Planctomycetales > Planctomycetaceae > Gimesia > Gimesia aquarii. The sequence continues at coordinate 113,878 of NZ_CP037422.1, forward strand.
AATTTGAGAATATCTTTCGGGAACCTGTTGGCCGACAAAACCGACACGAGTCATATCGCTGTAAACGCCTCGCGGAACGTCCAGTTTGGCCCACAAGTCAATTAGTACAAAGTCGTCTTCTCGGATGTCAGTATTCGAACCGGTTCCCGTTTCGTAATGGGGGTCACCGCTGTGCGACTCACGTGCTACAATCGGAGGGTGATAGGTTGTTAATCCACTCTGCTTAAAATGTTCCATAATCGCATCTGAAACGGATTGCTCCTCAACGCTTCCTTGTTTTCGAATTTGAGTCGCGATGAATGACCAGGCGATTTCAAAAGCTTTGTCTGTTTCTACACCCGCTTTTTGATGTAATTCCCATTGCTCGGTATCCCACACTGCTTCGAAGAGTTGAACTAAATCTCCGGAAGGAACGATGGACTCAACTGATTCACGAACCAGTTCTACAGTTCCCGCATCAACACGAGAAATGTAAGGATTCGAATTCCGAGGTGAATATTCCATAGCGATTCGATTTGCATTACGCAAGATTGTTTCAATGCCCGCTTCCAATTCCTGCCATTTTAGATAGACAACTTTTTCCCCCGGGAGGTGGTCCAGTGCTTCTGATTCAATTCGGTGAACCAGTTTCGTAGGCAGGCCTGACTTAGGGACAAAGTAGAAAAAGCGTCGTGACCCCATCGCATCTTCAGGGATATCGAGGATTCTTCTCGCCAGAACATTACTCCCTCGAAAATCATAGAATAACCAACCATCAAGCGAGAATTGTTCTAATGCTGCTTGCACCTTTGTGAGCTCGAACATATCGAAAGCACCTGAATAAAAAGAGGGAACTGTGTTAGGAGAAATCGTCGTTAAACAAATCAATGTAAGAGGTTAGAATCGCAAATTCAAGACGAGGTGTGTAACTGATTCCTTCAAATTAAGGTGTTCTCTAGGAAAAACAGTTTGAATCAATCAGCTTTCAGTTGCGATTCCTTGTGAGTGTCTAGACAATGAATTCCTAGTTCACTGATTTTAAATCTTCAATGATCTAACAAATGAGAAAAATAGAGGAGAAACGACGATTTCCACTGTATCGACTGAAATTGCTTATCAAAAGTGCATTTCACCCTGTTGCCAGTCAACTTATTCACTAAATGAAGTTTTAACAAGCTGCCCTAAATGTGGCGAGCTCCTGGATATTTCTTATGACTGGGATCAGGTTCCAGTCCCTCAGTCATTACGAGATTTTGAAAAACGCTGGGGGAATCGTAATCGTCCTATCGACTTCAGTGGTGTGTGGCGGTTTCGTGAACTCTTGCCTTTCGCTGAAGATGATCAGATTATTACGATTGGTGAAGGGCAGACGATGCTAAAAGCTTCTCAGCCTGTCGCTCGATATGCAGGGCTGAATGATGATGGTCTTTTTCTACAATATGAGGGGCTGAACCCCTCTGGTAGCTTTAAAGATAATGGTATGACGGCTGCGTCGACGCATGCTGTGATGGTGGGGGCTAAGGTCGCCGCCTGTGCCTCTACTGGTAATACCAGCGCTTCCTTAGCAATTTATGCCAGTGTGGCCCAGAAATTCAAAGTGGTTGTTTTTGTGGGCAGTGGAAAGATTGCATTCGGGAAATTATCACAAGCACTCGACTATGGCGCAAAAACCGTTCAAATTCAGGGAGATTTTGATGATGCGTTGGCGCGTGTTCGAGAAGTATGTGCTTCAGAAGGAATTTACCTGTGTAATAGTGTGAACCCGTTTCGACTGGAAGGCCAGAAGTCTATTATGTTTCGCGTCCTTGAAAGTCTGAATTGGGAAGTGCCCGATTGGATTGTGGTTCCTGGTGGAAATTTGGGAAATTCCAGCGCGTTTGGCAAAGCATTTATGGAATTGAAAGCGCTGGGACTCATTGACCGAATTCCCCGTTTGGCAATCATCAACGCGCAGGGAGCAAACACGCTTTATCAACTTTACGAACAACAAGGGCTGCGTTGGAACGGGGGCCATTACGATAAATCTAATTCTTCAGAATTCTTTTCGCAGATGGATAAAGAAGATCGGCGGGCATCAACTCTAGCAAGCGCGATTGAAATAAACCGTCCGGTTAATTTTTCTAAGTCCTTACGAGCACTTGATGTATGTGACGGTGTTGTACGTGAAGTCAATGACCAGGAGATCCTTGATGCGAAGGCACAGATTGGGGCAGGCGGATTTGGATGTGAACCAGCGAGTGCAGCAAGTGTGGCTGGGGCGAAGCGGTTAAAAAGTGAAGGGATTATTGCCTCCGGTGATCGCGTCGTTTGTATTTTAACCGGTCATCAGTTAAAAGATCCTAATGCTACAGTAGCCTATCATTCTGCAACTAATGAACATATGGACGAAAAACTAACAAGACACGGCGTAAGCAAGGCCCTTTTTTCAAACGGACCTATTGTCGTTGAGAATGATTTAGATAAAATAAAAGGAGTGATTCATTCTTTTTAACTATGATTTCTAAAGTTGTATTTCTTGTTACAAATCACAAAACATTACGGTTTTTCAACCTCAAAATTAAAAATATTATGATTGCAGCGTCGGTTGGAATTGAGAAAAGGGGCAAGGAATGAGTACACCCTTTGAAGAATTGGAATATCTAGCTGATTTTCTTCCTGATGAAGGTGAGTCAGTAATAGTTTCACGCAGTCACGGCGAATTGACTTGTGAAAATTTCCAAAAAGAACGGTCACTTGATGAGATGGCGAGCCCGGAATTTTATGGGCACTTAGTTCATGCGAATGAGAGGCTGAATTCATTGATCGCGCGGCCAGTTTGGATTTCTACTCTTTCCTGGTTCTGGGCTTGTGTTTTAATGCACAACTACTTTGGGCTGGGTTGGGAAAGTTGGTATTTAGACTTGGGGTTAGCACTTGTTGCGATGGCAGCTAGCTTTGTGGCAATACGACTTCGTCAGGATTTCTATTTCAAGAAAGAAGTTCGTCCGACATTGAATCGGCAAATGTATGGCAGCAATTTGAGTAAGTATGCACTTGTAGGAGTGATTAGACAACGCCCTGAGTTGCGAACACTGCTTGATACACTTTCTCGCTCGTTGCATTAAGTCTTTAAAGTCTATATCAAGTCAGAGCTATCTCTCATAATTTAACAGGCCATGCACATAAATATCTGATTCCAGTAGTTGAATCTCTAACTCTATGATATTTTGAAATTGTGGAATTGTTTCTAATCCTTGTCCTGCAATAGGAGTAATTGCTGTTTTTCCTCCTACAATTTTTGGGGCGATGAAAGTGTGAACCTCATCGATAAGTTGTGAATCAAAACAAGATCCCAGTAAACTTCCTCCGCCTTCAATAAGGAGATTGGTCATTTCCTTGTGTCCTAGTTCCAGCAGACCTTTCTCGATGTCAGGATGGGCTGTGTTTGATCCTGGGGCACTTTGAATCTGCAAGACTTCGACACCCGCGTTTTCAAGACCTTTGATATTTTTGCTGGGAGCCGATTTGTGTGCGATGACAATGACAGGCGCATCATTGATGGACTGGACTAATTTGGATTCACTTGAAAGTCTTGCCTGCGAGTCGACAACAATTCGTGCGGGTGTTCTTGGTCCTGCAGGACGAGCGGTTAGAAGCGGGTTATCCTTTTCTGCAGTGAGCTGACCAACCATAATCGCATCCATGCGACCACGAAGCTGATGTACCAGCTCACGCGAACGTTCGTTGGAAATCCATTGTGAATCACCTGTTTTTGTAGCAATCTTTCCATCAAGTGTCATTGCCCACTTAGCATGGATCCAGGGCAACCCTTTAGTGACTCGCTTTACAAAAGGACGAACCAATTTTTGTGCATCAGATTCCAGTAGTCCAACTTCAACTTCAATTCCAGCCTGTTCCAACTCAGCAATTCCACCTCCATCAACGTGCGGTGCAGGATCACGCATTGCGATGACTGCTTTCTTGATATCAGCTTGAATGATTGCTTGGGAACAGGGGCCGGTTTTGCCTTGGTGACAGCATGGTTCCAGAGTAACATAAATGGTCGCCCCGTTCGCTTTTTCTCCGGCGCCGTTCAAAGCATGAATTTCGGCATGAGGTCCGCCGTATTTTTGGTGATAACCTTCACCAATGAGGTTCAGGTTGTCGTCAACAATCACTGAACCTACAGCTGGATTAGGTTCAACAAATCCTTGCCCTCGACTGGCTAATTCGAGGGCTCGTTGCATCACAGCTTCTGGATTGAAAAACTGCTTGGTCGTATCCACTGACTGAAGTACTTTCCTGAACGGGCATGCCCGAGAGTGGTAGTTCTTAATTAAAAACAGCGAGTTCAACGCGAGGAAAATGTATTATTACAATTATTCACCTGGAAGCCAGAGTTTCTGTCCTGAGCTGGAACTGTCGTCGTGTGTTGTATCCCCAGGAGACCAAATGCCTTCCCCGGAAGAATTGCCTAGCTCTCCTAAAGTTGATTCGGTCATCCAGGATGCATCAAGATCAAATGCCTGCGCGAAAGCTTTGAGATAGTCTTTGATTTGTGGGGTTTTTTTACCATACTGATCCCAAATCTGTTTCATAAATCCTGAAAGTCCGGGATCGGATGTATCTTCCAATCGAAATGAGAGTTCTCGCATTTTCCATTGCAGCTCACTTTCAAAAGCGTTGGTCGGTTGTGTTTGAGCATTTTCCTGGCCTTTGTGAATCCAGGAGAGTGTTTCATCTCGATGGTTACGTTTATGGCAAATTTCAGTCAATGTCGAATATACCCGGTCTAGATCGACTTCTTTTTTACATTCTTCACGTCCTAAGATTTCAAGTAAAACATCATAAAGAAAACGTGGATGTCTTATGAGTAATGCGCGGTTGAATATATACATCAATTGCGCATCGCTTAGCTCTTTCGCTGGAATTCTGTTTTGAGTCATTGATGAACAGGTGTTGAAGCGGGAGGATTCATCAACATTAAGATTAGGAAGCTCTGAAATGCCGAGTTTGGGATCGAGCTCGGCAAACTGCAGGAAATGACCTAATGAAAGTGATTGTGCATCGAGTACATAAGCCGCCGCAGTTAAAGCGACTTTCAGATCATCTTCACTCGCAGCTTCCCAAGGAGTTTTTCCGTTTAGACCTGCTAACTTTGTATTAGACCAGACTTCAGAGAGAAGTTTTTTCCATTGTTGTGCTTCAAGTTCTCTACGTTTGATAATAGGCACTTTCTGTGGAAAACTCCACCGAAAAAAGAGAGGCCATTGTTCTGAAGGGATGGGAGAGAGCGGGTTACTCGACGCTTCGTGATCTTGATCTAATAATTTTAGACCACAGTCTTTTTTGCCTTGTTCATCTAAGGCTTCATCAAGAATTTTTTCTGCTAAAGAGATTTGCTCCCCTTCGTAAGCATACAGTCGAACGATCGCAGGTTGATCCATCTGTCGGTCAGCATCAAAGACATCAATGTCGCCAATCACGGTAGGTACGTTATCGATGTGAATCTCTTCTCCCTTTGATTCAGCATTGACGGGAGAGCTTACCATTTGAAGGTATGCGGTAGGTACATTTTCAGCCGAATCCTGGTCTTGTTCAGAGGGAACATTGCCTCGCAGTATCTGATTGTGTTTTTCTAATAATGTGAGGAACTTGGAAAGCGAATCAACTTCGTAAACCTTTTCTATGGAATCAATGACTTCATCAGTGTTGTTTAAATCAAGCAATTGTGCCAGAGTTTCAAGTTCTACAGCTTCAGCGAAGTCGTTCTCTAGTTTTGCAGCTTCATGAAATAGTTCAGCTGATTGTGTTTCATCGGTTGCCCAGGCGTAACAAAATGCGGCATTTTTCCATAAAGTGACCTGTCCGGTTGCTTCTGCTAGTTGTTTAAACAAGCCAGCGGCTAATCGGTAACAGCCCAAGTTCGCAAGTCTTTGTGCGCGTTCAAATGTTTCTTGATGTTCAGAATCTTCAATAGGGCATCGTTCCAGGACATGTACTCCACGGAATTGATAAGGAATTTGATCGTCACCATCAAATTCTAACAGATTCATAAACAGGTTCTGTTGATATTCCTGTGAAGCAACGCGCATTGCCAACGCGAAATGTTCACGTGCTGCTAAATAAAAACCGCGCATTTGTAGCGCGATCGCGATACTGATCGCCAAAGGTGTTGCCAAACTAACATCGACGACGGCACACTTTTGTAATGCAGTGTAAATGGTTTTTTGTGCTTGCTTGTAGCCTTGAGCAAGAAAAGTTGAGGTGGCCAATAAGGAATGGGCGGCGGGATGATCCGGGTCACGTTCCAAACATTCTTCCAGAGGCTTGCAGGCATCTTCAAACCGTCTTTCAGCCATTAAAATTTGGGCTTCTGTTATGAAACTCAAAGGTTGTTCAGGGTGATTCTTCTTGAGTCGATCCAGCAACTGCAGTGCAGTTGCTGTCTGGTGCGTTTCATGCAGGTGTGAAATTTTACTGATTTCATCGCCAATTGAATGACAACAGAATTTGTATTTCTTTCCGCTATTGCAGGGGCAAGGATCGTAAGAATCGATACTCATAACCTCGGCCTTCTTTGTTTTCAGGAGGTTGTATTGTGGAATTGTATCTCTAAGTGAAAACAGACTTCTCTTGTAGAATCGAAGTAGCGTTACGCTTTTTTGAATTACAATAGAATTCAAAAAAACATCATATCATAAAAGAAACGTAGATTGCACGCGCTTAACGATTCCATCTGAGAGAAATTACAGACTCCCTTACCAAGATTAACATTTTGTTCAATCAGGCAGGTTTATTCTACAAATCAATGGGAGTGCGACGATGGTCAGATTAGCTGTCCAAGGCTTGCTTCATGTCGGCAACTAGGTCTTCACTGTTTTCGATTCCGACTGAGACTCGAACTGTTTTTTCAGTAATTCCCGCGGCGCGCCTTGCTTCCAGAGTCATTGAGGCATGGCTCATGCTTTCCGGGTATTCAATCAATGACTCCACTCCCCCCAGTGATTCTGCCAAGAGAAACAGTTTTGTATTCAACATGACTTTTTCAGCAGCAGATCGGCCCTCTTTCACATCAAAACTCAGCATTCCTCCGAAGCCATCTTGTTGAGTTTTTGCTAATTCATGATCTCGGTGTGACTCCAGGCCTGGATAGTAAACATGTTCTACTTTGGGATGTGTTTCCAGCATTCGAGCTAAAGCCATTGCGCCATGCTGATGCGCTTCCATACGAGGCCCCAGAGTTTTGATGCCACGTAAGACCAGCCAAGCATCGAAGGGAGAGCATCCCAGTCCGAGTGAATTCGAATGATAAGCGACTCGTTCGGCGAGTTCTTCAGTACGTGATATGACACAACCACCGACGACGTCTGAGTGCCCATTCAAGTATTTTGTAGTCGAATGTATAACAATATCGACACCGTATTCAATTGGTCGTTGAAGATAAGGAGAACAAAATGTATTGTCAGCGATGGTGATAATATCGGTATCTGCATCAGAGGCAACTTTGACTACGGCTTGAATATCTACAAGATTCATTAAAGGGTTACTGGGAGTTTCGATCCAGATCGCTTTGGTTTCTGGTGTCAATGCTGATTTGACATTCTCAATATCTCCCATCTTTACAAATGAGAATTTGATTCCCCATTTTGTAAAAACATCTGCAAACAAACGATACGTTCCACCATAAATGTCATCTCCTGCGATGATATGGTCACCAGGTTTAAATAAATGCATAACCAGAGTGATCGCAGACATTCCAGTTGAAGTAGCACGGCAAGACACGCCACATTCTAATGCAGCAATGTTTTCCTCCATGGCACTTCGAGTTGGATTTCCACTACGTGTGTAATCGAAGCCCTTGTGGTTTTCCAAGCTATCCCAGTAAAAGGTTGATGTTGTATAAATGGGAGTTGTACAGCTGTTAAATGTACCGTCTTTGTCGACTCCAGTATGAACACACTTCGTTTCAAAACGCATGGCAATACAATCCAAATGTTAGTTGGTTACTCGAGAAATCCCCGTTCTAGTTTGGAGACTCACACACTTCTTCAGGAGACACGAGACAGAACTTGGGGTTCTACATTATTTTATGTAGTGAAGAATACAGTCGCCGGACACTGGTCGCTACTGTTCTGAGTTCAGATTTTACACTAAAGGTGATTCTGCATCTCATTCATGTCGATACAGTTTTCTGAACTTCTGATTTTGTAATAACTTGTGGCGTTATAGTATGGTCAGCGCGCATCATCAAACAGCGGTGTTGACAAGTAACGCTCTCCTGAGTCAGGTAGAACGACCACGATTGTTTTTCCTTCTGCTTCCGGGCGTTTAGCAATATCCATGGCAGCGTGCATCGCTGCACCACAGCTAATTCCACAAGTGATTCCTTCCTGACGAGCGATTTTTCCTGCCATTTCAAATGCCTCGTCATCTGTAACCTGTATGACTTCATCAATGAGTGATGTGTCACAGTTCTTCGGGATGAATCCCGCTCCAATTCCCTGAATCTTGTGCTTACCTGGTTCTCCTCCTGAGAGAACAGGGCTGCTCGTTGGCTCGACAGCGATGGACTTGATATTAAGGCCTTTTTCTTGTTTTAAATAACGTGATACTCCTGTAATGGTACCACCAGTCCCAACGCCAGCTACAAAGTAATCAATGTTGCCTTCTGTATCGTTAAAAATTTCGGGGCCAGTAGTCTTAAAATGGATTTCCGGATTCGCAGGGTTTTCAAATTGCTGAGCCATGAAATATTCAGGATTGCCAGCTAATTCTTCTGCTTTTTGGATTGCTCCTTTCATGCCATCAGCGCCTGGAGTAAGTACCAGATTGGCACCGAAGCCTTTCAACATCAAACGACGTTCTACTGACATCGAGTCTGGCATCGTTAGTGTTAACTTATATCCTCGAGCAGCACATACAAACGCGAGTGCAATTCCAGTGTTACCGCTGGTCGGTTCTACAACCTGCATACCTGGTTTTAGTTTCCCGCTTTTTTCTGCGTCCCAAATCATATTCGCACCGATTCGGCACTTCACGCTGTAGGCGGGATTTCGTCCTTCAATTTTGGCAAGTATTGTTGCCTTAAGCCCCTCAGTTAAATAATTGACTTTCACTAAAGGTGTTTGACCGATTGTTTCCGAGTTGTCTTTGTATATTGACATGTCTTTTTCTTTCAGCGAGAAGTAATTCTGGGAGAATCATCAAAGTATAGCCAAAGGCTTGATGAGTATGTTATGTGGTAAAGACGACTAAAGGGCTAAATCTCAACACCCCCTCGTCAGATTATCAGTATTATGTAAAATCATTGAGAAAGTGGCAATCCCTTTATTGAGCTGTAAAAAAAGTGGGCATGCATCAATGTGAATCGATATTAGTGCCTATTTTAACATGCTAAAAGTTGTCTAAATTGAGCGATTTGTTTAAGAGCTTTGATGATTTAAAATTCAAATCAAATTTTCAAAATGGATTCAAAATAAGGAATAATTTGTACTTGGAAAGCCTGTAAACTGAAATAACCGAAGAAGGCGGCAGCCCAAACCATTAAAACAAATCTCAAGGGACTGGTGCTGATGCTACGGCTCAGTATTTTCGTATTCATATACAACAATATCATTGAATAGAGAAACATCACTCCACCGTTCATGGCGGCGGAAGTTTCAATCAGAAATAATGGTTGCTTGAATAGAGGGTTAATTGAGCCATAAAGCAGAATTGCAGAACCCAGCAAAATTTCGCCCCAAAGAAATACGTAATAAAGTTTACTCAATGACCAGTTTTCATTTTCTCTTAAATAGTTCACTTTCAGGATATCAGCAGAGATACGGGCTGTTACGTCAAGGACTCCCAATTCAGTTGTGAGCAGTATGGCAGTACCCATAAGGAGGAAAAGCAATTTAAAGGTTCCGCCGAGCCGGTCTTCAAGAAGAGTTGCCTGTCCCCAGATAAAATTAAGGCCAGAACCAAACTGGGCCATGCCTTCTTTCAGTTGTCCATTTGCGTCATAAAACAAAGAATAAGAAATAAGTGATAATAAAACCAAACAAGCCAGACAGGTGAGAAAGAAGCTTAAGAAGTGTTCAATGTTGGCAGCGCGCCACCATTGCTGCCAGCGATTTCGATTTTCATCAGTATGTTTAAAGTGATATCCGGCTTCACTGGCAGCTTCATCTTGTCCGGTAATCGGGCTGGTAATTCGACCGATGTACTTGCCCATTCCATAGCCTTTATCTTTGATGAAATTACTTTGGCCAAGGTTCATGGTTCCGCCAGCGCCGGCAAATGCCAATGCCCCGAGAAGTGCCATAGTTGACAGACCACTGGATTTGTCAGGCATCTGCCCAATACTCACAGCTCCTTGCATCATAGATGTAATGGCATACGGTTTAATGAGATAGATACCGAGGATCACTGCGATGATAAAGATTGACCCGACCAGAAAAATCTGTATTTTTTCAACGGTGTTATAAACCACTGGCCCAGTTGTTAAGACAATGCCTACTAAGAGTAAGCCAGCAATTCCCAGAAACGAACTATACTTGGCCTCATATTGCAGGTCGTATCCTTGATTAATTTTGTTGAACAGTTCATTTGAACGATCTGTGCTCTGATTCTTAGTGAAAACGCTACTTAAGCTATTTCGTTCAGATCCATCCATGGATCCACGCCACTTCAAGGTGTTTGTTTCGGGAGAGTAAGAGGCTTTGACAGGTAAGTCTTGAAGTGAGAATTGAGACGCAGTTGGTTCTACTCGAACACTGGCGATGGTTTCTGGACCAAAAAAAGTCCAACTTAGCATGGTGCCAGCACCGGTTGCCCAACCCGGCCATGCCCACGGAATGATATTTAACAGTAGCATGATCCAGGCCCAGTGTTTGTTCATGCGACAGAAACCGATAATAGCAGTTTCTCCTGTTGCTAAGGTCCAACGCTCAATTTCCATATTCAAAAAAAACTGAGTGATCACACCCAATAGGCAAGCCCAGAAAAATAAAAATCCAGCTTTGTAAGTTATGTAAGGCCAAAGGACAAATTCACCTGAACCGAGTGAGAGCCCTGCCAACATAATGCTGGGACCGATCATTTTTTTCCAGGAGATAGCTGGTGGTAGGTCTTTGTACTTCAGAGGAGGTAGCGATTGGTGTGGAATCACCTCATCAGGGACTAATTCTTCATTGAGATCAGAGTGGATTTGATCTGCCATGGAAACCTCTTTTATGAACGGCGAGCTGAATTCAGAATGGTTTCATTCTAAGTCTGGAACATTTTATCCGCCACTCAACTTAAGACAGGATTGAGGGGAATAAGAAAATGCATCTTGGTTGATGATAACTCGAAAATTAGTCAGAATGGATTTTCTTAATCCAGGAGACTTGTGTGATCAAATGATTTAATGAGGCAAACGAAATATGCGCATTCGTTGCATATTTTGGTGAAGAGTTGGCAGGAAATGTGGCGAGGCTTGCATCACCTACCAGGAATACATTGAAATCGCGTGAGAGGTTTTCATAGCCGGCAGTGGTTTTACAGAAGCACATATCTGTTGCATATCCTGTTAAGAGGACGTGTCGAATGCCCTCTTTTTTCAAAAATTTCTTTAGTGGCTCATATCCCTCTTGGTCAAAGATCAAAACATCATCATCATGAACAGTAATATCGCTTGTAACGGGAACAGGTACATTCCAGAAACCTTTACCATTAAATCGATCGCCTGCGCTCAGGCCAGAAAATTGTTTGAAATAATCGATCACTGGCTGTTCTTTGGAAAGTGTCAGGCGATTAGGTAATGGCTCTCCTTGATAAGGTAAGCTCTTTAATTGTTTTGCGAGATCTTTTCGAGCCTGTTCTCGCTCGGTTTTTGTAGGATTATAGTCAAACGTGCGGTATAATTTTTTTCTGATAGGATCCACTTTACCGATAAGACTATACATAACCAGGGCAACATCTTTTCTGGAACGCTTTAAAAATGGATCAATGACCTCGCGTGTATGCCGTCCTGCAAGATGATTTTTTTCGGGCGTACAAAAGTCAGCAGCGCCAGCAGGCTCAGGAGTTTTCCAGCCTTGACCATCATCAATTCCCCAGGGATGGACCATGATCACGGCAGTTTTGTCAGCGCGAATTTTATTAGGAATTTCAATGATGCCTCGTGCATTATATGAAAATCTCCAGGCCCTTACACTCAAGTCTGCCCCTTCGTCATCAACTAACAATGGTGCCTCAAATCGTCTAAGCTCTTCAATAGGTTGAATAAATTCGGGGTGATCAGCCAATAATGGAGAGGGAGCTTTCAGTTTTTTTAATGTATTATGATAAACGCGTATTTCTTCACCAGCATTAGTGAGTTGTGAATTTAAAATTAAAGAGAATGTAAAGAACAAGCCAAAAAGTAAATCACGTGAACCAAACATCTTTACTGTAGCTCCTTTGATCTCTAAAAAATTGTGATATGGGTGGATTAGTTCTGATTCTAAGGAACGCGTTTTGCAATGTCGCTCAAGCCCACAATTTCAGCTTTGTCATTTTCTTGGTTAACAAGATTACAAATCAATTTGATAGTTTCAAATTTTGGATCTTCGACATACATAATGGATGGATGACACAGAAAATCAAATACACCCCCTTGTTTTATTGCTTGTTGCACGCATAGCTCAACAGATTTGAGAAAGTATTTTAATTTCCAGTATCCAGATCGAAAGGCCCCTACATCACTAATGGGACTCATTGGAATTTCAATCAGGCCAGTTGGATAGACGTAAGGTTGTGCTTCTTGTTGTGCGAGTAAGATCGATTGATAAATTTCCTCTGTGGGCTTTTCCTTAGGTTGGCTGTATTTATGTTTTGGGTATTTCGAGCTGACCCATTTAAACCCCTCCGCAAGCAACATTTTTTGCAAATCTGCTCGATTGTTAAGTGCATTACTGGAGCCACCAGGCGTTCTGAATCCATCAGGCACGATTCCTAATCGTTGTTTCATTGCTTCCGTGGTCAATCGAATATTTTGACGAATGACTTGTTCTGCCGATTTCCCACCGAGTAACCAGGGAGAACGTTGAAAACGAAATTGTGTTTTTTGAGGTTCAGTAGCCCATACATTGACATGGTCATAAGTATGATTTCCGATGGGATGGCCCATTTCTGAGATACTTTTAAGCCAGGTAATATCTTTTTGTTCTAGGACACGACCCACACAAAAAAAATGAATCAATCCACCTGATTGTTTCGCAATCTCAGCTGCTTTCAATGAATAGTCTTTGGTTTCTTTGTTTAGGTTACCTTTTTGAAAATCCCATTCGAATATATCCCTCTGCGGATATTGGCGGCTCATTTCTAGATCGAAGGTAATCGCAATTTGTGCTTTTTTTGGAGCGTGAGTTTCTGCAGATTGTGCGAATACTGTTTGTATTCCAAAGGCCGAGCCTGTTAGTGCAGTCAGGAATGACCGGCGAGAAATTACAGCGTTTGAGTCTGACATCAGCGTTTTTCCAATGCTATCAGTGATTTCAGCCGAGCAAAAAAACAGTTCTGGTGGCTTTTTTAAGCTTATTATATAAAAATCTATCGATGTTTCATCTAGTATCACTCGAGGCAATCATCAAATTAAAGGCTGGATTAGTATTGCACTGCAAATAAAGGGTTTTTGACAGAAGTTGGAATGGATAAATTCCAGAAAAAACAAAAATGTATATTGATTTGTTCACTGCATGGTGTTAAGATAATTTCTGTTGTTTTGGGGTGGTTTTGCCACAATTCCACATCTGCCAGGAGGCAGCCGCGTAGTGACCGCTGTAGGTGTCACTGAACTTTTTCTCGCGTTGTTTCTTTCCAAATCTAAATAAACATCGGACATCTTTGCATCCGATTTAATCAGTCTGAAGTTATTTTCCTGATGATGAATTGCGCACAGTGTGCGCGCTTTATAGAGATTTGAAAAACGGTGCTTGAAAAATTCTGGTAAGGTTTGGTCTCATGACGGAATCAAACGAATACATTGAGTCAGATAAATTTGCATTTGATCTTGTTGCAAATATTGTAAGTTCTCCGGGTGCTTTTCCTCAGACAGGAAAATACAGTAGTAAAATTTGGGCGCAGCTGTTTGGAATGACAGAAAAAAATTTTAAGGAACTTTTAAAAGAATCTGGCATCCCTTATTTTAAATTTGGAAGTAATGTCATTGTTGATGCACAAGATTTTTGGAAAAATCAGGGGCAGAAGGAATCATGAACGAGCTCAGATCGTTTGATGGATCGGGACAGATGGTAAATAGAATATCTTGTGGATTTGATTTACGCTTAGAAAAATGAACATGATTACTCAGTTGTCGAAAAGGCTATTAAAGATAAGAAATACTAAAAAATTTCTGATCTTAGCTCACTTTCTATTATGCCCCAAGCTAGAATTATTGGAGACCTTTAGTGATGATTAATTATCACTAAAGTACTTTTTTCTCTTGGTAGAAATTATATGATTTAGAAGCTATGGCAAGGTGCGATCAAGGTTATCTCTGCGTTGTGTGTGGTCGAGAGGTCGAGAAGATCGAGGACAGCGCACTCTATCTGCGTTATATTATTGGAGAAGTAGACGAAGATGAATTAAACTCGCAACCCGAGCATCATATTCGATGCAATCCTATTTTAGCTCAATTCATTATCGATGATCACTTTGAACCGGTTTTTGTAGAGGGACCATTTGATAAACGTGAACTCGATTCGTCTGAGGCTTTGCTAAGAGAGAAGTTAATCACTGATGGCTGGAGAAGACTATGCGAGGTAAAAAGCAAAAATATCACAATCAGTGAATTTCCATTAAAAGAATAATGAATCCTACGATGATTAGTAGATAAGTCGATTCCTGTCGCCGACTGTCTTTGAGACTAAGTTTATTTGGTTCTATTTAAGCACCTGTCGTTCTGTGCAACGACAGGTGCTTTTTTTTGCAAAATAGCGTTGTGCGACTCATGCCATTAACGAGTATTAGTGATCACAAATGTTGCTTCCTACTTCTGCTGATTACCGAGATCATAATGCCTCAAACAATACGTAAAGGGATTTTTATTCCAGCATGGGTGATTGCATGTGTTTTTTCTCCCATTATTGCTGGAGGTGTTGGAGCTGTTACGTGGACTGCCAAAACATTGATCGAACATAGTCAGCGACTAATAGAAATTGATGAAAAGCTCGATTCCAATAAAGAGTTACTCATTGAAATGGTGAATTCACATGAGAGGCGGATCAGTCGATTAGAAGACAAGGCTTTCGGAGAAAATTGATGATTGAAATCACGACTGACGATCTGCCAGCCAAGCTTGTCCAACTAATGGAAGGCCCCACACCTCCCGATTATTTTGTTTCGAATGGTTGTAGTTTCTCTCCGGATCGGTGGGGAGGTGTTGACATCAGGGCAGCCTGCCACTGGCATGATTATGCCTATCAAATAGGTGGTTGCAAGCAGGACCGCCAAATAGCTGATTCGTCATTTTATCGAAATCTCAGACGCTGCGACTTAGGAAAGTTCATGGCGAATATTTATTACCGCCGTGTGCGGTTGTTTGGAGTTGCTGCTTTTAACTGGGCTGAAGGGAAAGTCCCTTTGAATCCCTGGCATTACTGTTTACTGTTTTTTGAAAGGTACATTCAATGGTGAGGATAATCACTATTATCGTTGTGCTGATATTGGCCACTGTTGTGCAGGCTCAGGCATTGGTTCTCCGAACGGTGGGAAAGCGATGTACTGCTTATGGTTGCCACCAAATCATTGGTACGGGAGCTTGTGCCTACATCGGAAACATTGATGGCAGGTCGATTTATTTGACAGCTGCTCATAACCTGGAAGGGAACCCGGCAGTGTTTGTTGGCTATGCAGGCAGGTGGTGGCAAGCCAAAGTCATCCATAAGCGATATCAAAAAAATATCGATTATGCTGTGATCGAAACACAGAAAATATCAGCCAATAGATGTTTTAAAATAGCAGAGCATCAACCCGACAATGGTGTTGATGCAGTGGCTTATGGCTATGCAAATGGTATCTATAACATGAAGACCATCAGAGCAAAAATTCGAGTGAACAGAAATGGGAGATTCTTTTCGAAGCTCGTTGCCAAGGGCGATTCAGGTGGACCAATTGTCGTGAATGATCGCATTGTGGGAATAATTAAAGGTCACGATTACAAGAACACACTCTATACAGAATCTGACCTGATTAGAGTTGAGTTATTCAGAATTTATGGAAGGTTGCCCGCATGTGGGGGATCAGTGATTATTGCGGAAAACCCACCAAAGCCTGATACTCCCGTTCCAAAATATGATGAAGAAATCGCCATACTGGAGGGGGAAATTTCAAAATTACGAGAGCAGTTAGATCAGCTTTCAAAAACAAAAATACCAGTTCAAATCATAGGTTCAAACAATAAGGTCTTAAGCGAGCAAAAATACCTGCTTGGCGACCCTATTAAACTACGTTTTAAAGCCGTTAAAAAGTGAGGCCTCATAATGCCAGGCGGCGAGATTTTAGATGTTGAAATCCCTATTGAGGATGAAGGAGAAAAGGAGATGGCTGCTGTGGATTTATCGGAAAACGTTGCGAATCACATGTTGACGCAACTCATGCAAACCGGGACGGTGGCACAGAATAACTTTGTGACCGTTCAAAAAATTGTTGATTATGACTATTTGGAAAACAAGCGAATGGTAACCCTTGATGAAGCGGTTGGTATTCGTGAGGTTCAATCCAAAGTCAATCCAGGTGGGCCGGCTGCTGCCTAATGGACGATCCTCTGGAAGAATTAATCAGGCAAAACAATGAGTTTCATAACTGCTTGATTGAACAGAACAACGAGTTAGACCGAGCGTTTCAAAACGGAACGTTCGGTCAACTTGTACAATTATGGAGCGAAAAAAATGACGGAGGAGACCCAACCGAAGACGTGGCAGGAGAAGATAGCGAAACATTTTTGGTCAATCAAAGCAGGGGAGAGAGCGGAGAATTTGCGGCAAGCGAGCCGCCGATTTAACAATGTCGAATCGTTGGTGATGTCCACACGAGAAAAACTACTTGGGAAAGAGATCACAGACAATAATCGCCCAGAGGGTGAGGATATGCATATCGGAGACGACAATAGTGTAATTCATCAGTATCTGTCAGCAGAGAAGAAAGGAACTGCAGGTACAATCGCCAAGCTAACATTGGGTGCGGGAATGCTCGCTATGGGTGCAGGTGTGCCGATTGGTGGTTGGTTGATTGCAGACGCTTTGAAAAACAATTCAGTTAAAGAGGTCGTAATACCCATTGATAGCGATACTTTATTTGATTTAGAGCTGGTGAAGTAAGAATATAAATTGTTGTTCTGTTTGAGCACCCATGCTTAAATGCACCTCATGACAGCGCTGGACTTTCCTTTAGAATGAGCATTGAACTTCGTTTAAGACCTATGTATCCCTACTTGAAAAGGACTGTGACAATGCCTCATTTTATTGTTTATCTTGCTCGTGAAAAAAATCAACGTCCTGTAAAACGTCTTGATTGTGAAGCGCAAACACATGTATTGGCAGCAAAATTGATTGAAGCCGAATATCCCGATTTAGTTGTCAATTCAGTATTGGTAAAGCATGAACCGATTTCGTCCTGTGCCCGATGCGGAGCACCCATTTTTAAGGGTGATTATCACAAAGATCAGATACGTCAACGCTATGGAGCCAATCGCTGTTTGGACTGTATGTAATAGAATTTAAAACGAGTGATTATGTAAAATGAAAGATCGCGTAAAAAGCTTCCGGCGTATCAAAGCCTCACAACTCAAACGCAATGTGAAAAACTGGCGCGTTCATCCTCCATCACAAAAGTCAGCATTAAGTACAATTCTAAAAGATGTAGGGTTCGCTTCAGCTTGCCTTGTAAGAGATTGTAACAATGGGACGTTTGAATTGATTGATGGTCATTTACGCGCTGATCTCGCTGAAAATGAAAAAGTCCCATGTCTGATTTTGGATGTAACAAAATCTGAAGCCGATAAAATATTGGCAACATTTGATATGGTTACATCCATGGCAGGCACTGATCAGGTTGCATTAAATAAATTGATTTCTTCGATTTCTACCGAATCAAAGGAACTACAGAGTTTACTGAATACTCTGATGAGTCATGATTCTGAATTGTTGGAAATGGTAACCGGTAAAGACGAGTCACATCTCTTAACAGACTCTTTCAGTATTTTGATTGATTGCAAAGATGAATCCGAACAGATAATGCTTTTACAGCGACTGAAAAAAGAAGGTCTGACATGTCGCGCGTGGATATTATAAAGGAAAGTAATATCGTACGGACTCCTCGTGTCATGCAACTAGAGGGGATATTTGGCATTGCAGTTGAAAAAAAGAGCCGTGTTGAGTTTTCTGTAGAAATACCTCTAAATGATCATGCATGGAACATTGGTTTAATTGTCGGTCCTTCTGGATGTGGAAAGACTACCATTGCCAAAACGCTTTTCCATAAAGAGTTAATTGGAGACTTCAAATGGTTTGAAAACAAAAGTATTCTGGATTCTTTTCCTAATGATATGGGAATTAAAGAAATCACAGGCCTCCTTTCTTCAGTTGGTTTTTCTTCACCTCCCAGTTGGTTAAGACCTTTTCGTGTACTTTCCAATGGCGAACAGTTTCGAGTGACGATAGCACGGACTTTAGCCGAGCAACCAAAATTTGTGGTCCTCGATGAGTTTACGTCAGTAGTTGATCGGACTGTTGCTCAAATCGGAAGTAGTGCCATTGCAAAATCAGTTCGGAGAAGGCAGCAAAAATTTATCGCCGTTACGTGCCATTACGACATTATCGACTGGCTTAATCCTGACTGGATTTATCAACCAGCGTCTGAGGAATTTCAATGGAGGTGTGAAAGGCAGTCGCGACCCCCGATCTCCCTCAAAATTATTAACGTGCATCGAAGTGCGTGGTCTCTATTCCGGAAACATCACTATTTAGATTCAACAATTCATAAGTCTGCTAACTGTTTTATGGCATTAGTCGACGATAAGCCAGCAGCTTTCACTGCAGTGATTCATTTTCCACACAAAACAACCCCATCATTCAGAGAGCATCGAACAGTCTGTCTCCCTGACTTTCAAGGAGTTGGTATTGGAAATGCCATGAGTGAGTATGTAGCATCTCTTTACGTTTGCAAGAAACCGTACACAAGTGTCACAGGACATCCTGCCATGATTCGCCATCGAGCGAGGTCAAGTTTATGGAGAATGACTCGCAAACCATCTACAGTTCAGCATCAATATGGCTTTCAGCGAATCAGAAAAAGTCGAGTTTCTGGCAGTGCGGGAAGAATTACCGCCAGCTTTCAATTTATCGGTCCTGGACGAAGGAAAGAAGCAATGAGATTTGGCCTGATTTGAATAGAGCGAAAGCCCTCTGCCTCACAAGTATTACCATGCACAACAGCGCTTCCAGGCGGTGTGGCATTGAAAGGCTTCTGCAGACGGGACACCCGACTGAGTGCCACGAATCCTGCATTGCTGGAGCATAAGGTCTTGAAGAGGAGAGAAGCTCGAGTCCTTGCCGCGTTGTAATTGGCTTTGGTGGCAGTTGAGCATGTCCAGTTTTATGCTGACATATTCACTTACATCGATGTATAAATGTGGCTCAAATTGTGTCATGTTCACAGTATCCATCCACCAGAGAACAGGTGGCTGGTTCAAAGCCGGTGACGGTGTCTGGTTTCCAGTAGAGGCACTGAACCACGTAGCTGCTTCCGTGATAACAGAAGCAGCACGATGGTCTGCGTGATAGTCTAATGGCGAATGTGCCAATACAAGCGTTGGTGAAAACCGCCGCATGATCTCTGTTAAATTACGGCGCTGTTCCAAGTTGTCAAATAGGGCGCCATCCGGATTTTCACCAAAAAAGAGATCTGCACCAAGCAGTTTCGCAGCCATTTGCATTTCTTGACGTCGTGCTTCGGCTAGTTTCTCGATAGGTGGTTCTGGTTGTCCTTTGTCTCCTTGACAGAGTATGCATATTCCGACGGAAGCGCCTTCATGATGGGCACGCGCCAAAGTACCCGCGCATAATAATTCTGCATCATCGGGGTGAGCTACAACAGCGAGAATGCGTTCTTGTTGGAAGTTTAATTTCATTTTGCTCAACAGAGTTCATTACAAGTGGATTAAAATATAAAATTAACGTAGCCGAATGTCGGGGAGATCAGCAACGTATTCCGCAACTGTGAGAGAAACATCAGAGTGCGTTCGCAAAAGCGAAGCCGGGCAGTCGCCAGTAATGGGGCCTTGAAGGACTCTGCGAATGACCGAACTTTGCCAGATGCGGTTACAATAGAAGTGCTGTTCTTTAGCAGCAAGAATTTCTTTCATTCCAATCGTCACAGCGCGCCAGGGGATTATGGAAATTTCACCGCCTACGGTTACAGAGTTAATAGTTCTTGTTTCCCGGGTTAAATTGAGGTTACGGGTAGGTAGCTGTAAGAATTCTTCCGTTGGAATCATATGCCCTGGTTCGGGTGGTTCATTGAAGGCGATATGACCATTAATCCCAATCCCACCAAAGCAGGCATCTACTCCTCCCCGTTGATCGATTAATTGTTGGATAGCACCAACATTATTTGGATCGGGACAGATGCGATTTTCGGGTAAAGGTGATAATTCCGGATTCAATAAGTCATAGAATTTACGATTCATATAGCCACGAAAGCTGAGTGGGTGGGAGATATCGACCCATTGATCGTCGTCTGTCAGATATTCATCCATATTGATCAGCATGACATCTCTAATTGAGTATTGGTTTTGATTCAACATGTCAGCCAATATAGGATATTGATCGACGGGGCCAACAGGAACGATCAATGTGGCAGGGTGACCATTTTGCTCTGCCACTTTTATAGCCTTAAACATTGCCGTTGCCATATGTTGAGCAATCTCAGACATGTCTTTAACTACAGAAAGCTTAACTGCCGTTCCTTTAACTAAAGCGTCACGATTGATTTTAAGGTAATCAGGAAATTCAGTCGTCATTGTGTTGAGAGTACTTTTGCTTTGAGGCATGATTTAGCTTTGATAACTTATTTCAGCGTGAAATATTCATGGAATAAAATCGCAGCATAGAATTATCAAATCAGATGAACCTATAATAAATGTATTAGAACACAACAGGTCTTCGTGACCAATTGACTTCAAAAGTTTATGTTACGATTTTCAAATCATTTTATCTTGAGTAATGGAATTCACAATGAAATTGTTTCTGGATAGTGCAATCACAGATGAGATTAAGCACAGCCTTGAATATTGGGACTTGGATGGACTTACAACAAACCCCAAGCATATCAATAATTCTGGTAAGCCTTTTTTGAAAGTAATTGAAGAGATCGCAGAATTGTTCACTGGCACTGATAAACCTGTGAGTGTGGAAGTGGATCCACATATTACAGATTGGGAACAGATCGTAGAACAAGGAATCCAGCTTTCCAAAATGTCTCCTAATTTTGTAGTGAAAGTGGGCGCCAGCGAAGAAGGGTTTAAAGCGATTCGCGAGTTGACTAAGCAGGGAATTCGGACGAATGCCACTTTAATTTTTTCAGTTGCACAGGCATGGCATGCGGCTCGAGCGGGAGCGTACTTTCTCAGCCCCTTTATTGGATGGAAAGAAAATTATGGCGATTCGACAACAGAATTCATTCTGGAAGTCGCCGAAATGCTGGAACGACATCAGTATGATTCACAAATTATTGCGGCTGCGATTCGGAATGCTCGGCAGATTGCAGATGTTGCTCTTGCGGGAGCCCATTGTGTGACTGCAGGTCTTGTCGTGTATCAGGATAGCATGCAAAACCCTTACACAGTCCATGGAGAGAAAGTATTCCAGGATGCATGGGACGCGACGCCAAAAAGTTAGCTCTAGGCATTTTTAAATTCATGAATCTCTTCGCTTCAATGTTTCGATCAAGTCAGGACTTAGTATGTTCATTATCAGTGGTATTTGCTCTGGAATAACGCGGTTTGGTTTTCTTTTTTATTTTTTGAGTTTATTTCTATGCTTAGTATTATTCTCTACCGACAAGGCGTGTGCATTAGAGCGTTCAGAAAAACCGAATGTGATTATTATTTTTACAGATGATCAGGGATCTATTGATCTCAATTGTTATGGAGCGAAAGACTTGATTACACCCCATATGGATTCGATTGCCAAAAGGGGAATTCGGTTTACACAGTTTTATGCCGCGGCTCCTGTTTGCTCCCCTTCTCGTGCAGGTTTGTTGACAGGTAAGTTTCCTCAGCGAGCGGGTGTTCCCGGAAATGTTTCATCGAAACATGGCAAAAGTGGGATGCCTGCCGAGCAGGTTACGATTGCCGAAATGTTAAAAGATGCAGGATATCGAACAGGGCATGTGGGTAAGTGGCACTTGGGTTATACAGAAGAAACAATGCCAAATGGACAAGGATTTGATGAATCGTTTGGCCATATGGGAGGCTGCATCGATAACTATTCCCACTTCTTTTACTGGAATGGTCCCAATCGACACGATTTGTGGAAAAACGGAAAAGAAGTATGGCATGATGGTACATATTTTCCTGATCTGATGGTTCAGCAATGTCAGAACTATATCAAAGAACACAGAGATGAACCGTTTTTTTTATATTGGGCGATCAATGTTCCTCATTACCCCTTGCAGGCAACTGATAAGTGGCGAAAGAAATACGCACATCTTCCTAGTCCACGAAATAAGTATGCTGCGTTTGTTTCTACGATGGATGACTGTATCGGCGAAGTATTAAAAACACTTGATGAGTTCAAACTTCGTGAAGATACAATCGTCATTTTTCAATCTGATCATGGGCATTCACAGGAAGAAAGAACATTCGGGGGGGGAGGTAGCGCAGGACCTTTTCGTGGCGCCAAGTTTAGTTTATTTGAAGGAGGGATTCGTGTCCCTGCCATGATTTCCTGGCCTGGAACAATCGCCAAGGGAGAAGAACGTCATCAAATGGCAACAGGCTGTGACTGGCTACCGACCATCGCAGAACTAACTGGTACACCTCTTCCACAACAAAAACTAAACGGGAAAAGTCTAAAAACAGTCATTGATTCATCAGAAGCGCAGAGCCCCCATCGTGATTTCTATTGGCAAATTGGTAAAAGCTGGGCCATTCGAGAAGGTGATTGGAAGTTATTGGGGAATCCTCGTGATACGAGTCAGCAAGGTCAACTTACCAAGCAGGATCAACTTTTTCTAGTAGACCTATCGAATGATCCTGGCGAAAAACGCAATCTTGCTGCCAGCAATCCTGCGAAACTAGAACGCCTTAAGCAAATTTATCGTCGCTACCAGACATCGCTCTCGAAATGAAGCTGAGCCTTCTAAAAGCAAAAATAAGATACGAACTATGAACCAGCCAAATAAACGAACTCGAACAAAAGTTAGCTCATTGGGTTGGACAGTTACAGTAGTTCTTTTTCTGATTATCTACTTAGTGATTCAAGGCGAGAGAAACCATACGAATGATCAATCGGTTTTAAATTCTGAAGAGTCGAGAGCACAAAACGTTCTTGATCCTTTTAAAGAAGCGAGTCGTCAATCAAATCTTGAAAAAGAGTTAGAGGCTCAACAATCGGATCTGGTTCAGCAAAATGAAACTGATATTTCAAAATCAAAGAACTATCCGGTTACCTCTTCACAAGTATCTAAAAAACAGACTCCAGCGAATTCGAACCGACCACCACCACTAAACTCTTCAAAACAATCAAAAACTGCAAAGCCCAGTCTAGAATTAGGACAGCTCCGAGATTTAGGCAGTAAAGTCTGGGAGTCAGCTGCCGGTTTAAAATATGGCCCCGGTAGCCGGGAAAAACATCGGCTACTCCATGTTATGCGTCATGCTGAAGATCAGCCTAACCGTCCAGGGAAACATGGAGTTTTTGCTGGGGAGGGCAATAGAAAAAAGGTACTTGCATTAATTGATGAGGCCTATCTTCAAGCGAACAAGGGTCGAAAGAGCGTAGAGAAAAAAAAGGAAAGGAATCGAATCGTCTATACTGTAGACATGGGGCGTCGTATTGGATTTGTTGGAGGTCAGGTTGGTAACAAACAGGGGAAGCCTCCTGCCTTCAAAATACGATTAATACTCGAAGGAACCAATGTGATCACAGCATTTCCTTTGTGATGTTTTGAGGGCAAGGTCAAAATTTATGTACTACGTTGGGACTTGTCCCTTTTGTGAACAAGGGAACTTAGGAATCCGCATCTGTAGCAAAGAAAGTGATGTGGTGATTTTGTGCGATGAATGCGACGCGGTTTGGCTTTCAACTTATTTAGACAGTAAGCCCCTGTTTCCTGAGCAACCACTTCTTCCTTGTCCTTATTGTCAGGGAAATCTGTCTGAAGAGCCTGCACACTGGGCCAACTTTGGGGAGATTTATAGGTACGGCTGGATTTATACTATCAAAGGAGAAAGGGATGAGTTTTAAAGCGAATTATCTTAAAAGACTATTTCTAATGTGCGTTTCTCTTTTAGAATTTTAGATTCGATTTTGATAGTGTCGCGAGTTGCGGGAATTTTTGAACCTGGGACTTTTACGATTAATTGTGAGACTCGCTTCTTTACTGGTAAGTAACCCCCTTTTTTTACGGGTCTAACTTCGCCTTTGAGCTGGGGTGTAAAGGTCGAGTTTGGCCAACGGACGTCCCAGGGAATTGATTGGCGGTGCTTATCAGTTCCAAGTACCATTCCCGATAAATCTGAAGCGCGATAACGGGTTGATTTGTAACTATAGGGTAGTTTGACCTGAATAATAATCAAATAATCTTCGTTGAGGTCTGGATCCTTGGGAACTGTCCAGGCTGTAAAGCTTCCGACAGTAACAGCATTTCCCATTGGTTTAAATTTAAAATCGCCTCCCCCATTTCCTTTTCCGTCTCCATCTTCTTCTCCTTCACCTTTTCCGAGATGCATAGAGAAATCTTCTTCAATTTCCTTTAGTGTCGAATCATTCTCACCTGTCAATGTTTTTACCGGCTGCATAATATTGAATTCGGTGGTTTTTCCACCTGCTTCTTCATCAATGCGTGTGTCCAATGGGTCGTTTAAGCCAAAGTTATCTTTGTCATCTAGGCTGGCAAGTGTCGAGAAATCATCATTTCCCTGGATGCCACCCACAATGACTATCGCCATGATTGTCAGAGCGGTCGAATGAAAAAGAAATGAAATTAAGTATCCCGTCGCTGTGAAACTGGCAATCCAAATGACTGCCTTTTCTTTAAATGAAAGGACAGGCTCATCATCCTCTTTGGCTAGTGACTGAGGTTGAGCAGAAAAACTCTGTCTCTTCATTTGTGATGAATGAGATAAATTCATCACATCTTGAGTTGCAGAATTAGTTTGATTCGACATGGAAATCGTAGCCGACTGGGATAAAACTGTCTGGAGATTCTGAGAGAGTTCTTTACCAGACATTTCTATTTTGTTTAAATTCATTGGACGCGATCTCACATCAAACTGCATAAACAATGGGAGATGGCCCGACCGATAGATCTTAGATTTGAATATGCTCCTAATTATAATTATATATCGGAACGATTAGAATTGAATTCTTTTTTTCTTAAGAAGTAAGAGATAATCGGCAAAACCGGAAGCAGAATGCAAAAAGCCCTTTTTACTGTACAAACAGGTCGAGTTAGACCTCGAAATTCTAAATGGATGCTACTTTTAGTCGGTTAGACTAAACAAGAACACGATGAAGTTCTTGTACGGTCGTAACTCCTTCAAGTATTTTTGCTTTACCAGAGTCTTCCATGGTGGTCATTCCCGAGCCAATTGCCATCTTTTGGATTTCTGTTTGTGATGCTCCTCTAAGAATGGCATCTCGCAATTCACCTTGAATTCCAAGTGTTTCAAAAATACCTGTACGACCTACGTAACCAGTCTGAAAACAATGCTCGCAACCAGCTCCTTTTGCTATTTTAGATTCTGACAATTGATCTGAGTTGGTTCCAAGATATTCACATGCTCCCGCATCTAGTTGATCAGGTATTCTGCATTTTTCACAGATACATCTAATTAAACGTTGAGAAATGATGCCCTGGAGACTATCCGTGATAAACATTGAAGGTATTCCAAATTCTCTGAATACGTCAATTGCAGCAACGGCATCATTGGAGTGAAGAGTCGAGAGTACACGGATACCAGTGAGTCCTGCTCTGACGGCAATATGTGCCGTTTCAGAATCACGGATTTCTCCTACCATGATTACGTTAGGATCTTGTCGAAGAACTCCCCTTAAGGCTTCGGCAAAACTAAACCCAATTTTGGGGTCTATTTGAATTTGATTGACACCTTCGATCCGACGTTCAACTGGGTCTTCAATCGTTGACAGACTCATTTCGGGTTGGTTTAGGTAGTCGAGACAACTATAAATGGTTGTGCTCTTTCCCGAACCTACGGGCCCAACACTCAAGATCATTCCGTAGGGAGCATGGCAGTATCCGGTAATCTCGGATATCTGATGATCGCTGAGTCCTAATTCGTTAAATTCTGTAAAACGCTTATGGTCTGGCATTAGTCGCAAGACGAGTCGTTCACCGTGAATAGTTGGACCTGAACCAACTCGAATATCACGGCGATTTTGAAGTGTCTCATTATTAATGTGACCATCCTGGGCAAGGCGTCTCTCAGTGATATCCATATTTGCAGCTAGTTTGAGCCGTGAAATGACTGAGGCAGCGGCTTCTTTGGGAAGCTGTATAATATCATGCAACATACCATCTACTCTCAAACGAAGTCGCAGACCATCCTCGAGAGGGTCCAAGTGGATATCAGTCGCCTGTAACTGAAAAGCTCTTTCCATCAATAGGTCAACGAGTGGTCCTGGACCTACGACATCGACTAGTTCTCTTAGCTCTGCCTGTAGTGCCTGCTGGCGTCCCTCTTTCTTGTTTGCATTATCTGGTTTCTCTGACATCACTTTGACTCTTTCTGTCCTAACATTAATCGCTGAATTGGGTTTATCGAATCTAGAAATCGTTTATCATCAACCTTTAGATAAGTTTGACTAATCCGATTCCACCTAAGATGATGCTACAAGTCAGAACTACCACTCCCATAATTCTCAAATTTTTTCTTCGGTCTTTCAGAGCGGTTGCTCCAAGAAGTACTCCCGCAACTGAGAAGGAGATCGTAGCAATTAATGTGGATTTTGGATTGAGATTTAGGGAGTCACTTATATATAGAGCAAAACAAGCAGCGGCAGACAAAAGTGCAACAATGCCCAAGAGTATTGGCATAGAGAAAATACGTCGCCTTTCGATCCGTTCTTGTTTTAAAGCCTGACTTAAATGCGCAATTGCTTCTTCTTCACTAGAGTAAATACGCCAAACTTTTTGGAGCCCGGAAATCTTAAGCACCTCTTCTACCATATCACTGGTGTTAAGAATCGCCGTTTTTCCACCTTGTTCATCAACCAGTTTCCACACTTGAATAACAACAGCAACCAACGAACTGCTGATGTAAGTCAGTTTTGTTAAATCAATGATAACTGATGGACTCTTTTGGTTTTTGAGTTCCAGAAGGAGTAGGTCCCCTAAAGCCTCTAATTCATTCCAGGCAGATTCATTCAGTTCTGGAAGGAGTTGAACCTTGAGGTGGTCATTGACAGTGGTAATGAGGTAAGGAACTTCTTGGGTAGCCATAAACCAATCTCCAACTAATCTCGATACAGACTGTATCGGGGCCCTGCATTAGCTCAATGTTTCATCATTGCATACTGGTTTTTGTCACTGCTTTAGTGATAGCAATAAATTTCTGAATCTGATTCAAAATAGCAATGCAGTTTGATTTTACCTATCTCAATTCGGACCAAAGTACAAGATTTAATAAGTATTTCTAGAGAAACGAGTTTGCTTAATTACATATTAACAAATGCGAATTACAATTTTTATGTAGTGTGAGTGCATAAGGGTTCAATTGATCACTTCAAGGCTGTGTAGACTGAGTTGAGATGATGATTTCAACACAAATTGCGAAATATCCATTAACATTAACAATGTCATAGTGAAAGCCACTTTGACGTTCTGGATATTATGTCAAGTTTTCTGAAGGTAGGGATTGTATCTGCCAGCCAAGTTAGAAAGGTCAAACAGTTAAATACCAAACAGTTAGCCGAAATTCAGTTTGACTATGGTTTTTTGGCGTACTTATAATTAAAGAATGACCGATTTCACAAAATAGGTTGTTTTTGCGCACAAGTTGTGGGTAGTATTTTACATTACACGTCTGAGAATCGTGATGAATTCTGAATATTGGCTTCTATTTAAAGCCAAGCGATGATGAAAACGGATTCATTTCTAGCTTGTATTCAATGAAAACAATTATTATCTCGAGCTTAGATCGAAGTAGATAGATAAAACTCAAATTATAAATCATAATTAGTTTGAACCAGTAAATAAGATAAAGGTCTCTTTAGAGATCCAGGAATGCATCAATGACCCGTTTTAGTAAAATCCTGTTAGTACTAGTGCTCTTTGCTAGTATCGCTTTTATGGGATTTGCCGCAGTTAGTTCAGTGGGAGGCCCCAACTGGCAAAAAGAGGCAGCCAAAATGACGGACTACCTGTTTGAACCTCAGCCAGGTGAGATATTGACATGGTCAGTTAAAACCAGACGGGGGGGCGAGCAAATTTCAACGTCTCCTGTTTTAGCAAAAGTGATCGTTGCTGCTCAGAAGCATAAGATTCAACAGCAAAACGAAAAAATTGATCAAATCACAAAGACAATACCACCCTTAGAAAAAGCAAAAGCGAATTGGGAAAAGATCAATAAACTGGATCGTGAGGCAATGGATTTAATGGCAGCAGAATTGAGTCAAAAAATTGCTGCCTTGGATACTGAGATCACTCAACTTGCCAATGAGGGAATTAAAATCAGCCAACAGACATTAGAAGTGAATCAAGAAGCAGCTGAACGAAGGTCTGATGTTTTTCGGTTACAAGATCAGATTGATGAAATTCGGAATGAAAACTATTTAGCACAAGAGCAACAAAAAACGCTACGTGATTATATTGCCAGGATCGAAGGTAAAGTACAGCGTCTTCAAAGGCAGAAGGAATTGCTGCAGAAGGCAGTTAAGGGTACTAACTATGAAGAAAATAGCATCTCACAAAAATAACGGAATTTTAACTCAAGTGCTATCAAAACAAACTCGTCATTTAAATTAAGTATTTAGGAGCGATTAGATGTCGTTTGTCGGCAAAATACTGGTCGTCGTTCAAGTTATTCTCAGCGTCTGTTTCATGGGCTTTGCAGGGGCTGTATATACAGCCCAAAATAATTGGCGCGCAGAGAGTAAAAAACTTGAAGGTAATTTAAAAAACATACAGACAAGTATGGCTGAATTAGAATCTGAGTACAGTAATTATAAAACTGAAACGACTCAGAAAGTAAATGATGCTCTTAGTGAAGCACAAAAAGCTAAGGCTGCGAATAAGCTTCTAGAGCAGCAGAGTAAGTCTTACCAAAACCAGTTAGAAACAGTACGTGCTGAACGAGATACTTCGGTGGCACAGGCAGAAACGACTGGTGAGGAAGCAAAGTTTCGACGTCAGGAATCAGGCAGACAACGAGTTGTCAATAAGACACTTCACAATACCGTCAACGACTTGCGAGCAAAGATTAAAAATTTAGAAGATACAATTTTTACTCAATCAATTCGAGAAAAGAATTTGGTTGCTAAGCAAAATAAGCTGCTGAATGAACTCAAATACTTAAATAAAATTGTTGCTAACCTTGGAGTCGACCCTAAGGATCCGGCGATTGCTGGTATGCAGTCACCTCCACCTGCAGTGGAAGGTTTGATTCTCAATACCAAAAAGGATAAACGAAATGGAACTAAGTTTGTCGAAGTTTCATTGGGAAGTGATGATGGTCTCAGCAAAGGGCATCAATTGTTCGTTTATCGTTTTGGTACTAAAGCCAATGGAAATCGTCCTAAATATCTTGGTAAGATTGAACTTGTATATGTAGATCCTGATAAAGCTGTCGGGACTGTTATTGACGCTGCTAAGAATGGCGTAATTGAGAAAGGTGACCATGTCAACTCGAAGCTCTAAATCAAAAGGAAAAGCCGCCTCAGGTGAGTCAGGGGGCCCCAATATCTACGTAGGACTGCTTTTTGTTTCATTGGCTGCCTTGTTATTTGGGATCTTATTTCTTGTAATGGAATTAAGCAGCTATAATTGGGAGTTAGGCGGCTAAAATTATTAAAAAAATCGACGACAAAAGCACTGTGCCTTACCAGGCACAGTGCTTTTTTAGTGTGATTCATTATTTAATTCCAATGATTGGTATTTGCGAAGTGATATTTACGCTTCAGTTTCAATTTCAAATCCCGCGGCTTTCCAGCCGCTAAATCCTCCATCCATAGAAATGACTTGTGTATAGCCCATTTTCTGCAGATTGTCTGCCGCTAGAGCAGAACGAAAACCACCTCCACAGTAGAGTATCAAAAGTGAGGATGTGTCTGGTATCATCTGTTCTACATCACGTTCAATGATTCCTTTACCAAGATGTTTGGCATTTGGTATTCTTCCTGCACTAAACTCATGATCCTCTCTTACGTCGATGAGATGAAACGCTTCACCTTGTTCTCCACGCCTTTTTACATCATGAACTGTGCATTCAAGAATGCGTGATTTTGCATCCGCAACGATGTCCAGAAAACGTTTAGAATGATCTTTAGCCATCTCATGCCTCTAAATTTAGGGAGTAGTTATATTTTTTTGAGCACAAGAGTCTTAGTAAAGACTCAAATTTATTATGTCATATCTCTGTTTAAAAAGCTGGTGAAAAATTGATTCACTCAAAGACTTGCATATTAACAGGAATTTAAAAAATCTTCTATTCCCTGATTCACAGCGCAAGGTGCTTCCATCGGTGCCATATGACCCGCATTAGGTATTTCAAGATATGTTGCAAATGGTATTTGAGCATATATTGATTTCATAACGTCTGGTGGCGTTAATTGGTCTTCACTTCCGACGATGACTAAAGTAGGAACTTGTATCTCGGCCATCATATGAGTGTAATCTTTTCGTTCTGCCATTCCACGTTGGCTGGCAGCAATTCCTTCACGGTCCGTCGATTCAATCGTCTCAATAAGACTTTTGGCTATCTCAGGTTGATCACGTTGAGAAGACTCGCTAATTAGATTTGGAACCATAGACGATGCAATTGATTTTGATCCGTGTTTCAGCACAAGGTCAACCATTTTTAATCGATTGTTGATGCCTTCCTCTGAGTCCGAACCTGGACGTGTATCACAAAGAATGAATGCGCGTAAACGCTCCGGGAATTTTTTCCAAAATTCCCAGGCGATATATCCTCCCATGGAAAGGCCACAAAAAATGATTGGCTCTGCAAAGTTGAGCTGATTCAGTAAAGTATTCAAGTCCTCTGCATGTTGTTCCATTGTGACAGTTCCATAAGTCACTTCGGAATGTCCAAAACCACGTAAGTCAGGAGCGAGTACTGTGAAGTCCTTTTTAAAATATTCTGTTTGTGCCTGCCACATTTTGTGATCTAATGGAAATCCATGAACAAAGAGCAGCGGGGGGCCTGTACCTTCCTTGAGTACATTCATTTTGATCGAATTGACATTTATCTCAACGAACTGGTGACGCATTCGTCTATCCTTTTGTATGCATCGAGAAAAAATTGATTTGTAAAAATCAACAAAGAATGAAGATAAGCTTTTTGATTTAACTGCTTATTGAACTTGAGTCAAAGCACGGGTGATACCTTGTTCTAAGGATTCTTTAGGCTCAGAATCAACGTTCCATACGATTTTCCCATCAGGTCCGATCACCCATACTTGCGGAATAAAATCTGCATTGAAAGCAATGAGTGTATCGAGAGCTCCATATCCGTTTGACCAAGTAATCCCGGTTTCTTCGAGCCACTGTTGAATTGCAGGGAGCATTTCTTCACCTTCTGCAGTGAGCCCAATGAAGACGACATCCTGGTCTTTAAATTTTTGGTACGTTTCGACGATGTGAGGCGCTTGTAGTCGACAAGGTAAACACCACGTTGCCCAGGCATCTACGACGATGACTTTGCCTTTCAGGTTACCTTTTTGATAAGGGTCACCGTTTACCCAGCCTGCGGCTTGAATGGGAGGGGCGGTTTTTCCTACCTTTAATTCCGCACGGTTACTCGTTGCTTGAGGTGTACCCAGTATTTTGAAACCAAACCAAGCAGAAAATAAAATTGTTCCAGCAACGACAAGTGCAAGAGCCAGTAAGAAATCTTTTTTAACACTTTGATTGGCCATAATAGCACTTTCTGCAAATATGATTCGTTTCTGAATTAGATATTATAAATTGTAGAGTTCACTGTATTTGCTTTGTAATTGACTGATTAAGGGCTTATGAGAGAGTGATTCACCTGCAACGACTTCAACTAAGCGATTTGCCCGATACAGTTTGCCTCGTCGATGAACATTTTCGTTTAGCCAATCTTTTAAAGGTGAAAAAGAACCTTTTCTAATGAGCTGAGTGATGTCCCCCAGCTCTTTTTCTGCCGCGTTAAAAAAATGAGCGGCGTACATGTTGCCCAAAGCGTAAGTAGGGAAATAACCAATCAATCCAGCACTCCAATGAACATCTTGTAGACACCCGTTTGAGGAACTATCAGGAGTGATTCCAAAATATTCTGTGAATTTCTCATTCCAGACAGCCTCTAGATCGACTGGTTTGAGGTCGCCTGAAATTAATGACTTTTCTAACTCAAAGCGTAACATAATATGCAAATTATAAGTCACTTCATCTGCTTCTACGCGAATAAATGAAGGGCGGACATCGTTAATGGCGCGATAAAAATCTTCTTGATCAATGTCCGAAAGTGCTTCTGAAAATAGATTCTGGGCGGGTTTATAAAAATAGTCCCAGAATGCACGACTTCGCCCGATAAGATTTTCCCACATTCTTGATTGTGATTCATGAATACCAAGCGACGTTGAACTGCCCACAGGAGTCCCAAAATGCTCCTGGCAAAGCCCTTGCTCATAAATTCCATGTCCCGCTTCGTGAAGAGTTCCAAAGAAAGCTCCGGGGAAATGGTGTTCGTCATAACGTGTTGTTAATCGACAATCCCCTGGTCCCAAACCGCTACAGAATGGATGAGCCGCAATATCGAGCCGGCCAGCATTGAAATTAAAGCCAATTGTTTTGGCTGCTGAAATGCTAAATTCACGTTGCTTCTCAACGGGATACTTTCTCGTCAGGATTGAGACATCAGGGGTAATCCCAGAATCTTTGATCGCTGAAACCAAAGAAACCAATTCATTTCGTAAAGGAATAAAAGCCTGCTCTATCATTTCAGAAGTGGCACCAGGTTCATAACCATCAAGAAGAGCGTCATAGGCGGTCGTCCCCTGATAGCCTATCGCGGATGCCTGTTCTCGTTTGAGGTCTATCATTTGCTCTAGCCAAGGCAAAAAATCCTGAAATCGATTTTTTTTGCGTGCTTCAACCCAAGCATGATGTGATAGAGTAGCTACTTTCGATAGTTCTTCGACCAGCCGCCGTGGTAGCTTTGTGGCCCGGTCATATTCATGACGAGCTTCTCGAATGTTAGCGCTTTCCATGGACTCTTGATCAAAGATGGAATCTGCTTCCAACTTATGAAGCAGATTCCCTATTTCGGGATCTGTGGCCTGCTCATGAATTATACCAGCCAGCAACGCAAGCTGATCAGCTCGATGTGAAGTTCCATCAGGAGGTAGATAAGTTTGCTCGTCCCATTCCAAAACGGCGGAACAGGAAGCCAATAAAGCAGTCTGCTTTAGTCGTGTAACTAATTCATCGTATGCTTTGATTGAAGCATTCATTGGTTGGTTCTTTCTTAGGGAAATGACTGATTAAAACAGTCATCGTTTTCAGTGTGATATTTTGATTATTGTGAAATGCAAACTATATCACAGTGTGATGTATAGGATGTGAAAAAATAAATCAATTTGATCAGCGAATGCAACAATTTTTGATTCTATTATTTCTACTTTGTTTCATCTTCATATCGGCCTCCCATTTGATAGAGAGGTAAAAAACGATAATAGACTTCAAGGCAGAGGGTGCTTAACGTCGTTGAGTAGAGTCGCCCTCCATATAGTCCCCACGGTGGTCTTGGATCCCAACTTCCTGCATTTTCTCCATGTGTAATTTGTTCAGAAATTAGTAATTCACGCAAATCTTCGTTCCATTCTCTCCAGGGCGTACCACCATACTGATACATGGCTAATGTCCCGTAGTACCAATAATAAAGATTATATTCTGAACGGCGTGGAGGACGCTCTGCGATGAACTGAATCGCTTCCTTACAGGATGGATTATCTCTTCTGATTCCCAGCATCTGTTTACAAAATAATGATTCCGCGGTCATAGCTGGTGTTGGTGGCGTCGGAGGCTCAACCATTCTGTAAGTGGCAAGACCATTGTTTTTACCCAAACTTCGATCTTTTAAAAACTTAACCATTAGTTGCTTCGTATTTGCTGGAATTGGGATTCCTGCAATTTCTGCACTTTTGAGAGCCATTAATTGCCATCCGAACATGCTCATGTCACTTTTCTGGCCTTTTACGTACCGCCAACCGCCGTCATAGGGATTCTGGTTTTCTACGATATACGAAATAGCCCGCGCAATCGCCTCACGCAACTTTGGGTTTAATTTGGGATTGTTTTGTAAACCATACGCTTCGGCTAAAGAATAGGTTGCCATCGCGTGTGAGTACATACGGGCATAGTGAGTTGCCTCACCTCCAAGGAATCCGTCGGGTCTTTGATGAGCTATCATCCACTGGATGGCGCGATTGATATTATCGGAATATTGTCCTTCTTCCTGGGTATAACCTGCGCCTAGAAATGCCAGGATTGCTAAAGAGGTCAATCCAGCGTCGGCTTGAGCACCCGCATTCCGTCGGTCGATTCCCTGTTCATCAATTCTAACTTTTCCCGCACCAAACCGATCTGCATCCCAAAAACCGGCTTGATCCTGATGAGTTGCCAACCATTTCAGGCTGGCTTCAACAGCTCTCTCAGATTCTTGTGTACCTCCAAACCGCTGAGCAATCTCTTTACGCTTGGACAGGTTTCTTAGTCGATATGTCGCTGGAATATTTGCTTTCGTTCGATTTGCGACTGCGTCGAAGTTTGGGCGAAATGCATCAGGCTGAGGCCCTTGTCTACTCATTGAGAGTGGAAGACGGCTTCGCTCAGCCAGTAAACGTTCTGAATTCGGATTTGCTTTTCCTGCTGGAGTTTGCGGCGCAGAACGCTGAATTACGCCCTGAGACGCAGACCGCATTGTTTTAGTTTTCCTTCTCGTAAAACGTGGTTTGGTTGGTGCCACATTCGAATTACTAGATGTTGAGCTCCCTGACTCAACCCCGGTTGTATTCAACTTCAAATTGGAAGGAGCAGGGCCTGTTCTTTTTCGGAGCATACTACCTTGGGTTCTACGTTCCAATGTAGACTTGGGATCAGATTGTGCATTGATTGCGAGAGTTTTCTGTTCGTTGTTAAATGTAGGTTGTATTCGATCAACAGTGCCAAGGGCCGATTGTCGTTCAACATTCTGATTTTTTTGGCCTGTACGTACCATCTTGCTGCGAATTGTTGACGTTGAAGGAACAGAAACCTCAGCACGTGATTCAGCAGTAATGTCTGTAATTTCGAGTGGGGCCTGAGATTGAATTCGTTTTTGGCTTATACTTTCGGCTTTAACTTTCGAAGGGGTAATGGGTAGCTCAGTTTTGGAAACGACATCGGGAATTGGTGACTCAGAGATTTCCTGGG
This sequence comes from Gimesia aquarii, assembly GCF_007748175.1. Taxonomy (NCBI): domain Bacteria; kingdom Pseudomonadati; phylum Planctomycetota; class Planctomycetia; order Planctomycetales; family Planctomycetaceae; genus Gimesia; species Gimesia aquarii. The sequence continues at coordinate 149,680 of NZ_CP037422.1, forward strand.
AACGTTTTTTTTCAGGCGGAGCCATTAAAGGAGTGAATTCTGGTCTTGTTAGATCGATTCGTGACAGTTCCTGTTTTTTAGGATTGGTAAGTTTCTCCCAGACCGGTGTGTTTCCAGTTTGTTTACTTTCTGTGGTTTCGGTACTCTCTGCCAGAATTTGTTTAATTTCAATTTCCTCTTGCTCTGGTTGAGTTTCTGCCAATGATTTTGGTGCATAATCAGGCCATAATGTTACAACGCCCAAAGATAATGACAGATGAACAATAATTGAAAAGAGTAGCGCTTTTGACGATGCGTTTTTGTCTCCCCATCGTGTTACCAGCATGGATAATAAATGAATCGAGGCGAAGATTGCCGCCAAAATTAAGACGCCCCAAAGAACCTGGTCAAAAGAAACGTTTCGACCAGCTAGAATTTTCTCTATTAGGTTGTCGATTCGATTATTCATAGTACTACTTACTCGTCACTTAATCGATTTGCCAAAGAAACAGAACGTATTTTTACACGGTGGCAAATCTCTAAAATATTCATTACGTTCTGATAAGGCCCTGTTGCATCACCTCTGATCACAACAGCTTGACCTGGAAAATTTTGTCTTGCTGTTTTTAATGTAACTTCTAATTCCGAAAGACTTTTATTTTCACCATTTACAGAAATTTCTCCATCCTGTTGTATATTCACTACAATATCATCGGGCAAGTTCGTTAATGGTTTCGCATCAGTTACCGTTGGTAGTTTGATATCGTATTGACGTTCCATTTCCGTAAACTGAGTTCCAACCATAAAAAAAATGATCAGTAAAAAAACAATATCAATCATGGGTGTTAAATCGAGCTTAGGCTCTTCAACAGTACCCGTTTTTAACGGCATGCTTACACTCCTAAAATGTGCTATTGTAGTCCGCAAAAGTTCCTTTTTCTTTTTTATGTAACTTGACCGGGCCGTATACTGTATGCGAAGTTTTGTATGTGATTCAATAGGTGAATTTTATGCAGCAGCCGACTGGTTTCGATATATTATGTCACTATTATAGCTAAGTGACTGCCAACAAGAATCGTTCATTAAAACATAACTGTATTAGAATATGACAATCATATTTCTAATTACGTCCACGGATTAATCAAATAAAATAGACAAAAGTCATTTAGGTTGTTGATGTTAAGTAAAATGTATTCGAGAATGTTTGGGAATTCCTCAGCGATAGGTGCATCATACTTGGAGGCAGAAACGCTTTCAGAAAGTGGTCTACGAGGATTCTCAGAAAGGACATTACTGCTCATCAATTCAACGAGTTTTGATGCCCCTTTGGTGGGAGTTGTCTGGCTTTGGTGTTTTTCCTCTATATACTCAGTTGATATCTATTTCCATCATTATTTGATCTTATTTAGTGTCACCTGGTTATCTTATTCTGGTGATCGCCTGCTAGATAGTCTTCGAATGCCTGCTGTTTATTGTAAACTACCTCGACACCAATTTGCCACAACTCATTTTAAACCTTTGATATGTATCTGGGCATTGATTGCTACTTTTTCAGTCCTGTTTTTATTTCATGCCTTGAGTCTCACTGAAATCGTGTGGGGCTTTTGTTTATTGGGGTTATTATTAATTTATTTCCTGGGTTGTTTTTGTTTTCCACGCCAAATGAGAGCGATAGTTCCTAGAGAATTCTTGGTGGGGTTATTCTTTTCCTCGGCTTCCCATTTTTTTGTACTACTTCAAGTCGGTCACTGGAGTTTGTATTCAGCCTGGACCTTTATTTGTTTTTTGAGTTTGTGTAGTTTGAACTGTCTTTCAATTTCTCGCTGGGAATATTCAGCGGATGAACAGGTGGGAGAAGTCTCTTTTTTTACAAGAAATCCAAGACAAATTCATCACTTTCAATCTATTTTACTTTGGTTTGTTTGGTTGCAAGTCATTGTCTGTTGTTTTGTGGTATTAATGGGTCGAACTCTAGTATTTGAGTTCTCCGTATTGTTGAGCGCATTTTTTTTATTAGTGCTTGATCGACGCTCACTAAGCACTCACATAAAACCTGTTTTGGCAGATTTTTCGATGCTCACACCGTGTATTTTTTTGAGTTTTTCGTGATGAGTTTCAATCGGATTGCTCCTTATTTTGAACGACTGGAAAAAATAGTCTTTAACAACCAAATGCAATGTTGTAGGACAGCATTCCTTTCTGAATTACCCTGTGTAAAAAAAGTTGCATTAATTGGTGAAGGGGATGGTCGATTCTTAGTAGAGTTGATCAAAGAGAACAAATTCGAAAAAATTCATTATATTGATTCCAGCGAGAAGATGCTGGAACTCGCCCGAAAACGGCTACAGAAATTTTCATCGAATGAGTTGAGCCTTGTTGAGTTTTTTCATTGTGATTTGATGTCTGAATCAATGCCTTGTCAGAATTATGATTTGGTTGTGACCAACTTCTTTTTAGATCTTTTTAATGAACAGGGATTGAAAAAAAGCATCTCTAAAATTGCGGCAGCCTGTGAAGAGACCGCTATTTGGTTATATGCTGACTTTCAGATCTCCAGTGGATTACTTCCACGAGTAAGGTCACTCGCATGGATGAAGGTTATGTATGTATTTTTTAGAGTTGTAGCTAAAATTCAATCGCGCAGTTTGATCGATCCAGCCGAAATTCTTGAAAGTAAAGGCTTTCAACTGAGAGCGCTAAGAGAGTTTCAAAGAGGTTTGATGAAGGCTGAATTAAGGCAACGGATTTAAGCAATGGCTAAGCAGTTTTTAACCTACGCTGATAATTTATTTAAAAAAGAATAATCGATCGTACATACTAGAAGAAACACGATCTGAAAGAGAGAAGCAAGCCCTTCGAGGTGAGTATCTGTGATTTCTTTGTCATGGTCACCTAGTTTTCTCATAATCCAATACAATAGTAAGCCAGAGACTACGAGTGCTGGGAGTAAACGATTCAACGAAGCCCAGGTTCCCAGCAGTAGCAATCCGATTAAGAATGAACTGCCGTAGATCAGTTGTTTCTTAGATAATGGACGGTTGGGATTAACCCACCTGGCTGATTCGTCGTGAGATATGGTAAAGCTGATGGAAAAAGGGATAATCCAGGTTCCTAAAGAAATCGAAGTTAGAATCAGGATACAAGCTGTGAGCATCGAATTAAAATCAACAATAAGCTGATAAATGAGGCCCATCCGTAATAGCATGAAAATGATAGTCAGAACAAAAATGTTGCCAGATGAAATAGATGATTTTTGAGGAGCTAACAGCTCACGGCACTGAGGGATCGCTTCAGGAACGAAAGTACGCAGAAATAGCAGCTCTAGTGAGCCAAGTAACAAAACAGCAATTCCTAAAGGCCAAAAAAACTGTAAGACAGCCAATAGCAAAGTTAATAACAAAGCTAAACTAGTACCTGCTAAAGGTAAAAAAAAAGTGCTTCTTTTTTCGATGGTTTCTTTTCGATCAGCCTGAAGATGTAACAGTGGGATTCGAAAAAAACGTTGCAATGCCACGATATAGGCGACAATATAATCTACCCAATCGGTTTCGTTAAGAGCATTTGGGGCATGCTTATTAAAGTGCGATTCGTCTTTCTCAGGCATGTAAGAATTCATCGTATGATCAAATTTCACAGAACGAATTATAAATATTAATGAGTTATATTACTTCGTGTTTGCTTACAGAAGAGATGATTAATCTATTTCTATTCCTTTGCGCAAGAACAAGGCCCTCTATTTATATGAGGGCCTTGAATCTAAAACGGTTTAATGTCTCTCCTATTTTGTTGCATACCGCAGGTCCATCAACATTTGGGTGATGCGAACAGCTGTTTCTTGAAGTTGATATTTTTCACGAGTTTCACAACGGGAAATTTTTTCATGTACTCGGAACCAACTTTCAAATAGCTCAGAACTCTTAGTTCGCATGAGTGCCATTGGAACTGGTTGTCTTAAGGAAATTCGATGAAGTTCATGTGCAATTGCGCTGAATTCACGAATGGCATCTTGGGTTGATCTCCTGAAAGAAGGTGATTCTGTTGCCAACCATTGCTCAGCAACTATAGAAAGTTGAGCACTCTGTGCTTCAAGTCCTACAATTAATTTGACGGTATTAATGCTGTCTGATGGTTGTTCGATACGGAGTGAAATTCGTAAAGCGTCAATTGAATCATTCACCTTATCCAGTAATTGTAAAGCAGCTGGGCTCTCTACACTGTGAAATAAAGTGGAAAATTCTTTCCATGACTGATCAATGTACGAGAAGGAAGTAATGAGATCCTGAGTAGATTCATTATGATTTACCGTATCAATTAGATTTTCTACAGTTCCATAAAATTCGTCGGATGTTGAAATATAGTTTGCAGGAGGCAAACTGATCAACAAACGAAGTGTCGCTCTGCGGTAAAATTCATCCACATCTCTTTTTAAAGCTTCGGTCAAGTGGGCAATTTCCGGCAGATTCACTCCATCTTGAGGCAACCACAAAAGTTCTTGTATCGAACGGTCTTGTTGTACGATGCGTTGGATTCCACGGCTTAAAATGCGATTATGATACGGACGCAATCGAGTTGCAAAAGAATTCCAGGAATCACGAAAACTCAAATACTCACGTTTAATGGAATCGTAACTTTGCCGATCAATGAGCAGATTAGAAACCTGAATAATTCTTTGTTCAACTCTTTGTCCTTCTCGCAATAATTCAAATTTTTTGGGTTCGCGCGAGAGTTCGATATCAATATCTTCCAGCAAAATGCTCATGGCATTGGTCATAGCTGAAGTTTGTCTTAATAGATCGATTCTCTTAAGTTGAGGCCCCGTTTGCAGTAGTTCGACTAACTTTCGATCGAGTTGTTTCATACGTGCAATCAAGTTTTTTGATTCTCGATCTAAGCCACGTACTTGTTCTAACTGATGAGAGACGACTCTCCATAATTGATCAATTTCACCATACTCAGCTGCAATCAAAGCAAAGTCGCTATCTCTACGAACTTTGTCGGCAAGGATTGATGAACGAGCTCTTACTTTTAACACGTCAGCGATATAGCTTCTGACTCCAGGGATTTGATACATTACGCGGTTGAGATTTGTTGCGAGCGAAGAGCTGTCTCTAGAAAATTTATCAAGAGTGTCTCTTACTTCGCTGATTTTATTCCTCGAAATCTCTAATTGTGGTGTCGGAGGAAGTTCTAGGCCTGATGGTTTGTATTCACGATCGCGTGTTGCTAACTCCGACTTTTCCAACAAGCGAAGTAAATCATTAATTAATTTGCTGTTACTGTCGTTAGGAGATTGTGCTTGTATATTTGCGCTAAAACAAATAGTTGCTAACCCAGAAATCAAAAGCGCGATGAGAAATTTGGGGGTAGAGAACGAGAAGTTCCTCTGATTTTGGGAATAACAAATGGTGTGGCTGGAGCGGGAATACATTCACACAATCCTTTCTTGTGAATTCTACGGCTTGAATAACCAGTGTTTTCAATAACGCGCACGCTGTTAAGTAACAGAATGAGCAGCAAACTATAATTGGTACATTAGGGCCCGTTTTCGGTAGCTAACACATCTTAAGTTTCAAGAGTGATGAGGGAGTATCGTCTTTCCGTAAACAGAACTTCCACTTTTAATCTCATCATACAGGCGGCGAAGTTTACTCGTTTTGCAAACTACGTCAAGACCATGCTTACGGTCGTTTCATGCAAGGTCATCTGACTCTGTAAAAATGCCTGTCATCGAAATGAGTAAATATTTTTTCAAGGACAGACAGATAACACTTCTGTTGGTTTGGGGCGTCAGCGTTGAATTGATGGTTTGCGGCAAGATTAACGATTTTTCTAGGTTATTGAATCATTTATGTGTAATCATAAAATGGACGATCGATCGTTTGATCCATTGTAAAATTGGGGACGTTAATAGAGATGTTGTCAATGTTACACTCAATAAAGTAATGTCGAGATCGACCAAAAATTTTTTAAAAAGACGAAAGTCATTTTAAAACAGTAAGATACATTCAAAAAAAAAGTTGTCATATTTAATTGGCACAGTGAATGCTACGTATCTCTTTCAGCCACTTAACAATAACAAAATGACATCAATATGATTATTTTGAAGAAGAAGTATTGATGGTCAGAGATAACAGGAGATGTTGTGATGTTAGTTTTAACTCGAAAACGAGATGAAGTGATTCAAATTGGTGACAATATTGTTATTAAAATTTTAAAAACCGGCAAAGGGGCTATCAAAATTGGCGTCGATGCACCGGGAAATATTCGAGTGATACGAGGAGAGCTACTCGAAGAAGAAACGCAACCAGATTCGATTGACACTGCCACCTCGACTCAAATTGAACAAGCATTAAATACTCAGTGTGCTTAATTCTCGAACGCGGAACGGGACATAATATGTGATCCGTAAATTATTTCATTCACTAGTTTCCGTTGAGCCATCACAGAGGAAGTTGATTGGCCGGACTTAGGAGTCGCCAGGCGACTTATATCGGAGGGGATCATGAACCGATCACAATTTAAAAATAGTCAAAACGAAACCGTAAATTCCGCTCGACTTTTTGTCTGGGGAATGGTTGTACTGATGACAGCTGTGTTCTTGTCTGGATGTGCGACCCTTTCACATGCAGCAGAGAACGAGTCATACCAAGAGGATCTCTATCAATGCATTAACAATCGATCTTTTGATCGTAACTTCGGTCATTCATCTGAAGGGTTTCTGCCAGCTTCCTATTCCGAAGATCGTCGTTATCAAAGACAGTACCCAGTGGGAAGTACTTCTCGTTTTGATGAGTATGAAATCAAATTGCGACGGTTATTGTCTGGAAATGATCAGCGATTTGACGAATCGTACGATCGTTTTCCTCAAGAAAGAAGTGATTTTAGGTCAAGAAGGCAGCCTCGAAATTCTTTTGAAGACAACAGCGACAGTCAGAAACTAAGAGAACTGATTCGGGAATTACGAGAACGCGTCTTGCCTCAGTATGATCGTGAGCAATATGAAACTGAATTTCCGAATAATTATCCAATCGATCCTAACCAAGAACTAAGAAATAAGTTATCGCAACGGTACTCTAGTGCTTCGGTTGTAGGAACTCTACAGAATCTTGACCCTCAGAGAGCTTACGCATTCTATCTGGAAGTAAACCGGATGATAGATTCACGTCATGTTCAGCCCCCATCTTATGATGTAAGAACTAAGAAAGGTCTACAGAATTTGATATTTGCTGTGGAAAACAGAAAATTTCTGAGTGTCAATCGTATTTCGGCATCGCCCGAGCAAATTAGGATGGCACAGCAAAAGTGGCAGCAATTGATAGATCAACATCCAGCGCGTTCACCTCAGGATGCTGTAGTAGTACTACGTCAAGCAGCCGACATCGCTGGGAGTCATCTACGAATGCAGGCGACCGGAGTGATTTATGAGTTTACCTATGGTTCATTGTATGCTCTCGATAAACATTCACGATTTGAATTTACCCCCAGTGTTTCTGGCCCACGAGTTGATGTAGGAGGCGAAAGCGTAGTAGGTGTCGGAGTACAACTCAAAGTACATCGCGAAGGTGCTGTGATTCTACGTACTCTCAATGGGGGTTCTGCACAAAGAGCAGGGCTTCAACGAGGAGACGTGATCGTGGGTATTAATCAGCGTACTTTAGCTGGACTTTCTCTCGATGAAATTGCAAATATGATTACAGGGCCTCTTGGTTCAACCGTTTCTCTTGAAGTTCGAAGGGGAAGTAGGAATGCCAGGATCAATCTAAGTCGTCAATCTGTTCGAATCACAAATATCAGTGAAGTGAAGATCGTTGATATGCAACAAAAAGTAGGTTTGATTCGATTGGAAAAATTTGGCGAGGGAGCAGTCCAGGAGTTAGACCAGGCATTGTGGAGCCTGCATCGACAAGGTATGAAGTCCCTGATTTTCGATTTACGTGGAAACCCAGGAGGTTTATTAACTGAAGCTATTTCAATCTCGAATCGTTTTGTTCCCTCTGGTCAAATCGTTTCTACGAGAGGAAGAAATCAAAGTGATAACACCGTTGAATCAGCTACTCATGAACGAACTTGGAAGTTACCTCTTGTTGTATTAGTTGATGGAGATAGTGCCAGCGCTAGTGAGATATTCGCTGCTGCTATTCAAGAGAATCGACGAGGGTTGGTTGTCGGTAGAAAGACCTATGGAAAGGGAACTGTTCAAACACATTTTCCTTTACAATCAGTCTCTGGAACGTTTTGGCTTACGACTGCCAAGTTTTATTCACCGACAGGTCGCGAAATGGCAGGAGTGGGTGTGAAACCCAATGTTCCAGTAAATATGTCAGAGCAAGAATTGGAAGAGGTTGGTCCTGTTGATCGAGATCTTGAGGCAGCTATAAATACGATTTTAAGTCAAAAACCCGCCGAACTCGTAAATAATTTCGCATCACAGCAGCAGGTAACTCCTATGAGATTCAATTTTTCAGGATAAATAAAACCCTTTGTTAAACAAGCTTTTGCTTGATCATGATAAAATCAAGACTCTTGCTTTCTTACCAGTTTCGATACTAAGCCGTGTGCTTTTCCGGTTGCCCCGGGTATTGAGGTTGGTATGATGCAAGGGTCTTTTTTTAATCTTTCCAGAGACTCATTTGCTAATGAATTTGGAAAGTAATGATTTTTGTTTGTTAATTGCTTAAGATGTAAAATGAAGTGCGTAATCAGCCAGGATATCAAAGCCGGCGCAAAATTAATTCGTGATGGTGAGCTTGTTGCATTTGCAACGGAGACGGTTTATGGTCTTGGAGCAAATGCCCTCAATCCAGAAGCAGTGGCTCAGATATTTGAAGTGAAACAAAGGCCTTACTTTGATCCATTAATCGTTCATGTTTCTAATGTCGCTCAGCTTGAAGACATAACCTTAGGTTTGTCAGAGCGTGCTAGAAAATTGGTAGACCGATTTTGGCCTGGACCTTTGACGTTGGTACTTCCTAAGAAGAAACGGATTCCAGATCTTGTCACAGCAGGTTTAGAATCAGTCGCTGTTCGTATTCCTGCCCATCCCATTGCTCGAGAGTTATTGGAAGCAACAAATTTACCTATTGCAGCACCCAGTGCTAATAAGTTTGGTAATCTTAGTCCCACTCAAGCCAAACATGTGGAAGAGCAACTTGGAAGTGAAATTAAACTCATATTAGACGGAGGTCCGTGTTCCGTAGGCGTTGAATCTACAGTAATTCACTGCGCTAGTGAATCGCCTATTTTGCTCAGACCGGGAGGAATTTCTCTTGAAGAGATTGAATCTTGTATAGGGGAGGTGCAAATTGCAAGGATCGAGGATCATGCAGAGACGAACTCTCCTCTCAGTCCCGGCATGCTGCCTAAGCATTATGCCCCAAAGACTCGCTTATTTATTGTGAATAATTCGGATGAGATTCCTAAAACTGGTAGAAATGGATTGTTGAGTTTATACCCAATCGAGGAAACATGCTTGCGCGGGTGTCAATTTTCAGCTAAGGAAATACTTTCTCCAGCAGGTGACTTGAAACTCGCCGCATGCAAATTTTTTACGGCACTAAGAAATCTTGATAAAGCTGGAATTGATAATATTATTGCCTTACGTATGCCAGAAAAAGGATTGGGAAGAACGATCAACAACCGTTTAGAGCGTGCGGCTGTCTCGTGATCAATGAGTCGTTCTTACATGTTCCCGAAACTCTATGATACTTTTCTGAATTGTTGTAAAGAATTGGGCGCGATTAATGGGCTTAGTCGCATAATGATTGCATCCTGCTGCGATGCATTCTTCTTTTGCTCCGTTCGTTGAGTGGGCCGTTAAAGCGATAATCGGATACTCAAAGCCTTTTGATCGAAGTACTTTTGTGGCAGCATACCCATCTAGTTCCGGCATTTGCATATCCATTAATATTACGTCGAAAGGATTGCCTTTCTCTATTGCTTCTAATGCTAAATTGACTGCGATTTGACCATTCTCAGCTAAAGTGACTTTTGCTCCTGATTTCTTAAGTAAAAAGCTAATTAATTTCTGATTATCCAAGCCATCCTCGGCCAATAATATGTTGTAGTTCATCTCGAAGTCAGATGTAGTGCCAGTTTTGCTTAATGCCTTTTTGACTTCGTTTTTGAAAATCTGATCATCAAAAGATTCTTTATCAGAAATCTGTCTCATTTTTATAGTCACAGTAAATGTTGTTCCAATTCCGTATTCACTGTTGATATAAATCTCCCCACCCAAAATATTGGTAAGGCGTTTGCATATAGTTAAGCCTAAACCTGTTCCCCCGTACTTACGAGTAGTAGATGAATCTGCTTGAGCAAATGGTTGAAAAAGTCGAGAAATTTGTTCTTCTGTCATGCCGATTCCAGTGTCTATGACATCAAACTGCAAGCACGGACTTTCAGAATCTTCTTCAATGGTTCTGATAACAAGCTGAACACTTCCTTGTTTAGTAAATTTAATCGCGTTACTCAGCAGATTTATAAGAATTTGACGAAGCCTAATAGGATCACTAAGAATAAATCTTGGGACTTTTCCATCGATTCTTACGAGAAGTTTGAGTCCTTTGTCGATTGCTCGAATTTCCATCAAGGTTTTAACATCTTCAATTAGTTCTATAAGAGAACATTCGATTTCCTCTACTTCAAGTTTATCTGCTTCAACTTTTGAAACGTCTAGAATATCATTGATCAATTCAAGTAGATACTCACCATTCTTTTTAATGGTATCAATATGCCGAATTGTTTCCGGGTCTTCATTTCTTTGTCGCATAATTTCTGCAAAACCCAAGATTGCAGTCATAGGTGTGCGAATCTCATGGCTCATGTTAGCCAGAAAAGCGCTTTTGATGTGGCTGGCTTGTTCAGCCTCCTGGTGAGCAATCACAAGGTCATCTACCATATGGTTAAATGTTTTTGACAACCGTCCGAGTTCATCCTGAGAATCTACCTCTATGCGATGTTCAACGTTACCAGCTGCGATAAGTTCTGCGCTCTCTGAAAGCTCTAGTATCGGAGACACAATTCCACGAGAGATTATCCAAGCTGAAAACAGACCAAAAACAGTACCAATGATGGCTAATAGGCTGATTACTATTTTAGCTGATCGAATTGAAGAATCTGCATCGTGGGTTGCTTGTACTGTTTTGGCATAAATCAGGGGATGTGCTTGATTATGCAGCAACTCATCCATTGAATCCAGATTCTGCTCGAAACTAGCAAGTAGCTGGTCCATTTCTATTGTGATTTTCATAACTTGGTTGCTTGCTTTTTCGAACTCATTACCTATGTCTTTTATCCGTTGTTTCTCAATGTGATTAGACATCGAATTCAGATATTTTCGCTCAAAAAATTTGAATTTTTGTTCTGCATCAAAAATACGAAATAATAAATTGTGATTTTGCTGAACGATATATTCCTCAACTGAGCCAAATGCAATATTGAGATATTTTTCCATATTGTGAGAAGCATCGTCTCTTACAATTTCACCATCAGGCGTATCGTCATTTGTTTCCAGTCTTTCACTTTCAATGAGATTATTGATATGCTTTACTTGCTTCACAAATTGAGCTAAGGCAGCATCTCTTTGGTCGACCAAGTTGGTAATTGAATTCGCCATTTGGTTAAAGTTCGAGTATCTTGTGCCAATTTTTTGGCTCAAAAGTTTTTCTTGTTTCGTTGATGCGAGCTTTTGGTATTGGATATGACTTTTCGTAAAACCATTTCTAGAAATACTCAGTTTACTGAGGTCCTTTGGGTTCCGATCCCGCACATAATCTAGAACAGCTCGCGCGATTTCTCCTGCTTTGATTTCCATCTCAAGAATTGATTCTTCGAGTGGTTCTTCGACATTCACAAGCCGTGAAATATCTTGGTTTATATTTGAGATCTGATAGAAAGTCACTAAGCCACTTACAACTTGTACTAACACCAGTAATCCAAAGGCAATTTTAAGCCGATTTGAGATAGGCCACTTTCTCAATTTTGTTGTGAGGTGTTGAAAAGGTCTTTGCTTTTGAATGGATTGATTGTTCAATTGATTCTGTTTCATGAAATCTGGTGTGTTCAAAAATGAGATGTTTTCACTGAACAGGGGAATCTACTACTGCAAGGATAGGGCATATACCTCCTGCAAACTATATCTTTCAAAAGCATAGTGATTGATGTGGTTGTGGTAATCGTTTAAAGATTATGAGAATGATTTAAGGGATGTGTTGAGGGTAGGGAATGCAGCGATCATAGCAGGCAATAGTTGACTCATTAATAACAACTGAGAATTAACGAAATGTTGTTGATAATATTAAGGTAGAGATAATTCTTAATTTGATATTGAAACTACTGAAAAAGAGAAATTTGAGTTTAGGGGACTAAAAAACGCCAGCACCGTTCAGAGGGGGGTGAACGATACTGGCGATCAACAAAAATCTGGTTTTCTAATTGAAAAACTAGAGCGATCTAGAAGCTACTTTTTCAATTCGGCATGGATGAAATCTAAGTAGAAGATCGTGTAAGTTTCACATCCAACCAGACAGATTCAAAGCTGCTATCTCTTGAGTGGTTAACTTAGTCGTGAATCTGATAAGTTTTGGCTAACACTAAATATGAAATAGCCTTTATCAGGTCATTTTAGAGTATCGTAATGCTCATGAGTATCACACTAGGTGAATCTGAAAATCGACTTTTAAAGCGATTTTCTTAGATTGGCGGGTCATTACAGGATTATCGATTGTGTCGATATTATTCTCTTGAGAAAGGCTCTTTTTAGATCGAGGCGTGTTATGCTCGGATTAAACACTGTGACTTTATTTCTGCTGCAATTTGAGAAAGGGGTAAGATTTTATCAGCTAACCCAGCCCCAGCGACTGCTGCTGGCATACCCCATACAACACTACTTGCCTCGTCTTGCGCAATAATTGTACCGCCTGCACGAGCAATTTCATGGGTACCTTCAATCCCATCTTCACCCATTCCAGTTAACATCACGGCTAAGGTTGTGTTTCCAAAGTGTTCTGCAGCAGATCGAAACAAAGGATTCACCGAAGGTCTACAGAAATGCTCAGGAGGTGCTTGGTTTATTAGAGTTACCTTTTGCCCATTTTGTTCACCGATCAGGAGATGGCTGCCTCCTGGTGCAACGTAAGTTTTATGGGATTCCAGCGGTTCATTATGCTTCGCTTCTACGGTCGTTCGTCCAGTATCTGTTTGGATATGAGACGCCAGCATTTCTGTAAATCCTGGTGGCATATGCTGGACGATCAGAATTGGAATTGGGAAATCAATTGGTATTTGAGGCAATAATTCTGCAAGCGCTTTAGGCCCACCTGTACTTGTACCGATTACTAAAACTTCAGGTTGTTTATAAAACTTTAAGTTTTTGTTATATACATCCTTGTTTTGTGAGTCAGAGTGAGTCAATTGTGATTGATGACTTGAGCGTTTTTTCTTTAGATCACTAGATGAAGAAGGCGTTGTTTTCTTAGACCCGACAGCTTTTATCATCATTACCAGTTCGCGTGAGAGTACACGAATACTCTCAGCAGCACTACTTGTCTGTGGCTTCGCAACACAACCAACGGCACCTAACGAAAGGGCCTTAACAGTGGTTTCTGCTCCTTTACTAGTCAATCCACTGGCCATGATTACTGGTACACCTGGGTAATCTTTTTGGATCTCTTGTAAAGCAGTCAACCCGTCCATAACCGGCATTTCGACGTCAAGAATTACAACATCAACAGGATTGGAACTCATCCAGCTTAACGCGCGCTCACCATTCATAGCAGTGCCTACAACAACAATTTCAGTCTCTTGTTCGAGGGATTTCGAAACCAAACCTCTAATTACAGCTGAATCGTCGACTACTAAGACGCGAATAGGATTGGGACTCATTTTTAAACTTCCCTGTGTGAATTGCATTTATGGATGAATAGATTTTCAATTGTATGTTTAAAATTTGACGAAAAAACCTACAGACTTCTCTATGATTACTATAGTTCAAAAAATACGTCCGTTGCCAAGAGCGATCTTTTTTGAAACGAATTCTATCAGACCATTATCAGGATAATAGACGTATTTGTTATAATTGGCATGTCACGTATTCAACAACTGATAATTAAAAGATACTTACTTAGTGAATCAAGCAGATAAATCCCTCCAAGGAATTTCAAATGTCGGTCCACCCTCAGGTTAGTAGATACCTTGATGAGATTTCAAAAGTAGACATACCTCCATTTGAAACGATCACTCCAGAGTTTATACGGTCCACGCTCACTCCCTCCCCTGAAGCTCACATTCCAGCCAAAAAGATTGAAAATCGAGTGCTCTTGGTCAATGACACAGAAATACCAATCCGAATTTACACACCTGCAAGTATCTCGGAAGTTTCTAATTCCAAAGCTCCTGCTCTTGTTTACTTTCATGGTGGTGGTTGGGTAATGGGAACATTGGACGCTTATGATGGATTGTGCCAGGATCTAGCAGGAACGGGAGATTGTAAGGTTATCTCAGTCGATTATAGAATGGCTCCAGAGAATCCCTATCCACTGCCTTTCAAAGATGCATATTCTGCAACAGAATGGGTTTCAAGTAATGCCAATGATCTAGACATCGATCAAAATAGAATTGCGGTTGGTGGTGATAGTGCTGGAGGGAACCTGGCAGCTGCGGTTGCTCTTAAAGCGAGACAGTCGCAACAGCTCAATTTAGCCTTTCAAATGTTGGTTTATCCTGTCACCAACTATCGGTTTGATACAGAGTCATACCAAAAGTATGGAATCAATTATTTTTTGACTAAACGTGCTATGCAGTGGTTTTGGGAGCAGTATCTTCCTGATGAATCCGCTGGCCGCGAAGTTTACGCTTCTCCATTACGTTGTAAAGACTTAACCGGGTTACCTGATACGATAGTTATTACAGCGGGATACGATCCCCTTTATTCTGAAGCAGTACAATATGTAGAACAAATGCTGCATTTCGGAAACAACGTTGAGCACATTAATTATGAAGATATGATCCATGGTTTCTTTAGACGTTCGGACCTATATGATCGGGCATTTGAAGCGGTTCAGTTAGCTGGTCTTAAATTAAAGCAGGCTTTCTTACAAAAGTAAGCTCAGCAACTGCAACTTGTTATTCTTCTGAAGCAATCTGATTCAAACGCTTTCCAATCAATATTTGTAAAACAAAGCAACTCAAGAGACTTAAATAGAATAAAGGCAAGAAAAAACCCGTTTCGCCAAAAACCTTACCAAAGAGAAGATATGTAATTTGTAAAAATGGTGTCGCACAAGATGCCATCAAAATCATAGTGCCAGCTGCAAATGCAAGAGCCCCCCAACGCACAACGATAGAAAAGTAAGTCAGGAAATGCAGGAATAGAACTAACTGGATTAAAAAGACAATAAATAGAGAGTGATATCCTGAGTCAAAAAGGTTGAATGCGCTGTCTGGTGAAATAAGTACAATGATACAAATCCCAATACAAACTGGCATCAAAGCAAGTAAGTAGCCCCCTATTTTTTCATAAGCAATACGCATTATTGACAGGGGGAGAATCGAGAGCAGCGGGATCATTTTTTGTGTTCTTTCTTCACGAAAGATTCTGGAAAAATAGATAGTGCATTCTACTACAAAGCCAGAAACTAATAATATTAGGGATGTATTCATTAACTCCTTCCATGAATATGAAAAAACAAAAGTAGGACTGGAGTATTGGTCCAAGATCATTCCCCCTCCTACGATCGTCAGAATACCAGACAAGTAAAGGGTCGACTTGAGCTGTAATGCTCTTGTACCCCCAGATAAAAAGTGAAATTCCTTCCAGGAAATAGCCAGCCGTCCCGGTCTCGATTTTCTTCTTTTTCGTTTATACCATTTTATCCCGCTTCGTTTTTCTAAAACCGGTTTCGATTCTGTGCAACGCTCAAAGATTAACCAGGCGATGAAAAAACAACTCAATCCAATCAATAAATTATTGATGACCTGTGTAGTCATCACTGATTCTGAATAACCTGTCGTCAGGATTGTATTGAGACTATCGGTCACCGAAATTTCTTTACAATAATTAACACAAGATACGATGCTCTGATAAAGAGAGTCATTCGTTGTCACATATCCTCGTGATTGAAGGTTTGTCAAGAATTCTGTCATTAGGAGTGGGAAGAAGAAAAAGAGGAAAAATGCAGCTGATACAAGAGCAATCGCTGTTCCAGAACGTTTTGCGTAAACAGAACAAAGTAAGGAAAAATTGGCTACTAGTAAGACATAAGCAACCAGCGCTCCAATTGCAGCATAAATCTGGTGAGGTGTAATTCCTCCCAAAGCAACGGCGATCATCAAGAAGGGGAGTTGACCCATCAGCAACAAGATCACTCTTGAGGCCCTGACGGTTGATTTGCCCAAGAGTAATGCCAGTGTATTAATACCAGCTAATTTCAACAATGGAAGTGTTTCTTCTTCTTTTTCCTCAGTGATGGCCGTTGAAAAAAAACCAATTCCCGTCAGTGTAACCAGCCAGAAGTTAAGCCAAACAATTTTTGTGAAAAAATCGAGTCCTGGAGAACTTGTTCTTGAGCTGGTTAACCAAGAAGAAAATAGAATTAAAAAAACAAGCGCAACACACGCAAAACGAAGAACGTGTGTTTTTTTGAGAAGGATATCCTTTTTTAATGAGAAGCTACAAAAAATCAAAGATCCTCGAAACATATTCAGCGGCTTTCAAAAAAATTAAGGCTCTCAACCGGCTTGGCCTGTCAGTGGAACATCGAGACAATAGAGCACCAGACCCTCTTTTTGAGAAAGATCAGGAGATTCAGGAAATAATTTATCGGGAATTGAGCTGAAAACCAGAAGCTTTCCATGGGTTCTAGTGAGTTGAAAATTAAGTTCTTGCTTTCTTGATGAAAGTTTCAACGCACGTTGCAGTAAAATTGGGGCTAAGTGTTTTATAGAGAGACTATCTTGCAGGTCTTGTGGTTTGACAAAAGAGCTAATTCCTTTTGGAGTGAAACGATACTCATCGTGGAGAGGATTTACACTGAAAACGGAACGCAGTTTTCGGGAAGTACCTCGATATTCTAACTGATCATTTTCTTTTTTTAACTCGTATAACTTTGCACCATACAGGAAATGGATCTGGTCAATCTCCTGGGGAAACTCGTTATCAATTCCCAGTGAAAGCACTTCTATTCCGAGGTCATTCGTCAGAAATGAATTGATTTTTACACCAAAAATGGTTTCTGTAGTTTTCCCTCGATGAAAGAAGGTGCGAGATGAGTTTGTCGGAATGTCAACCTGTATTTTTCCTTCCCTTCCACTGATGGCAATACCATTCACTTTTGAGTATTGTTGACATGTAGAATAGATGTGTGAGTCACCGAGATGGGATATTGTAAAATTCCCCCCCGATGCAATCCCCAGGCTCGACCATTCTGTGATATCGATTTCATTTTCTGGCAATATATTTGCGATGATTAGCGAATGTATTTTGGATGTGCGATTTGCGCTGTATTGTCCAATTATCAAAAAAATGAAACAAAAAATAGCTGTGCTTAATAAGTAGACACCATAAAAAGTGAAGTGGTTATTTGAAATTTTTGTAATCAAATAATAGCCTGGTCCAGTAACAATTAAGTAAATGAACGAGAGCAAAAAAATGAAATACCAAATTTGTTTTGGTTTACTTAAATCATTCAATGTCGCTAAAATTTCTTCGTCATTGGTTGGTGGATTGTGTGAGACCACAGAAAATTCATCATAAGAGAAATTCGAATTTTGCGAAGAGGTAGCTCTCTCTCCTTTCATGAATTGGTTTTCTAAGGAACGATTATTTCTCATAATTAATTGCTTAAGTTCCAGCGATGGTAAGTCATCCAAACGATTCTGATGACGGTAGATAATTCCGTTCCCAAAATGAACAGTTGATGTAGTACTGTTTAAAGGTAAAAAGGAATCAGGAAATGTAAGTGGGTTCCCATTCGAGTTTTGGAAAAGATGTACGGTCCCTCCGGTAAATATCCATTGTATAAACGCTGTTCTGCGAGATTTTTCCCACTTGGGAACATGGTCTAAAATAATTGCGTCTAATGAATCAATTGCCCCTAAAATAGGTGGAAACAGGTCTTCAGGATACTGTTTAATTCCTGGAATGGCTTTGCTTAAACTATTTGGTGTTACTAATTGAACCGTTATAAGTTCTTTCGAAACCTGAGGTGACAAAAAAGACTGAGAATGTTGCTTATTACCACTTTGCCAGCTTAGGTTCCAATGACTGTTAGACTCCATGAGATAGGGATAGAACTGGAGCCATTTTTTTTCAAAAGGCGCGATATAAGTTGAAGTCGAAAGTGTGATATCAATTTGCTGTCCACGAAACGATTCTTGGTGAAAAATGAAGTCACTCTCAAATGGTACCGGGTCAGTATTTTCAACTAAGATCGTAACGGGGTTAATTTTAAAAGCCACTGGACTGCCATTAAATCCCCAGCGGATATCATGAACCTCAATTGCTTCAACAAACTGAGGAAACAAAAATGTGGCCATCAAAAAAAAGATGCTCCACGCTAATCCAAAATTTGCTGGCTTCATCTTCAGGAGGGAAATGTTAATACTCTCCAATCAAGTTGCCATCGTGACGATTGGCAAGATTCCTTAGAATTTCAAAATCAGTTTTTTGTCCAATATATCTTACGGAACCATCTCCCATGCAAAAGTGAGCTCCTTCCGCATGAAAGCTTGAAAATCCACCTACTTGAAGCAAAAGCTGTCGTTGTTTGGGGGTCAGAGGTACTTTCTCTTTTTTGATGTCTAAGTCGTCTGATGGTGAATCAGACATCTCATATTCTTCGTCATACAGTTCTTTTTCGAAAGAAAAACCATCAGCTCTACCAAATGAAGAGCTTTGCTTGAAAATATTTCCATTTGACATGACAGTGTTAATTTTAGTTCCCATATTGCGGAGTGTAGATGAAGTTCCAGAAGTCCAACTCAAAAAACCTCCATCACAGGCTTCTCCGACAAAAATCGTATGTGAACGTCCATCTTTAAGATCTTTTTCACGAATGCTGCTGTTTAAAAATAAGGCTCCGTTATTACCAGTGTCAATTGGTACTTCTGTATCATTGTGGCAGCCGACATAATTGTATGCTTGATTAGAGCTGGATGGGCATATAAAGCCGGAGAGACGATAATTTGCCGTTGTTCGATTGATGGGGGCATAAACGCCAAAACGAAAGTCATAACTGTGAAAAGCGGCTCTTTCATCTAAAAATGGTAGAATCTGAATGACCCAACTTACATGATAGCCTTTTGGATGATTGAGAATAGGTCCTTTTGAATTGACAGATCCCGAAGGAAGGACTAAGTGAGCCATTTGATAATGATTGAGTGCTATACCAATCTGCATCAAGTTGTTTTTGCAATTTGTGCATCGTGCTGCTTCACGAGCCTGCTGAACTGCGGGAAGTAAAAGCGCAATTAAAATTGCAATAATGGTAATAACTACAACTAGCTCAATCAGTACAAATCCGGATCGAATCTGGGAAGCTCTATGCTTAGAAAACATAATATGAAGTTTTTTCATGATTGATCGTTTAATACTCGGAGATTAGTTGTCCATCGTGTCGATTAGCTAGCGCTTGATAAGTTTTGGTATTGATATTCTCACTTAGAAAACGTACTGAGCCATCACCTAGCCCGAAGTGAGCCCCACCAGTGTGGTAACTAGAAAATCCGCCAACTATCAGTGCTTCATTTTCATTGCCGGAAGATTCAGGACTGTTTTCTTCATTCTCAGTGTTTTCTTCAAGATCTTCCGAGTCAAAACGTTGTTCAAAGGAAGTTTGTCCCGCAAAAAAATTAGGGGAATTAGAATTAATAGGTTCACCCGCGTTTCTGAGCGTTGATCGAGTTCCCGAAGCCCAGCCCAGCTCATTTCCTTGTGTAATTTCTCCCACAAAAATTGTTTTTGAGCTTCCGTCTAAAATTTCATCATAGCGAACACTACTATTCAAGAATAAAACACCCTTATTATTGACATCAATTGGTGTTTCTATATCGTTCTGCATTCCAACGTAACAATGCCCACGATTGGGGTTTGAAGGACAGTGTAAAGTCGAAATACGGTAGTCGGCCACTTCTTTATTAATGGGGTCATAAACGCTTTGGTTAAAGTCGAACTTATTAAAAGCAATCTGTTCATCTAGATACGGTAGAATTTGTATAATCCAACTCACATGGTATCCCTTAGCCTCGTTTCGAATCGGGCCTGTTGGATTAACCGTGCCAGAAGGTAAAACGTTATGAGCCATCTCATAATTTTGGAGAGCAACGCCAATCTGCATTAGATTATTTTTACAAGAAGAGCGTCGTGCTGCTTCTCTTGCCTGCTGAACTGCCGGCAGGAGCAAAGCAATTAAGATTGCAATAATGGCGATGACAACTAGCAATTCAATGAGCGTAAATCCACGACGGGATCTCATTTCTGTCGATTGAAAATGGGAATGTAACATAATGATTCTTTCGATGTAATATTGTTATATCAAAAAAAGAATTTAATTCTTAGTTGCGATAATTCTTAACTGAAATGGCCATTCACGTATGATACGGACCCGTTCAGTCGACTTTGCAGGATAACTGGCAGTGGTTCGAATTATGATCGAATTATTTTTTTGAATAGAACGATCAATTTCGATCAGAACTTCTCCGGGAAATTCTCCGCCAATATCTTCAGGTAAAAGCGTCCATATTTCTCCATCATAGTCGGTTTGATTACTAAGTTTTGTGATTGCGCGCTGCGCCGCAGCATCTGCAAGCCAAATAGATTGAAGACGGTATTGTTCTTTTTTTAACTGCTTGATTTCGATTGATGATTGTTTTAGTAGTTCTCCAATAATTGTCAAAGACAGCACGAGACAAATCATGGGGATTAGAACAACTGAACCGCCCCGATTCGTTTTACCTCCTTGTTGCTTTTCCGAAATGTTTGACCTTGAATGATCCGTTATTTGTTTCATCATTTTCTTAAATTCTATTTTATTTTGGAGTGCTTTTTTGAATTGAGAATTTACGGTTTACTTGAGACTCTACTTTGAAGGAGTTACCAGGTTTGTTAAGCGTTTGATTTTCATGTAGTACTTCTGGAAGTATTCTAAAATTCATAGAGACCATTAGGCCTGGGTTTTGTTTTTCAATTTCAAAGTAAAGCGCATCTTCAGAGATTGGATATTCAGTTCGAGTAATGGTTTTATTTGATTGCTTTTTTAAACGCAGAATCCCATTCCCCTGAGTATTTTCTGAATAAAGAATTGAAGTTTCGGGTTTCATCTCGAATTTGAGAATTGTAGATTTTTTATTATTCTCAGGAACAATTTCTACACTTTGAGCGCTTCTTGCATCCTCTCGAAATTGATGAGAGAGTCTTTGCAAGTTGAAAGTCTTTTGAATTCGATTTGTGCCTTCCATTTCTACTCGCATCAGAAATGCTAGAATCGAAGCGCCTAAAGTAAAAATAACGGACATCAGAGCCATGGCCAGCAACATCTCGATTAATGAAACCCCTTTAGGTAACGCACTTGTAATGTTTAATGCGGAATTTGTTCGTACCGTCTCAATCATTCTTAGCTTATTCATTGCTATCTCTCCTACCGTGGAACCAGAGAGAAAGTAGAATCGGATCAACCATTTGGCCATGGGGGTTTTTCCACGAAAGCTGGAGACGCACTTGTCGAATATTCAGGTCAGTTTCTTTTTCAACAAGAGCTATTTTTAATTGAGGTTCTTTTAGATCGACTTGATTAATCAGCCTTGATTTGTATTGATTCAATCTCTCTAGATTAAGACTATTCCAATAATTTTCAGCTGTGATCCTCTCCCCCAGATTCGCTAATGCTGTAGTGGCCAACAATCGCTCGTCAATTGATCTTCTTTGTAGATTAACAACTCTAAATGCGGGAATAGAAATAGCTAGAGTAGCACTTACGAGGATCATTGATATGAAAGCCTCGAAAACCGTAAAACCTTTTCGCTTCTTACTAAAAGAGTCAGATCGAGATTTGATGAGATGGTATTGTTTCATTTTCTATGTAACTTAAATGAGGTCACGTAGTATTTTGATGAGTGGCATAAATATCGCAATAACGAATAAGCCTACAAATATACCCAACAGACTAATTAATACTGGTTTGATTATTTCCGTGAGGTATCGTAATTTTCTTGCTCTACGTTGTTCTATGGTGTCTGCCAAAGTCCTTAATACATAAGGTAGGTTACCCATCTTCTCGGCAGTTGCACATAGCGATGCTTCTGCACTGTTAATTACTTTATTTTGTCTTAGAGCGACCCAAATATTTTCGCCTTGATTAATTTGATTATTAATCAAATGTGTTCGCACTCTTACATCTGACCAGCGATGAAATTCGGAAACTGTCTCCAGTGCTAGTAAGGGATGTGCTTCGACTGAGACTGACTGAGCTATTTGCCTGAGACAATGAGGTGTGTTTAAGCGAGGGAACCATTCAGTGATAAATGGGATTCGAAGATTAAACCATCCATAATAATTTCCAAAATACATTAGGAACAGCATAATAAATGGTAAGGAGCAAAACGGTAAGAGTAAGTAAAAATAGGAAATTACAAAATCACTTGTATCCATTAGAGACAACGTTAGGGAGGGGAGTTCAATTCCAAAGTCCAAAAAGATTTTTTTAAATTTCGGAATAATCCAATACATGATAAAGCCGGTAATCAGGAATTGAATTGAAACGACGATAGATAAATAAAGGATAAGATTTGCGATATTTGATCTATCAGATAGCTGTTTTAAATTTTTCATAGTCTGGACGGCTGCATCACGTAGAGCAATTCCAAGACTGTTACTCTTTTCTCCAATGCGCGCTGCAACGATAGTTGATTGTGGCACTAATCCTGGTGTGGCTGACAGAGCTTCTGTAAGAGAGAAACCTGAATGGAGGAAACTACTTAGTTGTTGAATTTTTTCTCGATATTTACCAGACAATGTCTTGGAATATGTGTCAAGTTCGGTTGCGAGGGGAATATTTTTTTCTACACAAACAGTGAGTAACCAGAGTAATTCAGATTCGTTTGCTTTTTTATTCACAAACGCGATTCTTAAAAGAGATGCAATTATCGTAAAGCCCAAGAATAAAATGGCAAATAGAACGAAAGAGATGACTATTGACAAAGAGGCTGCGATTGCCACGGGGGCAAAAATCAACACGGGAACAAATAAAATGAGAGGAGTTCCCAATGATATCCATCCTAAAGCCTGTATTTTCTGTGTCAGATTTCGTAGAGATTCAGGTAGAACATGTTCGGAACCTTTGTTCAGAGCAGAAGCGGCTCGATAGCAGTTTATTTCCAGAATAATTGGAATTGGGAAAAAAAGAATGACTGGTAGTATCAGAAATAGAGACCCAAGAATGGAATGATGATGAGTGATTACCAGAAAAAGATAACATATCAGAAAAGCTGAACTTATAAAAATCATAATCATAGTAAAAAGGAGCCAGAACGATTTTATCAATGGGTTCACAGCTTGATGACCATAGTCTTTAATCCTGCGCGCAAGGAGAATCGAAGAGATTCCAGCAATAGGGAAATAGACAAAAAATGCCAAACAATAAATGAGTCCAAGTATTTCCACAGATTCGATAACTTTCCTGCACAATATTATGAAAGGTCGTTCAGTAATTTGATTAAGGGCATAACAAGAGCAAAAATCAGCGTGCCTATGGTGAGCATGACACCTGCTAAAACAAGGGGCTTAAGTGCGAAAACGAGGGAACCTGTTTTCATATTTGCTTTCGCTTGAAAGATATTGCTACTGGCACGCAGGGAATCAATAAATATTTCGGGTTGATCTTGCCAGCGAAACAAATGCACAAAATTTTTATTGAAGTTCGGATTTTCTGAGGTTGCTTGAGTCAGGTTAGACCCATCTACTATTCGTTTTTTTAAAATTTGACAGCCTGCAATGAGATTAGGATCTCTAGTCGAATCCGCAGCTAATTCAATTGCTTTAGGTAGTTTGATGTTGGCTTCAATAATTGAGGCTAGCATACGACAAAATTGAGCAATTGAAGTATAGCTTAAAATGCTTCCAAATATGGGGATAAGGTTGAGTAGCCTTCTGCGTGTCGCTTGCAACTTGAGTAAATCAAAACTAAACCAGAATCCCAAAGCAAAAATGATAGGGTATACTACTATCGGGAAGCCAAATTGAGAAAAAACGTCAGATATGCTAAATGCTAAAATAGTGATGCCAGGGAGCTCGGTTCCAAAGTCCAAGAAAATGGATCTAAAACTGCCAACAACTGTTACGAGAAGAAAGTAAAAGATCAGAAAAGAACCAAAGACCAAAACGCTCGTATAAAAGAGAGATGTCAAAATTCTGTGTCGAGTTTGAGCCAGAAGCCTTTGGCTTTCGATATAGTCTTCAATAATGGATTCCAGTTTTCCGGTTTGTGCACCAACTCTGATAAGCGATTCTAAATTTTGAGGAACGTTTTTTAAATGTTGTTCAAAACTATCTTCCGGGGTTTTGCCATGCTCTAAATCTTCAGCAATTTTTTGTAACTCACGCGTAAGTTTTTTAGAAGGAGTTTCTTCTGCTAAAGTGCGTAAACTCGCTGAAAGTGGTATTCCATGTACTTGAAATGTCGAATCTCTAGCAACGAGATCAATAAATTCCGATTCAGTATTCCAGGCAGCTTTTCCATATTCGGAAAGGTGATTACTTTGAAAATTGATGATTTCCAAAGGTTCGCCTGCGACGGAAGTTTCTTCGATAGTCGATGATGTATCACTGGAACAGTGATCCACACGAATAATCTTAAGCCCTTGCTCCATGAGTTTTATGCGTGCAGATTCATCATTGACTGCTTCCAGGAAACCTCTCGTTTCCTGCCCATCATGGTCAATACAAACATAGGAATAACGGTTCATTATAGGGTAGGACTCCCTAACATTTTCAAAATTTCTACAAACGGTAGAAATACGATGATTGTATAGCAGGCGGTAATTCCTCCTGCGACAACGATCAACAATACAACAGGAATGATGTTTTTAAGCCAATCAATTCGATTTAAAATGCGGGTTCGATACACTCGCGAAATTTCGGACAGAATATTGGGGAGATGATTTTGGTAAGTTTTTTCCATGATCATCGTTTTGATAAAAACCGGAAAATGACGGCAAGATTGGATTCCTTCTTCAAGTGATACTCCTTGTCCCAGCAAATTGGTAAGTGATTTGGTGTCGGCTATGACTTTAGAACTCCCCGTTGATTCAGCAGCAAGCGTAAACGCTTCAGTAAGAGGTACATTATAAGAAAGAAGCAAGTTGGTCATTTCAGTAAAAGTAGAATAATTCATTTCCCGAATCAAATTCCGATAGCCGGGTATCCAGCCATAAGCGATTGTAGAAATTATTTTACCTCCCAAGGGGCGTTTCTGATCTCGAGGTACAAGAAACAGGGAGCGACTGGATTTCCAACAAAAGAGTAAAAAGCAAAACGCAAAAGGGATGATGAGATACCAGATTTGGTAGAATTCGAACAATCGATAGACAGATTGCAGTAAAGGAGTCGTTTCGAGTTGAAACATTTTGTGAACAGTAAGCAATTCTGGAAATATCACAAAGCACACGAAAAGTGAAAGCAAAAAGGCCATGATCAATACAAAGGCTGGGTATAACAACGCATTACCTATTTCCTGACGTAATTCGATTCGAGAACGAGAGAACGAAGTATAAGCTGTGAGTGCTTCTGGGAGACGTCCCATCCGTAGGCCTGACTTAATCAGTGATAGGTAGGCCAAAGGCAATTCCTTCGACTCTAATTCGATTGCTTCTTCAAGCGTGGATCCTTGTTCGGTTCTATTAATGAGTCGTTCAACGAAATCGCGAGAATCTTTTCTCAAATGTTTGGCTGCATTTCGTAAGCCTTCGTCTAAAGGAATTCCTGCATTAATCATTGCTGAAAGCTCATCATTCAAGTCTGAAAGACTTGCAGTTGATATTTTCTGGCGTGAAGAAATATCTGCTTTAGCCATTTGTGTGTTCCATGGATTTATCTATAAGATATCTGGGCGCATGGCCACTTTTTGTTGAAGTGAATGATTGGTTATTTTCTGTTTAACAACTTTAATTTAGGTATCGAGTGAGAGGCTAATATGGATGACTAGTAAAAAAATCCCCTGTTCTATGGTCTCAAATTAGACCGCTTATCATAGCCGTTTTGTTTAAAAGATCTAAAAGAATATCATTTTCGGAATTTCTACTTTCGATATGACCGCGGTATCATATCACGGTTATTTTATGGTGTTTAGCATGTTTGCACGATTACAGTTTACAGAATCAATGTTGCACATTACAAAAGAAAATCTTTTTCATAATCAATGGCGTTTTCATTCAAGTAAAAATTTCTTAAATAGAGTTTAATCTACAGTTAAGTTAGTGTTCTGTACTCTGATCTCAAAACGGGAAAGTTCCTTTTAATGGTTCGTACAAAAATAAAATCAGCTTTAAGCGCATCTCAGCCAGGAGAAACGATTAAGGTGTGCGGTTGGGTGCGAACTCGTCGTGATTCCAAGAGTGGTTTTTCATTTGTTGAATTAAACGATGGTAGCTGCATGGCCAATTTACAAATCGTGATTGACCAGAATGTTTCCGATTATGAGTCCACAATCAAAGATGTCACAACAGGTGCCAGCATCACTGTGAGTGGAAAAGTGAATGAATCACCTGGGCAAAAGCAACGGGTTGAATTACATGCAGAATCTTTTCAGTTGTATGGTACTGCAGACTCCGAATCTTACCCGCTACAGAAAAAAAGACACAGTTTTGAGTTTCTGAGAGATATTGCACATTTACGTCCTCGAACGAATACATTCGGAGCGATTACACGTGTTCGCAACGAAGTTGCTGCGGCAATTCACCGTTTTTTTCAGACGCGAGAATTTCTTTATATTCAAACTCCCATCATTACTACCAGTGATTGTGAGGGAGCTGGTGAGATGTTTCAGGTCACAACCTTGAATTTGGAACACCTCGCGCAAATTCAAACAAAGATTGATTTTTCACAGGACTTTTTTGGAAAGCCTGCATCATTAACGGTTAGTGGGCAATTAGAGGCTGAGATATTTGCCACATCGGTTGGAGAATGTTATACGTTCGGCCCCACATTTCGCGCAGAAAATTCAAATACATCCCGCCACTTAGCTGAATTTTGGATGGTTGAACCTGAAATGCCCTTCTACGATCTAAATGATAATATGGCTTTAGCAGAAAGCTTTGTCAGGACTGTGATTGGGGATGTTCTTGAAAACTGTTCAGAGGACATGGAATTCTTCAATCAGCGGATTGACAAAACGACCCTTGAGACATTGAGAAACATTACAGAAAATGAGTTCATACGCGTTCCTTATACAGAGGCGATTGAAATCGTTAAATCCAGTGGTAAGAAATTTGATTTTCCCATTGATTGGGGAAGCGACATGCAATCCGAACATGAGCGATTTTTAACTGAAGAACATTTTAAACAACCAGTCATTGTTTATAATTATCCAAGAACAATCAAACCGTTTTATATGAGATGTAATGACGATGACAAAACAGTATGTGCCATGGATGTGCTTGTTCCGGGGGTTGGTGAAATTATCGGTGGAAGCCAGCGTGAAGAACGTTATGATGTGCTGATTGATCGCATGAAAGAGGGGAAATTAAATCCGGATGATTATTGGTGGTACACTGACTTACGCAAATATGGAACTGTCCCTCATTCGGGATTTGGACTAGGGTTTGAACGTCTGATACAGTTAATTACATCGATGACTAATATTCGTGATTGCATACCATTTCCAAGAACTCCCAAAAATGCAGAGTTTTAATGAAAAGCAGAAATAGTATGACTCTTTGTCATGATTTCAATAAATAGCGTTTGAACCATTTCACAACAGCTTGATTCGCTCGGTTTTTATCTTCTCCTCGAAATCCATGAGCTGCATCTTTGATAATCAACAGCTCTGCTTTAACTTTTTGCTCATTAAATTGTTTCATGATTTTCTCGCTGTGACTAATTGGAACGAGTTTGTCCTGGTCTCCATGAATTAATAATGTTGGGGGATCATCTTGTGTTACATGTAGTACTGGAGAAAAATCATCTGCGAGGTCGGTATTAAACTGTAGAGCGGGAAAACGGTGATAATAAGGGGACTTCTCGTCAACAAATTCCCTTAAATCTGTAGGAGGATAGTATGCAACTACAGCAGCCACGCGATCGCTACTTCGCAATACCTCATCTTTTTCTTTCGGACTTCCTTCGTCAGAAGTTGTTCCTAGGACAAGTGATAAATGACCGCCGGCACTTCCACCCCAAACACCTAACCTATTAGGGTTCACCCCATAATCTTTAGCATGCAGTCGGATAAATCGGACACTCCGTCGAACATCTTTAACCACTTCTGGGATTACGAATTTGGGACTGCTTCCATGTCTGACAGAAAACACTGTAAACCCTTCATCAAGAAGTGGCTTAAACCTATCCAGCATGTCGTTTGGGTCAGTCCATCTAGAATACCAGCCTCCACTTACCATAAATAGAATACCTGCTCCATTAGCCTCCTTTGGTGGTTGAAAAACATCAAAAGTGAGTGCCATTCCGAACTTATGGCCATAGACGACGTCTGGAGTAATTTTCACATTTTCATTTGCAATAGAAGTTCGTGCTGATATCAAAATAGAAACAAGCATCATAACAGTGAAAACAAACCTCATAAGATATCTCCCAGATCGTGTAACGATTTTTTTCTTTCAACAAAACTATGCTATGAGTTAGTAATACCGGAGGGTGGGGTTGAGTAAACCTTGTTCAACCATAGGGTATTTCTGAATGAATAAGTTTACTACTTCATTCTGATACGATGTTATCAGAAAAATCAAGTACAAATTGATCATCAAGAAAGCTCTGTTGTCAACAAATCCCTGTGGCATTCCGTGATTTGACATGGTCATTCTTAATTCACGAAAAATTTTGAATCTAAGTATTTGGTGCAGCTAGTAAACTCAAATATGTAGTTTTTGTTTATCTTGACTGGAAGATGCCGACTACAAAGATACTATTTTGGCTTCTTGAGCTGGGTTTCGAAAATCAAAGCGATTGTAAGGGCAAGAGTTCGAATTAAAAATAAGTTCTGAGAAAATTTTCCAGCAAAAGGATACAGAAGAATTTTTTTAAATTCGACGCAGAACTGAATGGTGCTGAGTTTGAATCCATCTACAACAACCTCACTAATCACTATTGGACGAGAACAGAGATTTCGAACTCAGAAAATAATTAAGGCGGAACTGAATACGGTAATTAAACAGGCACGTCTTGGAAACATTCGTCCATTTGTCAAGCTTCAGTGGCCGACAGTTCATTTAGATGATTGGCAGTGGGATATTCTTGAGTCGTTATTTAATCCAACGATTCGTCGGGTATTTGTTAAAGGAAACACAGGCTGCGGAAAAGGAGCTGCCGCTGGGATTGCCTGTTGCATTTATTACCATATTTGGAATGATGCGAAAATAATCATTACGCGCGATTCCATGAAAATGGCACAGAAGATTGCCTTCGGTGAAGTCGATAAGTGGTGGCGTCAAATGTCATTTAAGCCTCCAGGAAATCTTTTAGTTTCGGGAGTGTATGATAACAAGCAACATTCTATTTCTCTGGCGAATCCAAAGCATATTGAAGGATTTCGTGGATCTCATTCACCACATGTCTTTTTTTGGTTTGATGAAGCGACAGCACCAAATCTTGAAGATAAATACAAGTTAGCAAATACCCAGGCGAAAAAATTTCTAGCACTCTCAAATCCATCTACACTAGCTGGTACGTTTCGGGATTCATTTCCAATCGAAAGTCCTGACAAAACGCAGACGATTGTTGATCAGTATGGTAAAACACGTTGCATAACAGTCAGCGGTTGGGATTGTACTAACGTAAAACAAAAGTGCCTTGAGCAACCGGTTTCACCGATAGGTGGAATCAAAATTGCGGGTACGTTCTATCCGCACGGTGCTCCAATTTCGAAAGAACATTTTAATCAATGCCAGCAAATTATTCCGGGACAGACATGCTACGATGAATTCATAGCATTACTAAACGATGCTGATCCACTGATTCGGAATGTTTATGCACTTGGTAAGTTTCCTGATCAGGATCCCAATAGGCAGATTATTATACCAGATTGGCTCGTCGCACCTACAAAATTATGGAATCGCTGGCATCATCTATGGATACGTGCTAATCGGGATCGACATGAGTCAGCATTGAAATTATTGGAGCGTATCTTACCTGTGGAAGGATTTGGTCTCGATGTAGCAGCTTCGAAATATGGAGATACTTCAGTATTGGCTGTAGGGGGGCGTAATGGAATTCGCGCAATACATGAATGTCAGTTTTCTGATACTCAGCAAACTATGTGGTGGGTTTTAGAGACTGCATTTTCTTACGGAATCGATTTGAAGCAAGGGCATGTTCCCATTGCCATAGACTGGGGAGGCGGATATGGCAATGCTGTCGGAGATCCATTAAAGAGGCTTAATGTGCATGTGATCGAAGTTCACGGAAATGCAACAAGTGCTCTTGATCCGCAAAAATATGCAAATAAACGGGCAGAACTCTATGGTGAAACTGGAAGACGTCTTGACCCAGCGGGTGACTTTCGCATGATCCCGTTTAGTTTACCGGATATCCAAACTTTACGAGCAGAGCTAATTGCTCCAATAAAAATATATTCAGGCCATGATGGAGAAAAATACTACATTACTCCCAAGGATCGCCGTGGGGCTGATGAAAATTATATGGGAAAAACCTTGCGTGAGATATTAGGGAGATCACCGGATCGCGCCGATGCAGTCGTATACTGCTTATACGCTTTGAGAGATCAGCGACGGCGTCGATTGATTGTTGCATAATAATGTTATTTGAGACTCAAGATCAATCAACATATTTCGATGGAATAGGAATGACCAAATCATGTGGAACCCTTTTCGGCAGCTCGCCACGCTTTTTAAATCCAATCGTTTTGCTGTAGCACTTCAAACGGCTCTTGGGTCAGGACAACCTGGATCATGGAGTACTGACCATCGTCAGGAATCAGAACAATTTATCGGTTGGACTTTCGTCGCAATTAAAGCGATTTGTCTTCAGGCAATGCAAGCATCTGTCTTTGTTTATGATGATTCGTTAAACGGGTCAAAACAAAAAAGAATGAAACAACGAGCTCAAAAGGAATTTGAATATATTCAAATAAAGAGTTTATATGCAGGAGAAAACGGAGACTCAATTCCACTACCAAACAATCATAGTTTATGTTCGATCTTAAAACGCCCTAACCCAACTCAATCGGGAGCATCTTTTCGTTATGAGCGTGTTTTACAGTTACAGCTTACAGGTACAAGTATCGTATGGAATGTGCCTAATAAATTTGGTAAAACCGTCCAACGATATGTGATTCCCACAGCCATTGCTTCACCGGTTTCTCCAACTGAGGATTTGCCAGAAGGAGGATATAAAATACAACCTTCCTCATTGCGTTACAATCATGCAGCTCATGGTGGCAAGTTTTTAGGATCTGGAACTCTTCACCAGATCGCTGGAAAAATTATTCCTCTTGCACAGTTACAAATTACTCGCTGGCCACATCCTGTTTACAAGGACGATGGTCAATCTCCTGTAAGTGCTGGTGCTAAATGGATTGATTCAGCAAATCAAATTGATGCAGCTCGCTGGTCCCAGATGAGTAATGGGGCTGATCCTTCAATTGTTGTTACATGTGGTAAAGAAATGAATCCAACTCGAGAGGAACTCGAAGCAGCAGCTGCTATGTTTGAGCAAAAATATGGTGGTACTGAAAATACTGGTAAAGCGATATTTACAACAGGCGAACAGGTCGTTTCATTGACAGCAACTCCCAAAGACATGGATTATAATGAGTCGTTTCTTCAATTCAGAGATGCTATCCTTGCTTTACATGGTGTACCAGGGATAGCCGCTGGTATTTCAGATGGAGGAAGTTATGCCGCTTTTTATGCTAGTTTAAAGCAATTTATTTCCCTTACCGTACAGCCAATTCTGGACCTGTTAGCGGAAGACGATACAGAGCATTTAGCCCCCCAATTTGGTGAGAATTTGACGATTGAAATAGAAGCAGCTCACATAGATGATCCTGATATACTCGAAAAGCGTCTGGCAACAGATATACGCGCACAAATAATAAAAGTGGATGAATTACGCGCGATTAGAGGATTACCTCCTCTAGGATCGGAACGAGGAGGAGATCAATTAGTAATGCAAGAATCAAAACAACCGATTTCCTCTGAGGAACAGGAATCAAATGGCTCCAGTCTTCCTACTTTACCAGCAAGTAAAGCTTTTGAAAATTCATCGAAGCTGCAATCGCTAAATCGTTTTGTCAGGTGCTCACACAAATAAAACTTTTCATGTTCGAGTTGGACTTTTTTCAGCACAGGCAATCAAATAACTTACGAGACAACCACTTGCAATGTTCACCGTGACTGCTGCAGTGGGAATCCATTGAAAACTAATTGGGTCTAAGTCATTCGAATTAAAATTGGGAACAAAAATTGGTCCAGAAAAAGCAATCAAAACAGCGGTTGTCGTTCCAAGTATTGCACCTATCAGAACGCCCATCGGTCTGGCAAAGGGAATGAATAGAGCAAAAAAGAATAAACAGAAGATTGGGGTTGTTAACAAATTTGCTGTTTTATTTGTGACAGCAGTAATATTTCCTGGTATTTCTCCCATTACTGAACTTGCTAGCACAACGAACGCTCCTATACCTAATGCAAGAAATCTTGCAGTAAGAACATGCCCTTTTTCTGTTTTGGGTGTTCGACCAAAACGGTCTAGAAAGTCTGTCATTACAACAGCGGTAATTGAGTTAACTCCAGAATCAATGCTTGACATAGCGGCCGCAAACATGGCAGACACGACGCAGCCAGAAACTCCTACCGGGAGATGATATGCAATAAAATGTGGAAAGAATTTATCGGCGTCTTTTTTAAGGTCTATGCCCGCTGGGATCTCATGAGGAAATTCTTTGAAATATCCTAATAATGCAAATCCAACTAGTGCTAATGTGATTGATACAACTACCGACACAATTAACTGAATCGCTAATGACTTTCGAGCTGTTTTTGCATCTTTCGTAGACATAAATCGTTGTACAGAAACCTGGTCCCCGCATGAAGTAGCTATATACCAGATTAAAACAGACATAAACGTACCGACATAGGTAATACGGGTTGATGGATCAAAACTAATAAAAGGTTGTGTATCCCAATTCGTATCCCACTCTGTCGGAAACCAGCTAATACCACCCAAGTGGTAAGATATCGTTGCAATTACTAACCATGCACCTCCAAATAAGAGAATCGTCTGGATTACATCGGTGATTACCACGGCCCGTATCCCACCTAAAGATGTATAAATGATGGCAACAGAACCCGTTCCTAATACGATGAACGGGATCCATTCTTCGCCCACGTTAAGCATAGTGGTAATTGCACTAGCAGTTAAATAGACTAATAGTGACATCCATACTAAACGAAGGCAAATGAACATAATCGCTCCGAGCAGGCGAATACCCAATCCCAATTTTTCTTCCAGAAGTTCGTAGGCGCTTGTTACACGCTGTTTCATATAAACTGGCAACATTACAAATCCTACGATGATAAAGATGAAGGGCATAGCTAAATCTTTGACTAGATACACTGGCCCTTTACCGAGGATTTCTCCAGGAGTAGAGAGATACGTTATTGTGCTGAGTAGTGTGGCGAATAAAGAGACACCAATCAAAACCGGGTTCATTTGGCCGCTTCCTACGAAATATTCGGAAGTGTCATTTTGACCTCTACTAAAATGCCATCCCAAAAAAATCGTTGAGACTGCGTAAAATGCAATGATGATCCAATCTATGTAATGCAATCCTTTATTCAGGGTGAGAGGTTCAGGATGAAGTGAGGGTGATGATTCCGCCGCTGACAGAGGAGTAAGTAAAAAAAGAAAGACTAACAGAGAAAAATAGAATAGTATCGATTTCAAAATACTGTTTCCTGCTTTGTTTTCATCAATAGAGACATATGCCGGTGTTTATGACTGAAAGTTACATCCAGTATGCTCGCTTCAGATCATGATTTCAATTCTGTTGTTCCAAAGTTAGAGAAAACAAAATCATTCATGTTCAACATAACTATAATATGATCAAGATTCTTGTTTGAAGTGCTTTGATTTCTAGTAAGGCAATTATCTAGGAACGTGTTGTGATCTCGAATTTTTTGGAAAAAGTAAATCGAACTCAATTTTATATAATGTGTCATTCACAATGAATCAAAGTCTGTGATAAGTCCAAGCTCGATCATATGATTAGATGGTCAAAGTAAATGTCCGTTCCATTCGAGATTTGAAAGATTGTAAATATCATGCCGATGAATAGTAAAATTCGCTTCAGTAAAAAAAGGGCATGGAGTCACGACTTACCGATCAGTTTTCTGATGCAACAAGGCGTAGAAAATCCAGGCGTCCTATCCTTAGCCGCTGGACTAGTTGATCAGAATAGTCTACCGGTTGAACTGACCAAAAAATCGTTCGATCACCTTTTTTCCAATCCAAAGACTGCTAGAGCAGCATTGCAGTATGGCACTACTGCCGGCTCGTTATCATTAAGGTCCCTGCTACTTTCACATGTATCTAATTTAGAGGAAAAGTCAGCCAGAGAATTAGGTATGACGGTTGACAATATTATCGTAACGACTGGTTCTCAGCAGTATTTATCACTGCTTGGTGAAGTACTACTTGATCCAGGTGATATTTGTCTGGTTGCTGCTCCTACATATTTTGTATTTTTAGGAGTCTTACAAGGATTAGGTGCAAGAATTGTATCAATTGAAACTGATGAATTTGGAATGCGTATGGATTCACTTGAATCGACCCTCGGCATACTAGAGTCTCAAGGGCAATTAGAGAAAGTTAAGATGATCTATCTGGTGAGTGATTATGAAAATCCATCTGGTATTTCGCTTTCTCAAGATCGTCGCGGACAGGTTGTAGAAATCGCGCAATCATGGTCAAAGCAACAGAAAATTTTCATCTTAGAAGACTTGGCTTACCGTGAACTTTGTTATGACGGACCTGTAGTACCCAGCATCAGAAGTTTTGATTCCACTGGTGAAACAGTAATTCTGACTCAAACATTTTCCAAAAGTTTTTCTCCAGGGTTAAGAGTTGGGTTTGGGGTTGCTCCAAAAGAAGTCTGTGCCGCGATTTGTGATAAAAAAGGAAACGATGATTTTGGTTCTACGAATATGAGTCAACAAGTTCTTGCTACTGCCTTGCGCGAAAATTTTTACTACGAGCACGTGAAACATTTAAGAGAAGTATACCGTGAGAAAAGGAATTACATGTTAGAGGCTGCTGACACATATTTCTCGAACATACCAGGCGTTCGTTGGGTTCATCCTAATGGAGGACTGTATGTTTGGATGACATTGCCAAACAATATCGAAACAGGCTTTGCTAGCCCCTTGTTTCAAAAAGCAATTCACGAGGATAAAGTTATGTATGTGCCGGGAGAATTGTGTTACGCAACCGATCAAAAACTGGACTTTGATAAGCAGCCTCCCATTCAAAAAAATCATATGCGTCTTACATTTGGTGTACAAAACCACGAAGGAATTCAAGAAGGAATGAAGAGACTGGCAAAGGCGGTTAAATCTTTCATTTAATAAAGGTTAGATCGATATGTGTCAGACCCAACATATAGAATGCTTCGTATTTGAAGAATCGATTAAAGAGAGTTTGGCGATTGTGACGATAGGGCAGGTAGGGTTTGGTGGTACGATTTTCCAATAAAGAAAGGCTGATTTCTGGTCGCCGATCTAAGTTTTAAATCGCCAAACAATAACGACTGTCTTCCCTCTCATAGTAAGAATCGTAATGGGCATTTGTGATTCGTGCCATTCAGGATGTTGCCGATCATTCGCAGTTCCTATTTCTGGTGCAGACATTCATCGATTTACTCATCATCAGAATAAGTCTTTCTGGGACTTTGCCTGTAGGTGGGAAGATTCAGAGGGACTAATTTCTAGAAATCTTGCGCCACATTTCTTCTTTGCAGACGATCCTACAATTCCTTTCGTGGTCTGTTTAAAGCATGTTCCCAGTCACTCATTCCCAGGAACTACAAAGTGCCGTTTTCTAATGGAGTGTCTTCCAGATGAAGAATACCCCAAAGGGCTGGGACGTTGTAGTATTTATGGCGATCGTCCGCATACTTGTCGCAGTTTTCCTGCAAAACTAAACGATTCGAATGAGCTGGCAATTCTTTACGAGATTCCAAGTAATGGACGCGATGGTGAACCAGCTTACGACTTATGTCCGCGACAGTGGAGTGCTTCAGATTTAGAACCGAATGATACAATTCAGAGTTTAGTAATCGCTCAATATGAAATGACTTTCTTTAAAAAAATTGCAGCGATTTGGAATCAAGATCCGGGGGAATGGAATAATTTCCCAGAGTTTATTGACATCATCTATTCAAATCGAATTTCTTCAGAATCAAAAAATCACTCTGAGCCGATTCCACATGAAATCGAAGAAAAAGAACCACATACGGATCAGGACTCTGGAAAATTTCGCAAAGCGGCTTAATCAAGGGGCCAATAGAGAAATTCAATTCTATTCTTGTAGTTATGAATTACAGCATTGTGCTAAAAAAGCTTGATTTAGACGTATTGTTTCTTATCGATTCCTATTGAGTTTTCTGATTCAAAGTTTGATAGGTAGGGTATGAAAATTCTATTTCAGACTTGGTGACAATCTATTGCAATGTAAAGTACAATAGATAAATTGCCACATTCCTGATAATACTTGCTTACAAGAGTATTAAATTTCTAAATAAGTCTTTCAGACTTGAAATCCCAGAAATCCATTTTCTTACGATACGCTTTATCATACCGCTACTCCGAGGGCTTTCTGAGATTCAGGCATATGAGTCTGGGATTTCTAGCTCACTCTTTAGATTATATGGTCTAATAAATCAATTCCTGAATTATGTGCATGCTATGCTTTCATTGCCACTAAGTGGCCGATGCTTGATGATGAAAAAATCTGCAGTACTTCAAGTATTAAAACGTAGAAAATAATTTCCAATCAGCTTGACCTGTATGTGCCGAATCTTAAAACACTGCCCTGTCACAAACATTAAATGTTTCCTTCAGGGGTAAAAAGTGAAAACAAAAACAACAGATTCGCTTCAGGACATTCTCAAAAACCGAACAAAAAAATTCGGTACTTTTTCTAGAGTTGCTGAAAAGTCGTCTGATCTTTCTTTGACATGCCAGTCACAACCGATGATTGATGAACGGTTAATGTCTGCACGTGCAACCATCAATACCTCACGAGAGGATCGTGAAGGTGATATTATCGTACCAAAGGGAGTACACCTCGAAAATTTCAGTAAAAATCCAGTTGTGCTTTGGGAACATGGTTTGGGAGAGATAACTCGTCCCATTGCCAAATGCCAGCATCCTGATGGAAAAATAGCTTTGACAGTTGAAGAGGATCAGATTACAGCAACGTCCTACTTTACTGATAAAAGCTTAGAGTCTTTACAGATTTTTCATCTCATTGCTGAAGGGCTAGTTAGGGCAACATCAGTTCGCGCTGTTCCAATTAAATCATTCACCAGAAAAACATCGAATGATGGAATCGGAATTGTACTTGAAGAATGGGAATTGATTGAGTGGTCTTGGGGGGCGCTGGGTGTAAATCCTGATGCGATTGCACGAACTCTAAATCAAGGGACAATTGAAGGGAAAAAAATTTCGGACACACTTCTAAAATCTCTCAAAGCTGTCCTTCCTCCGACGAAATCTCTGACAATACCGGGGTGGACACACTCTGATAATGATTCACTTCAAGAAACTCGTGAAGTAGGGATAAAAGAAGATCAACAGATAGATCAAGTTAGTCCTAACAAAAATTCCATTCTTAAGACTAAAGACACAAACGCGGTACCTTTTGATTCAAATGATTTTATTCGTTTAGAAAAGCTATCTCAAGC
Source organism: Gimesia aquarii (assembly GCF_007748175.1). Taxonomy (NCBI): domain Bacteria; kingdom Pseudomonadati; phylum Planctomycetota; class Planctomycetia; order Planctomycetales; family Planctomycetaceae; genus Gimesia; species Gimesia aquarii. Next base: position 187,794 of record NZ_CP037422.1, read on the forward strand.
AAGAAATTTAACTCTTCCTCAGCGCCAAATTTTGACTGACATTTTAAAGCAGTTAAATCCAATTCCGTGCAGTCAATTCTCTCACGATGAAAAAATGCTCGAACAAAATGTTGAAAAACTTACGCATGCCGTAGAGGAACTTCAACAGAAGATATCTGATCTACTACCTGCTTGAATGAAAATCATTACGGGTTATTCTCAGAGCTCTAACTAGAAAATTCCAAAGTCGCTGGACAAATCGTAGGTCTATCGAAATATCAAGTTCTATTTTTAGAAAGAATATTTTATGTCTGAGTTACTAGAAGAGAAAGTAAAGTCTTTGTCATCAAACATCGAAGATTTAGTGAAAAGTGTCGACCAGTTAAACAGCCCTGATATGAGTGGAATTCATCATGATACACAGGGCAGACTTACCAGTTACTGGGAAGCCGAAGATAATCACACACCTCAATTTTTATTAAGTAAATCCCACGTTAAAAACTTCCGAACTTTTCCAACTGGGTATAAGCCTTTTTCTCAATTCAACTCTTTTGGAGAATTTATTCGTTGTGGTTTTAAGGACCGAAGTGAAGTGATTGCGAAGACAAAAAAATCTTGGGGCATGTGTAAGGCGATTCAAGGTATGTCAGAAATTGTAGGCGCTGATGGAGGTATCTCTGTTTTACCAGAATTTCATCAGGAGATATTGACTCGCATCTATCAGAATGACATTTTCAGCCGGACAGACCATTATCAAGTGGCTGGGAATAATATGACATTCCCGACTGATTCTGAAACCAGTCGTGCCAATGGATCACGCGCTGGCGGTTTACGTGCTTATTGGGTTGGAGAAGGTGATCCACTAACAGGAAATTCACCGAAACTAGGCGAAGCGACACTAAAACTACATAAATTAGCAGTGTTAGTTTATTTGACTGAAGAATTAATAAATGACAATGGAATGGCACTCGAATCCTATGTCAATAAAAAAGTGACTGAAGAAATAGAGTTTACTTTGGGTGAGTCGATCTTTAATGGAAACGGAGTGGGGAAACCTTTAGGGGTTATGCAGTCAGCGGCACGTGTAACAGTTCCAAAAGAAGCAGGCCAAGCAGCCAATACGATTGTAGCTGAAAATGTCCTGAATATGTGGAGTAGACTAAAAGCTTCTTCGAGACTAAATGCAGCCTGGTTTATTAACCAGGACACAGAACCGCAACTTCATCAAATGAGTTTGGGAGTATCTACAGCTGGTGGGCAATTAGTTTATATGCCACCAACAGGTTTGTCAGGTGCTCCCTATGCAACTTTGATGGGGCGTCCAGTGATTCCAACGGAATTTAACGAAACATTAGGGACAGAAGGTGATATTCTACTAGCTAGTCTCGATGATTATATCACTATCAGTAAGGGGGGAATCGAACAGGCAGAGTCAATGCATGTAGAGTTTCTTACTGATCAGTTAGCTTTACGTTTCATCATGCGTATTGATGGAAAACCTTGGGAAACTCAACCAATAACACCTTATAAAGGCACTGCCACTCAGTCTAGTTTTGTCACTCTGGCTACCCGTGCATAGTGACCAATAGCGGAGAGCAGCTATTCGCGCTTTATTTTTTCTTCCCAGAAGTTTAACTCAAAAATGAGAAGGAGATTATCCTATGTTCAATAAAGAATTCCTCGAAAGTCACGATATCATACCTGCTTTGATGCCCGCTGATTTATCAGCGGCAGCAAATACAGGGGATCGAGTAAATTTACAGAACTATGATCGATGTGTTTTTGTTTTATTGGCTTCGATTGGAACTGCAGGTGATGATCCCGTGATTTCCGCACAACAGCACGATGCCGCATCTTCTGGTAATTCGAAGGCGCTCAATTTTACGCGCATACGGCATAAAGTTGGGGCAACGGGAATCGATGCAGTTGGGCAATTTACTTTAGTAGAACAATCGGAATCGGATAGTTATGACACTACTACCGTCGATGGCGCAGAAAATGAAGCCATGATTGTCATTGAAGTTCTCGCTGAAGACTTAGATTCAGAAAACGGTTACACGTTTGTTTCATTCAATGTTGCTGATGTTGGCCTGAACTCACAGTTGGGAGCAGGATTTTACATTTTACAAGGAGCAGGTTATGTAAATGAAATCAAACAGTCGGCCCTCACGTAGAACAGTTGTATTTTCTGTTCCCCATTTTTTTATCAGGAATCAATATGATGAATCAGAGAATAAAACAATCAGGAAAAACAGCACAAATTAATTCGATGGCAGAACAGATATTCCTCCGAATGTGTACCACAGCACAGCATGGTTTTGATGCATCGCACTACGTAAGAAGATCTTACGAACTTGCAAAAGCCTTCTATCAAAATATTGATAAAGTAAAAACATCATCAGATAGCGGTGAAAAAAAATAAACAAAAAATAATCCAGACCAAGCTTTGATTATTAAGAATTGGTTCACATCGTAAGCGATAGTTAGAACTCGTATGGAGAAACTGATTGAAGATGGCACTCACTTCTAGGGCGAACATCAAAACAATGATTGGCGTCGATGATACTTCACTCGATAACGTGATCGATTTGTTGATACCTCAGGCTGATGCCATTATCAAAGGATATCTTCAGCGAGATGTTGAACAGGAGACTTATACTGAATTTTATAATGGGACAGGTAATCAGGCTCTTATCTTAAACCAAGCACCCGTCCAAGAGATCATTTCGGTTCACGAAGATCGAGATGGTTATTATGGGGATGGCATGGATGCTTTCCCCGCGTCTACAGCTTTGACCCAGGGGACCGACTTTGTGTTAAAAAAGGACGAAATCAGTGTGACCGCAATAAGTAAGAGTGGCATTCTCTATCGTATTGGTAAGACCTGGTTTCGGCCTCGTTATCGACAACACGGACAGCTTTCCAATGCTCCCGGAATAGGAATCGGTAATATTAAAGTCTCATACATAGCGGGTTGGTCTGTTGTACCTACAGATATTCAGTTTGCGGCAAACAAACTTGTTATCTCCATGCTTGAGTCCCGTAGTAAAGCAGGACGATTACAGTCAGAGAACATTGAGGACTACTCATACAGACTTGCAAATGGAGAAGATGAAGTACAAGCATTAGATTCAGTCAAAACATCACTGGCTCGATATAAGAGGATTGTGATCTGATGGTGACAGCAAAAGAGTTAGAAAATCTGTATTTGAAAATGCCGGGAACAGAGCCAGTGACACTCACCACCAAACGAGGTGTGAATAACGATGTTTTACAGACTCAATCGATTTCACATGCCTGGCAAAGAGATATCACGCGGGACGATGTTGCGAAAGGGCTTGTTTTAACTGCTCCGGAAGGGATCGTATGGAACATCCCCGATGTGTTGTTGGCGGGAAAAGAGATTGAGACAGGTGACACGATCACGGACTCAGATAGTGTGGTCTGGATCGTGATGTCCATTACGCGCGTCAGATTGCGAACTCATTGGCGCTGTATTTGTCGGAGAGAAAAATAATGCCTGCGATTCTTGAGAATATTCTGACGACAGTACAAGCCGAGATTCGGGCTCTCAATCTGACAGATATACCGGATAGTCACATATATTTACAGAAGGTACCGACTACCAGGGATTTTACAAGTAATGACTTTCCGGCAATTTTAATTACTCCGATGGGGGTGCCAAAAATAAACCCACAAGAAGGTACGAATTTACGAGATCAAATCGAATACCCGATCGGGGTTTTTATGGTGGATAACGATAATCAGAATCAATCAATTAATCGAGATAAGTACCTGACTTGGTACGAACAGATAATGAATAGGTTCCGCACACCACGGTTAGCAGGTGTAAATTCCATCGTAAATAGTTTTGTTGCTCCGGGTGCTGTGGTCGATCAGGACTGGTTTCAAGTGGGAGAATATCATGCAGGTATGACCCTGTGGTTTATTAGCTGGGAGACGAGATAAATGAATAAAGAAGAAAAACAGGAAATCTCAACATATGAAGTGTCCGTCATTTCGGTGCACACGGCTTATGGTCGGTTGAAGTTCAAGACGGAGGATGAAGAGAAAGGGCTTGAGTTATATGCAGATACCATGGGTTGGAGCCTCGATAAATTGAAGAATTTAAAACCCACGGTCAAAGCAGAGAAAGTTGTTAGGCCATGCCTAAAGAAATCAGAATCGAAGAACTCTCCGACTTCCTCAACGACACAGTCAAAGTCACAAAACACCCCGAATCCCAAAAAGTCATGACCGGGATTTTGGATATGACCAAGGAACAGGTCAGGATCGGATTTGAATCAGGGAGAGCCCCCGATGGTTCAAAATGGCCTGCGTTAAAACATCCGCGTCCACCGGGGCATAATCAGAACAATAAGCCATTGATCGATACGGGGAATCTGATGGATAGTGTGACAGTCGACCACGAGGAACACGTTGAAGGAGTCACCGACGAAGCATTAACACTGGGGACTTATGTGGAATATGCGAGAGTCCATCAGCAAGGTTCAGGGAATATTCCTCAGCGTCAATTCTTGGGATTCAATAAAAAAGTAATGGATCATGCCACCGAAGCAGTGGCTGATGATGTAATCAACCAAATCGATAACATATGAGGTTTCTATTATGACGACTCCAACTATCGGAACTCTGGGCTTAATGGCATTCGATACTGCCCTGCCCTTCGACGGGAGTTCTATAGCACTTGAGATCATTCTTCCAGAATCGTTAAAAGAGACTGCCGAAATCATCCAGACTAGTGGATTGACTGGTACGGTGGAGCAGAACAAGGAACGCACACGTGAAGGTCTCAAACGAATCAACGGTTCGGTTAAGTTAGCCTGCTCTCGACTCATGTTGGATACCTTGCTCCCTTACATCTGTGGTACGGCTGAGGCTGCGAACGTATTCGCCCTGGCTGATACGATACCTGAGTTTTATCTTATGATCGATCGAGGGGCGAAAGTCTTCACCTATTCAGGGTGTCGTATTGCGAAAGCGACATTCTCAGGTACAAAAGGTGATTTTCTCTTTCTGGACCTCGAGATCGAAGCGGAAACGGAAACAGTTGGAAATGCTGGGACTTATCCCACATTGACGGTACCTACCGAGAAACCGTATCTGTTTGCCGATGGAGTTTTGACTCTTCAAGGCAGTACTCGTGTGTTTGAGAACTTCAGTTTGACGATTGAGAATCAACTCAACACGGAATTGTTCGGTAATAATCTCACGCGATACGACATCCCCCTGGTCAATCGAGTGATCACGCTAGCCACTGATCATCCATGGGATACAGACAACACAGACCTCATCAAGCAAGATCTCGACGGAGCAGCTGGCACGCTGGTCTTTACCAATTCTACGGTAGTGACAGATGTGTTGACTTTTGCAATGGCGGCCATTCAGTATGCAAATGTGTCACCAACACTACCAGGTAAAGATGTAGTGAACTTACCGCTCGAGGGAATGGTAAAAAGTTCTGGTACTACAAAACCGTTGATCATAACTAATGCTCACGCGATTTAAAAATGATCCGTTTCGGTCTCAGCTCCACCCTTTTGTGGTGGAGCTTTTTACATGCTATGATTCGGCTTGACCGTTTGTACGCATGGAACAGAATTTTGAGCTGTTCGTTTTATCAATCTCGATTTTCATTAAGGAATCACGATGGTGGCACAGGCTTATATTAAAGACGGGTATACAGAAAGAGCCTTTATCAAAGGCATCCCTGGAATGTACGAGGACGTACATTTTGAGTATCGAACGCTGCTTGCAGATCAGATTCGAGGAGTGTTGCATAATTGGGATTCAATTTCTGCTGAGGAAAAGAATCACCGTATCAACTCGGTCATTCTCAAACAGGTACTTAGCTGGGATCTTCAGCATGATAAAAAAATGCTACCTAAGGATCTGGAGACACTCAATCGGTTAAAAATTAATCTGATCGATCGCATGTTCAATATCATCGTTCAGTTGGCCGTGAGCGATGTTGAAGTATCTTCAGAACAACTAGATTTAGACACGTTACTCGACAACCCTGTCAGACCTGAAGTGAAGCAGGAAGAAGAGGCAAAAAACTAATTGAAGGGGTGGAGCTGATTTTGTTTCACCCCACTGTTGCCTATCGGAATTGTGAGCACTGTCTCAAATACATATACGATGAAAAAACGGGAAAACCCCGAGAACGTCATGGAGAATATTTTGAACGATTGCCAACGGTGCCGGCTCCCTGTCGGAGAGGTGGGTGCCCGAAAGGGACTCCTGAGAATCCGAAAGTGCTCAGTCCGAAAAATATGCAGGCCTATCAGCATTGGAAAGAATGTAAAGCGGTCGGTCAATTCCCTGATGATGAGATCGTGAAAAGGAACGCGGCGATGATTCAGGAAATCCATGATCAATCGAAAGAGTTAAAGCAGATCCAAATGCTGGGTCTCATGATGACGGGAAAGATGATATGAGATTGACTTATATGTGTTGTATGAGCCAGGTAATCAGTCTTCCGACCAGAAAACAGCCAGAGATCAAGAGCAAGCAAACGATGCCATACACGATGATTTCGGTCGTTGTGTGCTTACGGTTGGCTTTGAGGATTTGTTCGGTTTGTTTGATGCGTTCGACCTTGTCGGCTGCTTCTTGGTGAGTGGGAGCGATGGGACGGATCATTTGAATGCGAGCAAAGTGAAGAAGTAGAGAATGAGAGTGCCAATGGCACTACCTAAGATCATCCAATAAATACCACGTGCGTAATATTCAATATTTTCTTGTTTTTTATTTAAGTCGTAAAGGAGCTGTCCTTCGGGTGAAAGTTGGCGGTACTTCGCAATTTCGCGGGCCTCGTCATTGGCCTCTTCCATCTGTCTTTCAAGGGATTGTTTTGGTGTTTCGATTATGCGTAGTTTTATCAGTGCCCAAATCAAGAGAGGTACACCAACCAGACCGGCAATGCCTATAGCTACATCCATGCTACATAACCCTATTTACATAGTAAATTATAGCACCAGAAACAATGCAAGTGATCACAAACATCACCAGACTATAATTGAATTCCAAGACTTTCTGTTGAGCATGAAGATGGAGCTGTTGCTGCTCGGATGTCATTTTAGCAAACGCCTCAAGCTCAGGTTGTTGTTCTTTTTCTTTACGAGCACGTGTCATGCTTGGAGTTTCGAAGCGTGCTATACATGCAATTACGACTGGAATCGAGATTGCAGTAATTAATTTTGCATATAAATTTTCAAAAGGAAGTTCTCTTTTAAAAGTGAATAGGTAGAGGATGAAAAGAATCGTTGGAAACTTCCAGCTATTAATGAATTCTCTCATTTGATTACCTGAATTAATTGGTCAATAAAAATGGTGGCTGAAACCCAACGAAATGTGATTATCTCACTGAAATTAGCGGCTGATCCTAATAATCAGACTACTGCTGATCTTGTATCTCGTCAAGCAAAAAACGTCTCTGTAGCGGGTGTGAATGCGCTCCGACAGGAAGTCGAAGAATTTACTCGCGTCGAAGTTGGCAAAACCAAAATCCATGAGGAGCAGTCTAACAAACGCATTACAAAGACTTTAAAAGAAAAAGAGAAACGGGAGAAAGCGGTCCAAGAACTTGCGAAAAAAATACGAGAAGCAGAGAAAACACGAGACAAGTCGCATCAAAAAGCCAACGAAGCGGGTCTGATTGCTGTGCAAGGACTGGCTGATATGGTCGAGGGAGCAGCCAAATTAGGGTTGATCACCGAAGATAATTTTGAAACCTTTGCCCGACACTTTGAGATGATCCAGTCGGGTATTCAGGTTTTCAAAGGTGCCACAGATGCAATCTGGAAAACGAGAGAGGGTCTGATTGCGTTGAGTAAGGCGACCAATGCTCAAACTGTCGCCAATGAATTAATGGCAGCCAGTAATGTGAAGGCCGCTGGAACGGGTGGAGTTGCAGCAGGAAGTGGTGCAGCAGCAGGAGGTACTGTCTTAGGTGGGGCTGTGATCGCTGGAAAAGCAACCGCAGTTGCGGCGGGTGTTTTGGCTGCTGGGTTGGCGTTACATGATGTTAGTAAACTACTTCTCAGAGAAATGGGAATTCTGAGTGAAAACTCAGAGTTAATGAACACTGCACTTCAAGATTGGTGGAAGGTCACGAAGGATCTCACAGAGAGTCAGAAAGATCTCGCCAGAGCAGAACAAAATCAGCAGGCACTGGAACGAGAACGTACAAAAGTTGAGAAATTAGTCACGGACCGTATCGACCTTCAGGGGCAATTCAGAGCGGGTGCGAATCGTGCTGATGAAGCGGTCGCCTTCGCGGCTGGAGAGTCCAACATCGGGCAAGCTGATCGTCTCAGGCTAGAAGCAATTCGTGAGGTGGAAGCAGCCGAGCGCGAAATCATTGAGCACAGAAACCTTGTAGCATTACGCAAAGATGCAGGACGATTTCAAAGTGAGGAACTCGCTGTCAAAATCCTCAAAGATCTGGAAGACGCTCAAGGCCGTTTGCTGGATGCAGATAAAAACCGCCTGTCAGTTCTTCGACTTCAGAATCAAGAAACTGAGGCACTCTTAAAAGCAGAGCAAACCAAGCTGATCACGCTCGAACAAGCCAAGCAGGTTGAAGATCAGAGCTTACGCGCGAGATTGGGACAGTTCAGTCCTGGCCTGCAAAGACGAACTGTTGAGATTGCGGAGAAGATCAAGGCAGGAGAACAGATCGATCGCAGGGATGTTGCGATTTTGCAAGAAGCGGGAATCGGTCAACGGTTTGTCTCTGACTTTTTCGAGAAGCAAGGCAGCGGTGTGGCTGGCTCTTCCACGTTTACAGAGGTTTTTGGAACCAAGTCTCAGGAACTAAAAAAAGCTGCAACTAATGTTAGTGAACTTCAATCCGAATTGGATAAAGGCAGGGGTCAAGAATCAGGTGCGAAAAGGGAGGTCAGATCTTCAGCGGAATTGTTTAGACAATTCAACGAAGTCCGAGTGAAACAAGAGGCTGTTCTAAAGCAAGCTCTGGACGAAAATTTCGATGGATTGAATCAGGAGAACTTAATTCAGCGTATTCAGCAGGCGGCGGCTGATGCAGCAGACGCAATCAATCAACAAGGTATGGCGACGATTAATTCGATTCAAACGATGCAGGACACAATGATCAAGAGTCATCAGGAAATGCAAAAGCAGTTCGAGAACTTCCAACTGGATACTAATTGGAATCAACAAACATGATTTTAACTTACGGTGATTACGCACACCCAGACAACGAAGCCAACGTTTCTATCTCACGAGCGGGATTGGAAGCGGAAGATGGTTTTGTCTACGGATACACCGAGACCTGGAGCATCACCGGGATTTTGCATGGCGACACAGATGCAGCTCTATTCCAAGCGATGAATGGTCTCCTCGACGCTTACAGCAAACAGGGAGAAAACCTTGTTTGGAAAAAAGGTGATACGGTCATGCATCAGCTCTTGAACGATGACACACTCACCGGAACGAAGGTCTTTACCCTGCCCCATTTCCCGAAAAATACGGGAGGGGAGCTGACCACATTTCGGACTTACAACATTGTCGTCGAAGCCGAAGTGCCGTTTGTTCAATTTGATGCAGAAGCGGATGACTTCGAACCTTTGATTTTGAAATTTGAAGAACACATTAATCAAACTGGAACCGGTGGTCGAAAAGTCGCCTTCTTACCAACGCTGACAGGTAAGTATCAAAAACAGCAGCTCACTGAGACATCCACAATCACAATTGTGCAATCAGGCATGAAAGTCGGCTTGGGAGGTTATCCAATCCCCAACCTCCCGCTTTGGCCTGACGATGAGCATCAAGAGCGAAGACAAATCAATCAGGCAGCTATTCGTCGACGTAACGGCGTGGGTCTGGAATATCCCATTCATTGGTCATACACATTCGAACGGAACGATCCGTTCCCTGTACCCAAAAAGGCAGTCGTCACTTAGGAGATTTTAAAAATGGCTTCACACATATGGATTGGCGGGGCACCTGCTAAAGCACAAGTTGATACAATTACGATTCCTTCCAATGTCGAATCGGGCCAGGTATTCACGGCGAAAATAGGTAACAAAGAGTTGACTTATACTTATCCCCCCGGTCCAGTATTAGCCGATGTTACAGATGCGATTGTCGCAGTTTGGAGCGCATCTACGATACCTGAATTTGCTGAAATATCTGCGTCATCAATTTTGGCCGGAGAGATCACGCTCACTGCTGTTACTCCCGGTAAGCCATTTATTGTATCGTTTTCAATTGGCTCTGGCACGAATGAAATTCAAGTCATTACTATCGGCAATAATCCGATAGGCGGTACGTATACACTTACGTTTGATGGGCAAACAACGGTAGCTATCGCACACAATGCTACTGCTGAGACTGTGCAAACAGCATTAGAGGGTTTAAGCAACATCGAAGTTGGAGACGTTGCGGTCACAGGGGCAGATGGTGGGCCTTATACAGTCGAATTCATCGGAGCTCTAGCAAACACAGACGTAGCAATGATGACCGCCGATGTCACTAATCTGTTAGGGACAGACGAACAACAAGTTATCAGTCTAACCTCTTCAACCGGTGGTACATTCACACTGAGCTATGCAGGTCAAACAACCGGGAACATTGCTTACAACGCGAGTGCTGCGACTGTAGAAACGGCCTTAGAAGCGTTAAGTACTATCGGCGCGGGCAATGTCTCAGTCTCAGGTGCCAATGGTGGACCGTATACGGTGACATTTCAAAATGCGCTTGGCAAAACTGACGTAGCGATGATCACTGTTGATGGAGCATTGCTGACAGGTGGTTTAAATGTCTCGGTCACAGAAACAACGCCGGGAGGTGGAGGTCAAAATGAAATATGGCACCTTAGCATGTATGACAGTTCAAATGTGTCCGGGATTCTTAGAATCGGAGGCGATGCGAGTGCTACTAGTGGAACGTTTACGATCCAACTTCAAATCGATTCAACAACAGTCATGCAAACCGGGGCAATTGCCTATGATGCAACGCCGGCAGAAATAATGGCTGCCTTTGAAGCAACGGACTTTGGTAAAGCTGTTGGCGGTACGTATCCTCTCTGCTTTGCTGTACAAGCCGGAGGTTCTCTAGGCAGCGGAACGCTCGCAGACGGCAATGATTATCTTTTGTGGTGGCACCCTGTCGTTGCTTTAAATTCAGCTTCAGCGGGATACACATTGACGATTGATAATACATCATTGGTTGGCGGTACTTATGGTGAACTGGGAGCTGGAAGTGAGGGTCAGCTTGTCACCGAATCTGGAAACATATCATTTTCATCGTTCTACATTAAAGTCGGCATCGAAGAAACCGATGATTTAGCATGGAATACATCAGCAGCAACGATTCAGGCAGCTTTGGAAGGTTTGAGCAATGTGGGATCGGGTAATGTGCAAGTAACGTCATCGGCTCCGGATGACGTGTTTGATCCGTTTGTCCTCAAAGTTGAATTCATTGGTGATCTAGCGAATCAGGATACCGGGTTCACTGTTGATATTAAGACGCATAACACCGGAATCGGAACAGTTCAGGAAGATGACTTCTACACCGCCATAGGTTCAAGCGGAACGGCTGAAGTGCAGAATCTTAGTATTACAGGATCGCCTGTAAGCGGCACATTCGGCTTGAGTTTTGGCGGAGTCGATTCAGCGTCAATCGCACACAACGCATCAGCCGCCACGGTGCAGGCAGCTTTAGAGGCGATGAGTTCCATCGGCTCGGGTAATGTAATATGCACAGGCGGGCCACTTCCAGACACGGCGGTTGTCATTACATTTGCCGGTAGTTTAAGTGGGACGGCATTAGCTGAGATTACTGTTGTTTCCATAACGGTCACAGAGTCGGTGAAAGGCGGTAATGCTCCAACTGTTACAATTGTAACTACACAGTCACCCGTGAGCCAAGTTGCCACCACGGCCAGCGAAGGTCCCAATCATTGGGACACGCCCGCGAATTGGAACACGAACACTGTTCCGACAAATGGTGATACAGTATACATTTCAGATTCAGAGATCAGTATTCTTTACGGCTTAGATCAAAGTGCTGTCACATTGGCCGCCTTACACATTGAGCAGACCTTCTCCGGATTTATTGGATTGCCCCGTACCAACAGTGATGGATTGTCCTACTTTGAATACCGTGATCAGTATCTAAAAATCGGAGCCACTACTTTGTTTATCGGGGACAAAGAGGGTGATGGTTCTGATCGAATAAAAATTGACTTGGGATCGGTACAAAGTACGGTCCTGATTACTGATTCCGGTGATGGTGAAGATGCCAATACACCGGCGATTCTCTTGCTCGGTACACACGCATCGAACGTGATCAATGTCAACCGGGGCAGCTTGGGAGTGGCATACTATCCTACTGAAGTCTCAACAATTGCTTTACTAAGGCAAGCATTTTTTGATGACGCTGCAGATGACACGACGGTCTACTTAGGAGATGGGGTAACTATTACTGACATCATCAAGAGTGGTGGTGTGTTGGATATTAACTCTAACACAACATCACTAGATCAGACTGCCGGGTCAACCACGATTCATGCAGGGGCTCACACTCTGTTGAATATTCAGGATGGTTTATTGAACTATAACTCTGTCGATACGGCATCAGAGATTAATCTTTCCGGTGAATCCGTTTTGATTTTTGATCAAGACAGTCGACCAAAAACAATCACTATTATCAATAAGCTCAGCGATGAATCTGAAATCTTTGACGTCTCCGGAAGCATCGCGAATCCCGTAATCGATATGGAAAACACGGGTGATTTGAGCAAACTCAATATGGGTAAGAACTTCAAACTCACTTTTGGAATTACTACTTAACATGGATGATCCAAACAGTGATTTCGAAGGTGCGGGATCTGTATTGTATCCGGGTATCAAACAGATCGTCGGTGTGAGTTATACACGCTCGCATGGGATTACTCCCGACATTTGCCGTATCGAAATGGCACCTCAAACTCTAGATCCAAAAGACAAGGACTACGTTCCGATTGAACCGGATGGATTCCTGATCTTTCAATTTGATACGGTGAAAGTGAATACGGATCTCTTCGGAAGAAAAACGACGGTTAATAAAACCATTCAGATTTTGATGCAGTCCTGTCGAGCGGACAGAGCGTCTGTGCGTCGTTCTGAGACATCAGAAAACTGGACGATTCCAATATTTGACCGACGTTGGAAATGGCAATTTGGATCATTCTCAGGTCATTGGAATACTAAGAAAAATGGAGTCATCGAAAAAAGGAAAGAGAAAACCGTTCGTGAATTGGCCGAAATGTGTTTGGATGCGATGGGAGAGATCAAGTACGAAACCAAAACACTCGACGAGTTAGAGAAGAATAAAAAAATCTCCTATCGTAAAAAAGTGCGCCCAGAAGTTCATTGGGACCGCATCCCACCTGCCCAGGCATTAAACGATTTATTGACTCCATTAGGTTATCGCGTTTGTTTGGGTTGGGATGACATTGTGCGCATCGAGAAACAGGGCGTAGGAGCACTTCTCCCAACCGAAGATCTCATGTCTGGGGGATTTGATGCTGAACTTCCCGAGACACCCGATTCAGTGACCGTCCTCGGTGGAATCACCATGCATGAGGCTCTGTGGGAATTGGAACCAGTGGGATTGGATCTCGACGGAGACTGGAGGCCGATTAATCATCTTAGTTATGCACCATTTGATTCTCAGGGAAACGCAGAATGGGAATTTTCAATACCCCCGAACTACCCAGAGATTCGTTATAAGTTTGATGAGATCAAGTTTGACCAAACACCGAGTGATGATGAATACCGCAAACGCAAAGAGCAGTACACTCTGGCTGTCCAAACTGTCTATCGAAGTTACCGACTCAAATACCCAGTCGGCACAAAGGAAGATGAAAGCTTAAGAAAAAAGTACGATGATTTAGGCTACCAACTTGGTCTCGTGGTAGATCTCGGGCACAGGGCTGGTGAAAAAGTCTATGACAATTTACTAGCTGATTATGAGCAAGCCCGACGCAAACTGTTTCAGAAAGCGAAACCTGTCATTCCCGGTCCGCAGGCGATCAACCCTAAGACTGGCTACCTAGATGATATTAAACTGATTGAATTTGAACAGATCTTGCCGATTTTTGAGACCCGAGCAGAACTGGCAGTCGATTCCTACACCGGGAAACTGATTCGGAAACCACCCCAGGTGAGTGGAATTTTTTATGATCCGATGAGAGTTGGCGACACGCTCACTACTGATGAATTACTGAATACGATTGAGGTGAGTAAATTTCGCGTCCTTCCTGAATTAGGGATCATTCAATTCAATGAACCGATCACAAGACGCGAAATTATCAAAGGCAAGAAAGGTAAAAAAGACCAGAAATTAGAATATCCAGCGGACTTGAGAGTCCTAATTGCGACTCCTCTAAAGAACCTGGCAGGAGAACCGGCCCGCTTTACACACGTTGAAGAACTGGACCCGAAGTTTAAAACGAAGCCAGCAAAACTCCCACTGGATGTCATCGTCGAGAAACCAACAAAAGTTCCCAAAGGAACAGGTACAAAAGTTGTCATCAAAAACGAAATTGTCCAAGCATATCAAGCACAGTATGAGACTAAGACAAATCTAAAAGGGGAAGAAGTAACCGAAGTCGTCAAAGTCTTGGATAATGTTGTAGAGGAAGAACTGGAAAAGCAGGCTCTGATCGCAGTCGATGTAGAAAACATCAAGATCTTTACAGAAGACTCGGGATCCGGAGTCTATGCCGGTTTAAAGAAAATCAACTTGGACGGAGCCATCCAACAGGTTGCGATTTCACGCACGACTTCAGGAGGGATGACAACCACAATCTCGCGTAATACGGAAGTAAAGATCAATGTTCCCAACTTCGACCAACGCCAGCGTAATCTCGCGTTAAAAGAGATGATCAAAAATCATACTGAAACCATTGATAACACCGATCAAGTCAATACGGAGGGAACCTAATGTTCGAACCAAGTCAGACAAGTCCCGGTGAATGGTTAAACTGTTTAAACGTTGGCGATGATCACATTGAGGATAAGGATGAACGTCGGAAATACAAAGACTTGACTATCCCCGGTTTCTCGCTGGTGGAAATAGTGGGTATTAGAAAGTTTGGCGACGATCACTATGTGCATGAAGTTCGTCTGCCAGTCGGAGAACTTCCCGTCGGGCAAGATCAATCGGGTGTGCCTGAAGAAGACCAAGTGAAGATTGTTCCGATTGGGATCAATTACGCATTCACAGGACCTGCTGATATCCGCAAGGATCGTCAGGGCAGAATGAAATTCCCACCTGCTTACTGTCGCTTTAAAGGTGACGAAGATGATACGGCTAAAATATTCGGAAGGTATGAAGCTCCTGAGAGACAATTAGGCGGCAAATTCACAGAAGCCGAATACGAAGCATTTGAGTTTCAGGAAAAGCTGTTTGGAAATGGAATTCAGCAGCAACTCGTCGGAGATCCCACCGGACATTTAAAACTTCCTAGTGATATTGCCAAGTCCAGTCAGTTTGGAATCAGTTCACAGTACCTCGGCTGGAACTGTATGGGGATTTATAAGTACAACACCGGCAAAAAAACCAAAGGGAAAAAAGAAGACGAGGATGCCACTAAAAATCTGTTAGCTTACATCGCTCCTGCAGCTCAAATCTCACCAAGACCACCGATCCGGTTCGTCGCTCTGGAAGCATACTCAACTTATATTACGAGAGTTCGTCCCGCAGAAGAGTATTCTATATTTACACCAGGAACTGAATACACGGTCAAAGTAGATGGTGACAAACCTATTAAGGCCGCCGTAACACATTTGGACAGTGAGGGTAATCATAAACAATTGATTTCATTTGTCGGCGATAATGTGAACGGTGAAATCAGGTTGGTGTTGGACGAAGATCAAACAGAACTGATCAACTTGAAAGAATCTGTTTTAACCCCTGATTATCTTGCTCAAAAAATTGGAGACCTCCCGAATATCGGTGCAAAAAACCTGAAAGTGTCAGTCTGGCCGGGGCTTTGGTTGATTGAATTTGCTGGTGATCTTGCTGGAAAAACTTTTAACAATTTGGAAGTGATCAGACCGGAAGACGCAGAGTTCCAAGTGCATATCACATGTACTGACTACGCCGATAGCGAGTTAACCGTCGATGTTTATTTTCACATTCCACAGATTGGTAGATGGGATGGAGACGACAATGTGATCAATGATGCTGTGGCACCAGGTGCAATTGGTGATGCGGTTTGGTTTAACGGGCAAGGGTTTGTCGCGATGTCTGTTCAATGCCGCGATTTTAATGGGGATGGGACACCAGATTTATAATGGGACAAAAAGATTGCTCTTATTCACTGATTAAAAAACCATGTCCTCGTAAACGGTTTCCTTGTAGTCGATGCGGTGCGAAGATTGTAAACGCTGACCTGCAATGGGAAATATCAGTCCCAAAATATCGGCGATGGCATTACTTAAATCCCGAGACTCTGGTTCCAAACGCAGACGCCATAGAAACACCTGTCATTGTAAATGCTCCACGTCGGTTGCCGAACTTTGACGAAGAAATACAAGGTGACTCACCGTGTAAATTTGATGGTCCGCTAGCCTCGGAAGCATTTAATTTAGTTCAAGGCCAATCGCCTATTGAAGGTGGGCAATTCGTTCAAGATTTCGAATGGCAAAGATTCGATTCTCTGTACGACGGTTGGAACTGGTTTTTGCGGTCGCACCAAGTCCTTGTTAGTTGGGAAGCGGCAGAAGTAGAAGACCAAAGCGGGGAGTTAATTACCCCCGGTCGCTGGAAAATTGATCTAACTATTAGTCAGTCTGCACAAGTCTTTGATTTAGATTGGGAAGCTGGAGCGAACCCCGGCTGGTTCAATTTAGCACCCGGTGGGGAATTCTATAATATCTTTGGCGGCCCAGCGGCTACCGATCCGACCGAATCCTTTGGTAATTCATCACGCATAAAGGCGACCTATTACCCGCCGTCAGGCTATCGCTGTTTATCAGAGTCATCTACGCGATGGCGGAGAAATATTCCAACGTTACCAGTTCTGACGACAGGCCATACTATTGACACATTACCCAATGACTACCAGTGGCCCGATGGGGTACCAACTCAAGAAGACGGATTCTTAATTGGTTGGCCTGGACCATTTTACCCAGTCGGGTTCAGACAGAGCCACGACATCTACTACGCCCCCCCTTTCATTGATGTGAGACACGTAAAGAAATGACATCAAGAGACCGAGAGACAATTTGTAATTCATGTGAGCACCAGCGAAACTACGCTTGTACTAAACACGGTGAAGAGTGGGAAAAGCTGGTTCACAACAATCAGTTTCACTGTGAAAAATGGGGAGCTGTTCCCGATGCCTGTAGCCCTCTTGAAGTCGCAGTTGTGATCACCAGTCATAATTACGGCAAATTTCTTGAAGAGTGCTTACAGAGCGTTCTGGAGCAGTCTCAATCAGCCTCAGAGATTATCGTCGTCGACGATTCCAGCACAGACAACACAAAGGAAGTGACGGAAGACTTTGCCAGCAAGGGTGTGAAGTATTTACGAGTCGAAAATAGGAGTGCTCTGTTCTCGCGGCACGATGGTTATTTGCAGACAGAATCAGGAGTCGTGCTGTTTGTGGATGCTGATGATATTCTGCCTTCCAACTATATCGAATTGGGAATGAAAGAATTCACTAATCAAGATGTCGGTGTAGTTTATGCCGATCATCAGCACTTCGGAGAATCGACGCGAAGAACAAACTTTCCTGAGTATTCCCAAAACAGGCTGTTTCAGGGAGAGAATTTTGTGAGTACCTGCTCTTTTGTTCGACGAGAAGCACTTAATCTTTGCGATGCCTGGGACCGAAAGTTTGATGAATACTTCATGCCTGAAGACTATTGGATGTTTCAGCGAATCGCTCTGGATGGTTGGGATTTCAAAAAGTCAAAAGCCATCCTGAATTATCGCAGACACTCCAGTCAGATGAGCCAGAATCGAGATCCGATTGACCCTAAAGAGGTTTATTACCATTCGCATGGATTGGAATACCAGACGGTCACTCTGTTTATTCCGCTTGCGGGACGAAAATGGGCGTGGGATCGTTTGAAAATGTTCCTGGATCGCCAAAACTGGCCTCACGATCAAATCAAGCTGATCCTCTGCGATACGAGCCAAGACGACAGGTTTTCCACAATGGTCAGATATTGGATTGGTGATTGCAATTATTCGGACGTGAGACACTTTAAATTGGATGTTGGGTTGAAGGGGCTCGCTGACAAGAATCGTCGAGATCGTGAGGTACAACTGAAGGTGAAGCAATCTATTTGCAAGATCTATAACCAGCTTAGATTGATGCTGGAAACGCCATATTGTTGGATTCTGGAAGACGACGTGCTCCCTCCTGATGATGTACTCGAAAGGCTGATGAAGCACTTCAACGTTGACGTAGGAGCTGTGACAGCACCGTATCAATCCCGTTTCAGTGGGAATCCTGTTGTTTGGATGCAGGATGGAATTAAAAACATTAAGCCGATGACTCCAGCGGTTCCCCCAAAACCGAATGAACCACAGGTCGCAGAGATGCGGGGTTCTGGGTTCGGTTGTCTTATTGCACGATCGGAAGTGATCAAACAACATGTGATGGCATTGCCAGTTACCGAGGACGATCTGGATCCGTACTTCTTTAAGTCGATGGGAGACCATTGGCGACGGCTATGCGATTGGTCCTGCAAGTCACAGCATTGGGGGCCAGATCGGGTTTATTTGATTGGAGAAAAAAAAGAAGAAATTCCCCCAGGAAAGTACGGTCCTTGTTGCCCTTTATGCGGACTGCCGCCTAATGAATCAGGCATGGTTTTGTGTGGGTGCCCTCCAAAATAGAACGAAGACACGGAAGTCAATTCCGTTGATTCCCCATACCTAATAGTATGTGTACAAATCAAGGGTAAAGTGCAATCCAGAGCAGAGATTTATGGCGTATCAAACTTAAAAACCAGGTCTTTGCCGTCTGTTAGTTCATTGCCTACAAGAGTCAGTTTCAACTTCTTGGCATTAGGGGCGATTTCATTAAATTGGAGCATGTCAGTAATAGACTCTCCTGGCTTTATTTCCACGTCTATCGTTTGCTGATCATGCTTACGCCCTCGAACAGGCAATATGTCATACACCTTACCATGTTCATCCTCAACAGTAGAAACACGTATTTTGTATGCCACAGAAGCGTCTGGAGTCCATGATGGATAGAATAGATTTTTATCCTTTTGCAAATTGTCTACCTTGAGCATAACGAGGAGAGGTATCAGTTGTAGATATTTACTAATTCGCTTAGATTTCAGATCAGTAATCTCGATCTTAAACTTGTCATTCTCGTATGTTTTGTTCTCAACATTAATTACACCTTTTGCTTGAGTCGCAGTACTATCAGGTTGTTTTGTTTTTTCATTATTGACTTGAGGATTTTCTACGTTTACTTGTTGACCTTCTGCCTGTTTAGAATTGTCAGTTTTAATTTCTGGCTTCTTATTACAGCCAAGGCCAACCACGATCAATAGTGCTAAGCAATATATAAGTTTTGTGTGTTTGACTTTCATTTTCTCCTCCTAAAGATTGTTATCACCAACGAATTCCATGTTGTTAAGGTATACTGGCATATGTGAACAAATCAAGCCAGAAGTGGAGAATTAGAAAACTGGTTGGTAGAATTTGGAGAATGAGAGATGAATTGTTAGCAGTGTAGTATGGAGAGTTTTGTGATGTCTTTCGAAGGTATTACTTTCTGGGTTCTGATTTTCTTTGCAATTATTGCAGGGGTAATTTTAGAAGTAGTCGTTTCAATAGAAAAGAAACCCTGGAAAGACCTGTTGATCTTTTGTGGAATGCTACTCTTTATTCTCTGGCTTATGTGGATAGAAGGGCAATTTGCTTGAAAAACCTAACCCCCAAACAACAGCAAGTCCTAAGCTATATCGGCGTATTCATCCACAAGCACGGGCAGGCTCCGTCTGTGCGAGAGATTGGCAGACATTTCGGAATCAAGTCAACCAATGGAGTGTGCAATCACTTAAAAGCTCTGGAGCGAAAAGGTAGGCTTATACGGCGCGAGTTCATGTATCATAGCCTTGAGGTGGTAGATAATCTGCGAATGCGGTTAGGCGGGGTGGTGTCGTGATCCATTTTGTAAGTTGTGAGCTCCTGAGAATCGAAGGCGATGATGCTTTCCTCGAAATAAAGTACCGTGTCGATGCCGGGCAAGAAGTCTATCAATATCAGGTAAAGCAGAATTTCTCAGTAGAAGACGGCTGTGTATATATTGGTCCGCCCGAAGTTCTTAATGGCAACCGACCAGGGTGGGCTGAATATGCTTCAGATCACGAACTGATAGGTGATACTCTGCAAGATGACTACGATGAAAAAAGCGGCATGTTTTCATAACTGAACCCGATTGGGACGTTTACAACTACGTGCTCTTAATGTTCAAAGCATGGGAACGCGACGGTTATCGCAAGGACGAGTATTACCAGTGGCTCTGTGAACTCGTAGAAAAGCTCGAAGTTCCACCAGACTCACCAATCCACAAGATCCTATCCACCACCAAAGCACCCACAGATAAGCAGGCTAAGCTAGTAGCTACAGTGTTAGGGAAGCGAGCGGTTGATTTGCATTTTGAGTTGGGGTGATGGTGCTCCAGATTAATTTTACTAAAACACAATGTAGTGGAGGATCATGAACCAAGGCAATAACCCTAAAAAAATTAATAAATAGCAAAGAGCTAAAGTATTTATCAATTTACGACATAAAAATATCGACACCAGAAATGCTGCATACATAGCACTGAATGGTGCAATGAAATGAAGAAAAGCGCTTGTAATATAATTTGCGGTCGAACCATCGAAGTAGAGTCCGATTAAAAACCCAATTAGAACACAAATCATGGGAAGAATAATAGGCGTAATTAAGAACAAATACTTAGCGCTGGCTTGATTGAAAAATATTCTTACGGTCATTTTCTACAACCAAATTTGAGTCTGCAATCCAAAAATAATACCTAAGGCCTATCAATATACTACCAAATATCTACTAGATAAGCCGCCCTAATCAGGGCGGCCTTGTTTATTTGGGAGTCACCATTCTCGTTGTTCTTCGACGAGTTCATAAACATCGTCGATTTTGTATTTCTTTCCAATCTTTTGAAAGAATTCTATCAGCCAATCACGTTCAACCGTGTCAATGCACTCTTCTTCCGCATCCAACCGATTGAGGGTTGTAATACAGTCGGTCACTATTTTTACTGGTTCGATACCGGTGTCCTTTGCGTTACCAAGATCCCTTACTAATGCTTTCAGGATGTCAGCCACCAATGCGGCTTTTGGTTGGTCCAAGGGATCTAAGGAACGGAACTTCTTAATTATACCAGCTGGCGTGAGAGGCTTTTGACGCTTTTGATAGGCTTGCTCTATAGCTTCTATTATATCGATCTCACTTGCTGCATCTGGTCTTGGAACACCATCCCATTGAGCTTGCATGATACGTTGATACAAGATGTATTCCCATTGCGCCATGCTGCCGGGGGCAAGCTGATCTTCTCCTTCTGCTGGTTTGACATTACCGATTTTTTCGAACCCGGGAATAATTGTCATGGGAGTCCAGAATGCTAATGGCTCACTGTCAAATGAGTGATGTGTTAATATTGGGATATCGTAAACTTTCTGATCATCCAACGAGGGTGGATTCGCGTCTAAATACTCCGACCCAACAACCAGCACAGTCACAGGCTTTGCTTTCACGGCAACAACACGGCATGCTGTGAATCCCCAATTACCTAATGAGACTGAAAATACATCACCACATTCAGGCAAACTCTTCAGGCTTCTCGCTTTTTTGCTCACCCCATCTCCTTGCTCATCCATCCGTCAACTCAACTCGTCACAACGTTAATATTAGGAGCCGTTCTGTAGCCTACCAAATCCAACCTTGTGTTCAAACATCGAGTGTAAAAGCGAATCCCCAAAAGTGATGAGTTGCCCCTACATATTAAGGGGTACTGATCATTTTGAGTAAAATGGAGAAAACTTTAAACCATTTACATTGACTATTCGTTCATTGGTTTTAGAGTTGAACAAACAGTTCAATGACTCCATATTTGCCAGGTGGCAGCCGCGTGTGACCCGCTGTAGGTGGTCACTCAGATTTAAAAATCCGTGTTTCTTTTCTTGTCGGTCTGTAGTGAACCCAGGCCTCTAAATCCATGGAAGATTTAACTGTCTCAAGGTACGCGCCGATGTACTCAATCCAAGAAGGTTGAGAGATGACAAGTGAATTTCCTGACATTAAGCTGTTTACAGGGATCGACCCTGAAAATATCTACCATTTCCAGCATTTTTGTCTGCTGAAGGAGCTCAATGAGTTTCGAATCGTTTTAGCAGACGTCTTTCCCTGCAAGTAGAATTTCGGCTACTCTTTTCCATGGGTTTGATTCTTTTAGAGTGAGTGATGAATCACTAATGGATGATCTGGCCCAAGCTGCGGACGAACTCAAATAACTGGCGATATCTTCATGTTCCCATCCTGTAGAATGGTGTATATCCGCCGGTTCAAATAACTCATTCGTGTCTTCGACTTGTTTATCAAAAGAGAGTGCTTCCAGGAATTCAATGAAAGAAACTTCGTCAAACACCATTCCCTGTAAGTATTCTAAATGTCGCGATCCATGCATATTCAGTAACCACTTTATCTATTTCAAAAAGAGATGTATCACTGGAGACACTAAAGCGGTTTAGTATACAAAATAAACAAACGTGTCAAGAGAGGTTTTAATTGTGGCCTTATGGTCGTGTAGATGCAGGTATTGGAAAGAAGATTAGATTTCTGTGATTGAACTATAAGTATTAAGTCTCACTCTCTCTTCAAGACTTGGCTCTCGACTAGATTAAAATCGACTACATGGATCTTGTTGTCGAAATTGTCTTTGTAATGACCTTTATCGTCATATTCGACGTGGATTATCTTTTCTTTCGAAATCGTTCTTTGAGATTGATATATTTATTGCGAGGTTTTGTAAAAAACATCAGTGCGGAGAACATATTTTGTTTCATCGCAAGTTACAGGCTTACCGGTATGCCACAACTCGTGTGCAAATAATAAACAATGGCCTTCTTTTGGCTTTATCTCTAGATCATTTGTTCTAAATGCCGTCTCTCCACCTTCTAAAATTGTGTTTAAATATACGATCATTGTATAACGCGATTCAAATCCTTGATGTCGTTTTATTCCATCTTTATGCATGTTGAACTTCTGTTGTCCACTATAACGATAGAAGCGAATAAAGGGGCTTAAACCGACTGCTTTACCCAGCTCTGTCTCAGGCAACTGATAATGTTTCAGCTTTTCCCATAAGTCGTCCGCAGTATTCTGTGACTCAATATCTGCGCGTTCGTTGGTTCGAATTTCCTTGATTTGTTTTCGAACCCCATGTACATCAACATCAGCTGCTTGATAGCCGAGATACTCGCTGTATTCGATGTAATTAATGCATTCTTCAGAAGTCAAAAAATTTTCAATCACCAGGATATTTTTTGCAATTTCTAGCATGAGTTGATGACAATTGAGCCTAATAATTTAAGCTTAGACTTCGCAAAAAAATCGTGTGCTCATAGTTTTAGTTTGACGCTTCTACGCTCAAGGATGTGGTAATCATCGTTGTCTTATTGATTACGAATTGTTTGAGCATCAATAAAAGTTCTTTCGATCCTCTCTAAATCAATTTCCAACCTTTGCGGTATTCGCGGCGGATATATTGATCGGATTCAGGAGCATTCGTCGCGCGCATGGCTTGAGTATCCCAGTGTAGCTTTTTACCAGTCCGATAGGCCACGTTACCAAGGTGGTTGGCTTCCGTTAACAGACCTGCATACTCGAAGTTGCACGTAGTAGGTTCGCCTGTTTTGCTGGCGTGAATCCACTCGGCGTGATGTCCCAATGACTTGGGAATCGAAGGCGCTGGAGGAGTGAAGTCGGCGAATTCTTTTTCTGGCAGTAAAACATGTTTTCGGTAATCAGAAAGCAGCATGCCTTTCTCACCGACAAACAGTACGCCGTTGGCCCACTGAGGAATTTTCTTTTCCTGCCAGAACTTTGGTTTATTGGTACCTTGATACCAGCCGACCGTCACGGGGGGCAAATCACCGCGTTGTCCGTATTCATAAACTGCTTGCATCGATGCTGGCGCGATTTCTTTTTGAATCGGAGGCCCTTCCGCTTCGATGGTGAGGGGATAATCCAGCTTTAAGGCCCAGAAGGGTAAGTCGATCCAATGGCTGCCTAAGTCAGACATTGTTCCATTTCCAAAATCCCACCAACGGTACCATTTCGGCCCCGGGAAATAAATGTTGTTAAAGGGACGTTCTGGCGCGGGGCCTAACCAGAGATCCCAGTCGACTCCTTTAGGCACAGGATCAGAATGACTCGGACGTTTGGGAGAGTACACAATATCATTGGCTGCTTTCGCTTCTGCTTCTGAAGGATGCCAGCCCCAGGCACGGGAAACCCAGACGTGAGCTTCCTGTACGGGACCAATGGCCCCTGATTGAACGAGTTCGACCACTCGACGATAATTGTCACCCGCATGAATTTGTGTGCCCATCTGCGTTGCGACATTTGCTTTCCGGGCTGCTTCCCGAATCACGCGGGCTTCCCAAACACTATGTGTTAATGGTTTTTCACAATAGACATGTTTCTTCAATTGAAGCGCCGGTAGTGTGGCGAATGCATGCGTATGTTCGCAAGTACTGACGACAACCGCGTCAAATTTCTCAGGATGGTCGAAGACCTTACGGAAGTCCTTGACTTTTTCTGCCTTGGGATGGCTCTGTCCAGCGCGGAACAGGTTCTGTTCGTTAACATCACAGAGCACGGTAATATTTTCAGAAGAGACAGATCTCAAATTACTGCCGCCACGGCCTCCGGAACCGATTATGGCGATATTCAGTTTTTCATTTAGATTCCTGCCACGAACAAAGGCAGGAGCACCGAAGCCAATCGCGGCAGCAGAGGCGGAAGCAGCCAAAAATTTTCTGCGATTCAAAGAAGAATGAGTTTTGTCTGTTTTATTTGTTTTGTCTTGCACAGTGCGCCTCCGCTCCTGAAGGAGAATTAAGTTGCATCAAGTGATGATTCTACATCATCAACTATGGCAAGATTGGAAGGGCTTGGCAAGACAAAATGGATGACTCCTGCAAAATCTTAGCTTATCCCAGGCTCCTTTAATCGTCAGGTGTACTACAACATTGAGCGCAAAGCTCCGCATGACTGTCTTTCTCCAGAAGATAATGAGAATGGCATTCGCTACAGACAGATAACTGTCCTGGATACTCTTCAAGCAGATTTAGATAATCTAAAATCTGGCTCTCAATCTCGACCACGCCGATGATTCCCTGGCTGAGATAAATGACTTCATTGAGTAATGCCGCTGTTTCAGAGGGATAGGCCATCTGTTGCTGGTCTGGCTGTCTGCTTCCACGTGAGAGTTGGCCTGTCTTCGCATTCCTAATGACCGACCAGAGATGTCCAGCACGCCAGCGACCATCACTGCTTTGTTGTAGATACACTTCAACCCGATTTGTCTGTGATGGTGTAACAGGAATACTAATGAGTTGAATCGGCGCATCTAAATCAGCTGCCAGTGATATGCGTTGATTTTCCTGAATTGTGAGAGAGGGCGAGACGTCAGTTGTAGATTCTGATTTCGATTCTATAGTTTGCAACAGTTCTTCTTTCTGTGCAGAAACAGCACTTGTGTCTGTCGTAGAACGAATCGATTCGCTTAATTGACGAATTAGTAGAGATTGTTGTTTGATAAATGCTTTTCTTTGTCTTTTCGTTTGTTTCAATTTATGACGCAGCTCTTTCAGTGAGTGTTCTGTCTGGTTCAATTGTGGAGACAGTCGTACTAACTGCTGATGTATCTCTGAGATTGCTGATTGTTGTTCTCCTGTTTCAGAATTCGGACTATTTTCGTTCTCGAATTCGAGGGATTCGCCATGGTGCCAATGACAGTAAGCTTTTCGCCAAAGGCGCCAGGCAATGGTGTCAAATAGATAAGGATTGTTTGTAATAGAGTTTTCCGCTTCATAGGCATTGATGGCTTGTTCAACAATGATTTCTTGAGGCTCAGCCGACATTTCTCCACTCATTTCAAGTAATTCATTTTCCATAAACTCCGGCAGACTGGCGAACTCGGCTTGGTAAGTTTCGTCCGCATCTACACCCTTATTAATCCAGTCTTGCAGTTGGCGCTGTTGATTTATGGATAGTTGCGCCACACGGTCTTGACTGAATTCGATGCCCCATTCGGCGAGTTGGCCACTAATGGTTCGGTGTGTATTGGAATGAAGTTTCGATTGTTCTGTTTGATTTTGCATAGACCTAAAATCCTTGTATATTTGAAGTAATAGGTAATAAATTTGACTTAAACACTCAACGTCAACACTGCGATTGACAGTGAACTGCGTAAGTGGCATTTCCCTGCATGCAGTGCTTTAATGAGAGCTGAGCTTCTTCGGTCAAAATAGAAACTGGCAGATAATCGCCGAGAATTTCAATTGATACTTCATTGGGGAACAGTGACTCTGATTTCTGGACAGACATTGATCCAAAAGGAGCATGAATCACGTCTTTCGTGGTTGCACTTTCCAACTCCATTAAAGTTTGTTGTTCTACAAATTTCAGATCTTTCCAGGCTTCTTCCGCCATAGACAAAGGTACTTGAGATTCAATTGTTGAATTATATAGCGATTCCAGAGATTCTATGGTTTGCCGCCAACCAGTGATGGCCGCTTCAAAAGATTGAGCCATCGAAAGACAGACTTCTGCCTCTTCTAAGTCTCCTTTTAATTTCTCTAGTTTTAATTTCTCCTGGTTTATTTTTTTATTTAAATTGCTGAGTTCATTTTCTTTGTCGCGCACACTCTGAGTACATTGAGCAACGTCCGTTGTCGCTTCGGCAGAGGTGAGTCCTTCATATTCGTCTTCAATTGTTAATAGGTCGCGATAACTTTTTTTTATCATACTCGGAAATTCTAGTTGTGATGTTTCAGAAGGGATTTCAGCTTCCGAACTGTCTTCCAAGTTGGAAAATGGCAATACATGTTGCTTTTCATTGCTTTCAGGTGTGCGATCCATTTCTTGTGTTTCCGCTTTTCTGGTGAGTCAATTTTTAAATTTACGTTTTCGAATTGAGTGCACTTTCGATTTCGTGAATTTCCTCTCATATGTCTTTGCGTATTTCTCCCATCGTATCGGGAGCGATCACTTCGAGTGTCACACTTCTGTCTTGTGCGTTGACACAGCCGACGTAGATATCGCCTAAACAAGCTGCTTCACCGGGGGTGAGTGTAAGCAACTGAGTGATGGGTTCCGTAATCAGGGTGATGCCTCTTGAAAGATAATGATCTCGTTTGATCCACCCCTTACGTTCCAATGCTCTTAGATGACACATGACGCCATTCGAAGATCGGATTCCGAACTGTTCGCCAATTTCCCGAACGGTGGGAGAAAGGCGTTGTTCGATAATTTCCTGTTTAATGAATGAGTAGATTGCCTCTTGTTTTTCTGTCAAATTTTGTCTGGTTGGTGTTTCTGTTGTTTTCATTTCTTTTGTCTCCGTAAAGTAGTGACCGATGTGCGTTACATGGGAATTATAACGGTGAAAACGTGCTCTCTTTTTTTCAGAAGTGGTCTTAAAACAGTGAAAAGAGGAATGCCGCTGCATGCCGACAATTGCCGATTTTTCGTGACATATTCCGCTGATTCGCTCCAGGAAAAGATGTAAAAATTTTCTTTTTTTTACGCGCGACAATCACATCTCAACACGACATGGAAAAACTCGTTGATTGTGTGCTGGTCGAATTGTTCTTGTAGAATCAAGAAGCGAAGCTTTTGAATTTCATAGGACAAACTTCAGGTCAGGAAATCGTGAAATCTGTGATTTGCCGTTTGTGAACTTTATTTACTTTGTTTACAATGTAAGATTCTCAGGCTCCGACGGCCTATTTGCTGTGGTCATACGAACTTTTTATTCCTTCCTGTAAAGGTACTTGCCGTGAATCACCAACCGCCTCGCATTTCCTCTTTTGGTTGCTCGATTGTCTACTTGCTTTTGTGTATTTTTCATGTTGAGTTTGCCCAAGCCGAAGATCTTCCACGTGTTCCCAAAGGCTTCAGTATCGATCGCGTGACTAATAGTGAGCTAACCAAATACCCGATGATGGGTGGATTCGATGATCGAGGTCGCTTATTCATTGCCGAAAGTTCAGGAGAAAACACACGCGCTCCTCAATTGATGAAGGAGCCCAAAAGTTTTATCCGCATGTTAGAAGATCAAGACGGCGATGGTCGGTTTGATAAAAGCACTATTTTTGCAGACAAGATGACGCTTCCGATGGGGGCGTTGTGGCATGATGGTTCTTTGTATGTTGCGAGTCCTCCTAATATCTGGCGTTTAACAGATCACGATGATGATGGAGTGGCTGATGAGCGAAAAATTATCGTGGATCATTTTGGGTTTTCCGGAAATGCCGCCAGTATCCATGGTTGCTTTCGTGGTCCGGAGGGGCGCCTTTACTGGTGTGATGGACGACATGGTCACGAGTTTAAGGACAAATCAGGAAAGGTGACTAGCAAGGGTCTGGCGGCTCGGATCTTCTCATGTAAGCCCGATGGTTCGGACATTGAAGTCTTCTGTGGTGGCGGCATGGATAACCCGGTCGAAATTGATTTCACACCGGAAGGTGAAATGATTGGTTCGGTGAATATCTTAATGACGCGGCCGCGCGTAGATTGTCTGGTTCACTGGATGGAAGGGGGCGTGTACCCTCACTTCGAAGATTGTGTCGCGGAATTTAAACGAACTGGCGATTTACTGGGGCCGATTACACGCTTTGGCCATGTTGCTGTCTCTGGTATGTTGTGTTATCGGTCCTCACAGTTTGGTTCTGAGTACCAAGGCAATATTTTTACGACCATTTTCAACACGCATAAGATGATTCGTTCTCAATTAGTGCGCAACGGTGCGACATTTGAAACCAAGGAAGAAGATTTCCTGGTTTCAGAGAATCCTGACTTTCATCCCACCGATGTAATTGAAGACGCCGATGGCAGTTTGCTTGTGATTGATACCGGCGGGTGGTTTCGGATTGGATGCCCACAGTCTCAGATCTCCAAGCCGGAGATTCATGGTGCCATTTATCGGATTCGTAAAACAGATACGCCGACGTTATCAGATCCGTATGGTTTAGCCTTGGACTGGAAAGGGCTCTCCCCGAATCGTTTAATACAGCTTTTGAATGATTCCCGTCCTGTTGTTCAACAAAAGGCGATTCATGAGTTAGCCAAAGCAGGTGATCTTGTGGTGCCTTTGCTTGGCAAAGTCGTTGCTGCTCCCTCCGGTTCATTTTACAACGATACCAGTAAACGAAACGCAATCTGGACACTTTCACGCATCGCTAGTAAAAAAGCGCGCACAGCAATTCAGGGGGGACTCAAATCTTCTGAGACAGTGCAAATGACAGCCGCGCGGTGCTTAGGGACACTACGCGACACGAATTCCATTGCACAATTATCGCGAATTGTTAAAGAAGGGAAGCCCCCCGCGCAACGTACTACGGCGACTGCTTTAGGACGCATTTGTGAAGCGGGTCGAAATGTCTCTACTTCAGAACGTGATTTACAAACTGTGGTAGAATCACTGTTCCATGCAATGAAAACAGGGGCTCCTGATCGTACATTGGAGCACGCATTGATTTTCGCCATGATTCGCATCGACCAGCGTGATCTGATGTTGGCGGGTTTGAACGATTCCAGTCCTGCTGTGCGCCGGGCTGCTTTGGTTGCTTTAGATCAGATGGATTCAGGGAATCTGACGCGCGAATTAGTGACGCCTTTATTAGATACGGATGATCCCGCACTCCAGAAAGAAGCGTTGACGATTATCGGTGAACACGACGGTTGGGCCGGTGAAACTCTCACATTATTAAAAACATGGTTGAATGAAGAGAGCCTGAGTGAAGAACGGGCCGCCGTGCTGAGAG
This sequence comes from Gimesia aquarii, assembly GCF_007748175.1. Lineage (NCBI taxonomy): Bacteria > Pseudomonadati > Planctomycetota > Planctomycetia > Planctomycetales > Planctomycetaceae > Gimesia > Gimesia aquarii. The sequence continues at coordinate 217,865 of NZ_CP037422.1, forward strand.
GTTTTTTGATCGCCCAGTCGTCTGACCCAAATGTTCAAGCATTGATTGCACAAGCATTGACCAGTGATGAAACTTCGCAGTCAGCGAAGAGTATTTTATTAGAAGTGATTCAACGTTCTTCGTTGAAAGAATTTCCTGTTATCTGGCGAACCGCGTTAGAACAGACGTTGAAAAAATCGAACCCTGAATTACAAATTCTGGTCGTTCGAATTGCCCAGACTCATGATTTACCTGATTTGAATGAACTATTAAAATCGCTGGCTCTAGATAAGAAGCAGCCTGCCAACTTGCGGATTGAATCCTTATCAGCCATCAGCTCAGATTTAAAGAAAGTCGATCAAGAGACATTTGATTTTTTGATGTCGCGGATGAATGAAGAGTATCCACCGCTGGATCGCTTGTCGGCAGCGCGGGCACTCGCGGGGTTACCACATTCCGAAGATCAACTGATCCAATTATCCAAAGAGTTAGATGCACCAGGGCCTCTCGCTTTACCAGTGTTGTTGAGATCATATTCAAAAAGTAACGATTCACAAGTAGGGCACGCTTTAATCAAAGGTCTCAATCGTTCCTCTGCAGCGACAAATTTATCTGCTGATGAGTTAGCGGGATTATTGAAAAAATATCCTGAATCCGTCCAGAAAGCCGCGGCACCGTTGTTGAAAAAACTGGGAGTTGACTTGGCACAACAGAAAGCACACTTGGAATCACTCAAGCCATTATTAACCGAAGGTCGGCTTGAAGAGGGGAAAAAGATTTTCTTTGGTAAGAAAGCGGCCTGTTCAGGCTGTCATGCTGTAGAGAATCTGGGGGGTAAGGTGGGACCCGATTTGACTCGCATTGGCGCAATTCGTACAGGAACCGATTTACTGGAAGCCATCGCACTGCCGAGTGCCAGTTTTGCCCGTGGGTATCGATCCTATCTGGTAGTAACGGATGCGGGAAAAATCTACACTGGCGTAATTAGCCGTGAATCGACAGACACGGTTTACCTGAGAACAGCCGATTTATCAGAAGTACGTATCGCCCGAGATGAGATCGAGGTGATGAAAGAATCACCTACGTCCATCATGCCGAAGGGTCTTGAGCAACGATTGACTCCCCAGGAAATCCGGGATTTGCTTGCTTACCTTCAACACCGTAAGTAAAGTAGAGTGAGAGGATCATTCTGAATTTCACTCACCGAGTTAAGGTTTGCGCTATGCTTGCTGCTCACAATGTTTTACGTTTAACGTTCATTTTCTTATTATCGATCGCGTTATTTTTACCTTCTTCTGAAACTCAGGCTGCAGAAAAAAAACAGCGCCCCAATATTCTGTTTGCGATAGCCGACGACTGGGGTTGGCCGCATGCGGGCGCCTATGGTGACCCCGTTGTCAAAACACCGAACTTTGATCGTCTGGCACGGGAGGGTGTTTTGTTTCAGCATGCTTATATTTCATCCCCTTCCTGTACTCCCTCACGGGGGGCGATCCTAACGGGTAAATATCATTGGCAGCTGGAAGCAGGAGCGAATCTGCATTGCATTTTTCCGGACAAGTTTCAAACGTATCCTGAAATTTTAAAGGAGCACGGTTATACCGTCGGACATACAGGAAAAGCTTGGGGGCCGGGGCGAACAGAAACTCGCGGCAGAGAAATTGCAGGGAAACGATTTAAAAACTTTCAGGACTTTCTGAAACAACAAGAAGAGGGAACTCCTTTTTGCTTCTGGTTAGGCAGTGGCGATCCTCATCGCCCTTATGAACTCGGATCGGGAGCAAAAAGCGGGATGGATCTTTCCAAGATCAAGTTACCAGCCTGTTTTCCTGATGCACCTGAAGTTCGCAGTGATGTGGCCGACTATTATTGGGAAGTACAACGCTTTGACAAACTGGTGGGAGATGCACTTGCATTGTTAGAGCAAAAAGGCGAACTGGATAACACAATCATTTTTATGACCGGCGATCATGGTATGCCTTTCCCACGTAGTAAAAGTTGCCTCTATGATACCGGAGCAAGGGTTCCTCTGGCCGCCCGTTGGCCTGCTAAAATTCAAGCGGGACGGAAGGTGACTGATTTTGTCAGCCTGATTGACCTGGCTCCTACTTTTTTTGAGGCTGCCGGAGTTGCTATTCCTGCTGATATCACGGGTCGCAGCTTGACGAATGTTCTATCAGATTCAAAATCGGGCCGAGTGGATACCAGTCGAGGACAGATTTATTTTGGAAAAGAACGGCATGTGCCTTCGCAGGAAGCTCCCGATATGGGTGGTTATCCCTGTCGGGCGATTCGCACAGATGATTTTCTCTATATCCATAATTATCGACCTGATCGCTGGCCCGCCGGAACGCCGCATTACCAAAAGGCGACTTTCCCGGGAACCTGGTATGGTGATTGTGACAATGGGCCGACTAAGACATACATGATTAAGAACAAAGATAAAGATGAGAATCATCGCCGACTCTATGAGCTATCCTTTGGCAAATTACCCGCTGAAGAATTATATGATTTACGGAGTGACCCGGACCAATTGAATAATGTTGCTCAGGGAGCCATGTACCAAACCATTAAACGAAAGCTTGCTGAAAAATTGCAAAAGCAACTCATAGCCACACATGATCCGCGCGCGATGGGGCAGGGGGCTGAACTGGAAAAGCACCCCTATTTAGGTGGTGGTCCTAAACATCCGAGTCTGGAAGTTAAAAGAAAAAAACGAGCCAAGAAGAAACAGTAAAATTAAACTCGCTATATTTCGTCTTGAAGCCATGATTGCAATTTAAATTGTATTGAACTCAACTCTTTTGACTTAGCTGTTATATGAAGAGCAGTGCCACCAGCAGAGCGGAATGCGATACAGTTTTCTTCTGTGTCATCCAGCAACAACGCGTTTTGAAAGTCAAGTGACCTTTTATGCAACCAATCTCCAAAAAAACGCATCGGTTTTTCTCTTTTGAGGACGCCCAGCTTACTAGAGCAGAGCACGTCATCGAATAGTTTGACCGTTGATGCGAATGTCGGAAGTGCCTCTTTAAAAACAGGGTTTAATTTGTGGCGACTCGTTCTTCGGCACTTAACGCGTTGAATCTGCTCAAAGAAGCAATCCATATTATCAGTTGCGAGTACTATCAAGGCTCCATTTTGTGCTTCCTGTAGAATCTTGTGCATACGCGCGTCTGAATGCATCAGTCGGCAGTCATCGACGAGCCTACGGGCTAAGTAATCGGAGTGAAATCGCTTATCTAGTACGATTTCCATTGAATCAATAACTTTGTTTGCCTTGACATTACCCCGCATCCAATCGTGGATGAGCCCCTCATTTTGTGTAAATAAACATTTGACAGCACCAGATAGTTGTTGGTGAAGGGGATGTTGTGGATTTTGTAGAATCGAAATCCAAAACGGATCACGTGACAGAACACCATGCCAATCGACGAAGACCACCTTGTTCCACAGCGGCAACAAACGATGACTCAATATATTATCTCCTGTCTTTCGCTCTGTTATTAATCCAGGCTTTTGGGCTTCTGGTTGGGTGGCACATCCGTTTGGGCTGACTGGTAGAGTTGCTCGATGAATTCATCGCTCATGCCTGTTTGCTTGCGTCCTTCACGGTTAAACGTATCTCCTACTGAAAGGGCAGCACGTACCGGCCAGTGCAGGTGTTGTTCGTAGGTTTCCCAGTCCGAGAGATGATCGGGTTTCAACTGGCGGAGCCAATGCAGGCCGAAAGCGACATGTTGAATTTCGTCGTGATAGACCACCTTCATTAATGCGGCACTGCGCTGGTCTCCTGCATCGAGAAAGTATTGTTCGAATTCGAGAGTATGATCGAGATTACGTCCTTCAAACGTGAGGGGCAGTCCTGCTAAATAGTCAAGAATACTTTCGTAGCTAAGCGCTTTTTTCCAGATATAACAATTCACAGGCAAGCTGCCGAACTCCAGTCCCAGTACAGAAGCGCGTTCTTTATGCATGCGGGTATGGCGTTGTTCGTCAGCCATGATTTTACACATCCCCAGACGAAAATCAGCTGGAGCATCGGGGAACGCACACAAAATATATGCCATCACTTCCAAGGCTTGCAGTTCATGATTCGCCATAATGTGATGCGCGAGTGCCCGTTTTTCCTGCTCGACAAACGCAGACGGTTTTGGCATGGCAGGCGCAGTGCGGGGAGCTGCAAACTGTAAATTTGCAGGACGCGTTGGTTCTTTAATCTGCAGGGGTTTGCCCGGTTGTTGGTCTGTGAATATTTCTGTGGCGGCAGTCAGTTTTTCTTCGAGTGACTCGCTGAGTAGTATTCGTTCGGCAAATTTACGAATTTCCATAATGGTTTTGGTTCGCTAATGGGGATTACAGTGTGCTCGAAAGAGAGCGACGCAGCCAATGACTTCGAGTTCTACATCAGTATAACGGCTGGAAAGCTGAGATTGTAACGCATCCAGATTATCAGAGGCATTGCTGAAGATCTGCTTTTGATTGTAAACGTGCATTAAACGTTTGGCGACGAAGCTCCTGGGCACTCCCGCTTGTAATATAGTAGAGCCGGATATCGTAGCTCCCGGATTTAACCAGGGGGCAAGATGATCAAACAATGTGGCTTTCGTTTCGAGATTTCCGGGTAGACAATGCAGGAGATAGTTCAGACTAACCGAATCAAATTTCTGTGATTGTTCTGGTAGCGGTTGTAAAATATCGGCTTGATACACTTCGGGTGTATAACGGCTCGCTCTTTTGGCCGTCACTTCCAAACTGTTCGAGTTTAAATCGAGTATGCCAAGTCTGACATCAGTAGCGGGAAAGGTGCAATGCTCCAGATAAAAACCGGTTCCGACCCCCACATCTAGATGATTGGCGGTGAGGCTCTGGTTCATCCAATGTAAGATTTTTTTTGTTCTACATTTCCAGATCAAGGAGTTAGAAATACCAAGTACCCACAAATCGTAAAAAGATAAAACTTTTTTTGAGTAAACGGCTTGGCCCGCGATACTTTTGTCAGAGGCAGTGTTCATTTTGATGGCAAATTATTTTTGGTTGTTTTTTCAGAGACTGATTAGCTTGTGGCTCTCACCAGGAATCCTCCTGGCAGTCGTTTGACAACCTTTCGCATTTCCAGAATCGTAAGTGTGGAAAGGATGCGTGAGGAGTCCAGATGGCTTGATTGTACAATATCGTTTAAATGCTGTGGCTCAAGAGTGACAAGATTTAAGATGTTTTGTTCAAAATCACTCAATGACAGTTCACGGGGAGTATGAATTTCTCGGTGTTGTGTTGTGACTACGGGCGCCATCAGAGGACCGAGCCCTTCCAGAATATCTTCGATATCGCGCACGAGCATTGCTCCGTCGCGAATCAGATCATGGCAGCCTGCACTCGCAGGGTGGTCAATGCGACCAGGAACTGCAAACACATCGCGACCTTGTTCATAAGCATGTCGTGCGGTGTGAAGTGCGCCGCTTTTACGACCTGCTTCAATGAGAACAACACCCATTGAGAGACCGCTGATGATGCGATTGCGTTGTGGAAACAGACCGGCAACCGGAGCCTGATCGAGGGGGAACTCTGTAACCAGCGCGCCCTGGTTGGCAACTTTCTCTGATAATTCCTGATGTTCAAGAGGGTAAATATGGGAGAGCCCGGTTGCCATCACGGCAATTGTTCGCCCACCAGCTTTGAGGGCACCCCTGTGCGCGGCCTGATCGATTCCTCGCGCAAGTCCACTCACAACGGTGATACCGGCACGTGCCAGCGCGCCTGCGAGTTTTTCTGCCTGTTGTAATCCATAAGTCGTGCATTTTCGAGATCCGACAATGGCAACGGCTAACTCGTCTTCTGGTAGCAGAGTCCCGTTACAGTACAGCAGCGATGGTGGGTCGGGCATTTCTTTTAACAGAGAAGGATAATTCTGTGTTTCTTCAGTGAGGATCTGAAATTCTGATTCTCGACAGCGTTTTAGTTCCTCCTCGGCACTGGATTTGGCAGAACGATAGATGATGGCGTTTGCCAGTTTGGTTCCGACACCGGGTACATTGAGAAGCTCCTGCCGAGGCGCATTCAAGATGCGAGAGGCCGAACCAAATTGTTCCATTAAAGCATGCCGAATGCGCGGACCAACCCCCTGAATCAGATTCAGTTGAATCTGTTCGAGAAGTCTTTGATCCGATTCTGGGAGCCTTTCATCCATCTTCACAAGTACCTCTGAGCACAATATCAAATTCGTAATTCACGAACGTACATGTTCTCATAATGGTTGTGAAAAAACAACTAAGATCGATACCAATCTCAGTGATGCTGGTGCTCACGCTTGACAGCAACCGTGTTCAGGCTCTAAACACGAAACACAACATCTAAAACTCTGCAAAGGTCAAGTGTATGCTGGACAAGTTATTTTTTATTTTCGCCTGCATCATCATCCCCGTTCTCTGGGGAGTGATCGTCAATTGGATTTTTAACCAATGGCGTGATCGCTCCGATGATCGATCAGATGATGATTACATTTTCCCCGACTATCAAATCTGAGGCGAATTGAGTATGGGCTTCGGATTGATCGATTTTTTTGCGATTTCTTTAGCGGGAGGCCTGATTGGTTTCCTGGCAGGAATGTTCGGTGTTGGTGGCGGATTTCTATTAGTTCCCATCTTACATATTGTATTAGGGATTCCCATGGAATTAGCAGTGGGTGCCAGTGTCTGTCAGGTCTTGGGGCCGGCAACCACCTCGTTACTGGCACGAAAAATACGATTCCGTGACTTATTTTTCCCACTGGTGATTACCGGGGGTTTATTATTTGGTGTCATAGCGGGAACAGGAATTCTGGAACATGCGAAAGAGTTGGCCCCAATCGGTGTCAATGGAAAAACAATCCGCATGGCCGATTTAGTTGTATTAGTTGCGTATTTTGTGATGTTGCTGGGGCTGGGAATCATTTCTCTGAAAAGTGCCCGTCGTTCCGATGACGAAATTTCTGGAGCGCTTTTGAAAAAATACTTTCAGATTCCTCCCCTAGTACTATTTCCGGGATTATTTGACGGAAAACTTTCGATTCCCCTCATTGCCTGGTTTGGACTCGGACTGGGTTTGGTTTCCGGGTTATTAGGAATTAGTGGTGGGATCCTGTTGATGCCGACGTTGATTTTCGGGTTTGGAATTCCCACACATCGTGCGATCTCCTGTAGCCTGGTGATTGTGTGGATTGTGGCATTTCAGTCGACGATCGCGCATGCCTGGCATGGGAATATCAGCATCATCATCGTAATCGCGCTACTTGTGGGGGGTACCGTGGGGGCACGTTTAGGCTCAGATTTGAATGCTCGACTCAAAGGCTTGCAGTTAAGACGACAGTTTGGCTGGTTATTACTGTCAGTGGCTTTTATGATTGGGGCGCGTCTGGTCTTTCTGTTGGCTGGATGAAAAACATAATAACAGGGAGAATATTCAATGGCTGATAAATCAATTTTGTTTCTCACAGGTGATTTTGTAGAGGACTATGAAATCATGGTTCCTTTTCAAGCACTACAGATGGTCGGTTATCAAGTTGACGTAGTTTGTCCTGATAAAAAAGCAGGAGAAATCATTCGGACGGCGGTTCATGATTTCGAAGGCGATCAGACCTATACTGAAAAACCGGGACACAATTTTGTATTGAACACTTCATTTGCTGAGATCAATCCCGATGATTATGCAGGACTTTTGATTCCCGGTGGCAGGGCTCCTGAATATATTCGTCTCAATGAACGTGTTTTGGAGATCACACGTCATTTTTCAGAAGCCGGTAAACCGATTGCCGCCATTTGTCACGGTTTACAACTCCTGGCGGCTGCAGGTGCTCTTAAAGGCAAAAGTTGTACGGCGTATCCTGCCTGCTCATCAGAAGTGAATCTTTCAGGGGGAACTTATGTGGAGACGTCAATTGATGGTGTTCACACCGATGGGAATTTAGTAACAGCGCCGGCATGGCCTGCGCACCCGCAGTGGTTAGCTGCCTTTTTAGATGTACTGGGAACCAAAATCGAACTTTAGTTTTTGATGATCCGAATACGAGGAAATACTGATGTCTTGTTGTCCTTTCAACTGGTCTATGATCGGGGCGGTTCTAGCTGGGTTGGCTGTGATTCTGGGAGCGTTTGCCGCTCATGGAATCGACGGTTATTTCGCTGAGAAATACCATGGTCAGGTTAAGTCCATCGCTGGAAGCGAAGTTCCAGCGGCTCAGAAGTATCTGAAAGACTTTAAAACTGGCGCAGAGTATCAAATGTATCATGCATTGGCTTTGATTCTGGTCGGTTTTGCGGGACTCACTTCGCAGAAGAAAAAATTATTGAACTGTGCAGGCTGGTGTTTTCTCCTGGGGATCATTTTTTTCTCAGGCAGTCTTTACGTTTTAACTCTGAGCGGTCAAACTTTCTGGGGAGCGATTGCTCCGATTGGCGGTACACTTTTCATTGTTGGTTGGTTTACGTTTGCGGCAGGAATCTGTTGTTGTGGCGGTGATTCCAACTCTGAAGTTCTCAGCGCGCCCGAAACTCCTTCCTCAACGTGATGCCAGCTATGCTGGTTTTTATTTAATCAACTGATTCTCAGGAATCAGCCCCACCTTACTTCAGGAATGATTTACTCATGCTGATTTTTGATGCACACCTCGATATGGCCTGGAACGCATGCGAATGGAATCGGGACCTGGAATTACCAGTCAGTGAAATTCGCAAGTTCGAAAGGCAGTTTGAAAATATTATCCCTGGAGAAGCCACCGTTTCCTGGCATGCGTTGAGAAAAGGGGGAGTGAGTGTCACCATTTCTACGCTACTGCCGCGGCTACATCGTAAAGATGCTGCTTTGACCCATTACCAGTCAAGAGAAGCTGCCTATGGTGTGGCAATGGGACAATTGGCCTATTACCGGGCGATGATAGAAGCAGGTGTGTTGAGAGAAATTTCTGACAGTAATACTTTACAGAGCCACGTTGCTGAATGGGAAGCAAACGAAGCCGATGCACGTGCGGAAGGGAGTACGATTCCGATCGGTTTTATTTTGAGTATGGAAGGCTCACCGCCGATTCTGTCTCCCGAGCAAATTGAACATTGGTTTGATGCAGGACTGCGTATCTTGGGGCCCGCGCATTATGGTCCGGCACCTTATTGCTATGGAACGGGCAGTGAAGGAGGGCTCAAAGAACAAGGGCCGGCTTTATTGAAAGAGATGGATCGGGTTGGGATGCTGTTAGATGTGACTCATTTGGCAGATCAATCTTTCTGGGAAGCATTGGAGATTTATCAAGGCCCTGTTCTCGCCAGCCACCACAATTGTCGGGCTCTCGTCGATGCAGACCGCCAATTGACTGATGAGCAAATCAAAGCACTCATTGAACGTGGCGCAGTCATTGGTTGTGCCTTTGATAACTGGATGATTAAGCCAGGCTGGACGATAGGTGTTTCTGATCCAGCAACGACTTCTGTGGAAGATATTGCCAATCATACCGATCACATCTGTCAGCTCGCCGGGAATGCGAAACATTGTGGTTTGGGAACAGACCTTGATGGCGGCTTTGGTAAGGAACAAACGCCTCACGATTTAGATACTATTGCCGATCTGGAAATGTACGCAGGGATTCTGGAGAAACGTGGTTATCGCCAGGAAGACATCAAAGGCATTATGTCCCAGAATTTTATTGACTTCTTTCTGAGAGCGCTGCCAGCATAATCAAAATATGATCTGATTATAAATTGCCAAGTCGAAAACGTTGTATCTCTATATAAAATAACGGGATACAGCGTTTTTGTGTTTTTGGTCGAATTCTTTTTGAAAATGTTTCAAGAATTGAACAGGCTGTGCGAATAACTCTGTGTGACGTGGCCGATCGGTTTGGCCTACGGTTCCGAATCGAACATTTGTGAGGGAGTTTGGACAATGGCTTTTTTCTGTAAAAAATTTGTAATAGGTGCGGCAGTGTTGGCCACTCTGGGTACCTTCCTGTTTGGCCGTGACGTTGTGAGCTATGTGAAAACAGCTGGCACCTCCGTACGGGAAGCGGTCAAAGCGGAAGTTCCCGTTGATTTTGAAGTTGAGCGGGCACGAAAAATGGTAGAGGATCTGGTTCCCGATATCCGTCGTTGTATGCATGTGATTGCAGAGCAGCAGGTTGATGTGGAAACGCTGCAAGGTGAAATCCAAGAAGCGGAATTGGCGATGAAACAACAAAAGGAAGCGATGTTTACACTACGATCTGATTTGGAGTCAAATGAGACCGAATTTGTGTATGCAAGTCGAACCTACTCCAAAGATGAGATCCGCAACGATCTGGCGCAGCGATTTGACCGTTTCAAAGTAGCTTCAGATACAGTCAAACGCAATGCGCAGATTTTAAGAGCACGCGAAAAGGCCTTGGATGCCAACCGTGAAAAGCTGGAAAACATGCTTTCTGCCAAGATGGATATGGAAGTGCAAATCGAACAACTCGAGGCACGCTTAAAATCAGTACAAGCCGCTGAGACTGTGAGTAATCTAGAAATTGATAGTTCACAGTTAACACGAGCCAAGAGTTTGATTCGTGACTTGAACAAACAGCTCGATGTCAAAGAAAAACTACTTGATGCAGAAGGAAAATTTTCTGGCTTGATTCCCGTTGATACTAAAACAAAGGAAAAGCGGGATGTGGTTAAGCAGATGGATGAGTACTTCAAATTGAACGTCGGCGATCGAGTTGCGATTCAGCTGAAATAGTAGTTCAAGTATAAAAAGGATGCATTGGCGCGAGTGGTGGCAGGTAGTTTTTGTTCTCGAGCGAAACTGCCTGCCCCATGCCAATTTTGTCAGAAAAAACGAAAAAACAGTCTGTTAATCAGCGAAAAACGGTTTTCTGTTAGACCATTTCCTGAAATCATACGTTAAAATGAGCGGTCAGTGTCTGGTGGTTTGTTTTCTGATAAAGCAACCGGCAGAAAAGCGTAGCATATCATGTTTTCCCGGGGGGAATTACTTTGGGCTTCTTCACTTCCACATCAAAAGACGAACAGCAGAATCGACCGGAAAGTTCCGTTGCCGGTTCGAGCTATTTGTTGTGGATTGATGGAGCAGGGACCTTTCTAGTCTATTTACAAGAGACATTAAGAATTGGTGGTCCGGGGGACCCGGGCACTGTGACTGGCTTTGATTCGACCTGGGCTGATTTATCATTGCTGGCCAACTTGTCGCGACATCATGCTTCTCTGACCCGATCTGGCGAAAGCTATTATGTGGAAGCAAAAGCACCGGTATATTGTAATCGACGTCCAGTCAATGATCGCGTCTTGCTGTCAGATCCATCAGAACTTAGACTGAATGAAGAAGTGTTAATCACGTTCAGGCAACCAACAGTGCTTAGTGCTTCAGCCTGTCTCGAATTGACAAGTCAGCATCAACCACAGCAACGCCTGGATGGAATTGTATTAATGGCCGATACCTGTTTGCTTGGTTCTTCATCCGAGAATCATGTGGTCTGTGATCGTTGGCCGGGTTCGGTGATCTTATATCGACAGGGGGATCAGATCCTGTGTCGTTCCAAACTGAAAATTCATGTGAATCAGGCCTCAGCATCAGAGGGAGCCATCTTAACCCCAGGCTCCGTTGTGAGTGGTCCGGATCTTCGCTTTCGTTGGGAGGTAGTTGCTTAAACAAGTTGGGGTTTTACTCGCGCTAGTCAGAAAATTATTATTATGGAAGTTGGAATCATGTTCACGCTTGTTGCCTTGGTCGTTTGGTTGGTCTGTTTTGCGATCTCCTGTTTGGCATTTGTATTTTGGATTTGGATGCTCATTGATTGTCTCAAATATGAATCGTCAACCGGCAACGATAAAATTATCTGGGCACTCGTGATTGTACTACTCAATGGGATTGGCGCTTTAGTCTATTACTTTGTACGTCGTCCCGAGCGAATTAAACAATTTGGACAGTAGATTCGAAGAAATAAAAAGATCCGGAATGATGTTTCGAACGTTAAGATAGAGTAGAGAGCAGCAAATTGTTGCATGTATGAAATTGAATGCGTTGGTGAACATCGCCTTAAAACACTGACCTTATGTTAAATACGTTGTTCAGCGGATGGAATAAACGAATGAAATTCACCTTTGCACCTGAATCGAAACCTTTAGAAGGATTTACGATCAAACGCGCCATCGATCGGGGCGGATTTGGTGAGGTGTATTATGCACTGAGTGATTCCGGAAAAGAGGTTGCCCTAAAACTCCTCCAGCAAAATATGGATATCGAGCTACGGGGAGTTACTCAATGTATGAACTTGAAGCATCCCAATCTGGTTACGATCTTTGATGTCAAAACCGACCAGGATGGCGACCATTGGGTGGTGATGGAGTATGTTTCTGGTCAGGGACTCGATAAAGCCTTGCATCAGTATCCGAATGGAATGCCGATGGAGCAGGTTCGCTATTGGCTATCGGGTATTTCTGAAGGGTTGGCTTACTTACATGGTCGGGGATTGGTTCATCGTGATTTAAAGCCTTCGAATGTGTTTCGTGATGGTGAAATCATCAAAGTGGGTGATGTCGGACTATCCAAGTTCATCACTCATAGTCGTCGCAGCGCAAATACACAGAGTGTGGGTACCGTCTACTATATGGCGCCGGAAGTGGCAAAAGGCCGTTATGGTAAAGAAGTAGATGTCTACGCTGCCGGTGTCCTGGTTTATGAAATGATTACAGGCGTAGTTCCCTTCGACGGGGAATCGACGGCTGAAATTTTGATGAAACATCTTTCCGAAAAACCGGACCTGAGTCGTTTACCTGTTCATTTACGTGCCGTTTTAGGGCGTGCATTGGAAAAGGATCCTCAGAAGCGAATTTCTGATATCAGAGAGTTTAAGCAGCAGTTTGAACGTGCATTGTTTCAGCGGGATACACACACGGAGATCCCCGAAGATTCCTTTGAAGAGACACATTTTTCAAATCGACAAACTGGTCAAAATGTTGACTCAGACCTAGCACAAACAGCCTATATTCAAAAAAGCCCTGAAGGTTCTGCTTCTTCGACAGGTTTGAGTGGTGTTACCACCTTCGTGTTTATATTCATTGGATTATTCCTTATTCTGTGTACGATTGGAAGACCTGGTTTCCTGGAATTACTGATTGTCGGTTTTCTGAGTGCGATCCTCGCAGGTATTTTTTCTGTGTTCAGCAGGTCCGGGCGCGCTTTGTTAGCTAAAGGAGCGACTGCCGTTGTGAACGGACCTCCTCCCATCTCATTCATTTCCAAGTGCAAAAAAGCGATTGTAAAAGGTCCACCTCCCCTGAGCGACCTTCTGGATAAAGGGCAACATTCCAAAGGGCAATCCACAACGGAAGAATATCGTCAGCAGAAACTGGAAGAGGCTCGTATTTTTCGAGAAAAGCAACAGAAAGAAGTTGAAGCGCATCAGAGATATGTCCGAGAGCAGCATCGACGCAAACAATGTTATCCGCGACGTTTGACTCCCAAATCACGTCGGTCTATTTCTTTGCGAAGTCGGTTATACGATTTGTCAATCTCCATGATCAAAGCTGTTGTTTGTACGTTAGTCATTGTGGCTGGGATATTATTTTTTACCGATGGAGCGATTTCAAAAGGTTTTTGGACAGGTTCCGACCTCACTCCCTTTGCGCTACTGACGTTTGGTTCTTTGATCGCTACCTGGAGTGTCTTATTGGTGGCCAAGATGACCGAGGGTAAATCATTCGATAACAGCACACGTCGCTTAATGTGGTTAGGAGTTGGTGCAGTGGTGGGTGCGATGATTTACCTGCTTCAAGTTGATATCTTAATGACAACGAAAAATGCCTCATTAGTATTGCATAGTGATCAGAATCCGATCTTTAATACTGTTGGCCCTTACTCGTTAGTCTTATTAGATCGACAGCCAAGCCTGATCGGCTATGTTGTCTTTTTCAGTATGTTGTTCTGCTTCCGTCGTTGGTGGTGGCACGCTGATTCATTTCGTCCCAAGAAGTTCCGAGTTTCATCGGTCTTGTTGACAGTCTTTGCCGCTTATGTCATCACAGCAATCTGGGCATTTCCAATGACGGCTGCTCTCTGCTGGGCTGCGATTATTTCGAGTGTAGTTCAGTTGTCGGCCACTTGGATACCAGATGAAGAACGCGTGGCAGCGCTGAAAGGAGAGAGCAATGGCTGTTAGTTTTGGTTTGATATTCATTTTTATGATACTGATCGTTTTGCCATTGGTCATTCTGGCAGGAAGCATCGTGATTCGCAGCCTATTAAAAGGTAATTATGTTCCTGTGCTAGTAACCTTCGCGATGGCGGGAGTTGCATTCCTGTTTTTGACCATTTTTTATTTGCGAGCATCACATGTGACAGTATCTCAAGAAGCTGTGAGAGAAGAAATGAATACAATGCAGTCTGTCTCAGCTCGAAGGATAAATACAGAGCAGTTAAAACCGAATGCTGTCAAAGCTTCTGCACCGGTATTCATTCCTGTTTCAGATGAACCATTGATTGCCAATAAACCTGCGCTGCCTAATTTGAATATTCCAACAAAAGGGAACACGCCTGAGAGAATACCCGAGCAGTTACCAGAATGGGTTCTTAGCGGGTTAGAAGAAGGTCTGAAGAATCGATACCCGGTATCAGGTAAAATGGTATTTCGCTCTGGGCTCTTTGCGACACGTGATGGGGCGCTGGAGCATGCACTGGCCAAAGCAACTCAAAAACTACAATCTAATTTAAATTCCAGCAGTCCGCAGTACCGTCTTTCCGGCTGGAGACTCACCCCGGAATTGGCACGCCAAACAGCATATCGCAGAGTCTATTATCAGACTGTTGAACACGATTTTGGTAATATTCTCAAATCAGGAGAGCCATTCAAGCAGGAGATGTATCGCGCTTATCTGGAAGTAGAAGATACGACTCCGGTTCGTGAGAAGATTCTTCAAAAATGGAGAAAGGATACCGGTAATCAACGGGTTGCCTGGTTGGGAGGGGGCTTTGGTCTGATTACATTACTTTGTATGGGGGTTGCCATTTATTTGCGAGCCACGCATGCCCCGGCTACAATTAAGACAAATCCCTAATTTCCTTTCTTTAAGCAGCTGACGCTCGATCATGCCCATTGACGAAGCCGACCAACTTCTCGTGTCTCAAATTAAGGCAGGTGATCCCGATGCCTGGGCTGAGTTAATTGCGCGGTTTGAGGGTCGCTTGCTGGCATTTGTGAATAGCCGATTACGAAATGCGGCGACCAGCGAGGATGTTGTTCAAGAAACATTTATGGGATTCCTGATCAGTATTCCCAATTATGATCCTGCAACCCCTTTGGAGTCATTTCTATTCGCAATAGCGTCTCATAAATTAACAGACCTACTGCGGAAGCAGGGCAGACGCCCAACGATTCCACTTTTCCCCGATGAAGGTGGTGAGCGAGAAACTCATCGCGAACCAGCCGGACATGCACGTGTGGCCTCCAGCCTGGCGCGGAGCAAAGAGAGAAAATCAAAAGAAGAGCAAATCATCAGTGAGAGCTTGCAGGCATTGATCTTATCCTGGATCAAAAATGGAGAATTCGAACGGCTACAGTGCATCGAGCAGTTATTTGTTTCGGGTAAGGCGAATAAAGAAGTTGCGTTACAGTTACAAATTTCAGAACAAGCCGTTGCCAACCATAAGCATTTTGTGGTGGGCAAATTAAAGGACGCTATCAAAACAGCTCAGATTCACAATGCTGATTTAGTCGGGTTGGGGTTGTCCGAGTAGTCAGTCAACTTTGATCATCTTCTCAGAAGAAGCGCAGCAAAAAACCTCGCAATCAAACCGATGTGCGAGGTGATTTTAATGATTCCAAATTTCAGCAAACAGAACCAAGCTGCTTCATCAAGGTTAGAACTTGATGTGCTTGCGTTTTTGCTTACGTGCTTTCGCACTCGCAGGTCGACGACCGTGATTTGCTTTTTTCAATTTTCGTTGTGTTTTGGCCATGACGATATCCTCTAATGGTCTTCAATTCTTGCAATCAAGACCACACGTTGACTGATGAGGTCTGCAAATTGTTATCGGTACAGGGTCAAGTATTCTAGTCGAACGTCATCCTGAAAAAAAGCCAATCAGCTAAAAATCGCTGTTTCGAGTGGAATTCTCTGAAATCAGATTGGATTTTGGGCCAAAAGTTTGTTTGTCAGACCCTCAGTATGTGGACTGTTGTTCTTGCTCTGGTTAGCATGATGAGGAAACTATGAATACTGGACAAATTTAAACACGAACCTGAATTGTGCTAAAGAAATTCCTCATGCTAGCCAAACTATTTACTTATTCGTTATTGGGAATTGATGCCAAACCGGTTGAAGTTGAGGTAGATATCTCTCCCGGGGCAATGCCGAAAACCATTCTGGTGGGATTAGCAGAAGCAGCCGTTAAGGAGAGTACTCATCGCATCGAACGGGCGCTGGTCAACAGTGGTTATAACCGTCCCATTGATCGGATTGTTATCAATCTTTCACCAGCTGACCTCCCCAAGGATGCGGCTTCGTTTGATCTGCCGATTGCTTTAGGTCTGTTGATTGCGAGTGGGCAATTGGCCTCAGATCGGTTTCAGGATTTTGCTGTGGTAGGAGAGCTGGCGCTGGATGGTACAATTCGTCCGGTGCGTGGCGCGTTATCGATGGCACTAGCGGCACGTGAGCAGGGGAAGCAGGGGTTGTTAGTTCCAGTTCAGAATGCAGAGGAGGCTGCTGTCGTAGAAGGTCTGGATGTGTTCGCCGTGGGTACTTTGGCAGAAGCCGTTGGTTTTTATACGGGAAATTTGCCCATCGAAGCAGTTGAGTTTTGCTGGGAAGATGCTCTGGAAGAACATGCGCACTACGATATTGATTACAGTGATGTCAAGGGGCAGGAATAT
Organism: Gimesia aquarii; assembly: GCF_007748175.1. Lineage (NCBI taxonomy): Bacteria > Pseudomonadati > Planctomycetota > Planctomycetia > Planctomycetales > Planctomycetaceae > Gimesia > Gimesia aquarii. Next base: position 234,714 of record NZ_CP037422.1, read on the forward strand.
TCAAAGCGTGCGATCACTGTGGCAGCGGCCGGTATGCATCATTTACTCATGATTGGTTCTCCCGGTACAGGCAAGACACTCCTGGCCTCACGGCTCAGTACCATTCTCCCTCGGCTTTCGCAGGAAGAAAGCTTGGAGACGACACGCATTTATAGTGCGATGGGGCGTTTACAGAGCAATCAATCACTAGTCATGTTACGGCAGTTTCGCATGCCCCACCATACGATTAGTGAAGCAGGTTTGGTGGGAGGAGGGTCGACACCGGCGCCTGGTGAGATCAGTTTGGCGCATAACGGGCTCTTATTTCTCGATGAACTTCCTGAGTTTAATCGACGTACCTTAGAGGTATTGAGACAACCATTAGAAGGAGGCAATGTTACGATCTCCCGTGCGATGGGTAGTGTTACTTTTCCTGCGAATGTGATGTTGATCGCCGCCATGAATCCCTGCCCCTGTGGCTATCTTTCTGACCCGCGTCGGAAATGTTCCTGCAATCCGGCCCAGATCGAACGTTATCTTTCTAAAATCAGTGGCCCGTTACTGGATCGAATAGACATTCATATTGAAGTGCCTCCTGTTCCTTTTCGCGAACTTTCAAATCAATCATCGGGAACAAACAGTGCCACTATGCGCGAACTGGTATTGGAAGCGCGGGAGATTCAGGCCCGCCGATTTAAACATGAATCGAATTCCCACAACGGTCGCATGACGCCGCGGCAATTGCGAAAATATAGTCAATTGGCTGCAGACGCAGAAGCATTATTGAAATCAGCGATGGAAGAAATGGGCCTCTCAGCGCGGGCGCACGATAAAATTTTACGCATCAGCCGCACGATTGCCGACCTTGAACCTTGCGATCAAATCACGGCGGCTCATGTGAGTGAAGCCATCAATTATCGTACCCTGGATCGGCAATTTTGGTCATAAGAGCGCAGCCCATTCTACTGGTACAAGGCTTAGCCTTGATGTGATTCCAGTTCTTGTGCCATCAGTTGAGCGATGATGTTCATCAGCTTTTTTTTCTGAATGGGTTTGGTTGCGTAAGCGTCACAACCGGCATCAAGACATTTTTCCATATCGTGCTTCATTGCATGGGCGGTTAAAGCAATAATCGGGCTTAAATATCCTGCATCGCGTAGTTTCCTGGTAGCCGTATAACCATCCATCACTGGCATTTGCATATCCATCAAAATGAAATCATAAGGCGCCCCATTTTCGAACTTTACGATTGCCTGCTCATAACCAATTTTACCATTCTCAGCGAGATCCACATCGATATCTTCCTTTTTTAACAGGAAAGAGATGAGTCGCTGATTATCCACACCATCTTCAACAATTAGTGCCTTGGGCGTTGAATTCGAGACACTTGTTTCAAGCAATTGATGAGAATTTATTTCGCTGGAAGATTTTGTGATCGAGTTTTCATCTAATTGCAAAAGAGGGACTGCCTCAAGAGATCCTGTATTCACAGTTACTGTAAAAGTACTACCTTGATTTACTGTGCTTTTTACTTGAATCATACCACCCAGCATTTCAACCAGCCGTTTTGTGATCGTCAAACCGAGTCCCGTACCTCCAAATTTCCTTGTAGTTGAGTTATCAGCTTGTGTGAAAGGTTGGTAGATCTGTGAAATTGCTTCTTCAGAAAGGCCGATTCCTGTATCGATGATATCAAATTGAAGTTGTGGTGAAGCATCTTTGGACTGAATAAGTTGTGTTCGTAATTCAACAGAACCCGATTTAGTAAATTTGATAGCATTTCCGAGCAGGTTGATCAGAATTTGTCGAAGTCGAGTCGGGTCTGAAGTAATTGTTTCTGGTATGGGATTTTGAAAAGAAATGATGAAATTCAAACCTTTCGAGTCTGCCTTGAATTGCATCAATGATGCAATATCACTCACAATTTCTCGAGTATTGATTTGCATGTTTTCGAGAGTGATTTTCCCAGCTTCAATTTTTGACAAATCAAGAATATCATTGATGATTTCGATGAGGTGTTCACCGTTTCGCTTTACGATGGTTGCAGATTCAATGTTTTCTTCATCGTTTAGATTACCAAGCAATATATCTGCGAAACCCAAAATGGAATTCATAGGAGTACGGATTTCATGACTCATATTTGCTAGAAATTCACTTTTTGCTTGATTTGCTGCTTCCGCTTTGTACCGTGCTTCATTAAGTGACTTTTCATACTCTTTTCGTTTGCTGATATCTTGAATAATTCCAGTGAAAATGTTCCGATCAGCCAGTACGACTGAGCTGAGCGCAAGTTCTGCGGAAAATGTAGAACCATCTTTTCTTTGGGCGATAATTTCTTGTCTCGCTCCGATGGCTTTTCGCAGTTCTGGATTCAGAGCATCAATCGTATTTTTATCTTGCCGTTGCTCCTGTTGTGGAGGAATTAATAAATCGATGTTTTTTCCTATGGCTTCATGATTTTGGTAGCCGAATAACTGCTCTGCCCCGAGATTAAACTCTTCAATGAACCCCCGGGGGTCCATTGTGATTACGGCATCAATCACATTATCCATGATAGATCGGTATCGTGTCTCGCGATCTTTCACATTCGCTAACAACACTTCCTGGGCGTCCAATACCCGGTTGTATTGATAACCAACAATACCCGCTTCCGAAAACGAATCGATATCAGCTCTTAACGCGTTTTCTCCTTTTTCGTTGGCGACCATTGTCTTCAGGAGTTGATGCAGTTCTGTTGAAGCTCCATGTTCTACTACATTGAGTCCTATTTTTTCTTCTTCCACAGTCACGCGGATGGGCTTGAATCGATTAAGAATTGACATGCAAATCCAGATCACCCCAAAACTCCATAGGAAACAGGTGACAACACCTAAGGCTTGAACTCCAAACTGTTGTACGCGAGAAACTCCATTTTGAAAGAGTTCTATATCAGCGAAAATGGCAACCGCCAATGTTCCCCAGGCTCCGGCAAATCCATGCACGGGAATGGCTCCGACAACATCATCCACCTGGAATCGCTTTTCCAGGAGATGGACTGACGCCAGCATGACCACTCCAGCAATCGCTCCAATCAGGATCGCACTTGTATAAGAGACGGCGTTACAAGATGCGGTGATAGCCACGAGCCCTGCTAGTGATCCATTAAAGACTTTTTCGACGGAGATTTGTTTCGAGGTCATCATTACCCAAAATAACGCACATAACCCTCCTGAGATGCCCGCTAAGATCGTGTTTAAAAATATGACTGGAACTTCGCTATTCAAAGCCAGTGTGCTACCACCATTAAATCCAAACCATCCCAGCCAGATTAATAAAACACCTAGGCCTGCTAACGGAAGATTACTTGATGAAAAGTGAGTCTGGTTTGGCTTTTGAGAAAAACGTCCGGTACGAGGGCCAAGAATCAGAACCGTTGCCAGTGCAGACCAGGCTCCTACGGAATGCACAACCGTCGAACCTGCAAAGTCAATGAAGCCCAATCTTCCTAACCATCCTGAAGGATCACCGGCTAAGGTTTTTGCCCAAGCCCAATGGCCAAACAGAGGGTAAACAATGGCACCAATCGCACATGCCAGGAACAGGTATGATCGAAATTTCATACGCTCTGCGACGGCTCCCGATGAAATCGTCATTGCCGTACCGCAAAAAACGAGTTGGAAAAGAAAGACAACCGTCATCCAGTGAGTGTTGCTTGAGTCTTCAAAAGCGAAATGCGATGTTCCCAATAATCCGTGAAAGGAATTACCGAACATCAGGCCGTAGCCCAGGAGCCAGAACAGTAAGGCGCCTATGAAAAAATCGACAATGTTCTTGAGCACGACATTAATGCTGTTTTTTGATCGGGAGAGTCCAGATTCAAGGCAGCAAAAACCAGCCTGCATCAGGAAGACCAGACTGGTACATGTAAGCACCCAAATGGTATTAGTCGTTAACTCATAGGACATTAAAAGAAAGAGCCTTCGATGTTTGACTGAACAACCATAGTGCGCGCGTATGATCGTTGGAGATTTGCAGGACCTTGAAACTTTACGTTGGTTTTAACAACAGTCAAAAAGAAAGTGAGGGAAAGTCCTCATTTAGTGCACGATTTCATAGCAGAATAATCGATGCATTCGTTTTAGTCAGACTAGACTGAGATGAATCTAAGTGCTACTGAGAAAGGCTCAAACTCAACAATTAAGTTGGTGTCTCGACAGACAAGGGATTCGGTTCCTTAACAGGCGGGAATTCTCCCGGGCTGTTATTTCCATACCATTGCTCTAGAACCTTTAACCACTGTTCTGCCGTTTTGACAGCAATAAATGCGTCGCGAACTGCTGTTCGTTGTGGATGAAGTTCTGAGTAAAAGATCCCAAACTTTCGCATGGTGTTACAGACTTTTTTCTCTCCATAAAAATCGCGGGCAATCTCAAAATGTTCTGTAATGACAGCGCGCTGCTCATAGATATCTGGGGGGGAAATCAACTGACCTTTGAGTAATTCAGCCGTTTGCTCAAAGATCCAGGGATTCCCGATCGCGCCTCGTGCGATGGAGACACCGTCTACTTGGGTCACGCGCAGCATATCGATGCAGGCTTGAGGAGAGAACAGGTCACCGCTTCCAATGACCGTTTTCGTTCCCGCATGCTGTTTGACTTTTTTGAGAAATTCCCAGTTACTGGGGCCGACATATTTTTGATGCACCGTTCGTCCATGCACAGTGATTGCTGCCAGGCCGCGTTCATAAGCGCCATCAAAAATACGAAAGAAGTTGTCTTCCGATTCTGCTGTATCATCAATGCCACGCCTCATTTTTAGTGTGACGGGAATGTGGTCTGGAACAACATCTCGAACGCGGGAAACAATTTCCAGTGCCACTTCTGGTTGACCCAAGTGATAGCCACCACGACACCGGCTCATCACTTTTTTAACGGGACAACCGAAATTAATGTCGATGACATCAAAGCCAGCTTCTACTAATCGCTGTGCGGCAGGACCAAATTCTTCTGGCTCGGAGCCCATCAGTTGGCCACCAACAGGGAATTCATCCTGATGGCAATACATCATTGCGTGCTGCTTGCCTTGTTTGGATTGAACAATCATGCGGTCAATCATCACTTCGCAAAGTGTGTAAGCTGCACCTAACTTTGCCGCAATGACCCGCATGGGGTAATCGCTATAACCGCTCAATGCAGCTTGAAACAAGGGAGACTCTAATTGATAAGAGCCAAGAGAGACCGGGGTTATCTGATTGACTAACATGATTTTGTTAAACTTATTTTTTTGTAAGATGAAAAATCAGCTTGGGAATTGTTCCAGTAATTTTTTGGTAATCTGGCCAGGCTGTTCATGACCGCAAATAGCACTACTGACTGCCACGCGTTGCGCGCCTGCTTGGAATGTCTGCTCCAGGTTGTCTTCATTAATACCACCGATTGCAAACCAGGGGAGCGTAATTTCCGCAGCGACCTGTTGAATAAACTTCAAACCAGCGTATTCATGTGCTTCAAATAATTTAGTTGTAGTTGGGAAAGTGGGGCCAACTCCCAGATAATCGGCTCCGTCCAGGACTGCTTTGCGTGCCTGTTCGATATTATGTGTAGATACACCGATCATATGACGTGGTCCCACAATTTGTCTTACTTCTCGTACTGGTAATTCATCCTGTCCGACGTGCACACCATCGGCGTCAATGGCAACGGCTAGATCCGGCCGGTCATTCATAATCAGGATCGCGCCCGTTTCTCTCGTCCACTCACGCGCACGTTTGCCATGTTCTAACAGTTGCCGATCTGTCATTTCTTTTTCGCGGATCTGCACGATTCCTACTCCTGCTGCCAGTGATTCCCGAATAGCGGGACCTGAACCATGATGGCATAAGGATTCGGTGACCAGCAAATAGAGTCGACAGTCTTTCAGTTTTTGTTGGTTGTTTAGGCAACCCAGAACACTTTTTTCCAAAGTGTAAAACGAATAGCGCATTTGCTTGAAAATGGAAGCTGCTTCAACTGAAATTAATTTGCTAAACTCTTCCAATGTACGAGTTGCTTCCTGAACACGTTTTAAATTTGCCTGCAGCAGATGTTCCAGCGTTTGTCGATCAAACTCGGAAGTGGTACTGATAGCTGTGCCCACATCGTTAAGCGTATCACGACTGGCAATGAGTGATTCCGGTCCAATAAATTTCAGCGCATCTGCCAGTTGGTGACGAGTTGTTTTGAGAATGCCCATCAGATGCGCATCGTCTAAAGTGAAACGGAGGTAGTCTTCCACCACACGCAGTCCTTCCCGAAGTCGATTCGCTGCGGCGTCGATGGTTCTCAAGATATGCGTCTGATCGTTGATTGTTGTAGGAACTGTCCGGAACGCAAAATCCACGTCGATTGGATCTGCTTGATGCTGCTGCGCATGGATAGATTGTTTTAATGATTGCGCTGAAAGATTTCCTCGAGTATTCAGCCATTGAGTGTGTTTACCTTCGACGTTTAATAGACCCCACAACAGATGCTCACTTCCAATTTCGGTAGAGACATCCGCTTGACTGGCATGCTCAAGTGCGCTATTCAAAATCTCTTTGAGTGCAGGGTAATCGCGCAGCGCCTCCGATAGCTCTAGCGGCTGGTTCTCTTCCGCGTCGGAGGATGATTCATCAGGTATTTCAAGTTGGAATTCAGCTAGAATCATGACCGGCTCGATCTTATGAGTGAGCAGTATTTCTGCTGCCCGTGATTCTTCGTTGGCAAGTGCCGCCAGCAAGTGAATCGCATCCAAGTTGGTTTGGGCTGAAGTATGCGCGATTAGTTCCGCCTGCTTTAGTGCGCGTTGGGCTCCTGCTGTCAGTAAGTGTTGCATGAGGATCTGATTTTTTAGAGGAACTAGATGATAAATGAATAAATCAATGCTGTTTCTGGAAAGAGCGTGCACAAATAGATTAACCGATCAAAGGCTTATCTTGCTACATCGAGGTGTGGGCACTAGAATTGAAACACTGGTTTTGTTGGTTGTATCGAATTTATGGCTTTTGCGGGGTGGTGGTTTCCCCTACTTTCCTGTATGAATCTGGGTCTAGGGCTTAGATGTGAAAGTCCCTTAAAAATCTGGCATGTTAAAATAGGTAATATATTTTGGTAAGCAGTGTATTTTCAGTGACTTCCTACCACGATGTTGTCGTTGTTTTGGGAAATTACTCGACGTTTTTTTGTGAGTAACGTATTATTATTGGGAGCCTTTCTTTTTTGAATGCGAATTAGTTCTAATTTGTCCATTGATATTGGAAGACGCTGGAAATTCTAGACAGCGCGTTTTAAGTAAAAGAGAAAAGAATACAATTTAATTTAATAATAATTTGGGAGACTTGATTACTGCATTTGAGATATTTCATTTCAAATCATAATCAGACTGTTCATCCAAAAGTGCCCGACAGTAAACAGGGCCAGAGGAGAAACGAATTATGTACGAGCGGTTTACAGATCGAGCTCGAAAAGTGATGCAGTTGGCCAATCAAGAGGCCCAACGGTTTAATCATGAATATATCGGGACCGAACACATCCTACTGGGATTAGTCAAAGAAGGTTCAGGCGTAGCTGCAAACGTACTGAAAAATCTGGACGTGGATTTGAGAAAGATCCGCCTGGAAGTCGAAAAGATTGTGCAATCCGGCCCCGACATGGTAACGATGGGCAAGTTGCCTCAAACACCGCGTGCCAAAAAAGTCATCGAATATGCGATGGAAGAAGCGCGGAATTTAAACCACAATTATGTTGGAACTGAGCATCTCCTGTTAGGATTACTGCGAGAACAAGATGGTGTTGCCGCCCAGGTCTTAATGAATCTTGGCTTGAAACTGGAAGAAGTACGCGAAGAGGTATTGAACCTTCTGGGGCATGGTTTGGAAGGTGGAGAAGCAGGCGAACGAACACCTGGCACTGGTAGCCAGAAAGCGGGTAAAAGTAAAACACCCGCTCTGGATAGCTTTGGTCGCGATTTAACTGAACTCGCCAAGCAGAAAAAACTTGATCCTGTCATTGGACGTTCGAAAGAAATTGAACGTGTCATTCAGATACTCTGTCGTCGGCAAAAAAATAATCCGGTTCTGTTAGGTGAAGCCGGTGTTGGTAAAACGGCAATTGTCGAAGGCTTTGCACAGATGGTTGTGAATGGAGAGGTTCCCGACCTGCTTCGCGACCGTCGCATTGTTGTGCTGGACTTGGCCATGATGGTTGCTGGCACAAAATATCGTGGTCAGTTTGAAGAACGCATTAAAGCCGTCATGAACGAAGTGCGTCGTGCAAAAAATACGATTTTGTTCATCGACGAATTGCACACACTGGTTGGAGCCGGTGGCGCTGAAGGTGCCATCGATGCTTCTAATGTATTGAAGCCAGCATTAAGCCGTGGTGAATTACAGTGTATTGGTGCGACTACTTTGGACGAATACCGAAAATATATTGAAAAAGACAGTGCTCTGGAGCGACGATTCCAGAATGTCATGGTTGAACCACCGACCGATTCACAAACAGTAGAAATTTTGCGTGGTTTACGGGAACGTTATGAAGAGCACCATAAAGTACAAATTACCGATGATGCCTTAGAAAAAGCGGTAGAGCTGTCCTCGCGATACATTACCGGTCGTTGTTTACCTGATAAGGCCATCGATGTGATTGACGAAGCAGGTGCCCGGATTCGTTTGAAATCAATGGTTCGTCCTCCCGATCTGAAAGAACTGGAAGAGGAATCAGAGCGTTTGAACCAATCGAAGGAAGAAGCTGTTGCCAATCAGGACTTCGAATTGGCTGCCAATCTTCGTGATCAGGCCGATAAATTAAAGAAACGTAAAGAGTCTTTGACTCAGGAATGGCGTGAAAAGTCCAAAGAAGTAGATGGGGTGGTCGATGCAGAAGTTGTCGCTGAGGTGGTTGCCAAAATTACCGGCGTGCCGTTGACAAGACTTTCTAGCGAAGACACCGTACGTTTGCTGAATATGGAAGATGAATTGCATGAGCGGGTCATCAGTCAGGACGAAGCCATCAAACAGGTTTCTAAAGCAGTACGCCGCAGTCGTAGTGGACTGAAAGATCCGAAACGACCGATGGGTGCCTTCTTATTCTCTGGTCCGACTGGGGTTGGAAAAACATTATTGGCCAAAACACTGGCTGAATTCATGTTCGGTGATGAAGACGCTTTGATTCAAATTGACATGAGTGAGTATATGGAGAAGCACAACGTCAGTCGTCTGATTGGTGCGCCTCCGGGATATGTAGGCTTTGAAGAAGGGGGACAGTTGACGGAGAAAATTCGTCGTCGTCCTTATGCTGTTGTATTGCTTGATGAAATTGAAAAAGCACACCCTGATGTGTTCAACATGTTGCTTCAAATTATGGAAGAAGGTCATCTCACCGATAGCTTTGGACGTAAGGTGGACTTCAAAAATGTTGTTCTGATTATGACAACCAATGCGGGTGCTCAAGGTATGGCTCATGGAGATGCTTTCGGATTCCGAAAAGCAGACGATGATACCAGCTACGATGCCATGAAACGCAACCTGATGCATGATCTTCAGAAAGAATTCAAACCTGAATTTTTGGGACGTCTTGATGAAGTGGTTGTGTTCCGTAAACTGACTCGTGAAGAGTTAAAGCAAATTGTGGATATCGAACTCAGCAAGGTTCGCAGTCGCCTGAAAGAGCAGGGCGTTACTTTGGAGCTTACCGACGATACACGCGAGTTCATTATCGATAAAGGTTCTGAAGGTGGCGAACTCGACTACGGTGCTCGTCCATTACGTCGTTCTGTAGAACGGTACATCGAAGATCCATTGGCCGAAGAACTGCTGCGTGGTAGTTTTGAGGGCAAAAACAAGGTGCTCGTCGAAGTCAGAGAAGTCGATGGCGAAAAACAACTCGGCTTTGAAGGTTCTTATGAAGCTGAGACTGAAGAACTGGAAACAGTTGGCTCAGTAGAAGGCGCTGAAGGAGACGCGTAACCTTTAATCGCGTTCTGTTTCGCTAAATGAAACTTTTATTTGTAGCCCTCATCATCCAGATGAGGGCTACTTTTTTTCTAAATACGATGAGATTTCGATCGCTTCAGAAGGGCAAGAACGATGATTCCTCGACAGCTTGAGCCGGAAGTCATGGATACGCGAGAGGAAGCTGTCGACTATAATGCAATGGACCATGGCGAAGTCAACCGTTTATTTGTGGATGACTTACTGGAATTTGTCCTTAATGGTCAGAACGCTCTTGGAAATTCTGCCAGGTCGGTATCGATAACCGTGCTTGATCTCGGAACAGGAACTGCCTTGATTCCAATTGAACTGTGTAACCGCATTGATCGAATCAAAGTGGTTGCGGTTGATATGGCTCAAGAGATGTTGAAACTGGCACAGGAGAATATCAAACAGGTTAACTTGGAGCACAGAATTGTTCTGGAGATTGTTGATGCCAAAAAACTGTCTTTTTCAGATCAGACTTTTGACATCGTGATCTCCAACAGTCTGATTCACCATATCCCCGACCCCATCACAGTGTTTCGTGAGGTCATTCGCGTACTCAAACCAGGAGGTTTTCTGTTCATGCGCGATCTGGTTCGACCAGATTTTGTTGACCAGGTGGATCATCTGGTTGAAGCCTATGCGGGGCAGGAGAACCATCATCAACAGCAACTGTTGAGAGATTCTTTACATGCGGCACTGACATTCAAGGAAGTTCAGGGATTGTTGGAGGAACTTTCCTTACCCAAAAATGCGGCACGCATGTCATCCGATCGACACTGGACCGTTTCTTTAACTCTGCCCCGTTCAACATGAGCGACCACAAAGACAAACAGGGGGAGTTGACTTCTTGCCAATCTCTCCCCCTGTTGGAGTTTCAATTAATCTTTAATTGAAAGTTGGTCATATCCTGTCTAGCGAACGTCTTCGTCGTTCAGGATGATCGCTCGCCGGCATTTTTGGAAGGCGATTGAGGTGAGGGACGGTGCTCACCCGATTCTTTGAGTGCGTTTTCTCGCTGAATCGCATCGTACACTTCCTGACGGTGTACTGGAATTTCTGTTGGGGCTTGAATTCCTAACCGTACTTTATCACCTCGGATATCGACAATTGTAATGACAATATTGTCACCGATGATGATGCTCTCGTCGCGTTGTCTCGACAAAACAAGCATCGTAGTTACTCCTTCCGTAGATCTTCATGTTTTGGGTCAATGAGGTGATATCTGAAGAGGCGACAAACCTCTTATTTCATCTAATGTAAAATTTGTCACCCGTTGTCTATTCGTAAGTATGTAAAACAAATCAGTCCGGAATCCAAAGTGCCCTGCTTACTGGTGACTCTCTTTCAATACGATCACGAGACATCAAATGCTGGAACACTTTGATAACGGCAATGACCCACATCCCTGTTTTCAAAAACGAGTTTCTCGTGGGTACTAACTACATCGACGTTTTGCTAATCTTTATAATGTTTAAAATGGGTTAAATAAGGGTGTTGCAGAGAGATGTGGTGTAATTTTCTGAATGAGTTGAATTTGCCGATTGTGCCGGATGTAGCTTCCCGACAATGCTTTTTGGGTTGTTTATGTATAGTTATGGTTGTTGTTATGTTGGTTCTGAGCGATGCCTTAATTGCGAATCACAAGAGAGATGTTTAACCTGTAAATAGCACTGGGTTCATAATGTCAGACTCATGTTACATTGATGTGAAGGGAATCCAATCTAGGAATCAGAACATTAATCAACCCAAGTCTGACTCGTTATAAATAAAAAAACAGCCAGAAAGACTGGTTGTTCGAAGCGTACTGGAGTGAAGAATAAATGGTCACATTGCTGATCGCCGCGGGAGCCTTCGTAGGTTACATTATTGCCTACCACACTTATGGTAAGTGGCTTTCACAAAAAATATTTAATGTCGATGCCAAAGCTGAAGTACCCAGTAAGCAACTTCGGGACGATGTTGATTTTGTTCCTACAAAAAAAGAAGTTATTTTTGGTCATCATTTCACCAGCATCGCAGGGACAGGGCCCATAGTAGGTCCGGCGATTGCCGTCTTCTGGGGCTGGCTGCCCGCTCTATTGTGGGTTTTATTTGGGTCCATCTTCATTGGAGCGGTCCACGATTTTGGGGCGCTCGTCGTTTCGTTACGGAATCGTGGTCAAACAGTGGGTGAAGTCGCCGGTCGTTTAATTGCCCCGCGGACGCGCATCTTATTTCTGTTAATTCTGTTGTTAGCCCTCACGGTGGTTCTGGCGATCTTTGGTCTGGTGATTGCCATCATCTTTGCCCTTTATCCGGAAACGGTATTACCTGTCTGGATCACCATGCCCATTGCGATTGTGATCGGGCTTATGGTGTATAAACAAAATGCGTCTTTATTAGGTCCTTCGATTATTGCTTTGGCAATTGTGTACGCGTCGGTTTATATCGGGGCTTACTATTTACCGATTAATATTTCAACGTTGTTCGATATTCCCATTATGGGCGCGTTCCCAAATACCGTCATACTATGGACGTTCGTATTACTGGCTTATTGTGCGATTGCTTCAGTGTTGCCTGTCTGGTTGTTACTACAACCTCGTGACTTTATCAACAGCCATCAGTTGGTATTGGCATTGGGTTTATTGCTCATCGGTGCCATTTTTGCCGGTGCTACGGGTCAAGCTGATTTAGTGGGGAGCGCACCTGCGGTTGCCTCGAATATTCCCGCTGATGCACCGCCGATCTGGCCGTTTTTATTTATTACAATCGCTTGCGGTGCCTGTAGCGGATTTCACTGTCTGGTCAGTAGTGGTACAAGCAGTAAGCAGGTCGAGTCAGAACTTGATGCTCAATATGTCGGCTATGGTGCTATGCTACTCGAAGGGGGGTTGGCAGTCATCGTAATTTTGGCTTGTTGTGCCGGTGTAGGAATGGGAGAATTCTCGCGCATCGGAGAAGGAGCCGCTTATAGCTATCAACCCACGATGGTCGAAGGCACCGATACCCAACTGGCAGGAGTTGCTGCCTGGGAAACGCGTTACAACGCCAGCAAAGGCTGGGCCGCTTTCAAATTGAAAGATAAAATTGGTGCGTTTATTCATGGTGGAGCGAACTTTCTAGGCACTATTGGAATTCCTTTGAAATTAGGCATCAGCATCATTGCTGTGCTGGTTGCCAGTTTTGCGGCGACCACATTAGATACCGCGACACGATTACAACGCTATGTGATTCAGGAGCTGGCGGCCACGGTTCACTTCAAGCCTTTAACGAACAAATATGCTGCCACAGCTCTGGCAGTCATTCTCGGTGGGATGGTAGCCATGCTGCCGGCCAGTGCCTCGCAGGGACCGGGCAGTGGTGGTTTGATTCTCTGGCCTCTGTTTGGAGCGACCAACCAGTTATTGGCAGGGTTGGCGTTTATGGTAATCGTGTTTTACCTCCGCCGCCGTAATAAACCGATCATCTTCGCGCTGGTTCCGATGATCGTGATGTTAATCATGCCAGCCTGGGCGATGCTCTGGAACATGTTCAATAGCGAATCAGGCTGGGCCGCCAATCCCGATAAACAACACCTGTTCCTGTTTGGTATTGCCGTCATTGCCTTACAGGTTTGGATGATGATCGAAGGCTTACTCGTCTGGTCAAAATCAAAAGGATGCCTGGAAGAGCCACTCCCCGAACTCGCAACAGTCAGGTCTGCAGTCGCAACTAGCACCGCTGCCGGGGGATCGAATTGAGTGAATTGTAGGGATTTATCTGAAAATCAGACTGAATAGGCAGAGTAAGATAGAAAAACGTGATCGCATCTCTTGCCGGGGCAGAAACATCAGCTTATCCTATGTCGATGCTTTTGATCTTGCCTGTCAGGCAGATAATCTTTAGCCCAAGTGGCGGAATTGGCAGACGCGCTAGATTCAGGTTCTAGTGTCCTTAACGGACGTGGAGGTTCGAATCCTCTCTTGGGTATTTTGATATCAAACGAGTGTGATTCATTCACAGAATGAATCCATGTTTAACGATCGGCATCCAGAATGTGCGTTGGTTTGCCGTCGAGGCTGAGTTGGTTTTTCTTTTTCCAGTACTCTGATACGCCTTCTTCCCCTTGCTTGATGGCCCAGCTTGTTAACAGTTCCCGTTCTTCGACATAGTCATAAAATGGGACACCCATCCCACAAGAGGTCTGAACCAGATCGACGTGCATATCAAAAATCTGTCGTGCGCCAGGCGTATTAGGGAAGTGGGATACCATTTCGTCCCATTCCGCATCGTAAGGGTGCAGAACGTTCGCCTGTCCATACAGTCGCAAGATGAGAGGCTTCCCTGTGAAGGCACAAAACATAATTGTCATTCGCCCGTCTTCCTGAATGTGTGCGGAAGTTTCATTGCCGCTGCCAGTCACGTTCAGCCAGATGACATGTTTGGGACTCAGAACACGCAGTGAGTCCATGCCTTTGGGAGAGATATTAATCCGGCTGTCAGCCGTTGCTGTCCCGACAAAGAATAACTTTTGCTCTTTGATGAACTCGATTTGTTTTTCTGGCAATTCGGTGAAACGCTGTCCCATACTGAGTCTTTTCTAACAGAGAGTGTTTTTAAAATACTTTTTTTCTGCATTAAGAGTGTGACACTCTAATCCCCAAAAAGTTCAAGGCTGGTGGAGCTTGTGTTGAACTTATCAATATTTCTATTATCGCAGATTAATGAAACAAGACTACTGCTTTTTTGCTTCTATTGGCGACGATATTCAGTGGGGCTGACTCCCGTATATGCCTTAAAGACTTTGGAGAAATGGCTGTGGTCGTAAAATCCGGTTTGAATCGCGATATGTGATATCGTATCAGTAGTGGAAGTCAGCTTGCGACACGCAGATTGAATGCGAACGTGATTAATGTAACTGGCGGGACTTGTGTTGAACAGCTTGCGAAACCGGCGTTGAAACTGGCTGGTCGAAAGTTCCACCAGAGATGCCAGTTCTTTCACTGTGATTTCTCGCTGAAAATGATCATCGATATGATCGAACACTTGTTGCATTTCCAGATAGGGGGCAATCGCCAGACCGGCACGCTGATAATCGCGCATCATCCCCACGACGCCTGCGACTCTGCGTTGCTTATCGAACAAGGGTTCTTTGATGACCTGAAACCAGGAGGTGGCTCCTTCACCGCCGGTCACAGGATGTACGAGATCAACCAGTGGTTCTTCCGATTTCATGACGCGTTGATCTTCGCGTTGATATGCCTCGGCTTGATCCCATGGATGGATGTCAAAATCGGTCTTACCGATTAGTTCCTCATCAGAATCGACTTTGAGCCAGTTTAATAATGCTTGGTTGTGTTTAATGAATCGTCCTTCGTCATCTTTCACAACCAGATACACATCGGGCAAATGGGCGAACAGTCGACACGTTTGCTCAATTCCGGGGACTTTTTTGAAGAATTGTTGCTGGAGGGGGACATTCATGGAATTTATTTCTGGTGCAGGAATGCGCTAAATATACACAATTTCGCCTCGAATTTCCAAGACGGGCACTACCTTGAAGATTACAATAAATGAAATTGTGCAAACGTTGATTTGACTGTTCGCCAGACAAAACATATTGAAAATACAAATTCAACTCACCCCCCCCCAATAGCTTACGAGGAGAATCTAATGACGAACAAAGGTGCTCTAAATCGTCGTGACTTTATGAAAACGGCGGCTGTCGCCAGTACCGTTTTCTCGGCTCCTACTATCATTCCCGGAACTGCGTTGGGATTGAACGGAACAGTGGCTCCCAGCGAACGCATCAATCTGGGAGGCATCGGTATTCGCAGACGCGGTGGTTATGTGTTGAGTCATATGTTGGAACAACCCGATGTACGATTTGTGGCGATTGCCGACGTTCGTGCGGACCAACGCAAAACAGTCAAAGGCATGGCTGACAAACAGAACGGTGATCAGAAATGTGATACGTATCGTGACTTCCGCGAACTCCTGGCACGGGACGACATTGACGCTGTCTTAATAGCCACGGGCGACCGCTGGCACGCGACCGCGTCGATGATGGCGGCGGAAGCGGGAAAGGATGTATATTCCGAAAAACCGTGTGCGATTACAATGGAACTCGCCCGTAAATTGCAAGAGACAATTCAACGCACGGGTCGTGTTTTCCAGGCAGGCACACAGCGTCGTAATGTTTCAAACTTTGCGCACGCTTCCAAACTGGCTCAGACAGGACAACTTGGAAAAATTCATACCGTGCATGCTTCCATCTATCAATTGATTGATCGTCACGACTGGCTGCCGGCGGAGCCAGAGCCTGATCCTGAAGTAGTGGACTGGAACATGTGGCTTGGACCCGCACCGTGGCGGCCTTACAATCATGCATATGTTGATGGCGCCTGGCGTGGTCATTACGATTTTGATTCCGGTGCGAAACTACTCGACTGGGGGGCGCATACATTGGATATCTGTCAATGGGCGCTCGATGCAGACCATACCATGCCAGTGACGTATGAACCCAAGGATGTTCCGAATGACAACGTCATTGAATGTGTTTACGAAAATGGTGTGAAACTAGTTATGCGTCGCAATGGCTGGATGGGACTGGGAACCTGCCCGGTTCGGTTTGAAGGCGAAGCAGGCTGGGTCGAAACCGGTGACTCGGGTCAAACGGCCGTGTCCTCAGACCAACTAAGGGCATCACTTCCCTCACCCAGTTCGATTCCGGGTACATCACCTAAATTTCATGTACGTGATTTCTTTAACTGTGTGAAAACTCGTTCCAAACCCGCGGCCAACGAAGATGTAATGGCTCGTTCCCACATTGCCTGTCATGCGGCAGCAATTGCCTGGAAGCTGGGACGGAAATTGCAGTTTGATCCGGTGACAGAAGAATTTGTGAACGACGATGAAGCCAATCGCATGCGGAGCCGCGCGATGCGAGAACCGTGGACTGTCTAAGCTGCGTTTCACATAGAAATGGTTTTTGATTTTCCGACTATTTTTTACACATCCTTTCCCTCGAGGAATTCGTGCTCATGTTTGCTTTGAAGTATCCTGTGATCCTGTTACTTTCTTTTTCTCTGCTGCTTAACGTAGCACCCGCCAAAACCGATACGAAAAATGACTCTAAAAAAGAGACGGCACGGTTGGTGAAGGTTCTGAATTCTGATGCAGACACCCATACCAAAGCGATGGCCTGTCGCCGTCTGGCTGCCATAGGTCATCAGTCGGCAATTGCTTCCCTTGCGAACTACCTTAACGATGCAAAACTGGCAACGTATGCTCGCTCTGCTCTGGAAAACATTCCCGATCAAGGGGCAGATGATGCGCTGCGAAACGCTCTAACAGAAGTGAAAGGAAATCTACTGGTTGGCGTGATCAATTCGATTGGCAAGCGTAAAGACGAGAAAGCAACCGGAGATCTGACAAAGCTTCTCTCAGATAAAAATACAAAGATTGCCATCGCTGCTGCACATGCTTTGGGTTCGATTGGTACTAAATCCGCAGCAGACGCGTTGCAGGCTGCGATTGGCAAAGGGGATGAGAAGTTACAGCGTGAAGTGGGTTTTGCGTGTTTGATGTGTGCTCGTTCGCTGGCAAAAAAAGGAGACAAACAAACGGCGATCGCCTTGACAGAACTCGTTCACAAAGCCGATTTGCCGAAAAATATCAAGGTGGCGGCCATGCAACTGACGATAGTGCTTAAAGGTAAAGCGGGACTCGGATTGCTGGCTCAGGAACTCAAGTCAGAAGACCTTTCCCGGTTTCGTTCTGGTTTACAAGCGGCCCGCGATTTGGGTAAACAGTCCACTTCCACACTCATCAATGTGTTTAACGCGCTTCCTGACGAACGCAAAGCTCTTGTGATCGCCGCTTTGAGTCTTTCACATGATTCGACAGCACTGCCTTTGATTCGCAAAGTGGCAGCTACACGGTCGGAACCGCTCAAACTTCAGGCGATTTATGCATTAGGCGAACTGGAACCTGTTTTGGACAAAAACGCTCAACTTCAGGTTTTGAACGACCTGTTTGGTCTATTGAAGCAAAACAATTCTGAAATCGTGTCTGCAGCGCAAGCTGTCATCACCCAAATCAGTTCCAGCCAACCTCCTGAAAAAGTGAACGCTTTAATTGAGTCAAATACACGAAAACTGGTTGAGAGCGAAGGACTCCCACAGCAACTGATGGGGCTGCAACTGGCGGGGGCGTGCCGTATTGATTCTGTAACCCCAACATTGCTTTCATTAGCCAGTCATTCTAATACTGAGGTCAAGCAAGCAGCCATCAAAGCACTGGGGGGTACGACTTCTACGGCCACTCTTTCTCAGCTAATCGCGCTGGCATTAAAGAATCCGAATGATAAAACCACCAGTGACGCCCTTAAAGCGGCCTGTTCGCGTTTGCCTTTAGATCAGACCGCACAAGCGTTGGCGACTGCGATGCAGGGCGCTACAACTGAACAAAAACAGCTCCTGCTGAAGCAACTGGCGGCCATTGGAGGCGAAACGGCACTCAAGACTATTGTCAAAGCAGCGCGTTCGAACAATGACGCTTTACAAAACACCGCCACCGACTTATTGGGGAAGTGGGTCAGTATTGATGTCGCTCCTGCGTTGTTGGATCTCGCAAAAAATCTGGAGAACCGAAAATACAAAATTCGTTCTCTTCGCGGTTATATTCGCGTTGCTCGCCAGCTCAACATGACGCCGGAACAACGTCTGGAAGTCTGTCGCAATACGCTGGCGAATGCAGAACGGAACGATGAACGAAAACTGGTCTTTGAAGTTTTACGACGCTATCCAAATCCCCTGGCAGTGAACTATACGGTTTCTCTGCTCAAAGACAAACAGCTCAATGTGCCTGCTAGTTCTATAATAGTTTCTTGGGCAGAACGAGGCACTCCCGTCGATGCTGACCTGCTGCAAAACGCCTTGCAACAGGTCATCGCGACCACTTCTAATGCCAACCTGAAACAACGGGCTACACAGCAACTGGAGCGTGTGCGAATTCAGGCAAAACAGGACGAACAAGGGTCAGGCTTCCAATCTCTGTTTGATGGCAAGTCATTTGACGGTTGGCATGGCAATAAAAAGATTTTCCGAATCGAGGATGGAGAAATTGTTGGTGGCAGTCTGATTGAGAAAGTGGAGCGTAATGAGTTTTTGCGTTCCAACAAGGAATACGATGATTTTGAACTCAAGCTGGAATTCAAATTACGCGGTGATAAAACCAATGCGGGTATACAAATTCGTACGGCGGAAATTCCCGATCATCATGAAGTCATTGGATATCAGGCGGACCTGGGTACCGGTTACTGGGGCTGTTTGTATGACGAATCCCGCCGCAAAAAAATTCTGGCTGGACCACCAAAAGACCAACGAACTTTGCCAATTCGCATGGATGATTGGAACACGTATCGCATCCGCTGTGAAGGTCCACGGATTCAGCTCTGGATTAACGGAGTACAGACGGTCGACTTTACCGAAGACGATCCGAAGATTCCGCTCAAGGGAATTATCGCATTACAGATTCATGGGAACCTCGTCAATCAGGTGCATTATCGTAATATTCGCCTGCGGGAACTATGAGCGATCGTTTACGGAAGAGGAAAAACAGCAGTTCATCAACAATTTTGAGATCCGCCCCTTGCGATAACTTTCTGCCCGGCGAAAATAGAGAATAAGCAGACACGTAATTCTTTCGACCGCGGTGGGGCACGGATGTCAGACATTCCAGCAGAACTTGAAGACCTATTTAAACAGCTCAATCCAGAACAGCAGGCAGCCGCCTGTCATGAGTCTGGCCCACTGCTGATTATTGCGGGGGCTGGTACAGGCAAAACGACGACATTGTCACACCGTGTTGCTTATCTGATTGCGCAAGGCGTCGATCCCAGCCGCATCTTACTGCTTACATTCTCTCGGCGGGCTGCGAATGAAATGATTCGTCGTGTCGATGCGCTACTACGTACGTTGGGTGACGGTCGAGAGAGATCGTCCTCTGCACGGTCGCGCAGCATCTGGGGAGGCACATTTCATTCGACGGCCGCCCGATTGCTGAGACGTTATGGGCAAGCCATCAATCTGCCGGATGACTTTACCATCATTGATCGTAGCGATGCCGAAGATTTAATGAGCTCGATTCGCAGCGAAATGGAGTTGGGCAACAACGGTAAGAAGTTCCCCCGTAAAGGGACACTGGTGGAGATTTACAGCCGTTGTGTAAACACCTGTTTGAAGCTGGAGCCGATTCTGGAACGACATTATCCATGGTGCCTGGAGCATGTGAATGACCTCAAAAAACTGTTTCAGGCGTTTGTGGACCGCAAAGAAAAACAGAACATACTCGATTACGACGATTTACTACTCTTCTGGCATGCACTTGGATCTGACCCTGCTGGTGGCAAACTGTTACGTGGCCAGTTCGAAGCGATTCTAGTCGACGAGTATCAGGACACAAATGTTTTGCAGTCAGGCATTTTGAAAAACTTGTCTCCCGACGGAAACGGTCTGACAGTTGTGGGCGATGATGCACAATCGATTTATTCCTTTCGGGCGGCGACCGTGCGGAATATTCTGGACTTCCCGGAAGAATATCCTGGCACAACGGTGGTCACGCTGGAAGAGAATTATCGTAGCACACAACCGATTTTGCAGGCGACGAACCAGATTATCGACGAAGCCCATGAGCGGTTTGAGAAAAATCTCTGGTCAGCGAAAATTGCAGGGGAAGCCCCGTATATCATCGACTGCAGTGATAACAATGAGCAAGCTGATTTTGTTGTACAGCAGGTTCTCGAACATCGAGAGGCTGGCATGCCCCTGCATCAACAGGCGGTTTTGTTTCGAGCCTCGCACCATAGCCTGTCGCTCGAAGTCGAACTGGCGCGACGTAATATTGCCTATCACAAATATGGTGGTTTGAAATTTATTGAAACGGCGCACGTCAAAGATTTAATGGCCTATTTACGACTGGCAGAAAATCCGCGTGATGCCGTTTCCGGTCTGCGAGTTCTGACACTCCTGCCTGGTATCGGTCAGAAGAAAGCACAACAATTATTAAATCTGCTGGCGGATTCCCAGTTTCGATTCGATGCATGGTTGGAATTCAAACCGCCGGCGGCAACCGCCGAGCATTGGCCTTTATTTGTGCGATTGATGAAAAACCTGTCTTCGCCTCAGTCGGAAAAGCGAGGCATTTCAGCCGAAGTTCATCAGGTGCGCACCTTTTATGCGCCGTTACTGGATCAACAGTATGATAACGCGACATCCCGTCAACGCGATCTGGAACAATTGGAACAGGTTGCTAGCCGCTTTAACAGTCGCATGAGTTTTCTGGAAGAGATCACCCTTGATCCTCCCAGTTCCACACAAGATGTCACTGCGGCATCAGGTCAGGACGATGATGATTTTCTTGTTTTGAGTACGATCCACTCTTCGAAAGGGCTGGAGTGGGATGCCGTGTATGTGTTGCAGGCCGCCGATGGCAGCATTCCATCCGAAATGTCATTGGAGAGTAATGACGAAATTGATGAAGAGCGCCGCCTGTTTTATGTAGCACTCACGCGGGCGAAGAACTGGCTTTATGTCTGTTTTCCACATCGGCAGTATTTCCAGAACCGTCGCTGGAATCAGGCACATAGTTATGCACAATTGACGCGGTTTATCTCCTCGAAGACGATTCCACTATTCCAACGTCGGCCTGCTTTCAATGCAGAAGATTTGGACACACCAGAGGACGCGCAGATCGAGACGACGGCGGAAGACATTCGCAAGAATATTCGTAATATGTGGTCTGCCTGATCGACGACACTCGCGTTTTATTCTTCTTCGTTTGCCGTTTCGGTATCGACTGGCTTTTCATCCGTCGATTTTTTACTGGCACTGGTTGCTTGATCCCAGGGTGTTTTTTTGCGTGGCGGCGGTGGGCCAGGAAATTGGTAATACGTGCATTCAATGCGGCCGTTATATAATTTTCGGCGGCGTGCTTTGCGACCAAAGATGCGCTCAAAACCGGGATGAGACGTCAGTACATAAATGGACCACATTTCTAACGGTTCGCACACACGTTTCATTTCGCGATAAATTTTTTCGGCATCTTCTTTCTCACCCAGGCGTTCTCCATATGGAGGATTGGTAATCAGGCAACCATATTTGCGGGGCGTGCTTAATTCAGAAAGCGGTTGTTCTTGAAAGTGTATGTGTTCTTCCATCCCTGATTGCTGTGCGTGATAGCGGGCCATGCGAATCATGGCAGGGTCGATATCGTAGCCCTGCAAACGGAAAGCGATGTCATTACGCATCAGATCGTGGGCTTCCTCGCGGGCGGCCTCCCATAACTCAGCAGAAAGTTGCTGCCAGCCTTCAGAAGTAAAATCGCGATTGATACCGGGGGCGGTATTGGTTCCAATTAAGGCGGCTTCGATGGGGATGGTTCCTGAACCGCAACACGGGTCAATAAAAGGACGTTCACGATTCCAGTAACTTAATTGAATTAACCCGGCGGCTAAGGTTTCTTTCAATTGTGCTCCGGCGGTCAACTTGCGATAGCCGCGCTTGTGCAGGCTGGGGCCTGTGGTGTCGATACAAACCGATGCTTTATCTTTCAGGATCGAAACGCTGACCGAATACAGGGGACCATCTTCGGGGAACCAGTCTTTAATGTAATGCTGCTTCAAGCGTTCGGCAATCGCTTTCTTCACCACCTTCTGTGAGTTTTTAGCGCTGTTGATCTTCGAACGAACCGTCGATACTCTGACGGGAAACTGCACAGAGGGAGGCATCCAGCGCTCCCACTCGAGATCTCGGACCTCCTCAAACAGATCGTCAAAATCAAAGGCCGTGAATTCACCAAGGCATACCAACACTCGGTCTGCACTGCGGAGCCAGAGATTGCAGCGACAGATGGCATTCAGATCGCCTTGAAATGTGACGCGTCCGTTTTCGACCGTCTGATCTTCGTATCCCAGTTGTTTTAATTCGCGCGAAATCACGGCTTCCAGGCCAAAAGCAGAAGTGGCTACGAGAGTTATTGGCTCGGACATACTGGCGGGGTATCACTTTCGAATTCAGTAAAACAAACAATATCCGGTAGAAAAAGGGCAGAGGGATGATCATACTACTATATATGGACCCAAACGAAATTCTACAAGACAATTGATCATAGAGAAGGTTTTCACAATGCGGAATGCTCTGCCCCCTTATAATCGGCTCCCTCGCCGTGATTTTTTGAAACAGGCCTCCCTGAACGTTTTAGCGGGTACTGCTCTAGTCAATGGCCTGTCTGAACAAAACACATCAAAGGCGGGGGAGCAGCCCAAAACGAAATCGGGCAATGGTTACCAACTGGGGGCATTTACAAAGAGCTTTCAGGATATGCCTATTTCCGACGTTTGCCGGGCATTCCAATCGATTGGTCTGGACGGTCTTGATCTGACCGTGCGTCCCAAGGGGCATATTTTACCAGAAAATGTAGAAAAAGAACTGCCACAGGCATGTGCTGCGGCCAAAGCGGCAGGCGTCAAAGTTCTCTTTCTGACCACCATGATTACTGAGCCTGACAAAAACGCAGAACGGATTCTGGCAACCGCGCAAGAGCAGGGGATTGATCGAATCAAAATCGGCTACTACCGTTACAAGGAGTTTGGCACGCTGGCTCAGCAGTTAAAAGCAACAAGCAAGCAAATTGGCAAGGTTGCAAAACTGGCACAAAAATATAACGTGTTGCCTTGCGTGCATGTGCACTCGAACAACTTTCTGCCTTCGCATGGAACGCAGTTGTATCAAATGATTCAAGACTATTCGCCTCAGGAGGTCGGCGCGTATGTCGATATGTTGCATATGGTCAAGGAAGGTAGCGGCGATGGCTGGCGTCAGGGACTTGATCTGTTAGCACCCTGGATTGCTCTCTGTGCCGTTAAGAATTTTGCCTGGGAACGAGGCGAGGGACGAGACAAAAAAGGGCATCAGAAGTGGGAAGTCAAGACTGTGCCCGTGGCTGACGGGATTTCACCGATTCCGGATTATGTCGACGCGCTGCGGAAACTAGGTTATGAAGGAATCTTTTCACTTCATAGTGAGTTTAAAGGTCGCCACAGTTGGAAACAGCTTTCAACAGAGGAGTGTCTGGCACAAACGGCCGTAGATGCGAAATATTTTCGTTCGCTGTGGTAAGGTGAGATTAACATTTTCTGAGTGGAATGGCGCTAGCCACCGGTAATTTAAAAACAGTAGAACCGGCGGCTAGCGCCGAACCGCTCACTTTTCAGGTTGTGATGCCATGTACGTGAAGTGTTTGATTACGTTACTCAGTGTGTTGAGTTGTTTGATCACAACTAGGGCGGATGCTGCGTCACAAAAACCAAACGTAGTCTTAATCATGTGTGATGATCTCGGTTGGGGAGATACTGGCTTTAACGGAAATAAAATCATCCAAACTCCACATCTGGACGAGATGGCGAAAGCGGGAGTCATCCTGAAACGATTTTATGCGGGAGCGCCGGTATGCAGTCCGACGCGTGGCAGTTGTCTGACGGGCCGCAATCCCTTTCGGTATGGGATTGTGACAGCCAACAAGGGGCACATGAAAGCTCAGGAGATTACTCTGGCAGAATTATTAAAAGACCACGGTTATCGTACAGGGCATTTCGGGAAATGGCATCTGGGAACACTGACGAAAACGGTTCGCGAATCGAATCGGGGGGGACCAAAAAATATCAAAGACTTTTCACCTCCCTGGCAGAACGGATTCGAAGCCTGTTTTTCCACCGAAGCGAAAGTTCCCACCTGGGATCCGATGCTCAAGCCAGCCGGAAAGGCTCCTGGAAAAGGTTGGGCAGCGATTGAAGAGGGCGAACCTACCAAACCATATGGCACGCATTACTGGAATTCAGCAGGCGAGATCGTTAAAGATAACTTACGCGGTGATGATTCGAAAATTATTATGGACCGTGCCTTACCGTTTATTAAAAGCAGTACGAGAGCAGAGAAACCGTTTTTCTGCGTGATCTGGTTTCATACGCCACATCTGCCTGTGGTTGCAGGGCCCCGTTATCGAGACATGTATCAGAAGTATGATCTTTATCACAGTAACTATTATGGTTGTATTACTGCGATGGACGAGCAGATAGGACGCTTGCGGGCGCAATTGAAACAACTGAATTCTGCTGAAAATACAATGCTCTGGTTCTGCTCTGACAATGGTCCAGAAGGCAATGCTCGTGCCCCCGGTTCTGCGGGTCCGTTTCGTGGGCGCAAACGTGACTTGTTTGAAGGAGGCATTCGTGTGCCCGCGCTATTGGAATGGCCGGCCAAAATTCACCCTGGTACCGAAACCAGCTTTCCAATGGTGACCAGTGATTATCTACCGACGATCCTGGCGGCTATGGAGTTGCCAGTTCAAGCAGATCGTCCCATTGATGGAATGAATCTCTGGCCTGTTTTTGCAAACAAGGTAAAACATCGCCAGCAGCCGATTGGCTTTCAATTCCAGAAAAACGCGGCCTGGGTGACCGATCGCTATAAACTGCTTAGAAAACAGCAAAGGTCGAAAACAGAGTATCAATTGTTTGACCTGCTTGCTGATCCAACGGAAAGCAAAGATATTTCTAAAGAACATCCTGAACTCGTTGCACGGTATCAGACAGAATTAGAACGCTGGATGAAATCCTGTGAGCAAAGTAACCAGGGCCACGATTATCAAACAAAAAAGCAGCCTTAAGTATTATCAAATCGCAAAGTTAACGACGCATTTATCTGAAAGACCAACATGAATTTTATGAAGTCGCTCTTCAGCTTAGCCTTATTTGTAACTCTATTTACCTCACGCAGTCTGTATGCAGTTGAGACATCACGTCCGAATGTCATTCTCATTATGGTCGATGATATGGGGTTCTCAGATATTGGTTGTTACGGCGGTGAAATTGAAACACCGAATCTCGATGCGCTGGCTGCCGGGGGCGTGCGGTTTTCTCAGTTTTATAACTCGGGTCGCTGTTGTCCCACTCGCGCCACCTTGATGACGGGCTTGCACCCTCATCAGACAGGCATTGGCTGGATGACCAATCCGCCTGGAAATAAAAGAGGTGACTCAAAACCGCCGGCCTATCAAGGGTATTTGAACCGTAATTGCGTCACAGTTGCTGAAGTATTGAAGCAGGCGAACTACGCAACCTATATGGCGGGGAAATGGCATCTTGGCTATAGCGTGCGTGATTGCTGGCCACTGCAACGTGGTTATGAAAAATATTTTGGTTGTGTCTCGGGTGCGACGCGTTTCTTTTATCCTATTGAACCACGGGGAATGACGTTTGGTAATGAAAATATCAAAACTCCTCCCAGCACAACCGATCGCCCTTTTTATACTACTGATGCCTTCACTGATTATGCGATTCGCTTTCTGGGAGAACATCAACAGGAGAACTCACAAAAAGAGAAACCGTTTTTCCTGTATCTGGCTTATACCGCTCCACATTGGCCACTTCAGGCACATGAAGAAGACATTGATAAATATCGCGGAAGATACAAGATCGGCTGGGACGAGTTACGTAAGCAGCGTTTCGCACGACAAAAGAAATCGGGTCTGATTTCTAGAGACACCAGGCTCTCACCGCGTGATAAATCTGTTCCCGCCTGGGATTCATTGAGTGCGGAAAAACAAAAAGAGATGGCGCTCAAGATGGCCATCTATGCCGCGATGGTTGATCGTGTTGATCAGAATATTGGCAAGCTCGTCAACTGGCTCAAAGACCATCAGCAATATGAAAACACGTTGATCCTGTTTCTGTCCGACAATGGGGGTTGTGCAGAGGGGGGTAAGTTGGGACGTGGGGAATTTCTCGACATCGAAAAACGAAATCAAGAGACAGCGAACAGCTACGGTGCTGCCTGGGCCAATGCTTCGAATACTCCCTTTCGCCTGTATAAGCATTATGCTCACGAAGGCGGAAGTGCGACTCCCTTCATCATGCACTGGCCACAGCAGATCAGACCAAGTCAAGAGTGGTTCCGTGAACCGGCGCAATTAATCGATGTCATGCCCACCATCGTCGATGTTGCCGGAGCATCGTATCCGAAAGAACATAAAGGCAAATCGATTCATACACTGGATGGTATTTCGTTAAAACCTGCGATGAAGGGGAAAAGCTTAGACCGCGCTGCTCCGCTTTTCATCGAACATGAGAACAACGCATTTGTGAGAGCCGGGAACTGGAAACTGGTGGGTCGCGGCGTCTCTCCCGCTGGCGGACTGAAGCCCGAGAAGTGGGAACTGTATGACGTACATAAAGACCGTACGGAATTGAATAACCTCGCGAGTAGTCATCCCGAAAAAGTGAATGAACTATCGACCCAATGGCAAGCCTGGGCGAAGCGAGTCAATGTGTTTCCGAAGCAAAAAAAGCCTGTGAAGAATCGAAAGAAGAGGACTAAATAATAGGCTCGAAAAATGAATATGAAGTTATTTCGCTTTGAATACAAAATCTTTTACAGGGACGAGACCTTGCCGATCTTGGATGAATGCCTGATTCTTAATGGAGTCCCACATACGCTCGCCGTATTGCAGGTCGAGTGATTTGACTTCAAAAAGGTTTAGTTCAATCGGGAGGTTTAATTTGGATTCGATTAATGTAACGGTACGACTTCTAATCAATTCTTCCTCTTGGCCCTCTTTGTTTTGAAAGTGTTCGATACTTACTTTTTCTGGTAAATAGATCCCGTCTACTTTTTTGTATCTAAAGATGCGTTTGTGCCGTAGTTTTAGACCGGAGTATTGTTCATATTTTGTGGTATTAAAACCATACCTGGAATCGTATGTTACTTTATAAATGTTCGGTGTGGCTTTGGGGCTCATAGGCTTAAATTTCTTGGTCACGATAAAAAATTTATCACCAGATGTGTTTGTTTTTTCTATGATCGATACCATCATCAAAGCTTTCTGCTTTTGTTCGTCTCCTTTCTTTCCACTGAGCGCTGTGGCATACATGTCACAATTATTTGCAAAGGAATCCGAGAAATCTGAGCCGCTTCCAAATAAACCTCTGGGATCAAAAAAACGGCCATTCGAGTGCAGATCATACTTCAGCAAGCGATATAATATTCTACCACTGATATTTTGGTGAAATTCTTTACGTCGTCCGAAGTGATTTTCTGAGAGTGCAAAACTCTCTTCTCTTCTCACAATCCATTGTGAATTCAGCCAGCTATTTGCTTTAACATGCTCTTGTGGTATCAGCTGGAGATTATCTGGTTTTACGGATAACTCATAATTTACGCGCAGCTTGTCCTGTTTTTGGTCCAGCCAGAATGGTAGTTGGCCTTGAGTGATCTCCCAATATCCACTGCCTTCGTTTCGCTTCGGGATTTTAAAATGGACTTTGTCGAAGAAACGGTAGGTTCCCTGCCAGGTTTGGATGGAATCCAAATTACTAGATAACTGTTTTGCGAGGAATGCAAAGGCTTTTTGGATTTCCTTTGGATTCAGTTTCCGTTCATTGTCATCTGTTGGTGGTGCTGCCCTCATTATCGCCGGAGAATTCAGCAAAAAAGTCAGGGACATCAGTGTGAGTGACAAACGACCAAGCATAATTCACTCCTCGCAAGAATTTACTTCGACACGAAAATTACTTTCATCACTGGAAAGCTTGAAGATTATATCACAATTCTGAAGAGAAAGTTCAAGTCGCTTTATCTACTGAAATTTTGGGTTAGATCAATCCAGGAAGTAATTTGTAGTAGCTGTATTCTACTTTTAGTCGAGCACTGTCGGACAAGCCGACAGTGGCACCCTGCATTGGCAGCTTTTTTTGTTCGTAGTCGGGTTCCACTGGTGACTCGTCACCAGTGCTGTGAAAACATTTCTAATCAATCCAATGCAGGACGTTGCGGATGATCGACCAGCGCGGGGGTGTTCTCTCTTCGTTTTTGCCAAGGATCCAGTAATTGTAGAGCGTTTGAAAGGCGCCTTCCTTCTTTTTGAGTTCGAGCCAGACTTCCATGAATTCTTCGAACTCCACATCGTGTGCTCCCAGGTAATACAAGGGAACGCGAATATCTTTCCGAAAAGGATTCACAACAGAAAACTTCGGATACAAGAGTGTCCAGGCCGAACCGGTCTCGGCACTGGTGACCAGGATACTTGCATCTCCCGCTTCGCCTTCAAAAAATTCCTCTTCAGATTCAATTTGAACAAATGAGGCATTCGGAAAATATTCGTGTGCTTTTTCATCAAAAAAGCTATTGGACACAACGGCGATTTTCAAATCTTTAGAATTTCGAAATTCCTCGAAATCCAAAAAGACGGCTTTGCGATAGTCGGGTAAGACGATGGCGAGTGTAACGTCCATATAAGAATCGGCCACAGGGAATGCGGTGGCACGTTCGATGGTACCTTCCAGACCTGACATCGCCAGATCGAAGTGATCTTCATCAAGCTGTTTGATGAGGGTATTCGGAGTGAACGGAATGAATTCGATGGCCACACCTAGATCGTCGGCCAGGCGATGTGCCATATCAATATCAAAACCGACCAGTTGATTTTGTTCATTGAAATAGGAAAATGGCAAACGTTTGCCATCAAATCCGAGTCGAATTACCCCACGGCGTCTAATGCGGTCGATTCTGGTTTCCCCCGGCATGATGGCGACCGGATTTGGTGTTGATTTCTTGAGGATTGTATAAGGGACATCAGGAAACAATAATTGCCGATCCGCAATCATCGCCTTGGATTGATAAAGGTCTTTGAAAGTGTAATTCAAAACGGTATGAATTCCAGCAATGACAATGCCGGCAATGCACAACCAGAGTAGCGAGTAAGAAATAAATCTTTTCCATTGAATTTTGAGGGTTCCCGACAATGAGGCGGCAGCGAGGATAGCAAAGGAAAACAGATAAA
Organism: Gimesia aquarii; assembly: GCF_007748175.1. Taxonomy (NCBI): domain Bacteria; kingdom Pseudomonadati; phylum Planctomycetota; class Planctomycetia; order Planctomycetales; family Planctomycetaceae; genus Gimesia; species Gimesia aquarii. The sequence goes on from NZ_CP037422.1 coordinate 264,520, forward strand.
TCGAACGGAGTGCATCTCCCAGACGCGTGGTATAGATGCCGACTGCCAGATAGAGTTGAAAAATATCATGGGGAATATGCATCAGGTCGAGTAGCCAGGGGATTGTAACGGCAGGTTTGGCAAAGGAACCGGCCATGCCTAAGGATAAAAATTTGGGGTATTGGTCTGGTAATAAACTCTCACCATAAAACCAGGCCGAAAAGGGAATAAAAATCAATCCGATAATCCTTCCCAGATCGGGAAAGGGGAATACGAGGGGAACTAAAACATCCGGAGAGCCACCGCTATTTTCTTTTTCCAGATGATAGCGGTCCAGAATCTCGCGAGCCGCTTCGACGATTAATGGCAGCACAGCGAAGGTGTTGCCTAACACGAATGCTGCGATGACCGCGGTTTGTGAAACCTTTAATGCGTCCCAGTATCTTACGGGAGTGCAGACTGAAATCAGCATCGGTAGAATTCCGACTGCGAGAAGCAGCGTCGCGGCTGAGAAGGTGATTAGATAAGCCTGGAGCAATCCGAATTTTTCAAACGGCAGTGTGCCGACGGCGTACGAGACGATCGCAAAGATTCCAAAAGGAGAAATATGAACCACAAAGCGGTTGAGTCTCATTAATGCCTGCACTGCAACCGTTAGTGGATCCAGCAAATGATCCCGATTCGAAAGACTGCTTAAAGCGATACCTAGTCCGATGGAGAAGATGACGACGGCAGGAACCGCGTTGTTCGCAAGTGAGAAAAAGGGATTTGCGGGCACGAATAAATCATACAGGCTTTCGTTTTGTGTCCCCTGGATGATGCTGGTGCTAAAAAACGCTCCCTTTTGCCAGAAAGGAAACGCCAGGGACATCAGACAGACAGAAAACAGACCAATACACCATAAAATGATCAGGAGAACAATGACCGTCAGAGCCATATTCCGTGTCTGTTTTAATGAGATACGGCCCAAATTCAGAATCAGTGAAAGTGTAATGTAGGGCAGGACGGTCATCTGCAAGAGACCAATGAAAATCTCCCCGATTGATTTCAGAGGGGCGCACAGATCACCAAAGAAAAGACCACACAGAATTCCCAGAAACAGACTTGTTAGAATCCAAGTTGTTAACCCGGGTTTGAAATGCTTCTGTGTTACTTCGCCCATTCGCCAAATCCTTGCGCATCAACGTGCCAGCAAAGACTTCCTTATCAAGCTCAAAATGAAATCTGTTACTTGAAATGGATAATTCTTTGCGAAACGTGTATGTTTCCAGTAGATAACGTAACTATGAATGTGAATCGAGACAATCAATGCGTTCGATGGATTGTTGATTCTTAACAGAAAAGACCACTTTTCACCAGACTATTTGAACTTGTATGGCATTTTCTCTCACCTATCAAAGTCACTCATTCACATTCGAAACCGCTCCGGAGTTGTTTTCTCCCAAAAATCTTGACAGGGGAACGGAGGCAATGTTATCGACGGTGACATTCGAACCCGGTCAGCGTGTGTTAGACCTGGGTTGCGGATATGGTGTCGTGGGAATTTTGGCAGCGAAAATAGTAGGACCAGAAAATGTCGTAATGACTGACATTGAGCGGGCAGCGGTACAGTTTGCACGGCACAATGCAGAGCAGAATCAGGTTGACGCTGTGGAAATCATGCAGAGTGATGGTCTGAATGATCACCACGAATCCGACTTCGACTGGATTTTGTCGAATCCCCCTTATCATACCGATTTTTCAATCGCTAAAAATTTCATTATGAAAGGCTTTAACCGATTAAAAATCGGTGGTCGGATGGTGATGGTCACGCGTCGTCGGCTCTGGTATCAGAAAAAACTGACGAGTATTTTTGGAGGCGTCGATGTGAAAGAGATTGACGGCTATTTTGTGTTTCATGCCGAGAAACGACGTGCGACTTATGCTGCCAAGAAACGTAGACGGTGAGTTGAAAGTGCTTTTTTGCTACCACGAAAGAACACAAAATTAACTATGGGTGTTTGGAAACTTAATTCTGAAGTTTAGTCTTTTATAGCAGCCTGGCGAAAATTATTAGTATGAAATTGCATAATTTTGAGTCCTTCTTTTTGATAAATTTTCACGGCACTATGTGGTACTTCGGGAACGATGAGTTTTTCAAATGGGATTTTGAGTGAATCCAGGAATTTCATGTAGGCGAGGTTATTCTCGTAATTGAACCCTTTGGTGCCGACATGAATTAAGATCCGGAGGTCTGGTTCAGGATGTTTTGCATACTCGCGGGCCAGATCGTATGTGTTATAGCCTTTGGCGAAGATTAGATTTGGGTTTTCGCGCCCGTTTTCTTCCGAGATGCGTTTCTCAGTGGCATGACCGGCTCCCCCCGGCGCTGCAGAACAAAATAATTGTGGATGTTTAAACATGATGCGCGTGGTGCCGCGACCACCTTGCGAAAAGCCTTCGATTCCACGGCCTTTGCGGTCGGCAATAGTACGATAGGTTTTATCAATATGTGGAATCAGCTCTTTCACAAAGACATCTTCCCCCATCGCGTTCTCACGTTCGGGCAGATTATAGTGACTGACCGGTCCTCCGTTTACAAACACATAGATCATCGGTGTGACATCACCGGCTGTCATATGTTTGTTGATGTATTCGGCGAGGCGTACACTTTTTGTTTCACTGCCGGGGCGGCCACCATGCAGGTAGTACACAACGGGAAATCGTCGTTTCTTGTTTTCGGGTGCCTCGTATTGTGGAGGCAGGTAGATGCAGTAGCCGACATCAACTTTCATCGACGGACTATGAAATGTTCCATGCTGCACACCGGGAAGTTTTTGTTTTAGTTCATTCACCCAGCGAAAGGGCTGCGGCTTCTTCTTCCGTTTCTTATTCTGCCCACAAACTGGGTTGGAAATGAGTAACAGGGCCAATGCGATGGCGAAGCTTATGTGAAATATCTGTTTGAATTGGTGGATTCGAGATGGCATGTTAGATACTTGGTTCCAGGGCTGATGTTTTCGTTTGGATGGTCATTCAATCTGCTGAACAGTTTTACGAGATAAGAATCCCTTATTGTAATCACTTCTGCTTTCTCATGTCTAAACGTATTTCCGAATTTAAATTCTTTCTTGCCAGTGGTCCGGCTTGTTCTATTTATTACATGCGTCGCTACTGTTCATGATTTTCAGTTAGAGTCACTGGGCGCTATTTCATATCATTTCTAACCGAATTCAATTTCAGTGACTGGGACTCATTTACATTCCTCAGTCATGCCTGGGTTGTCTGCTTACACAGGAAAGGTTTGTTATGTATGCGTTTCTCTGGTTCAGAATCAGTTTTTCATTGTTGATCTTGTTACATCATGCAAACCGGCGTGAGGCGGTCAAGAAAAACTTTTGCGCATTATTGTCTGAGAAGTGGTCAAAAATAGCGACTTTGTTTCAATTGAACTGGCTGAAAGTGAGCTCAAACGGGGCAAAACGTTACGAGATAGAATTAACATATTCTCAAGATGCAGGTGATCATCAGCAAAAAAAGGACGTTTTTGTGGTGCGAACATTTTCAGTATTCACGATGTACACTCATCAGAAAAAAGCTCCTCGCGCGCGACGCAGATCACAGAGTTTCAAGAACAGCACGACGGTGTCAAGTACAAAATATTTAGCTAAATTCGATCAGAAAAAAGCGGTTCGAAAATATCTGATAGAGTTAATTGGGTTTCCAGTTCAGGCGATGTGTGATCCGTTTATTCGATGTCAGCCATCCAGTCCTGCAGGGCACGAACTTGAGGTGTGGCGTCTTCTGCTAAAGCCTCCAGAGCCTTGACGACTGCCAGACATCCGGGAATTGTGGTGACACACGTTACACCATACGTAACGGATGCAGAACGGATCTTACCCTCATCGGTGCGCGAACCTTTTCCGCTGGGTGTATTGAAGATAAATTGCACATCTTGATTCGCCATCATGTCCAGCAGGTTTGGCCGGCCTTCTTTCAACTTCTTTACGGTGGAGACTTCGATGCCAGCCTCTTGAAGAACGCGTGCGGTTCCTGAAGTCGAGACGATTTTAAATCCCATCTCGATCAAGCGACGTGCGGGTTCAATCATAGTTTCCTTATAGACGTCTGCCATGCTGATAAAAACAGTTCCTTCAGAATGCAGAGTCGTATTTGCGGCTAACTGACTTTTGGCAAACGCGAGAGCGAAGCCTTTGGAGATTCCCATCACCTCGCCCGTGGAACGCATTTCCGGGCCGAGGATGATATCGACTCCCAGGAATCGAGAAAAGGGGAAGACGCTCTCTTTGACTGAAGTATGTTGAGGTACAATTTCCCTTGTCACGCCTTGTTCCAGCAGTGGAACACCGGCCATGACTTTCGCGGCGACACGCGGTAATGAGAGGCCTGTGGCTTTTGAAACGAACGGTGATGTACGACTCGCACGGGGGTTCACTTCCAGAATATAGACTGTGTATCCGTCTTCAGTCTGTTTGACGGCAAACTGGATATTCATTAAGCCACATACTTTTAATTCTCGTGCGAGCGCGTAAGTGGCGCGTTTGATCTCATCAATCACAGAGTCGGGTAAAGAGTGTGGAGGCAGCACACAAGCAGAGTCACCAGAGTGAACTCCCGCTTCCTCGATGTGCTCCATAACTCCTCCGACCAGTGTGGTGATTCCATCAGAAATGGCATCGACGTCGACCTCAATCGCATCTTCCAGGAACTGATCAACGAGCACCGGGTGATCAGGAGATGCATTGACGGCTTCATGCATATAGCGTACAAGGGATTCTTCATCATAACAGATTTCCATTGCACGGCCGCCCAACACATAGCTGGGACGAACCAGAATGGGATAACTGATTTCGTTTGCAACGGCACGTGCACTTTCTGTATCGGTGGCGATTCCATTTGGTGGTTGATGCAGTTCGAGTTTCTCAAGAATAGCCTGAAAGCGTTCCCGATCTTCGGCGGCATCGATCATTTCGGGGCTGGTACCAATAATATTAACACCGGCAGCTTCAAGACCACGGGCGAGATTGAGAGGTGTTTGACCGCCGAATTGTACAATCACCCCATCAGGCTGCATGCGATCGCAGATATTTAAAACATCTTCAGTTGTTAACGGTTCAAAGAATAAATGATCGGACGTGTCATAATCAGTCGAAACCGTCTCGGGATTCGAATTGACCATGATGCTTTCAATACCCAACTCCCGCAAAGCGAACGAGGCCTGACAGCAACAATAATCGAACTCAATCCCCTGTCCAATACGGTTAGGACCTCCTCCCAGAATCATGATTCGTCGATTTTGTTCCGGGTTAGCTGGCGTTTCGTTTTCCTGTTCGTAAGTGGAATAAAAATAGGGAGTATATGCTTCGAATTCCGCCGCACAGGTATCGACTTGCTTGAATGTGGCTTCGATTCCCAAATTTTTACGGTATTGGCGAACATCCATTTCTGTGGAGTCCAACCAGAAGGCCAGCTGTTTGTCGGAATAACCATACTGCTTCGCCTTTTTCATGAATGCGAAGTCAAGGTCTTCCAGTCGAGAACAATTACAAATCTCCTCTTCAAACTCAACCAATTGTTTAATGTGGTTCAGGAACCAGGGATCGATATCACTTAATTCATGAATCTGTTCGGTGGTCATGCCGAGTTTGAATGCATAGCGAATGAAGAAAATGCGTTCTTCGTTTGGAATCGACAATCTGGATTCAATGAAATCCTGGGAAGGTTGTTTCGACGTTCCCCACAGATCTTTATTGCCGCCTCCCAAGCCGAAGTGTCCGATTTCCAGCCCGCGTAAGGCTTTTTGCAGCGATTCTTTAAATGTACGTCCAATGGCCATGGTTTCGCCAACAGATTTCATCTGTACTGTTAACACAGAATCGGCATCGACAAATTTTTCGAATGTCCAGCGTGGAATTTTTGTCACGACATAATCAATCGTAGGTTCGAAACAAGCGAGTGTTTCGCGCGTAATGTCGTTCCTGATTTCATCCAGTCGATATCCGACAGCGAGTTTTGCAGCAATTTTGGCAATTGGAAATCCGGTTGCTTTAGAGGCGAGTGCACTCGAGCGGCTGACACGAGGATTCATTTCAATAATCGTCATCCGGCCGGTATCGGGGTTGATTGCAAACTGGACATTGGAACCACCCGTTTCGACGCCAATTTCCCTCATACAGGCGATCGTGGCATCACGCATCCGTTGATATTCTTTATCAGTCAAGGTTTGTGCCGGTGCGACGGTAATGGAATCTCCCGTATGAACTCCCATCGGATCGAAGTTTTCGATCGCACAAATAATCACCACATTATCGGCCCGATCACGCATGACCTCCATTTCATACTCTTTCCACCCGAGGATGGACTCTTCGAGCAAGACTTCATTCACCGGAGAAAGAGCCAGCCCGCTACGTACTTTTTCTTCGAATTCCTCGCGGTTATAGGCAACTCCCCCTCCCGTGCCCCCTAAGGTATAACTGGCCCGAATGATCATCGGGAGGCTGATGTCTCTTAAGGCGGCGTTTGCCTCTTCCATATTATGGACGACCGCACTTCGAGGGCAGTCGAGCCCAATTTTCATCATGGCTTCTTTGAACTGATCACGGCTTTCGGCTTTAGCAATCACCTCTTCTTTGGCACCGATCAACTCGACTCCCAATTGATCAAGGATTCCCCGTCGTGCCAGGTCCATTGCCGCATTCAAGCCGGTCTGCCCGCCCAAAGTCGGCAGCAGTGCATCTGGTTTTTCGATCTCGATCACTTTTTGAATATATTGCCAGGTGATCGGTTCAATATAAGTTCGATGAGCGGTTTCCGGGTCAGTCATAATTGTGGCTGGATTGGAGTTCACCAACACAACCTCATAACCGTCTTCTCTTAAAGCTTTACATGCTTGTGTACCGGAATAGTCAAATTCACAAGCCTGGCCAATTACGATGGGACCGGAGCCGATGATTAAAATTTTATGGATATCGTCGCGTCTGGGCACTTTCTTACGTCACCTTAACAGCAAATGTACATTGTTTTTTGGCTGAAATACCTATTTTTGCGCAAATCTTCTCAACGTTAACAAGCCATCCAAAATAATCAAGGAATGCAGGCCAGAAAGTCTCAGAACAGACTGGCTTCAGAGCGCATCAGAATGCAACCAGGAGTTGCATCTAAGAGGGATTCCTAGAAATTCTAGTAAATATTACTTAGCGAAACGGAGAATTTCAGATGTATTTCTGAAACAGGAAATCAAATTGACGGCTAGCTGCCTACCCTTAAAATCATCACTCGATCTTGAATTTTGAATCCGAGGTTTGCTTCTCTCAGAGCGGATAACAAAAGAAACACGATTTCCATAAATAATTCACAATATAAGTTCGGACCAGAGGAACTGAAATGATCTGTCCGGCTGTAACAATTTTACTAAGTAGTTCTAGTATCTGATGCGAGTTATAAGTTCTTTTTTATGAACCCTTTTCTAAATAGGAGGGTTTTGCATGATTACCTACGTTCACATAGACAAAATAAACCTTATACCTCCCATTCGATACAGGCTTTTCATGCACTTCGCTTCCTGAAATGAACAGCATGTGAATTTGTTGAGTTAAGGCCTCGTGTTTACTGAAAACGACATAAGCTTTTCTTACATGATGTAGTGAGGTGAAATTGCCTCATTCTCTTGAGTTTGTCGTTAATGAACAAAAGAGAACAGTTAGAACATCATGTCACTAATACGTTTCACCTTAAATCGATCTTCATGATAAATGAGTAGAAGTTACCATGGATCTTCACCAACAAATTGACATTGTCTGGGTTCTTGTTTGCACTATTTTTGTACTGTTTATGCAGGCAGGATTTTGCTGTCTGGAATCCGGTTTATCTCGGTCAAAAAACAGCATCCACGTTGCGATTAAGAACGTCGTAGATGTGTGCGTTGTCGGCATACTTTTCTGGATTTTCGGATTCGGATTGATGTTTGGGACGACCACGGGTGGTTTGATTGGAACTTCTCACTTTCCCTATTTGAACCCGGGAACCGATAACTTTTTATCAGCCTTTTTCCTTTTTCAGCTGATGCTATGTGTCACTGCCGCCACAATTGCGTCGGGTGCTTCTGCAGAGAGAATGCGATTTACTGCCTATGTGATTCTGGCGGTTGTTCTTGGCGGACTGATTTATCCGGTTTTCGGTCATTGGGCCTGGACCAGTCACTTTGCTGGAAAAGCTCCCGGATGGTTGGAATCTCTCGGATTTAAAGACTTCAGTGGTTCAACAGTCGTTCATTCGATTGGTGCGTGGGCAGCATTAGCCTCAATTGTCATTATCGGACCACGGCTTGGAAGATTTGATAAAACGCAAAGCAAACGCAAATTCAAAGGACATAACCTGACATTAGCAACGACCGGTGTGTTTATTCTATGGATAGGTTGGTTTGGATTTAACGGTGGGAGCGAATTTGGTTTTACATCTCATGTTCCTCAAATATTGATTAACACATTTATTGCATCAGCCTTTGGTGCCACTACCTTACTGATCTGGCAGTTCTATCAACGTAAGCAGATAGAAATTGAAAATATTCTGAATGGACTCCTGGCGGGTCTCGTAGCCAGTAGTGCCAGTTGCGACGTGATTTCGCCTATTTCGGCCGCCATGATCGGAGTCATCGCTGCGATTGTGATGGAATGTGGTGTCTGGCTTCTGGAACGTTGTCAACTGGATGATACGATTGGTGTCATTCCCGTACATGGTTTTGCTGGTGTCTGGGGAACACTTGCCGTCGCGTTTTTTGTTCCGGCAGAATTTCTGACTCATTCGCGATTTGAACAATTTTTAGTCCAATTACTGGGGTGTGCTGTTTGTTTCGTTTGGTGTTTTTCTTTTTGCTGGGTCACGCTACGAATCGTAAGCAAGTATGTGCGTCTGCGAGCCACATCTGAAGAAGAAGAGATGGGATTAAATATGGCAGATCATGGTACTTCGACAGAAATGTATGATTTACTCAATTCGATGGAGCGACATATTCAGGGTGATTCCAGCCCTATTGAGGACTTGGATGAACATAGCGATGTGGGATTGATTGCCCAACAATATAATCGTGTCTCAGAAAAACGTGATCAGGCACTGAACGAACTTCAGAGTCGAACAAATAATCTAGAATTAGTTCGCTCGGAACTGGAAAAGAAAACGTCCGAGTTGGAAGTGAAAGCCGAACGCCTGAAGAAAGCTAATGAAGATGCAGAGGCAGCATCTCGTGCCAAAAGCGAATTTCTGGCAAATATGAGTCACGAAATCAGAACACCTATGACAGCTGTTCTGGGATACACGGATTTATTAATAGAAGAAAGCTGGGGACGTCCTGGAAGTTTGAAGTTACTTGATGTCATCAAAAGAAATGGAAATTATTTACTGGAACTCATTAATGATATTCTTGATCTTTCCAAAATAGAGTCAGGAAATCTCACAGTTGAAACAATTCAATTTTCCCTGATGGAAAAAATGAAAGAAATTCAGTCATTAATGAATATTCGCGCTGAACATCAGGAAATTCGATTCAAGTTAACATTTAACGGAAAAATACCCGAACGAATTCAGAGCGATCCCACTCGACTCAAGCAGATTCTTATTAACCTGATTGGTAACGCTATTAAATTCACACCTGATGGTGGAAAAGTCTCCGTAGAAACATCATTCCTGGAATCAGAGTCGGGCAAACCAATGTTACAGTTCAAAATTCAGGATACAGGCATTGGGATGACTCAGGAACAGATGAAGAATCTCTATCAACCATTTGTTCAAGCAGACTCTTCGACAACGCGTAAATTTGGAGGAACGGGACTAGGTTTGGCCATCAGTAAACGGCTTTCAGAAATGCTAGGTGGTGATTTGGTTTGTGATAGTGTTCCCGAACAAGGAACTGTTTTCACCTTGACAATCAGTACTGGTGAAATGGAATCCATGTCGTTTCACGATGATCCCATGGCTGCCTTGAAGGCGATTCAAGTTGGCAGTCGAGATAATTTTTCTGCTGACGGATCAGCACAACAAAAACCAAAAGGAACCTGTTCTGTACTTTTGGCTGAAGATGGAGTTGATAATCAACGATTGATTTCTACGCTTCTGAAGAAAGAAGGAGCGAAGGTCATGCTGGCAGAGAATGGAGATATTGCCTATAGATGTGCAATGAATGCGCGTGAGCAAGGTAACCCATTTGATGTCATCTTAATGGACATGTCGATGCCTGTATTAGATGGTTATGGTGCCACTAGAAAATTACGAGAACAGGGATATAATTTGCCCATTGTTGCTTTAACGGCACACGCCATGAGTAGTGATCGTCAAAAATGTCTTGATGCAGGTTGTGATGACTATACTACAAAACCAGTTAATCGGAATAAACTCAGGGAAATTGTAGAGACATATCAGTCACTGATCCCTGAAGAAGAGGTTGTAGAAACAGTGGGTTGATCGGTCTAGATTTTTTGTGCCAGCCGCTCAGAATTTTTTTTCAGAAATTCTGTGGCCCAATAATAACCATCTAACAACCCTGCTGTCTCATAGCCCATCAAGTGATAGGCGATAAAAATAGCCTCAATCGTTGCCAGACCTGTTTCTGGATCATCAAACTGCTTGGATACACGTGGGTATGCGGTTTCCCAGACAGGTAAGCTTCGCACGGGCAGTTCTTCGTAAGCAGATGCCATTTTTTCAGCCAGACGCCAGGTCCCATCCAGAACCAGCAATCCTGACGTGGCATCCGCTTTACTAATTTGTGGACCTCCCATTCCCAGACGGACGTAGCGTGTTAGCTTTTCAGGTTCTTTTCTGGGGAATTTCCAGAAAAGAAAATCATCTCTTGAACGTAATGTCTGAACTGTGCATTTACTTTTTCGTTCTTTAGGATGTACCACTATGATCGTAGGGAGATGAGAAACTAACACGGTGCCCGGCTTTTTGCATACTATTAAAAATTTGCGAGTGTAATAAAAATTTTTGGAAAAAGATTATAACTATTCAGGACTCTTCTTGAATTTTTTTAATTAACGCTTCCTGGTTGGCAATTTCTTGCTCGAGGTTTTTTACTTCCTGAGGGTCATCCATTTGCTCTTTGGCCCCCGTCAAACGCTGACGAAAATTCTGGATTTTTTTCCGTGCGACATCAATCTGTTTTTTCTGTTTCTTATTCAAACCCATCGTTGTGTGTATTCCCTCTCAGACAAAAAATCATGGTACCTGGAACTGGGGAGTATATCATAAGAGATTCTTTAGTTATAGACTCACATTGACAGTCACTGCAATAAAAACAGGCTCAGGCAAGACAGTAATAGTACAGCCAGAAATGAAAACGCACCGATGGGAAATCGCCATAATAATAGCTGTTCCACTACAATCAATGCTAAGACTATGAATAGTAGGCATTCCGACAAACCAACTTGTGAAGTTTGATCTTCAGACAGTTCCGTCAGAATGTTTTGAGTGCTAGCCTGTGTGCGGAAATATTGTGGAGGGATGAATTGCGGACCAATATGTCTCAAGTCGCTTTCCAGAGGAGTTACATTGACTGCATAAAGGGTTTTTTCAGTAGTTGACGTTCCCCAGTCCAATTCGTAAATTCCTGATAGGAATGTCTGACTAAAAGAGATTGTTCTGGTTTCTGCGTTTTGATCGAGAACGCTTCGTAGCGGGAATTCTTCCTGGTTGGGGGTAATCATGCGGGGAGAAAGCGGAAGTTGATTATCCAGCATAACGACTTCCAACGGTTGTCCGACTAAAGTTTCTCTTGCGCCCCATTTTCCAGTAGCAGCATAGAGCACAAACTCATTCATCATTGGAGGAAAGCTCGGCCAGATCGCCCATGTTCCCCATTGACGATCCAAGGATGTCGTGATCAGGATAATTTTTCCTCGCCCTAATGTACTTTCCACAATGGCCGGATCATTGGTATCATAATTCAAAATCAATCGTGTGTTGGGGTCGGGTAGAATTTCCGCTTGGAAATATTCATAAAGATGAGTTGTTTCCAGACCGGCGTCCGGATTTCCCTTAAAGAGCTCGATAGCTGGATGCTGGTATTTCAAAGGATCAAACTCGAAGTACTTCGCTTGTTTTTTGGCATCACCACGTCGATTTAATAATTTCAAAGGCAGTAAGCCAACGTTTGGCTGAAATAGTGTTTGATTGTAATTTTCGGCATTGACCTGCTCTCCCAGACTAATAATCAAACCACCACCGCGTTTGACGTATCTTTTTAATAAGTCTCGTTCATTTGCCGTGAAGAGTGCTACGTCACAAATTACGACGGCGTCGTATAAACTCAATTCGGTATTGGCCAGCTCACCTTCATTAATTACGTGAGGTTTTATAATTCCCTGCCAGGGGTGTTCTTTCAAAGACGGTGATAATGCCAATTCAAGGTAATCAGTAGCGCGCCCCATGGATTTTCCGGATTGCCTGCCATTTATCAGCAGTACATTGATATCCTTTTTGACAGGCATGATTTTCCAGCGATGGTTATCTAAAGGCAGCCGATCCTCTGCGAGTCTCACTTCCAGCCGATGGTCTCCCACTCTTGTGAACTGATGTGTGAATTCCGTCTGCGTATCTGCATTGGCAGTAAGATCGACTGTTTTCTGGTTAACAAGCTTACCATCTACGAACAATTGGAGATTGACATTTTCCTGATTCATAACACCAAAATTATGCAACGTAACTTCGAGTCGAATCGGTTGATTCAGTGAGGCAAATACGGATTTGCTGGAGAAGTCCGTGATTGCGAGGTTCGCTTCATCTGTGAGACCAATGTCTTTTAAAATTAAAGTAGATTTTTTAGAAATGGCTTCGATTAAAGAGAGAATGCGCGCACTCTCCTGATCCGTTTGCGACGGAGACCAGCTTTGTGCTTGAAAATCGCTGATCACAATCACTTCTTTCTGTGCCAGTTCTTGTGATTGATCCAAAAATTCCAATGCTGTTTGCAATGCCTGACTTACATTGCCATATTCTTCAGTAGTCTGCATTCTTGTGATTTCATCTAAAACAAATGTCTGCTGTCGAGAAGGTCGAGAGATCAGAGCCTGCTGAGAGGAATCGGAAATTTGAATTAGTTGAAAGGCATCTCCCGGATTTGATTGCGAAACCAAAGAAAGTGCTAGTTCTCTTGCTGACTCAAAGAGTGGCTGTTCATCTTCGATCCAGCGCATACTGAATGAGGAGTCGATTACAATAATCCGATGCACGGGGCCAGCTGACTCCAGGAGAGAACCTTGCACGGACCAATAGGGACGGGAAAAGGCAATGGCCAATAACAACAGAATTAAGCATCGTACCAGTAAGACTAGCAGCTGTTCAATTCTGAAACGCCGCGAATATTTTTTGGTAGCCATCAGCAAAAATTTCATCGCAGCCCAGTCGGTTTCGATGAATTTTCGCTTATGTAGCAAATGGATGAGAATTGGTATACCCGCTGCCAACAACCCCATCAATAGCCAGGGGCTGGCAAATCCGAAAGCGACTACAGGTTGGAAAATTAAATAGTTCATATGTTTCGAATTCGGAATATGATTAAGAACCAACCCGCGACCGTCGATTCGACAAAAATGCGGATAACGCGACATCCAGTTGTTGGTCTGTACGTATCAGGGCGTAATCCATTTTTAAATCACGACAGCCACGTTGTACCGAACTTAAAAACTTCTCGAATTCTGCCTGATACGCTTTTTTAAGTGAACGAGGTTCAGCCATCTGTTCGGGTAAATTTTCCAGTCCTCGAAAGAGAACTGGCTCTTGAAACGGAAAATCCTGCTCTGCCGGGTCAATTACCTGTAACAGACTTACATCGTGTTTGCGATGGCGGAAATGTTTCAACCCCAACATAACTTTATCAATATCATCAAAGAGATCACTGATGACAATGATGAGACTGCGGCGTGTAATTCTCTCGGCTAATTCATGGAATACATTTCCCAGACCAGACTCACCTGCAGGTTCTGTATGTTCCATCGTGTGATAAATCTGTTTTAAATGATTCGGTTGACTGGAAGGCCTGAGGAATTCGAGTACACGATCATTCATTGTACATAGCCCTGCTGCATCTTGCTGCTTGATAACTACATATGACAATGCTGCTGCCACCAACCTTGCATATTCCCATTTTGAAAGTGCAGCATTTTCAGAACGGTATCGCATTGACTCACTACAATCGAGCAAAATGTAGCAGGTAAAATTGGTCTCGGCTTCATACTGTTTCAGATAATAGCGATCTGACTTGGCGAATACCTTCCAGTCAACATAACGCAGATCATCACCGGTTGCATATTCGCGATGCTGCGCGAACTCGGCGGAAAAACCATGAAAAGGGCTCTTATGAGAACCCGAAACATAACCTTCCACAATCTGCCGTGCTGCAAGATCCAGATTCTGAACTTTAGCGAGCGTCTGCGGATCTAAATACTTGCGGTAATCGTCCATCAAGTTTTTCCTGAGAGGAATCGACGGAAATGAGTTCTATTAAGCGGTCCACAATTTTATTGGGAGTCATTCCCTCGGCTTCCGCATTGAAATTAGTGATGATTCGGTGCCTCAATACCGGATGTGCCACGGCCCTTACATCGTCTGTGCTGACATACATGCGTCCGTGTAGAATTGCTCGCGCTTTTGCACCCAGTATCAAGTTCTGACTCGCGCGTGGTCCAGCACCCCAACTTACAAACTCGCGTATAAAGTCGGGAATATCGTTTGAGTTTAAACTATCGCCCTGGCTGATGCGTGTCATGCGTGCAAATTGCATGGCATAGCGAATGATATGATCAGCCACTGGTACTTTTCGAACGAGAGATTGAAACGATAATAACTCTTCTAGTTCCAATACTTTCTTCACGGTATAGGAATCATCAGAAGTCGTTTGCTGCACGATCGCGAATTCCTCTTCTTCACTCGGGTAATCTACTTTGACCTCAAACATGAAACGGTCTAGTTGGGCTTCGGGAAGAGGATAAGTTCCTTCTTGTTCAATGGGGTTTTGGGTTGCCAGTACAAAGAACGGGACGGGGAGTTTATGTTTGCGTCCCCCCGCAGTTACCTGGTGTTCTTGCATTGCTTCGAGCAAGGCAGCTTGTGTTTTAGGTGGTGTGCGATTGATTTCATCAGCTAGTACAACATTGGAAAACACAGGACCAGCCAGAAATTTAAAATCACGATTGCCAGTACTTTTATCTTCCTGAATGACGTCAGTTCCGGTAATATCAGCGGGCATTAAATCGGGGGTAAACTGCACTCGATTAAATGAGAGATTCAACGTATCGGCCAAAGTATGTACGATTAACGTCTTCGCCAATCCAGGTACGCCTACCAACAGGCAATGACCACCGGCCAACAGAGAGATCATGAGTTCTTCGACAACTTGCTGTTGCCCGATAATGACTCGATTGACTTCCTGTTTCAGCTGTTCGTACGCCTGATGTAATTTTTCAACGCCTTCCAAATCGGAAGATTCCAATGTAGGGTCGCTGCTCACGATATTGTCAGTTTCTATAGAGAGAAATGAAAACACTTAGTCATGGTTATTATGTCTATTGTGACGAGCAGGCACCAATCGACGCAAGGGTGTTTGATAGTCTTCTTAACTGTCAGTACCGATTGCTCCCCAAGGGGCAATTTGCGTAAACTCTTTGGAAACCTTTAGTTCGGCGTAGCAGTCTGGCATATCAAAGGTTGTTAATACATTGGGGATCAGTGTGGATAAAGGCCAGTGATAGTGTTCCGTTTCTGCAATGTCACTGAAGGATGTTAATGCGTTCTTAAGCGTTACCTGTTTCACTTGTGGTGAGAATAAAGCAGCAAAGGTTGCTGGTAACGCTCCCCAGCCTCGGCCAATCAGATGAATTTCGGTATGTCCATTTGCTTTCAACCATTCAAGCACGCGAAGGACGTCAAATGTTTTTTGACCGATGTATGGTTCATCCAACATCACTGCATGGGCGGCATAGAAATAATCACTGCCGTATGGAGTAAAAAAAGAATTCGCATTTGTTGTGTCAGGCAGAGATTCTCCGATACCCCTTACATCACATGTATAGAGTATGGACTCTTTCTCTTTGCTGGCCTTTTTCAAGAGTGGCTCTTCTCGTAACTCGGCATCGGACGAAATATGCGCGACATATAATGTTGCCAATTTTCCTGTGTTTTGTGGAGGTCGTGAATAAAGTCGTTCATCAGAAACTCGGTACACCACAGCTTGAATTCCTGGTTCCGTCTCAACAGCATAGCTGATTGAATATTTCAAAGGGTAATTCTTTCCTCCACGGTTTCGTAATATCCGGTAGTCGGGAACGCCGTCTATGTGCTTCAATCTTAATGCCTCAGCAACAACCGATTTCAGTGCCGCGCCGGATTTTGGTTTACGCTGCTTTGCCAGTTCCTGAGATCGCTCTGCAGTAAAGACATGCATTGGTTTGGAACCAACATTGGCAACAGAGCCTTTGGGAGTACACCACAGAGTCTCATCTTTCTCGATTATCAGTTTTGGTTCTTTTGATTCATTAGAAGCTCCCGTGGCTTGATTAAACCACTGATACATCGCTTCACGGTTCTCCTGCGAATACCCATGATAAGTCGGGCCGATGAAAAACGAGATGTTTTCTTCTTTGCCAAGCAGCTTGTAAAGTCGCTTGAGTCGTAAATAGGCTTCGTGAGCACCACGAACATCGAAATAATCCCGCTCCTTACTTAAGATGCGTATGGGGTGAGGGGCCTGCGCTGCTAGAAAGTCGGCGTGGTCAAGTTCTAATGCTAACACTTTCGGCGGACATTGTTCTGTATCCGCGGGAAGCTCATTTTCCATGTTTCGTCGAAACGTTGTGACGAAACAACTGGGAGCTGCCATTGTCCATCGTGGCTCCACCCCACACAACCAGGTGGTCATTGTTCCCCCACCAGAATTACCGGTGACTCCCACTTGTTTTGGGTCGACCTCTTTACGCGTTAATAGATAATCCAATGCACGAATGCCATCCCAGGCGCGCCACATCGCAAGGTTTTCCCCAACTAGAAATTGTTGATTGCCACCTTGTAGATGTTCGCGAACCCCAACGCCGATGGTCGATTTCAGGTCGTCCCCACTATATTGAATCCGTTCTCCTTGTCCAATGGGATCATAGATTAGCACGACGTACCCTTTTCTGGCCAGCCCTTGTGCAAACGACTGATAGGCAGTTTCGGCTTTTCCATTGTGTGAATGACCACAAGTTCCTACAACACCCGGGACTGGTTTAGTGATCCCCTTGGGAATATAGAGATTGGCTGTGACCAGAAAGCCGGGGCGACTTTCGATGATGATGTTTTCAATACGATAAGTGTCGCGTTCCGTTGTTTTGGTAATGCGGGCATTTAAGGGAGTACGCTCAGGATTCCGGCCAAATGCTTCGCGAATTCGTTTTTGTACGGACTGTACATATTCTTCTGCATCGGCTTTGGTTTTCAAAGAATCCAATCGTTTGATCGTTTTCGCTTCTTGTTCTCTGACGCGGCGAACAAAGTACTCCTGGACCATTCTTGGAAAGCGGTTCAACGTTTCGATTTTTTGATCAGCTGGGGCAGCTACTAATTCCTGTAATACTAAGTTTTCAAATAGACTTAAACTAACCAGACTAATCCCTCCGCTCTGTAAAAAAGTGCGTCGTGAGAGTTTTTCTACCTGGTCAATCGACTGTTTTGAGCCCGACATGCTGAATGATCCTGATGAAAATAATATTAATTATGGAAATTGAAAAAATACTGTGTGATTGTAATTGAACACACTGAAATCAAGCTAAATAGTAAAAATAATGATTGCGACGTCCATTGATTGTTGTCAAATCTTGGTTTTCTTTAGCATCGACTACTCTATAATGAAAGTCATTCACACAATTGTACAGAATTATTTTGTTTGTTTTTCCATAATTCCATATCAACTGTAAACTAGGTAAACTATTGGTTGAAATGAATCACAGGTTTCTGTAATTCTGAACCATTAAAAGTAAATTTTTCTCCCCGCTGCTATAGCAAAAATTCCCTTCAGAAATGGATCTTAAATGGAAGTTCGTTCCCAGCAACAAACAGAAAGTCTGGTCAAAACACTTCATGACAATATTTCCCGTGTATTAATTGGCAAACCCGAGGTCGTACAACTTGCGATTGTCACATTATTAGCAGAAGGCCATATCTTGATCGAAGATGCCCCTGGTGTGGGTAAGACTTCTCTGGCAAAAGCAATTGCTAAAAGTTTGGATTGTAATTACACGCGCGTTCAATTTACTCCGGATATGCTCCCATCCGATATTTTGGGTTCAAATGTGTTTTTACCCAATCTGGGTGAATTTGAATTCCGAAAAGGACCAATTTTTTCGAATATTCTTCTGGCAGATGAAATAAATCGGACACCTCCCCGTACGCAGAGCGCTTTGTTAGAAGCGATGAATGAAGGACAAGTGAGTGTTGAAGGGCAAACCATCCAATTACAGCCTCCCTTTTTCGTCTTGGCGACACAAAATCCGTTCGAATTTGAAGGGACTTACCCTCTACCTGAAAATCAACTCGACCGCTTCATGATGTGTATCGATATTGGTTATCCCGAGCGTTCGATTGAACGCGATGTGTTGATTCAGCATCGTTCTGGTGAACCTGTCGATACATTAGAGCCGGTACTAACTGTCAAACAGTTAAGAGAAATGCAACAAGCTGTGCTCAATGTGCGTGTTGATGATTCTTTGACCGACTACATCCTCGAAATCGTAGAGATTACTCGCAATCATCCGGAGCTCACATTAGGAGTCAGTACACGCGGAGCCATTACATTTTCACAAGCAGCCCAGAGTAAGGCGTTTACCGAAGGACGTGACTATGTGACACCGGATGACATCAAGCAATTGGCTGTTCCGGTGCTCGCTCATCGGGTCATTACCAAGTCTCTCGTACGAGAAAGCCAACGTGAACGTGCCACGGAAATTATTCGACAAATTCTACAACAGGCTACGGTTCCGGGATAAAATGGAGAAACCGAGTTCCGTCAAGCTTCATTGCTGTCATGCTGAAATTTTGTGGTTCCGACATTATTAAATAGGCGTCCGTAGTCATATTAGCTAAGATACATGTACTGGATATCCGGCAGAGCAAAGGTCTGGAAGTACTGTAGTAGCTCAAAATAATTTAGAGTGGAATGGGGCACTTGTCCTTTCCCGGAGGAATAAAATGGATTTGAAGAAAAACTCAAATTGGTGGTTTGCTTTGCTTCTCACCGCTTTTTTTATCAGTTCGAGTTGGAACCATCAAATGTTATCTGCCGACGACGGATCTGGAAAAATTTCGAAACAAAAATCATCAGTGTCTGCCGATAAGCATAAAGAGACGCCCACATTCACAAATCGACTGGCTAAAGAAACCAGTCCCTATCTACTACTTCATAAGCATAACCCGGTGGACTGGTATCCTTGGGGAACGGAAGCATTTGAAAAAGCGAAAAAAGAAAACAAAATTATTTTCCTCTCGGTTGGTTATAGCAGTTGCTATTGGTGCCACGTTATGGAACGACTGGTTTTTGAGAATCCTCAAATTGCCGAGTATATGAACAAGTATTTTGTGAATATCAAGGTGGATCGCGAAGAACGTCCTGATATCGACGACATTTACATGACTTCCTTAAGCGTTTACTTCCATCTGATCGGTGCGCCCTCCAATGGAGGCTGGCCGTTATCGATGTTTCTAACGCCCGATCGAGAACCGTTTGCTGGTGGAACTTATTTCCCTCCTACCGATCAGGGGGGACAAATGAGTTTTCCTCGTGTGCTCCAGCGTGTACATCAACTCTGGTCCGAGGATAAGAAACAAGTCAGCCAGAGTGCGACGATCATTGCCCGCGAAGTCGCCCGACTACAAAAAGAACAGGCAGCGACAGAAACTATTGCAATCGAAAGTAAATTAGTCACAGCTGGTGTTAGATCGATCAACGCCAGCTATGATGCCGAATTTGGTGGCATTGACTTCTCTGAAGTGAGCCCGAATTCCCCCAAATTTCCGACTTCGTCAAAGTTGGCTCTGTTACAGTACGATATCCAATCTCCTTCCAAAGACTCCACTTCTGCAGAGTCTGCCAAAGTTCTCAATTACACACTCGATGCGATGGCCAATGGTGGCATCTATGATCACCTCGGTGGTGGCTTTCACCGTTATAGTACGGACCGATATTGGCATGTCCCCCATTTTGAGAAAATGCTGTATGATAATGGGCAACTGGCCTCATTGTATGCGAATGCTTTTGAACAAACAGGAAACATTCAATACAAGAACGTCACCGAAGGCATCGTTGATTTTGTTTTGCGCGAGCTCACTGATACTCAAGGTGGTTTTTACTCTGCGCTCGATGCAGAAACCGATGGTGTTGAAGGAAAACATTATGCCTGGTCTCAAGCAGAACTCAAGTCAGCTTTAGGAGACGATTATGATCTGTTTGCTGAATTCTACGGGTTGAATGAACCTGCTCGTTTCGAACACGGTTATGTGTTGCATCGTGTCACTTCGTTGGAGGAACTCGCCCCAAAAAAGGACATGACTCCCGAAGCACTCGAAGGGAAATTGGCGACTCTGCGACAAAAGCTTCATACGATTCGTAGCAAAAGAAAACCGTTATTAATCGATGATAAAATCCTGACCAGCTGGAATGGATTAATGATTGAAGGCATGGCGACCGCGGGCCGAATTCTGAAACGTCCCGATTACACCGCGGCTGCCGAAAAAGCAGCGCAGTTTATTCTCGAACATATGCGAGATGACAAGGGGCACCTCTATCGTAGCTATCGTACGGGTCAAGCACGATTGAATGCCTATCTTGATGACTATGCTTTTCTGGTAAAAGGACTGCTTGCATTGCATCAGGCTACCGGCAAACAGCAATGGCTGGACCAGGCGCGTGAATTAACAGACCTGCAAATTGAGTTATTTTGGGATCAGAAAGAGCACGGTTTCTTTTTCACCACGCATGACCATGAGCAGCTAATCGCACGTACCAAAAACGCCTATGATGCAGCAATTCCATCTGGTAACAGTATCAGTACTTTGAATTTGATTGAATTGTCAGAGCGGACTCATCAACCAAAGTACCGCGAATACGCCAATCAAACACTACAATTGTTCGGCAAAACCATCAAACGATATCCCGGTCGCTGTGCCCAACTCGTGCAGGCCGTTGGGGAATATATTGAATCGCCTCTCACTCAAAATCAATCAGCGATTTCGATCCCGACTGGCGACTTCGTATCGCTAGAAGATTCTAATGTAATAGCCGATGAACAACTGGCTGCTAGGAATCCTGGCTTAGAGTTGCTAATGGCAGCTGGTTTGGGACAAACAAAGGAAAAGAAAAAACTGGTTACCGCTAAAGCTTATCTGTCGGTTGATAGGCTTCCAGCAGGTAAAACTTGCCAGGTTGCAATTGTGTTAGCGATTGAGAAAGGGTGGCATATTAACACAAACCCCGCCAGTCCCGATTTCCTGGTTCCCACAACCTTTACCATCAAATCAAACCAGAGTGTAAAATTATCCGATGTCAAATATCCAACCGGTCATGCATTCCGCGTAACGGGCTTTGATGAACCACTTCAGGTTTATGAGAAACAGGCTATTATTCGCGGCACGCTTGAAGTTCCAGGCAACTCTGCTGGTAAAGAGGAAACTCTGGAACTAAAGATCAAATACCAGGCTTGTAATGATAAAACCTGTATTCGTCCCACTACAATCAGCCTCAAAGGAAAATTTCAAATCGCCAAACCTGGAGAACAAGTTAGACAGATCAATCAGAAGTGGTTCCAACCTACTGCAACAAACTGAATTTGCTACCTTGCTGCAATTTATTGTGCATATGATTTTTTGTTATTGAAAGGAGTCCTTTTACAAGGTTCATTATGACCGAAAAAATCCAATACGAAGAGCAGCCGTTGGTGAAAACGAAAATCATTGCCACAGTCGGGCCGGCCAGTGATTCACGTGATATGCTTCGCCGTTTAATCATTGCCGGTGTTGATTTATTTCGACTGAACTTTGCTCATGGCACACATGATTGGTTGTCAGGGATTGTCAATAACATTCATGAACTCTCTGACGAAATGGGAAAACCGGTTGGAATTTTAGGTGATTTATCAGGGCCGAAAATTCGTCTCGGAGTGTTACCGGGAGACGAAATCACTTGTCGGCATGACATGCGTTTTCGCTTCATTCGTGGCATTGAGACCAACAATCCACAAGAGTTGACATGCACTTACGAACCTTTGATCGAAGATTTGCGAGTCGGAGACCCCGTTTTGTTAACGGACGGCATGGTTGCTATGCGCGTGGTTGAAAAACCGGACGATGGACAGTCTGTTGTTTGTATCGTTGAGCGAGAAGGAATCATTCGTAGCAAACAAGGGGTAAATTTACCTGGGGTTCAACTTAGTACTCCTAGTCTGACGGAAAAAGATATTAAAGATCTTGCCTGGGCTGTTGAGCATAGTCTTGACTATGTTGGTCTCAGTTTTGTACGTTCCGCAGATGATATCACACATTTAAATGAGGAAATCGATAAGCTGGAACCTGAGAATCGTCCGCATATCGTTGCCAAAATCGAAAAGATTGAAGCGGTCAGTGATATCGAACAGATTCTCAAGCTGACTGATGCTGTTATGGTTGCGCGCGGCGATTTGGGAGTGGAAGTCGACATCGAGCGTGTTCCCATAATTCAGAAACGCATCATACATCTCTGTAATCAATACCGCGTGCCTGTGATCACTGCCACGCAGATGCTGGACAGCATGCAGTTTAATACCTTTCCTACTCGTGCTGAGGCCAGCGATGTGGCAAACGCTGTTCTGGATGGTAGTGATGCTGTTATGCTTTCGGGTGAGACAGCCGTGGGTGTCAGTCCGCTGTCTGCTGTGGAAATGATGAGTCGCATCGTTCGAGAAGCAGCCCGCATTCTTTCTTCCAGTTTGCATTCAGAAGAAACGACGAGCAATCGACGATTACATGCTCGCGAAGTGACAGAAGCTGTGACACTCGGCGCCGGTATCACAGCAGAAAAGCTAGATGCTGATTTGATGGTAACCTGCACGCATGAAGGCAAAACCGCGATGGCACTTTCCAAACAGCGACGGGCTGTGCCAACGGTCGCCTTGACTGATCGTCGGGCTACGGCGCGCCGCATTACCCTTTATTGGGGCGTGACATCTCTCTTGACGGATGTGGTCGATAAGTCGCCTCAAGAAATTCTAAAATATATTGCCAATTACGGCAAAAAAAATGGCTTCCTTTCACAGGGGAGCCAGATAGTATTGATTTCGGGAACGGACTGGTCTTCATTGGGGCACGATATGCTCTTGGTCCACGAAGTGAAATAAATTTTACAAGCACTGTTTAAACAGCTGAGGTTACCATGCTGCAAAAACTGACTCTGATTTTAACAATGTTGTGTTTCAGTCTAATCACGCAAATTGGTTTCAGCGACGATTGGCCGCAATGGGGTGGTCCCCAACAAGATCTCGTCTGGCGGGAAACCGGGATCGTGAAAACTCTTCCCACGTCCGGCTTGCTCCCCCGTGTTTGGTCGGCTTCTCTCGGTGAAGGTTATTCCGGGCCTGCTGTTGCAGAAGTGAATTCCCGCTGGTGTGTATTTGTCACAGATCGCATATTTAAACAGCGTGTGAGTTATGAACGGGTCCAGTGCCTCGACGCGGAGTCCGGAAAGCAAATCTGGGAATATGAATATCCTGTCGAGTATTCTGTCAGTTATCCTGCTGGCCCACGATCTACACCGGTGATCGACTCTAATCGTGTCTATACACTCGGTGCACAAGGCCATTTATTCTGCTTTGACGCACAAAATGGCAAGGTGCTCTGGAGCAAAAACTTTGTTGAAGATTATGGTACCAGGCTCCCAATCTGGGGAATGGTAGCTTCACCACTGATTGATGGAAAACAGCTCATTATGCTCGTTGGTGGTAAACAGAATTCGCTTGTAGTCAGTTTTGATAAGGCAAGCGGTAAAGAACTCTGGCGTTCACTCAGTGATCCCACTGTCGGTTATGCACCACCGACCATCTTTGAGTTTGGTGGGAAACGAGAACTGATTGTCTGGCATCCAACGGCCGTTTCTGCGTTAGAACCGGAAACCGGTAAACTCATCTGGGAGGTTCCTTATGGTGTTCGCTCTGGACTCAGTATTGCAACTCCTCGGAAAGTAGGTAACCGCCTTTTTGTCGCCAGTTTTTATAATGGTCCCCGTATGATTGAAGTCTCTGATGATGGGAAGAACGCCAAGATTGTATGGTCAGGAAACAGTGACAGTGAAAAAAATACCGATGGTTTGCATCCCATCATGATGACTCCCGTTTTCAATGGGGCCCATATCTACGGCGTTTGCAGCTATGGTCAACTAAGGTGTCTCGATGCGAGTAATGGCCGACGTCTCTGGGAAACTGAAAAAGCGACCGGTAAGGGGCGCTGGTGGAATGCATTCATTATCCCGCATGAAGATCGCTACTTTTTACACAATGAACAAGGTGATTTAATTATTGCTAATTTGACTCCAAAGGGCTATGAAGAAATCAGCCGCGCCAAATTGATTGAACCCACGCGTCGCGTTCAACGCAGAATGACTATCTGGTCTCACCCAGCCTTTGCTTTAAAAAGTGTCTTCGCCAGGAATGATAAAGAGATCGTGAGAGTGGATCTATCGGCAAAGTAGAATGACTGAGAAAATACAGACAAGGAATTGTCAAAAGTTTGCACGGCAGCCCCTCTCAGAGTCGAAACAGTCGATCATTAACGTTAGTCTATTATTTGAACGATCTGTTTGTCATTAACTAATTCAATTTGATATGTGTAAGCATAGCACCCTCTATTGAGAGCAAATCACTATGTCGTTGGATCATTTTGCGCCTCCTCAGGATCGATCCCAGGAAGTTCTGATTCCCCTGGAACCGCTTAAGGAATTACTTGTCAAAATTTTTGTGCGGATGGGGATGTTTGAAGTTGAGGCAGAGGTTGTAGCAGACCGATTGATTGAAGCCGATCTGCGTGGCATACATTCGCATGGGAGCCGTACAGCAGAGCGTTATCTTGAAGCGATGGATATGGGTGATATCGATCCTCGTGCACAAATTTTAACAACCATTGAAACTCCTGCGATTGCTGTTTTGGATGGTAGTAATGCCATGGGGCATGTTGCCGCAACACGTGCGATGGAATTGGCGATTAAAAAAGCGTCTGAAGTAGGTACGGGAACCGTTACCGTTCACAACAGCCATCATTTTGGGGCCGCTGCCGTTTATGTGTTAATGGCGGTCGAAGCTGGTATGATTGGTTATTGCACGACAAATACTGGTAGAGCGACCGTGGCCGCTCATGGAAGTACACAAGGAGCTACTGCGAATAACGCCATTTCCTGGGGAGTTCCCACAAGAGAAGGGGCTCCATTTGTATTGGATATGGCTTGCGCCAAAACCTCATGGGGAAAGCTGGATACACTGGCCATCTATGGTTTACCGATCCCACCCGGTTATGCTCTGGATCAGGAGGGCAATGAAACGACTGATACGACAGCAGCCAAAACGCTTCTCCCCGCAGCTGGGCCCCGTGGATATGGATTAGCTATGATCAGCTCGATTCTTACCGGTGCGTTGACTGGAGGGAGGCTGCCTATCAACAAAACAAAAGCCCCTGAGATCGAAGGATCAGAACATTTTTTCTATGTGATTGACCTTAAACAATTTGTTTCAGAAGAGCGATTTCATGAAGAACTGAATTCTGCGTCAGAAGCCATTCGCCAGTTGAGCCCTGCTGAAGAACATGACCGGGTCAGGTTACCTGGAGAATTGGAGTGGGAACAGACTGAGCGTGTACTTAAAGAAGGCTTGCATGTCCATCAAGACCATGCCACTCTATTGAAAGAGCTAGCTAAACGTGTGAATTATGAGGTTCCCTGGTGATCAGTGTATCTTGTATTAGAACGACTTTTGTCTGATTTATTTCTCGAGGTTGGAAATGATAGCTGCTTCACGACAGTTTGTTTCACTTCTGTTGATTTCAATTTGTTTCATTTGCTCATCAAACGCAGAATTATTTGCGGGTAAATATAATCCTGTGCTCAGTGTGGGAGATCAGGCTCCTGCCTGGAACAAACTGCCTGCTACCGATGGGAAGTTGTATTCCAGCGATTCATTTAAGAACAAAGAGGTATTGGTGATCGCGTTTACCTGCAACAGCTGTCCTTATGCCGTTGACTACGAAGACCGACTGAATCGCTTGGCCCAAAAGTACGCAGCCAAAGATTCTCCGGTCGCGGTCATTGCAGTTAATGTGAATCTGGTCCCCGCAGACAGTCTGGAGAAGATGAAAGAACAGGCCGAAAAAAAACAATTCGTATTCCCCTACTTATTTGATGCATCTCAAAAAATCGGACAGGAATTCGGAGCCACCCGCACACCTGAATTTTTTGTTTTAAACAAAGCGCGGAACGTCATCTACATGGGAGCTATGGATGACGCTACCGACGCCAGCAAGGTTAAAAAACAATATGTCTCATTGGCCATCGAGGCTGCTTTAAAGGGGAAGGAGCCGGAAATGAAGGAAACCATTGCGATTGGCTGCAATGTTCGTTACAAACGCATTCGTAGAAAAAATTAGTGATTCTAAAATTCCGCAGTCATCATTACCGCACATGTCAAACATCAATCAGATACATATTCAGGACTGCATTGAAGGTATGCAGGAACTCGAAGCGGAGTCCATTGATTTGGCATTCGCTGATCCTCCCTTCAATATCGGCTATGAATATGATCAGTATGAAGATCGTCTTGAAAGCGAACAGTACCTCGATTGGTGTTCGCTCTGGATATCTGAAGTTGTTCGATTATTAAAGCCGGATGGAACGTTCTGGCTGGCTATTGGTGATGAATATGCTGCTGAACTCAAAGTCATGATGCAGCGTGAATTGGGATTGACCTGTCGCAGTTGGGTTATCTGGTATTATACTTTTGGAGTCAATTGTAAAAATAAGTTTAGTCGTTCGCATGCGCACTTATTTCACATGGTCAAAGATTCCAAGCGATTTACGTTCAATGCCGATAATCCTTCGATTCGAATTCCCTCTGCTCGTCAACTCGTCTATGGTGATAAGCGGGCCAATCCCAATGGACGGCTTCCCGATGATACCTGGATTTTAAGGCCACAAGATATTCCCGAGAGTTTTCAAGCTGACGAGGATACTTGGTATTTTCCTCGTATCAATGGGACATTTAAAGAACGTCAAGGCTGGCACGGCTGTCAAATGCCGGAACAACTCTTAGGCCGCATCATTCGAGCCTGCTCGCATCCGGAAGAAGTTGTACTTGATCCTTTTTCTGGTAGCGGGACTACGCTGGCTGTTGCCAAAAAGTTAGACCGCCAGTTTATTGGTTTTGAGCTTTCGGAAGAATATGGCGCGCGAGCTCAACAACGTCTGGCTGAAATTGTGGTGGGACAACCTCTGGATGGTCAGGAGAATCCTCTAGTCAGCGCCCCTTCTACTAAAAATGGGAAACGTCTCAACAACCAAGAGTCGGAAACAGCCACGAAAAAGAGTTCTTCTAAGAGTAAGCAAAATCCTCGACAGAAGAAATTGCTCTAATCTATATACTTGCTCAGCACCACTTTGAGCTAATGGCTTTGTGGTTATGACTCTTTGATTAATCTCCGCTCACTCGATTTGTCACTTCAGATGGCATGAAAGATGCCTTTTCTAAGAAAAGCTGTCTGAATTCCTGAAATCACACGTCTTTCCCTCGATATGTTGCTCAAAAACCACAGGGATTTGTTGATTGCGTTGATTAAAGTCCACATATTCTTTGCATTCTTTAGCTTCCCTCAGGCTGTCTGATAAAAAGGATCGAAACGGCCTTGCCGGTTAGTTAGAATGTACAAATCAATTCACAATTAACTTTTTTACGAATATTAGTGGTTATTGTGGTGAATTTCATCAGCTCACTCACTGAACGGCTTCGCGTATTTCTCCTGACCGGAGAAAATGAAATTCCTGCACCCTGGTGGGATATCATTGAGCAGATTCAAATCCTGCAAGAGGGTCTCTCATCCTACTCCGATTCTCAGCTTTTTGACGAATGGCATTCACTTCGCTATCGTGCACAAAGTGGTGAATCGCTTACAAAAATAATGCCAGAAGCCTTTGCCGTTGTCAGTGAGCAAATGAAAAGGCACCTGGGTATGACACCTTATTCAGTGCAATATTTGGGTGCGTTTGCCATGCATGAAGGCGCGATTGCTGAAATGCAGACGGGCGAAGGTAAGACTTTGACTGCTGCATTAACGCTTTGTTTGAATGCGCTACTCGATCATGGAATTCATATTGCAACGGCCAATGATTATCTCGCCAAGCGCGATGCTAATTGGTTAAGTCCTGTCTATCACTCACTGGGAATGACAGTGGGAGTAATAACAACTACCTCTTCGCTATCAGAGCGCCAGGCCGCATATGAGTGTGACATTACTTATGGAACTGCGCGAGAATTTGGCTTTGATTACTTACGAGATCTGCTTGCTTCTCCGGAGTTTGATACAATTATCTCTTCTCGACGTCGGCAGTTATTCGGCCAGCGAGATCAACAAAGAGAACAACAGTTTTTGAATTCTCGTCAGCCTTACATGGTGATTATAGATGAAGCAGACAGTATTTTGATTGATGAGGCGAGAACGCCATTGATCATAGGACAAACCAATGCAATCGAAGAAGAACAATTGGCGGTTGCCTGCGAATGGAGTGCCAATCATGTTGGTAAACTGAAAGAAGAGGTCCATTACATTGCTCATGGACCACAGCGCGGAATGGAATTGACTGAAGCGGGGCGCCGCATTGTGCGTGAAATGTTATTACAGCATGATGCGCCTTCTGGCCTTGATACAGGAACTGCTTATCTTTCATCAGAACGAGCATTACGGGTTCAGAACTATTTCCAGAAGGGCCGCGATTATGTGATCAGAGATGAAAAAGTTGCAATAGTCGATGAATTTACCGGACGTATCTCTGAAGGTCGAATGTGGCAGAATGGCATTCATCAGGCAATTGAAGCGAAAGAGGGGCTCGATATCACATCACCCACAAAAGTGGGTGCGCAAACGACGGTGCAGGAATTATTCTCGCGTTATCCAAGGAGGGCGGGTATGACGGGTACTGCAGAGTCAGCAGCCGGTGAACTAAAGAAAATCTATAATACTCCTGTGATAAAAATTCCCACGAATCTTCCTTCGAAACGTCAAGTACTCGCCGAGCAGGTGTTTTTGACAGCAGAAGAAAAATGGGCCGCCATTGTTAGTGAAACTATTGCAATGCAACGTCGAGGAAGGCCTGTGCTGATCGGTACTCGTTCTGTTAATCTGTCTAATCAATTATCAGCACAACTTTTGCAAGCAGGACTGGACCATGAAGTTTTGCACGCGTTGAATCATGAGAATGAAGCCGCCATCATTAAGCAGGCGGGACAGCCTGGTCGAATCACTGTTGCGACTAACATGGCTGGCCGTGGTACTGATATCATTCTTGACCAAGAAGTAATCAAAAGTGGTGGTTTGCATGTGATTTGTTCAGAACTACATGAATCTGCACGTATCGATCGACAATTGACGGGGCGTTCTGCACGTCAGGGAGATCCAGGTAGCGCACGAATCTTTCTATCATTCGAAGATGACATATTAACTACTGGCCTGGGAATACAAAGATCGCAGGAGCTTTATTCCACTTATCGCGAGTCCAGCCAGGACCTGAAGACAGCCGTTCGTTATTTTTATCAAGCTCAAAAACGTGTTGAAAAACACCATGAACAGCAACGAGTTGAATTGGTGGATCGCATTAATCAACGCCGTCAAACGCTTCAGCAGATGGGGCAGCACGCCAATCTCGACGTGCATTGACCCACTTGGCTCCAGATTACTTTATAGAAAGTGGTGAAGAAGTAACGCTCAGTTTATTGGACAAGCCTTGTTTTGCGAACTGGATGTGCTTCACAAAAGGCTGTATCAACATTGCAGGCAGGAATAACAAGTCGCCAATCAATGCGGTTGTGAGTAGTGCTAACATCATCCAGGCAAAGCGTTGTGTAGGGATAAAATCGCTAAATCCAAATACAAGTAATCCCAGTCCGCAAATAAACGTTGTATGAATCATCGCCCGTCCACAGTGTTTCAAGGCAGAGCGAACTGCTTCTTCACTGGAACGGTTCAACGACTTTTCTCTACGGAACCATGCCAGGAAATGTAACGTGTCATCAATGGCTATTCCCAGGGCGACGCTGGCAGTCATTACTGCTCCGATATCCAATGGGATATCCAGCCAACCCATCAAACCAAAAACAACGACTATGGGGAAAATATTGGGTAGCATGCTCAATAATCCAGTCCAGAGGCTACGTTGTACAATTATGATGACCAGAGCCACCAGTATAAAAGCAGTCGTAAAGCTCCGGGTGAGATCTTGTAGAATCAATTGCTGAACTGTATGAATCAAAGGCATAATTCCGGTGTAATATGCCGTCAATTGCACACCCTGTTCACCATACTTTTCAAGTTCGGGCTGCAAAGTCGTTTTTAGTTTATTTAAAGCAGCCCCATAGTCAATTTTATCGAGCGCGGGAACCCGCGCACTGATTCGCCACGATTCTTTACCATCGGTATCCGACAGATATACGGAATTCACGATCGCCTTCCGGTTTTCTTCCAGCTTTTTATTTGTGACAACTTTTCTAAAGATTGATTCAAAGCCATTATGTTTGACTGGGTTTGGACCAAATGTCGCTGCCGACATTGTGCCTGTATATCCATCGATATCTTTTATTGTTTTTTCAATATTGTCGATGATCCGCAGTCTTTGCAAAAATGTTTTCTTACACTCAGGACCAAATTCTATAACGACTTCAACAGGAATCAATGGGCCCATTCGATCTTCGTTGAACTGGTAATCTTTCAGGACCTGGCTTCCTTCTGGAAACAGCGAAGGAACATCAACTGAAGATCGAATAGAAAGTAAGCCATAAGCCGAAATGGCCATCAGCATTAATGCTGACAGGAAAACAGGAACAGAATACCGTTCAAGCCACTTCGGTAATTTTTCCATCCAGGATGAGATTCTGGTAAAATATTTTGGAGTCGTCTTAGTTTGACCTTCCTGATTGTACTTCAAGATTTGCTGTGGTGGCCATAGCTGCATTGCTCCCGGTAAGATCAGCAACAGGACACACAGCGTGATTACTAAACCTAAAGAAGCTAAAAGACCAAATAGCGCGATAGGAAAAATCTGGCTGACCATTAACGATCCCAGTCCAATGGCTGTAGTGATAGCAGCCAGTAGACACGGTTTCCAACCTTTGGAAAAACCATTCTGAACCGCTGTTTTTGCTTCGACCTTAGACTTGGCACTCGTCGCAAACAGTTCATCGTAATAGTAGTTTACTAAGTGAACGCCCGCTGAAATGGTAAGTACAAAAACCAGTGATGGCATAATAATCAAAACGGCATCCAGATGAGCTCCGATGAAATAGACCATTGCGAGTACGAGTCCCTGACCAAACAAACCTGCCAGCAGGATCGTTCCCGTGAGCATCCAGGAACGGATACAAAGCCAGCACAAACCAGTTGCTAGAATAGCAGACAAAGCGCCAAACAGATTCACACTGTGAATACTCGCCCGATCAATGGCAACACCATCTACAGGAGGGCCTGTGATGTGAAAATCTTCTCGAGGCAACTGACAGACTTCTTCTGCTACATTAAGGACATGTTCTATTGATTGCTTACGTAACTCATTTCCACGGTGTGTCAGAATAATAACCGCGCAACTGTCTTTATGGTTCTTACCAACCAAGACTCCCTCCAAACGCGCTACTGCTTCATCTTGGGAGAGTTTGAGTGGAGGAGACGTTAAACTTTTTACGGTTCCTGCTCCGCTGACAATGCGGTCAAACAATGAAGCATGTGTCTCTCCAAAATCCGTAGTGCGCGGTGCGTATAAAGCTTCTTCTAATTTGAGGAGTCGCGGATCATCTACAGAGCAACCAGGCCAACTAATTAAGATCAGGTCGTTACTTTCAAAGTCCTTCATAAACCGATCATAGTCGAGCCGCGATTTCATGAAAGGCGGTGCCCACTTTTCAGGGGCAATACACATGCTTTCGACGCTTTGATGCGCACCATAAATGAGAAACGGTGCTAATATCACCAAAACAAAAACAGTGACGACGTAGCGGCGAACATAACGAGGATTTCGAGTACTCATGGGACCATCTTTGTGAGAGGAAACAAATACAGATCACTGGGTACGTCCGGCGCATCCAGCCCATCCGTACACAGCAACTCTAGCTCACGACTTTCCACTCGTCTGAAAAAAAGATAGTCTTTTTGCAGGCTCTTTGGGTTATGTAATTACTATAACCGGAATGAGTGTCTTAATTATCAAAACAACAATCGAATCTATGGTTTCGATCAGGCTGTAATATAGTGATGGGAAGCTCTTTGGTCGCGGGAGAAATCGTCCGACCATTTTAAAGACATGTGCTATTCATTGTGATATTGTAAGCACGGACCCCAGTACAGATTAAGCGGCTCTTTTGAAACCGTCTTGGCCAGGCTTAATATAATTAGATTGAAATTCTGGTAGAATTCTCTGGATTTCTTGCAGAATCAGATCCGAAGGTTGCTCAGTGAAGTTAGCAAGTCGTTGATATGCTTCGTGAATGAATTGTTCACTGAAATGGACTTTCTCGGCAACCATAATTTTAGGATGGCACGTAGGTACGTGCTTCTCTCCATCGATATGTAATTCTTCGTAAAGCTTTTCGCCAGGACGCAATCCAGTAAATTCAATTTCGATATCTTCGCCTAATTTCAAACCTGATAATCGAACCAGATCTGCAGCCAGATCAATAATACGAACCGGTTCTCCCATATCGAGTACAAAAATCTCTCCACCGCGCCCCATAGCACCTGCCTGAATGACTAATTGAGAGGCCTCAGGAATCGTCATAAAGTAACGTTGCATTCGGGCATCGGTTACCGAAATGGGGCCACCATTCTGGATTTGTTGTGTAAAAATTGGCACAACACTGCCTGCTGATCCTAGAACATTCCCAAATCGGACCGTCACAAAATGGCACTTTGATTTTGCAGCCAGTGATTGAACATAGAGTTCAGCAATCCGTTTGTTGGCCCCCATTACATTGGTTGGGTTGACGGCCTTGTCGGATGAAATCATCACGAAAGTGCCAACTTCAAATTCCTCTGCCAGGTCTGCCAGATGTTTTGTTGCGAGTGCGATGTTTTTAACCGCTTCTCCCGGATTACTTTCCATTAGTGGAACATGTTTATAAGCTGCTGCGTGAAAGAGAATATCAGGCTGATACTCTCGCATGACGGCTCGCATTCGCTTTGAGTCATTAATATCTGCGATCACAACATCGAATCGTCCGTTGTATCCCAATTTAGATAATTCACGTTCCAGAAAGAACTGACTGTTCTCTGTTCGGTCTACCAGAATCAGTTTTTGGGGAGAAAATTGCAATAGCTGACGGCAAATTTCTGAACCAATACTTCCTGCACTACCGGTTACCATCAAGACACGCTCATCCATCCAATCAGATATATTTTGCATGTCGAGTTGAACAGGTTCTCGTCCTAACAAGTCTTCAATACAAACCGGACGTGGTTTCATTTCGACGTTACCAGACAGAAGTTGTTGATAACTGGGGAGTACTTGAACCTGAATCCCTACAGAATTACCATCCTCAACAAGTTGACGCACTGTCATACCCGGAATTTCATCAGCTGGTAGCAGAATGTCTGAAACTCCATATCTTTGTGCCAGAGAACACATCTCCTGCAAAGATCCAAGAACGGGAACCCCATTAATTCGCGTTCCAATTCGGTTAATATGATCGTCCAGAAAACCGACTACTTTCAGACATGATTTTTTATTCCGCTCAATAGTTCGAAGCAAGTAAGCACCAGATTCATTAGCGCCGATAATAAACGCTGGCTTGCAGTCACTCTGCTGGCGAAAAATACGACTGCTGTCTTGAACCATGCGAATTCCGGCACAAAATCCACAAACAGTCAAAATGGTACAACCCCAGTCAATTAGAAATACCGAACGGGGGATCATGATATTAGGAAAAATCAAATAATCGACTAGCGCCAAACCGGCTGAGCTCAGCGTGACTGCTTTGGCAAGATTAGCCAGATCCAGTACTGTAATGTAGCGGCTTCGAATTTTATAAACACCACTACCCCAGAATGTAAACGTTTTTAAACCGACGGCCCAAAAGACAGTCGACCGAAACATCCGAAAGCCATTTTCCCCTAATACACCATCAACATTGAGGTGGCTTTCAAAGCGCAGCCAAAACGATAGATAGTATATCGCACAAAAAATCGGCAAAAATACCATCATCCAAAAGATCTGGCGTTGTGTAACTCTAAATTTCTGCAGCCAATTTGGCTTCATCCTGGAGCCCAACCTTTAACTCCTGAAGTTGTGAGTTCCTAATCAAAATATATCATCAAACAAGCGGTGTATACAAAAGGACATATTTTCCTTGTAGGAAGTTTAGAGATGGACGGTGTTAATAACAATTTTTACTGTTTTCAGTCAACATCAAGTTTATTAAGAACAATGCAGTAAATATCTTGTCTTCATTGTGAAGCAGCGTTCTCATTCAAATGTCTTGGTATTTGAATTCTGTGCTGAATCTCATTAAATCGTAATTTATCATGTATTTAAGTGACTCATAAAATGGTTATTTCTAACAAGTCGCTTTTCTGATTTTAGTTGACTATGATAAGGCTTCCATCAAATATGTGATTTGATTTAAGCTCACAAGCTGTAAGGTGTACCGTGCTATTTGTTCTCGATAACTACGATTCTTTTACCTATAACCTTGTCCAACGGTTTGGGGAAATAGATCCTTCATTGGATATACAGGTTGTTCGTAACAATCAGACATCGATTGAAGAAGTGGAACAGCGCTCCCCGGAAAAGATTATTATTTCTCCGGGCCCTTGCACTCCTCGCGAGGCAGGGCTTTCCAAAGAGCTGATTCAATATTTCGCTGGAAAAGTTCCCATTCTTGGCGTTTGCCTGGGACATCAATGTATTGCTGAAGTATTTGGTGCAAAAGTCATCCGCGCGAATCGGCTGATGCATGGAAAAGTATCGCTGGTTCACCATGATGGAACTGGTGTTTTTGAAAATCTTCCTTCTCCTTTTCAAGCAACACGATATCACAGTTTGATCGTTCCAGAGGCGTCTTTCTCTGACGAGCTTGAAATCAGTGCCTGGGTTGAAGAAGCAGGGCATCCCAAAGAAATCATGGGAATCCGCCATCAAAAGTATTCTGTGCATGGGGTTCAATTTCATCCTGAAAGCTTTCTTACCATGGAGGGAGTCGCACTATTGAAAAACTTCCTGCAACTTCCAGCAGAACAACTAACTAATTCTTGAACAGTAAAGGAAGAGATCTAGCATGCTGAGTGTTCAAGAGGCGTTTCACCTGATTTTGCAAACGGTAAAGCCAGTTACCCCACATCAGTGTTCATTGCTTGAAGCCTATCACTGCGTACTTGCTGAGGGAACCGTCAGTGATGTGAACGTTCCCCCATTTGATAAAGCTTTGATGGATGGGTTTGCAGTCAGAAGTGCTGATTTACCGACCGGTGAGGCAACACTGCAAATCCAGGAAACAATCTATGCTGGCAGTGTTCCAACGTTACCTCTCCAAGCGGGACAAACATCGCAAATTATGACAGGCGCTCCCCTTCCTGAAGGAGCAGATGCTGTCGTTCAAATTGAACATTGTATACTTAATGAAAAGCAACAGACCGTACAAATTGAAACATCTCTGGTAACTCCCGGAAAAAATATGCTCTATCGATCCTCTGTACTCGAAGCCGGTGCCACTGTGCTTGAAGCGGGGACATTTCTCAGGCCTCAGGAAATAGGAGCCTTAGCAGAAACAGGTAGTCCCATTGTTTCTGTGCGGCGTGCTCCAAGTCTTGCGATTTTGGCAACCGGCGACGAACTAGTTCCACCAGAGCAACCACCTCAACCGGGACAGATCCGTAACTCAAATGAAATCATGTTACACACACAAATTTTCCAATCACAGGCAAATGCGATTCCCCTCGGAATCGCACGTGATGAACGAAATCATTTAAGAGAAAAAATTCTTGAAGGTTTAAAGAGCGATTTTCTCTTACTCTCAGGTGGTGTTTCTGCAGGTACACTAGACTTGGTTCCTTCGGAACTACAGGCAGCTGGCGTGCGACAGGTGTTTCATAAAGTAAATTTGAAGCCGGGAAAACCACTCTGGTTTGGAATTCTTGAGGAAGCAAACCGAACTCCCTGTTATATTTTTGGATTACCCGGAAACCCGGTCAGTAGCATGGTTTGCTTTGAATTATTTGTAAAATTGGCGATTCGACAATTCATGGGTTTTCCCACACCAGAAGCGGTTCCTGTGCAAGCTCGTTTGCAACTCGAATTTCAATCTAAAGGAAACCGTCCGACGTATCACCCCGCTCAGGTTGAGTGGAAAGATGGTGAAGCCATTGTTTCTCCCCTGAAAACCTTAGGTTCAGCCGACTTACGTTCAACGGTAAACGCGAATGCCGTCGCTTTGTTTCCTGCTGGAAATCAGCTTTACCAAGCAGGTGATAAGGTTGATACTTTTTTATGGTAGCAGCAGTTTCTCCCAGAATTGATCTACTCTGAAATGACTGTTTTCAGTAAAAATCACCTTGATCAGAGTCAAAATTAGGCCATTTTTCCGGAATGGCCCTATTCTGGATCGTGAAAGTGGCGTAGTAAGTAGTACAGATTTAGATGAAACATGACGTTTCACTCACTGAGGTTTTTATAAAACCCAATTTTTAAGATCAGATTCCAAGGACGGAAATCATGGCCTTTAGCACCCTGACGTTTGAAAATTCTCACTCTGATCACTCATCGACGGAAAAATCTCCCGTGTCTGAAGATGTGCCTTCGAAAGAAGATTCGCAGAATGGTTTCCCTTTGGGGAAGGACATTCAAAAAATCATCAATACCGCGCGCACCTCTCCAGCCCCAGCTTTAGGCGCTTGGCTGATGTCGGGGCTCACTGCCTGTCTGATGTGGGCCAGCTTTACTCCTCTGGATATTGGTCCGCTGGGATGGGTTTGCCTGATTCCACTTTTGCTTCTCGTGAGAATTCCACGTAAGACACGTTTTATGTATTCGGTAATCTATTGTTCTGGGTTCTTATTCACCCTTGTGTCATTTCAGTGGATGAGGTTAGGTGACCCCACCATGTATATCGCCTGGTTTGCACTAGCGGTATATGTCGCAATTTATTTTCCTGTATTCGTTGTGCTCACACGCACTGCCGTCCATCGTTTTCGCATTCCATTACCGGCAGCTGCTCCCGTCATTTGGGTTGGGCTGGAATATATGCGCGCCTACTTACTTACCGGGTTCTCGTGGTACTACATCGGACATACGCAATATCGCTGGATCGAACTCATCCAGATCAGTGATATTACAGGTGCTTATGGAGTGAGCTTTTTGGTAGTGCTGTTAGCAGCCTGTTTCGCAGATCTGGTACCCGCTTCTCTCATGAGACGATTCAAACTGTTTCCGATGAAACTTAATGCTGAGGAGCAGAGCCTGGATCAGACTGGCTTAAAACATATCATTCAGACTGCAGTTTGCCTGAGTCTGTTTTTTGCTGTTCTGGGATACGGATACGTTCGTCGCTCACAGGCTGCATTTCAAGAGGGACCACGTACAGCATTAATTCAAGGTAACTTTCCGACATCTGTTAAACATGATCCTGGTGAGTGGCGGTCAATCTATTTGAAGCATCAGATTTTAATGGGTGCAGCGGTTCGCTATCAGCCCGACCTAATCATCTGGCCGGAAACAATGTTCCGTTGGCCCTTAATCGAGCGTAACGGAAAAACTAATCAGGAATTACAAAAGATCGCTCCCGAAATACCTTTAGAAAAATGGAATGAACCATCTGTCCGGAAAGCACTCAGTAACATGAGTCAGGAAGCCAATGCAGCTCTGGTAATTGGTCTGGATACCATTGCTGCTGGAGATTCTAAAGTGGAGCACTTTAATTCCGCCGTCTTTGTACGTCCTGACTATGGTCTCGTTTCACGTTATGATAAAGTCCACCGAGTCCCCTTTGGTGAATATTTACCTTTGAGAGACACACTACCATTCTTACAATATTTTACTCCCTATGGTGCCTCCTTTGGTATTGATCCAGGGCAACATATTGCCAATTTCGAATATCAAAATTGGAATTTTGCTCCGATTATCTGTTTCGAAGATACGGTACCGCATCTCGTACGCACGATGATGAATCAGTCATCTGAACCCAACTCAACGGGCAAATCGATCGACTGTCTTGTCAATCTGACAAATGACGGATGGTTTCATGGCTCGAGTGAACTGGATCAACATTTGATTACAGCAGCCTTCCGTTGTGTTGAAAATCGAACGCCCATGGTACGAGCCGTGAATACTGGCATCTCGGCAGTGATTGATGGAGATGGTATGATTATTGAGCCAGATGTCTTTATCGATGGCGATAATCAAGGACGTACCACATTTGTGAATGCCAAAACAGGTCGTTGGAATAAATCAATGAATGCGGTTGTCATCGATACAATTCCACTCGACCATCGAACAAGCCTCTACACGAAATATGGTGACTGGTTTGCTGGAATCTGCTGTTTCTTCACCTTATTCGTATTTTTTATGGCTCTACTAACTCTAAAACGAAAACCAGCCACGGTGAAGCCTTAATCGTATCTCTCCTAAAATCACTTAGCCACTATCAGGGTGTAAAATAGCGGCCCGATATTTGATCGATAACGTTCGAGTATTGGTCGATTAAACCTAAATACATCTGAATACTTCTTCAATGTGCGGCTCGATTGATTGCTTCTATGGCGCTTTTTATTGGTTTTTGCAAAAAACACAGTAGAAAGCATAGAGCTGTGCCCCACTATTCCAGTTAAAATAATACTCAGGAAACGCAATTTTTTGTGTTGTTTTCACCAATATCAAACTTCAATCAACTTTGATCCAACGAAGAGTGTTTCAGAAAAATGGCATTGGATAGCTGGTATTATAAGCAATCAGACGAAACTTGTGGGCCAATTTCATTTGAAGAATTATTTGCCATGGCACATCAAGGCAAATTAAAACCTCAAATGGAGATAAAGAATGGAGAGTCTGGGAACTGGTTTCCTGCACAGGAAATCGGTGGATTATTTGACGAAGATTCTGATAGTTCTTCCTCACCAATCGATGAGATGCCTTCACTTGATGAGTTTTCCATTGTTGACTCTTCCTATGGGGTTAAGGAAGTGGAAGATCTTCCCAGCCTGGATGGATTTTCGATTATTGAAGAAGAAGACAAACTCTCTTCTGAACTCGAATCACAGCTCCCTCGTTTTGCCACACTCGAAGCTGTCAGAAGCAAGCATCAAAACATTCAGTGGTTTTGCCGAATTCTGAATCAAGAATTGGGACCCATGTCTGCAGATGACCTGATGCAACTTCTACTTGATGGTGAGCTAGCGCCGAATGATGATGTTAAATCTTCGGAAGAGCCAGAATGGATTCCTGCGCGGACTGTCGTCTTCCTAAGTTCCGCTGGTAATAATGTAGATATGTTAGACTCGGAAGATGCGGAATCCGAGAGTACGGTCGAAGCATCAACTGATACTATCAATGAAGAACAAGTTGCAGAAATACCTTCAGAATCAACTGCAGCTAACGAGCCAGCCAAACCGCCGATTCTCAAAGTACGTTCGCGACAAAAATGGTTCTGTAAACTGGGAGGGATGGGATACGGCCCCATTGAAGCCCATAAGATAAAATTGTGGGCAGAGCAAGCTCGCATCGAGTCGACGGACTTAATCAAACTAGGTCGAAAAGGCGAGTGGTTTGAGGCTTGGCAAATTGAAGCACTGCAATTGAAAAAACCAGCAAATCCAGAAACGGTTGATGAAGCGGCAACTGCTGAAGAATCGAAAGAGCAGGAATCTAAACCGGCTGCAGAGCCGGTGAAAGAAGCGGTGGTGACTCCCGCTCCTCCGACAATGCCAGCAAGCACGCATCCTGCGACACCTCCAACTCCCGCACGTCCGAAACCGCAGATCAAAGTTGCGCGATCCAACCCACTTGAAGCATTAGGCCCACTGATGAAGCCAGAGATTCTCGGTGGTGCGGCGGCTGTGATCGTTTTGGTGGCTATATTCTACTTTGTACCCCTTGGTGGTTTGTTTGGACCGGGTGGGCATGCAGAACTAGAAAAATTTCAGGGTGTATACAAAGAATTTCTTGCGCTTCAACAGAAGAACGCCAGTGAATCTGAATATAGTAGCTTCAAAAGTAAAACGAAGACGGAACTGACACCGGTTATTGAGGAACTAGAAACAAGCGCAAGTTCTGATCGCCCGCATTTGCAACACTTACTCTGGGCGGGGAGAGATTATCTGTATCCTATGATTGATAATGCAAACAAAGAAGAGAATCGTGATCAGGAAAAATTTGAAAAGCATCTTAAGGAGTCGGAACGTATATTAAATAAATAGTGTTGAGAGTGATGTTATCAATATCGACTCTAGTGTTCCTGGTTACTCAGACATCTTGTGGCGGCTCAGGTGATTTCTTTTTCCACCAGATTAGCGTTCTCAAAGGTCTTTTATCATTTCTTAAAAGACCTTCAGCCTGAATAAATTGACCGTCTCTTACGCGGTATACAAACGATTGAGGCGTCTTTAGTTTCTTACCCTTGTTCGGTCCTTCTAAAACTTCTAGATCATAATACGTGAACACGTTGACGTCGGTCATGCGTTGCAATTGGAATTTTGCTTGATGTGAATGAATTAACTGACCATTGCGGTCATAGACTTTCAGAGTGGAAATTTTTTGTTTGATCTCCTGTTCTACTCTGAGGGGCCCTCCTTTCGAATCCTGATCGTTTCTGATCCATATTCCTTCCAGATTCTGATAATCTTCTTCCGGTGCGAGTTCTGCAGAATAGACTTTTGAAACAGATGTCAGAAATATAATTATTAAAAGAAGCTGTTTCATTTGTTCGCCTTTTCTTTGTAATCATCAGTTTAGTGAAAGACTATTTTTAATCTTGTCGTTCAAAATGCAAAGGATGATCAGATTCAAGATCTGCAACACGCATGGAAATTTTACCGTCGAGCACGTCTGTCAGTAGCTCGCCACAGACATCAGCGCGCCAACCAGCCATCAAACGTGGTTTTTCCTCACTATGTTCCCGATAGACATGATAGCGAACAAGGTGTCTTAAGTCGGCTGAGGTTCCGACGAGTGTTTGAGAAACATTCATCTCTGCACAACGATTTGCCAAAGCAATACCCAATAGCTTTCCGATAACTTGTTCATCTTGATTTTGCTGAGTATTCGGATTCTCCACAAGTTTAGGAAGCTTATCATTGGGGATCTGCTGTGCCTTGGCGATACGTTCTACGACTTCTGGGGCCAGTTTGAACATGTTTTTACGATTTAAATCACGAGTGGCAATCAGATCCTGAGTTGTGGCTGGTTTCCGACGGGCCAACTCGATTAATAGATCGTCGCGCAAGATTCTGCGTGCGGGTTGATCTTTTTCCTGAGCCACTTCATCTCGCCAATCAAATAATTCCCGGATGATGGCCAGTTCGCGAGGCTTTAATTTATGAAGTCCAGAAAGGCGCCGCCAGTTTTCACGGTGGAATTCGGAATTCACTTCATCGATCATCCGCTGAAACTCGGCTTCTGCCCACTCAACTCGACCCAGATCCCTTAATTCCTTTTCCTGTATTCTCCAGATCTTCAGTACATACTTTACATCGTCTAAGGCGTATTTAATTTGCTGCTGTGTGAGCGGTCTACGGCGCCAGTCTGTGCGAGTCTCTTTACTTCCTGCTTTTTCATTGAGTACGCGCGCAACTAATGCTGTGTAAGAAATGGGAAAGCTTCGAGATCTCAATCCCTCGGCAATTTGTAAGTCAATCAGCTTGTTTGGCTTGCTCCCGGAAAAATGTCGACAAAATCGAACCTCTTCACGTCCGCCATGTACGACCACTGTCGTAGACTCGTTCGTCATAATATCCCACCAGGGGGATAAATCTTTTACCTGGTAAGGATCGACGGCAACGGTATGACCATTCAAGGCAAACTGTAACAGAGAGAGTTCTGGACGATAGGTAAACTCTGAAACAAACTCTGTATCAAATGCAACGATGCCTGCGTCCAAAATTTGATCGCATAACGCGAGAAACTCAGACTGCTGAACTATGAGAGGGTTCGACATCCTTTGAGTGTTTCCTTTTTTGGGCCAGATACGCCAGACTGAGAGCCTGGTTGTTTATAGACTGGGGTTTTCTTATTTCGTTCTTAAATCCTAATGTTGTATATATTTATTATATTCGTCAATGAACTGAGGAACATTTTGTGACTCTTGATTTGTTTGTTATGAGGCCGGAAACACCTTGTTTTCTTCATAAAATGCCTTGGAAGTCGAGTCGTTTGAGAAAAATCCGGTAAGTTGAACTGGCTGCAGTGACGATTCAGAATATATAGGAACCATAAATCTTTTATCCGTCGGCAATTTCTGCCGGTAGGCAACCTAACTTAAAAAACCGCTCTAGGAGTACATTATCATGGAAGATGATGGTCCACCGGGAGTTCCGGAATGGGTGGTCACTTATGGTGACATGATGTCACTACTTTTGACTTTTTTCATCATGTTGGTTTCTCTGAGCGAAATCGTCAACGATGAAAAGTATCGGTCCATTCTGGAATCCATTCAGAAATACACCGGTTACCGTACGGGGCCCGTGGCACCCCCTGGCAAGTATTTTCCGATGAACTCGCTTGTTGAACAAATGAGCCTGTTAGGTGCCTATACGGATAGCCCAGAGAGAGGACGAGGCGGTATC
This sequence comes from Gimesia aquarii, assembly GCF_007748175.1. Taxonomy (NCBI): domain Bacteria; kingdom Pseudomonadati; phylum Planctomycetota; class Planctomycetia; order Planctomycetales; family Planctomycetaceae; genus Gimesia; species Gimesia aquarii. The sequence goes on from NZ_CP037422.1 coordinate 307,531, forward strand.
AAGACGCGTTCCATTCAAGGAAAAGATGTCAGAGTGTACCGAACACGAGAGGGTGTTCCTCTCAGAGTCGGAAAACAACTCTTTTATAACCAGACTGAGATTAAACTGAATCAGCAGCGTAAAGAAAAGTTAGATGAAATTGTCCCAGAGCTGGCTGGTAAACCAAATAAAATTGAATTGAGGTCTCACACTTCAACAGAAGCGCTGCCAGCGGATTCGCCAATAAAAGATAAACTTGTATTAACGTATGACCGTGGTCGTCATGTGATGGCGTACTTGATTCAGAAAGGGATTGCCCCAAAACGGATCAGAATCACCGCCGCTGCCGACTATGAACCACCGCACAAGTTTGGTGATGAAAAGTCAGAACAAATGGATCGGCTGGATGTTTTACTGCTGGATGCCTTTGTTGAAGATTATGTCGGCCCCAGAAAATAAAGCGAAAAGGATTACTCGCTTAGCAGCTCATTAGATGTTGTAGGAAACTGACGAGATGGTGCATCTTGAATTTTTAAGATATGGGGAGTTGAGATTTCGTTGTGTGCTTCATCAATCCGAGATGTTACATCGGGAGCTAGTGGCACGTACATAGATGAAACGCGCGCTTTCATACTATTCTCTTTTGTGGTTTTTTCCATCTCTAGATCCTTTATTCTCATCTCATCTAAAACAATGGGATTCCATGAATTTTTTCGTTGGTGAGATGAAACATAATGCATCCGCGCCCAACGTCTTAGCCTGAATTCTGCTAATAATGAAATAGCAGTCTCTGACTCCCGTTCCATTCCGTGATGCCCTTCACTGATGAATAGTCTTAAATGCTTCTATTGTCTGAAATCGTCATTTGATCATATCAGCCAAGATGATTTTAAATTCAACGACTTGTTTTGTAGGAGATTTGCTCCCACTCGCAGCTATTCCAGACCTAATCCGAACAACAAGGGTCTTGTGTAAAATGGGCAGAATCGCCGAAGGCGGATTACATAGCATCATCCGCAAATTCGGTATAATGTGACTGATAAAATCACTTTGATTTATTCTCTCCCCTCTTCTTCAAGGAATTCTTCTGAGATTCGATACCTCGAAAGCACGAATCCGACCATGTTTCGTGTTGATCTAGTTATAGTCTCCAACTGTCGTGATTGAGATTCATGCAAGAATGTGAATGATAAAACAACAATCGTTGCAGCAATCAGCAATATGGATGAGCGAACCTTCTGATTTTCACTAAGTACTTTTAAAATTGGTAGATACCAAAACCCGTTGGTTAAAGGAATCTTATGATTCGGGTTCCATTCAGGTATATCTAATGCCAGATTTGGTTCGACAGCAATTCGCTCTTCTCCAGGACGAACGGCATCAAAATCTACACGGGCTACTTCAGAACGAAATTCAGAATCATGTTCTAGTGAATGGGCTACTTGCCTCAGGTATTCGACTTGGTTTTCTAAAGTGACTAACCGTACCTGATTCGCATGATATTCGTTTCGCAAATTCAAATAAGACAAATAACGAGGAGCTAATACAATCGAAGCAAATAAGCTGGCAGCAATAAATAGAAAGATCCAGAATATGAGCGAAATGATCCAGCCAAAACTGGATTCCTCATTCTGATTCTCTCTGCCAAACACAATACTAAAACCCGGCTTTGTTCTAAATTAAAAATGCACGACGCGACCTCACATTTCCCTCTCTTGAATAAAAATCGACATAGTGGGGTAAGACTCTTCATCAACCGATAAATTAGATCGATTGTTCTCTTTGTTACTAATTTTCCGATTGCTGAAATGCACAAAAAAAACTTCCCTCCGATGACTCGAAGGGAAGCAGAATTAATTGATCAGTAACTAGAGAGTTCAGGAAATTGTTCCACCAAATGTGGCCTCAGCTCCCAGAATTTCTTCGATTCTCAGTAATTGATTGTACTTACAAATACGATCTGTTCGACTTGCAGAACCTGTTTTGATTTGACCGGTGCACAAAGCCACGGCGAGATCCGCGATCGTCGTGTCTTCAGTTTCGCCAGAACGGTGACTCATTACAGCTGTGTAACCATTTCGACCCGCTAACTGAACGGCTTCGATTGTTTCAGACAGCGTTCCAATCTGATTGACTTTAACCAGAATACTATTAGCAACTCCCTCATCGATACCCCTCTGTAATCGTTTGGGATTCGTTACAAACAAGTCATCGCCTACCAGTTGGACTTTGTCGCCCAGACGAGTTGTCAAAGCTTTCCAACCATCCCAGTCGTCTTCTGCCAAACCATCTTCAATAGAACAGATCGGATATTTCTCAACCCATCCAGCCAGGAAGTCAACCATGCCTGCGGAATCGAATTCTCGCCCTTCCACAGTATAGATTCCCGTTTCGGCGTTATAGAACTCAGTCGATGCAGCATCCAAGGCAATCTTCACCTGATCGCCGGCTTTATAACCCGCTTGTTCGATTGCTGTTAAAATAACATCGATTGCGTCTTCACTGTTAGGGAGATCAGGTGCAAATCCTCCTTCGTCTCCGACGGCTGTACTCAGCCCTTTTGAGGAAAGTACTTTTTTCAAAGAGTGAAAAATTTCCGTTCCACAACGCAACGAGTCACTGAAGTTGTCAAAACCCAGTGGCATCACCATAAATTCCTGCAGGTCAATTCCATTGCTGGCGTGCTCACCACCGTTAATAATATTCATCATCGGAGCAGGTAGCCGATTTGCACCGACTCCACCCAGATAACGGAACAATGGTAGATCAGAAGCATGTGCAGCGGCATGGGCGGAGGCTAATGAACACGCTAGAATTGCATTAGCTCCTAAGCGAGATTTGTTTTCAGTGCCATCCAGATCTAACATCACTCGGTCAATCAGTAATTGATCACAAGCATCCAAATCGACAAGCACGTCCGCAATCTCTGTGTTTACATTCTGGACTGCTTGTTGAACACCCTTGCCGAGATATCGGTCTTTTTGCTCCGTATCACGCAATTCACAGGCTTCATGCATTCCCGTGCTGGCTCCGCTGGGGACGGCAGCCCGACCTACAGTTCCATCTTCCAACTCAATATCCACTTCAACTGTGGGATTCCCGCGGCTGTCAAGAATTTCACGGGCATGAACGGAACTAATGGCAATACTCATCGTATGTGTTTCCTCAAATTCTTCTAATAGACAAACTTGATCTGTTGAACTGGCAACGTATCAACATTTATTGATGTAATTTAACTGAAGAATCACATTTTTAGCAGAAATTAAGTACAAGCTCAAATGACTGAGTTTAGATTGTATGAATCTTTCAGCGACCCAGGAAAATAACTGGTTCGATAAATCATCGAAAGCATGACCAGGCCTACAGATGCAAATTGAACACAGGATATCAATAAACCAGGAATGTTTCTGTTATTTTACGACAGCCACAGAAAAGAAACGCATTGAATGAGTTTTTTGGATTCAAATAAAGAATCCTAACGAAAACGAATTAAAAATACCTCGGATCAGAGCCCAATCTCGTCAGCCGGGATTAATCATGTTAAACTGGAGTGTTCGAGTTCCAGCCTATGCTCTCAGTAAAACAACTCTTGAATCCTATTTGCACTACAGACCGACTGAAAAAATCTCCTTATGAGTTCGACTTCTCCAAACATAAAACAGAACACGGATCAAAAATCGTATGTGGAACTTCCTGTGGAATCGATGGACCCCCAGCTAAAAACAATACAGCCGGGGGGAGGAATCATTATCAATTTAGAAATGTTGTGGGGAAATTGGCGCCGATTTTGGTTGAAGACGTTTCGTCGTGGCTATGTAAATCAAATGGAAAACACTCGCAAAGGTGATTTTAATCCTTGTCCACATGATGTACTTGATCCACGTGATCTAAAATATTACGAAAATCAAGGAGGCTACTACTGGGATAAGAATGATGATCCTTTCGCTTACCGAAGTCGACTCCCTTTTGCCCGCGAAGGTCTGGCAGAACTGATTGTACTTTCGATTCTGTTTTTTGGAAGTGCCCTCCTTTGTATAGGACTTATTCTCACAAGCCAACTTCCAGGATTTCTTACAGCGATTGTCTGGTTACTGGTTTTGACGTTGTGTTTATTCGGTATGGAAATCGTCTGGTTCTTTCGAAATCCCAAGCGTGTCGTTCCTGAAGGTGACGAGCTCATTGTTTCTCCTGCCGACGGTACTTTTGATACGATTGAAGAAATAGAGCATCATGATTTCATTGGCGGGCCAGCGATTGAAATTGGAATATTTCTTTCCATCTTTAATGTCCACATTAACCGCATGCCTGTAACAGGTAAAATTATTAAACTTGCCTATAAACCAGGTAAATGCCTGAATGCCCTGCGCGCTGAATCGGCTCGTGAAAATGAGCGGTTAGAAATTTATTTACAAACGCCACATCCTGTCCTCAGACCCATGCTGGTTCAGCAAATTACCGGAGCGATAGCCCGACGTATTGTATGCCGACTGAAACCGGGAGACAAATTACGTAAGGGAGATCAGTTTGGAATGATTAAGTTAGGTTCACGAACTGTAATTGTATTTCCTAAAGAGGAAGGGTTAGAAATTCTGACAAAGCCAGGTGATAAACTGAAGGCCGGTTCTACGATTCTGGCACGATATGCATCATCTCATGACAAGAATCCGTCAGTTGCCGAGGAAATTAATGAAGAAGCGTAAACTGATTGCTGTACTTCCGACGTTGTTAACGTTGGGTAATGCCGCCTGTGGATTTGGTGCAATTACTTATGCGGCAAAAGTCGGTCCGGAATACCTCGGTCAGGCTGCCAACGGAGGTGGATTAACCCGTATCTTGGGAACTTCCCCCGGAATATACAATTCGTTTGATAATCAGCATCTGTTTGTTGCAGCGGTTCTCATCTTTGTGGCGATGCTGTTTGATGCACTGGATGGCAGTGCTGCCCGCTGGGCCAATCAGACGAGTGAATTTGGAGCACAACTCGACAGCCTGTGTGATGCCATTAGCTTCGGAATAGCCCCCGCATTTCTAATGCTACAAATGGTTCAGTTCAGAACCGAGTACCATCCGCGGTTATTGTGGGTGATTGCACTCCTGTTTGCTGTCTGCACGATTCTAAGGTTAGCTCGATTTAATGTGGAAACGGATGAAGACGACACTCATGAAGGCTTTAGCGGGCTCCCATCGCCGGCTGCAGCAGGAACTGTTGCCTCTTTTCCCATTGCGATGCGAGGGCTTCAGAGGTTGGCTGAAGATTCCGAACCGGAATCATTTGCACAGACAGTCTCTCTATGGCTGATACCAGCTGTTGAAATGTCGCTCCCCTGGATTACGCTGGCAGTAGCCGCTTTGATGGTTACACGGATTCAGTATGCCCATGTGTTTAATCAATTGTTCACAGGTCAACGTAGTCGAAGACACGTCATTCAGTTGGTTTTTTCCTTTGCATTGATTTTCCTGGTCCGCGAATTGGCGATCCCCGTTTTATTCTGTTATTTCGCGTTTTCCGCGCCAATTCATGCTTTTTGGGGAGAAGTTATCTCTGGGCGACTATACAAATCAAAACAAATCTGAGACACTAACACGTTTTATCCCCTTATTTATCGAACCCCAAAGGTACTGCCACCGATGTTTACGGGACTGGTCGAGGATCGGGGTACCGTTCAATTATTAGAAAAGAACGGCTCTGCTATCGATTTAACTCTTGAGATTTCGGAGCTCATCACGAATGATGCCCACATTGGTGATAGTGTGGCCATTAATGGATGCTGCCTGACTGTTGTTGAAATTAACTCGGGTACTCTTAAGTTTCAGGCAGGGGCAGAGACCCTTGAGAAAACTAACTTGGGACTGTTATCACAGGGTGACCAGGTTAATATTGAACGTCCTTTGGCAGCCGATGGTCGCTTGGGAGGCCATTTTGTTCAAGGGCACGTCGACGGCGTTGGTTCGATCAAGTCCATAGACAGGGATGGTGAGTGGATCACCATGTGGTTTGAAGTACCTGAAGCACTTTCCCTGCAAATGGTACCTAAAGGATCGGTCACAGTAGATGGAATTAGTTTGACCATCGTGGAATGCCAACCTGCTACTTTCAGTATCGCGTTAATACCGCATACACTGGAAGTAACCACACTAGGTCAAAAACAGATTGGCAGTGTTGTGAATATCGAAACGGATATACTCGGGAAGTATGTGCAAAAACTGATTCCCTTAAAACTTGATGGTTTCAATGAAAGACAATGATAGGCAGACTCGATCATATTTAATGCAGCTTTTTGAGCAGCATGGTTTTAACCCGCGCTCTGATTTGGGACAAAACTTTCTGATAGATCTGAATATTATTGAGTACGTTGTCGATCATGGCCATATTCAACCGAACGACATTGTGCTGGAAGTTGGTACGGGAACCGGAGGAATGACGACCTTTATGGCCCAGCAGGCAAAACATGTTATATCAGTCGAATATGATCAGAATATGTATACGCTGGCGAGTGAAGCCATTCAAAACTACCAAAATGTCACACTGCTCAATTGCGACGCATTAAAAAATAAAAATAACCTGTCGCCTCAGGTGCTATCTGCGATTGATGAACAACGAGAGGCAAATCCTGGTAGTCGTCTCAAGCTTGTGGCTAATCTGCCTTACAATATCGCAACTCCCATTGTCTCCAACCTCGTGGCTTCTGACCTTCCCTGGGATCGCATGGTGGTTACGATTCAATATGAGCTTGGATTGAAGATGTCCTGCAAACCTTCGACTTCTAACTACGGTGCCTTGTCGGTTTGGTTACAGTCACAATGTTTCGTCAAGCTTCTCAAAAAGTTAGGCCCCACTGTATTTTGGCCTCGACCGAAAGTCGATTCCGCCATCGTGCAATTAACTCCGAATCCACCACTCAAGAAAAAGATTAGAGATCGAGTTTTCTTCCAGGATTTTCTGAGGCGCGTGTTTCAGCACCGACGAAAGTTGATGCGTAGTACACTCGTTAGCATGTATAGCAAGCAACTATCTAAGTCTGAAGTGGATTCTATTTTATTAGAGCATGGGATCGTGAAAGAAAAAACACGCGCGGAAGAACTTACCGTTCCTAGCTTGATTGAATTAGCGAACGCATTTCATGAGCAAGTTACACAGAAAGCAAACGTTTAAGAATTCAATGCTGATTCAGGATTTATCTTAGAGATCGTTGATTGAAAATTAATCTGATAGTTAAAAAATAGAATAAGAAATAAATTAAAGAGACGCGTAAGGAGAGGACCAATGGAAGATCGCATTATCTGTCAGGGAATCACATTTGATGATGTACTGTTACAACCTGCTTATAGTGAAGTCATGCCTTCAGAAGTCAGTGTTGCCAGCCAGCTCACTAAAAATATCCCTCTCAATGTTCCTATCATCAGCAGTCCTATGGACACCGTTACCGAAAGCGATATGGCCATTGGGATGGCACAAGAGGGAGGGGTTGGCATTATCCATAAAAACATGACTCCCGAACAACAGTCTATGCAGGTAGATCTGGTGAAGCGGAGCGAGCATGGTGTGATTGTGGATCCTGTGACACTACCACCGGAAGCGACAGTGGCAGAAGCTGCCGAAATAATGAAGCGCAGAAATATTGGTGGAGTACCTGTCACGAAAGATGGGAAACTTGCGGGGATTTTGACGAGTAGGGACTTAAGGTTTCTTGATTCACCTGAAACCCGAATTTCTGAAGTGATGACGAAAGAAAAGCTTGTAACGGCTGCGGAAGATACGACGCTTGAAGAGGCTCAACGGATATTATTGGAAAATAAGGTCGAGAAACTTCTGCTGGTTGACGAAAATTATCAACTGAAGGGGCTCATTACGATCAAAGACATCGACAAGACGATGCAGTTCCCGCTGGCCTCGAAAGATTCAAGAGGTCGGCTACGAGTTGGGGCTGCCGTGGGTGTATTTGATTTTGAGCGAGCCGCTTTACTGATTGAGAAAGGGGTTGATCTCCTGGTTGTTGATAGTGCTCATGGCCATTCTGGCAATGTTGTGCAGACTGTGAGAGAAATCAAAGACCGATGGGACATCGATGTCGTCGCTGGAAATGTGGCTACAGAACAAGGTGCCCGTGATTTGGCAGATGCGGGAGCGGATGCCGTCAAAGTCGGAATTGGACCTGGATCAATTTGTACAACTCGAATTATCTCAGGTGTGGGAGTTCCCCAGTTAACGGCCATTTCCAATGCGGCAAAAGCATTGGAAGGTTCGGGAGTTCCCGTGATCGCCGACGGGGGAATTCGTTTTAGTGGCGACATCGCCAAGGCACTGGCAGCCGGTGCTCATACGGTAATGTTAGGAGGATTACTTGCAGGTCTGGATGAGAGTCCGGGCGAGTTGATTTTATATCAAGGACGTAGTTTTAAACGTTATCGTGGTATGGGATCAATGGGGGCAATGGTTAAAGGCAGTAGCGAACGTTACCGCCAAAGTTCAATCAAACAAGATGGAAAGGACTCTGCTAAAAAACTCGTTCCTGAAGGAGTAGAAGGACGTGTCCCTTATAAAGGGCCACTTCAAAATCTGCTCTACCAGCTTGTAGGAGGACTTCGGGCAGGAATGGGATATTTAGGTGTCCAATCCGTCGCGGAAATGCGAACAGAGGCCAGATTTATTCAAGTCTCTGCAGCAACGGTTAGGGAGAACCATCCGCATGATATTTCAGTCACTCAGGAAGCACCAAATTACACGGCCGAACATTTACCAATGGAATAATGCTCGGCTACGATGGCTCATTGCTACAGTACTCACGCTCGGAATGGGTCCGTTTGCTATTGCTGATGATCCCTTCATTTCAGCAGATCCGTTTTCCTCGCGACCAGGAGCGTCTGCTCAAACATGGGAAGAGTTGAAAGGTCGCTCAGCAGAAAAACGCTGGGAGTCGATCTCACGAGAAAGCAAACGTGAGCTCAAAAAACAAAATAGAAAAGCGCGTAAAGAACAACGTAGATCAAACAAGAATTCCAACGAAATGGAATTCGTACCCGTATTTCGACAGATTCCTGATGATCTTCCTGATACCACCTCTGAGTCAGAAACGACTCTACCTGACTCAACTGGTTTCAAGCCAATTCCTGATCAAAACAGTGATGCACCATTGACCGATGTTAGTACTCCAGATGAATCCTTCAAAACGATCGGTCTAGAAGAAAAACAACCTGTTACTGACACGTCAACTACCAATCTAAAATTCAACAGCACAGAAACTGTGACTCCTGTTGAACAACCGGATAATACGGTTCCGATATTTCCCAATACAAGTGGATCAGATTTTGTCACAACACAAAACCAAAAGAAATATGAAGACGCCGCAGCGGCTCCTCAGTCTGATGACCTGCTGCTTTCAACCGAAGACCTGGAAGATGAAGTACCACACTTGTTAAAAAAAATATCGGGCATCAAACCATTCTTTGATTATGAGCCGGATCCTCAAATTGCCGAAAAAGAGCCGTGTCGAAACCTCTGTCCCCGACCTGATGGGAAACCCTGTAAAATCAATGAAAGCGGGGGAGAAACCATTCTGGATTGTCCCCGAGAATTTGAATTAAGTCGCGAACCTTATCAGGGACGCAATTTCTCAGAAAGTATTTATACCTGGGAAGCTTCCAATCTCAACTACAACCCACTCTATTTTGAAGATCCCAACCTGGAACGATACGGTCTTTCACGAAAAGATTTGGTTCAGCCTTTTGTATCCATGGGACGGTTCACAGGTCAATTACTCGCACTACCATACAAAATGAGTATCGATCCGATCCGTAAAAAGATTTATCCATTGGGATACTATCGTCCGGGTGGATACACTCCTAAACGCATCAACGGAATTCCCTGGAATACTAAAGCTGCCATTACTCAAGGACTTACAGCAACTGGTCTTGTTTTCCTTCTGCCATAAATCAACGGTGGTTGCTCAAGCATACTAATTTCGATATTCTCTAAACACACCTTGGCCAACTCGTTCAAGGTGTGTTTTGTTTTTGAATCCACTGCTAGTTTTGAGCGACAGAGGGAGTAAACTCTGAATTATGTCTAATGACCCTGTCAACAATGTCTCTTCTGCTTCCCAGGCATTAGCCAATGATATTATTCAACGCGTTGCCAAACTGGTCAAAGATGCGGAAGCAGAAACCAGGCCACTCGAACTTGATCCCTATCGAAGTCAGTTGTTTGAGTTGTTCGTTATGGCTGATGCTGCTGGGTTTGTCTCAGAAGAAGCCGAGATTGATCTTACTGCTGACAATCTCTGTCGAGAACTGGCAAAGCACTGGGGATTGAAGTCAGCTACACAAGACGCAATGGAAGCACAATCAAAACTCCCACCGGAACATGTCAACAAAATGCGTACACTCTGGTCGGTATTGAGACTCTGGATGGAATGGGATTATGCCTGGAAACGTTGGGAAGAGTTTCATACTAGTGATACACATCGATAGGCATTAGTCATTTGATTTAACAGGGAACACTTGTCGTATTTGTCTTTCAAACAAAACAGGGTTGACTTGCTCAAGTCTCCCGGAAAACTCTTTTTGGGCCATAAAAACCAGTATTGATTTTGCGATTGACTCTCAGCTGCGCCTGCTTAAATTGCGTGATCTGCGTCGCGCGCGAGAGAGAGAAAGAATTTTTTAGTGCACCCCTTTCTCCCAGTAATTAATTTTTAGTGATAACCTCACTTGTTTTTGTGAATCGGGTAGTGCTTACAGCTAACTAGTTCCTAGTTCACAGTCTCATTTTCGTTGTTATCAAACTTGTTCATGACATATTCACTCCTTTTCATCCGTCTCTCAATTCATATCAATTCGCATTCGCGCAGGATTCAAAAAGAGTACGATCTGCCAAACCGCCGATAATTATCTATGAACGGAACGAGTGATACCAGAATTGTTCGATTTGCTGGCTGGCGCGTTCTTGGGTAAAAAGTTCCAATGCGCGCTGTCGCCCAGCGAATGCCAGATTCTTTAATAGATCCTGATCGTTCAAGCTCTGTTCAACGGCCTTTGCTAATTGTGCGGGGTCGTTTGCTGCAACGAGTAGTGCAGAATTTTCATGCTGCACAATCTCTCTGGTTCCACCAACATCAGTCGTCACGATTGGTAACCCACTGGCAAGAGCTTCCAGCAAGACTCTGCCTAGAGGTTCCTGTTTGGCCGGATGGATTAACAAATCGGCTTCGTTCATTAATCGATCAATATCTTCCCGGTATCCCAGGCGATGCAGGCGGCCTTGTAAAATCGGGGTTTCGAATGCCGTACTGACTGCTTGATCGAAGTCGATACTCTCCTGTTTTTGAGAGTGCCTCTCTCCGACTAACAGAAAATGTAAGTTCTGGTGTCCCCGCTCTGCCAGAATGGTGGCTGCTCGTGCCAAAATATCCTGGCCCTTGCGTAAGCCGATTTGGCCAATGGTCAAGCAGAGTCGATCATCATTTTTCAGTCCTAGTTCCTGTTTGAGAATTCCCGTTACAGGACGTGGTTGAAAGCGATTTGTATTCACACCGTTATAGCAGACCGTTACTTTTTCCGGCTGAAGGCCCTGGGCAATGTGAAACTTTTTTGTTGCCTCGGATACCGCGACTAAACGTTGATTCTGATTCAAATCCCGTATCGCCGCTTTGCTGAGTTTGATGATATCGCGTAAGTGTCCTGAACAGGGAACAGGAATCTGTTCAGTCAGCGCACCTGTAAGCCGCGACATGGAAAGACTGTTGGCATGCAGCAAATCAAAAGCATCTGATTTCAAAATCGGTACAATTTGTAAGGCCAACTCTTCACGCGACAGACGCCGCCCTCGTTCATTATGAAATGAAATGGGATGATATTCTATGTTTAACTGCGCAAGCTGTGAATGTAACAAGCCGTCTGCAGGGCAGAACGCACTGAATTCAAATGAACATTGATGCAGCTGAGAAAGTACGGCGAGCATAGAGTGTTCGCCCCCATTCAATGAACCAAACTCAAATAAGAGGGCTATGCGTTTCACGTCTCAATCAGCTTTGGTTTGTTGATCTAGTTTCGCTCTTAACACAGCTTCTTTGGTTTTTCTCAGGCCTGTCTGGGCGACGACGAGGGGATCTTGCTGCCAGTATTCCTTGTTGAATAATTCCAGCGACAAAACACCACGAAACCCGGCTTGATGCATGGAACGGAAAATTTCCGACAAGGGAGCCACTCCATCACCAGGGTAAACACGGTGCGAATCGTTCATAGTTTCACGAGGAGGATTGGCGGGATAATCATTTACGTGAAAGACTTGCACGGCCGATCCACTCAATAAACCCAGGCCTGCAAAATCGGAGCCTCCCTTAAAAATGTGGTAGACATCAGGTAATAAACAGGCTTTGGGATGTCCACTTTCAATGGCAACAAACATTGATTCGCCTAAGCGTGAAAGTGATTTTGAAAATCCCCAGACTTCTACTTGAGGTACCACTTCCATCTGATCGCCGAGTTCCAATAATGCGCGATAACGTTTTGCTGCTTCAAACAAATTGAGGTCACTCTGTTTGGTGGCGCCGGTAGGAGGAGCGGCGATACGAACTCCATCAATTTGACGCAGTGTATCCATATCCCGCTTGGCCTGTTCCAGACCTTTTTGACGTTTCTGATCATCGTCCAAGATCCATTGCGCAAAACCGATGGCACTTTCGACAGTCAAGCCAGAATCTTTGATGCGTTTTCGTAAGTCGGATAAGGAACCACCCTGTTGGACATACACGTCGATATCACGCATCCAGGGTTCAATAGAATCGTAACCGGCTTTGGCTGTCAGATCGATTTGTTCAACAATTCCCAGCTTCTGACCTCGAATCGTACTGGTATTGAAACAGTAGCCAAATGGCTCGGCTGTACTACGTTTACGAGCAGGGCTCGTGGAAGCATAGGTGGTGGTAGAAAATCCGGCAGCCAGGGCAGTTCCTGTTGCCGCCAGTAATTCTCGTCGGTTGAGGTTGGTTTGCATGAAGATCATTCCAGTAGGTTGATAGCTTAGGTTTTTCTTTCTTCTAAGCTATCGCAACCTCTGACCATTTTCAACCTGTTCCCATCCCTCGGTCAAAGGCGTCCAGATCTCGCTGAAACAGGCTGAGTACCTTATGTAATGTTTCCCGGTTGATTTTCCAACTGGGATTATCAACCGTATAGCGATTACAGTGATCCACAATCAATCGGTAAAGAAACTTAAACAAATGACGCGGGACTCTCAATTGAGCAAATAAAGCAATTAATTCTTGCTCAGAAATCGAATCATCGAAAAAATCTCGAACGGATGGCTTACTACTTTGATCCGTAGCACACGCCCATACGCGATCACAGGCGACGTCGAAAAGAGATTCCCCGGTCCAATCCAAAGATGTGACCAGATTCTGTTTATCAAGGCGCGAGCGTTCATAAAATTCCTTTTCCTCGCGCTGTAGATAATAAACCACATCGGAGGGTAACAGGAGTTTGAAAGCCACGCCCGGATGTTTTAATAATTTGTTGTCAAACATCGGCCAAAGCAGGTCTCGCATTCGTTCAGCAGAACCATTCACAAGTTGAGGTTCATCCACACGGTCAACCAAAATAATGATGTTAGCAAAACCCAACTTTTTGAGGATTGTCTGGAATTTTGTCAGCAGTTCATAACGATCATCGCTCCGATCACGGTAGGGTATGGGTTGCCCCGCGAGTTCTCTGCGTTCAATACGTGAGAGAATTTTTCTTAAAGCATTCGGCAGATGATCAAATACCCGAACTTCACGCGTGACGCGCCACGCTTTCCACAGCAAAGTGGTTTGTCTCCATAACCAGGGTGCCCAACCCGCAAACATGATCAGCCAGATCCACCATTGCCCGAAATCTTTCCAATTACCCAGATAGAACACGAGACCAACAGTGGTGAGAGTTACTAAAAATCCGAGGCCACGCTCCCATTCGGTCTTCCAATAACGGAATTTCAGCCTTCGTCTCAAACGATTCCAACGCTGTACCGCTGGCATATCCAGGCTATTGTCATAAAAGGCTGCCAGTAATAACAGGTCTCGTTTTTCTAAATGAGATAACTGTGAACTCTGTGCTTTCGAAACGGAATTGATATTATCTTTTTCTGAATCTTTGGGAGCGATCATCTGACCAATTAATTGCGTGGTCCCCAGAGAAAGAATGGCATCCATATGATCCCACATTCGCCAATACGAGAGTAGTCGTTCAGGACGTCGTTTCCTGCCCGAATAGCGTTCCCTGAAGCAATCCAGAAAGGGGTTGAAATCATCGTACTCGATGACAAACACACGGTTTTCTGGATGTTCCGTATTATGCTTTTGCAATTGTTCGATCATCTGCATCCGAATGGCCGTTTTTCCGGCTCCCTTCTCTCCAAATACCACAGATGTGGAGGGATTGGTGGGATTGGAAAAAATTTTATCCCACACCGGATGATGAGTCCCATTCAGACAGAATTCCTTGAAAACATGATCGCTTTGCGCGTCTTCCTGCCCAAATGGATTTTCTTTAATACCGTGATGATCTAAAAACTGTTGAACTTTCATAGACTTCTTACTTATCGAGAAAACACACTAAATTCTTATTTTGAATTGACTTAGGATCAAGACTTCAAACTTGCCGGGTCTTGAAAAGCCTCACGCTTGGCTCTTTTGACAAGTTGAAGAGTCTGGGAAGAAATGTTGTCACTAAAACATAGGTCATAGATCGAGGAAATGTAAGTCTTCAGATTTCTGGCGGCTGAAAATATCAAGGGATTTTGGAGTCCAGAATCAGAGCACCTCTTGCAAGAATGACTCGGAATCAAGAGAATTCATCGCAGCTTGCAAAACGCATCCACTGGGAAAGCGTCTTATTTATTTTTATTATTGTGTTGAAGGTTTGTATTAAAGTTGAACTGGCTTCCTCTTTTTGGTGCTGTGGCATTATTTTTAATCGGCCTGCGTCTGTCGGCACTTTTCAGTGGTTCAGAAACAGGCTTCTACCGTGTCAGTTTCTTGCGCCTGAACATTGACGCGAACCATGGAGATCCGATTGCAAAACGACTCTGTTGGTTTGCACAAAATCCCAGCTATTTTGTGGCGACAACATTAATTGGGAACAATCTTGCTAACGACTTAACTACGATTGCGATCTCGCTTGGTATTGCAGAATTGTATCAGCAATCGGGAGGCGCCGCCGAAATCATCACAACAATTTTATTGACACCGGTCATCTTTATTTTTGGTGAGCTCGTTCCCAAAAACTTATATTTTCGAGCTCCCTCAATGTTATTGAAACGTTATAGCCGCTGGTTTGATTTCTTTTATCGCGCATTTTGGATGATTAGTTATCCTCTGGTTGCCATTTCTCAATTTCTGGAACGGTTTTCGCCGGATCGAAATAAACCGGCACAACTGGTCTTGGGACGTAAACGGTTGGCCAAGGTTTTGGAAGAAGGCCACCTTGAAGGCCTGCTGAGTAACTCACAAAAAGAATTGACACGTGGTATGTTTTACACAGCCGCACAATCAGTGAGAAAAGTCATGATTCCACAATCCAGGATCAAAGGAGTCACCCGCACGACAGATGCGGACCAGGTGATCCAGGTAGCGAGAATGAACCAACTGGCGTTCATTCCGGTTCGTGCCCGTGACAATCAGAGTGAATGGACGGCTTATATTAAATTACTCGATCTAATCACGTCACCTGCTCCCATTGTTCCCGCTGTTTATAATATGCCACGTTTGCAGGCCGAGTTTAGTATGCTTGAATCCCTTTATCTGTTGAGAAATTCCTCTTCTGCCTATGGTGCTGTTTATCAGAATGGCGTACAAGTCGGTATTGTCAGCCAACAGGATCTCGTCAGATCACTTTATTTATCCAAGGGACCTTTAATGGCAATGTCTCCCTGAAAATTCACTGTCCTAACTCTTAAGAGATTGCATTTGGGGGTATTTCTGGCTGGATTGCGAGATCCTGTCTGCCAACGTACAATCAACGGCCTCTGAAATACCAGCATTCTGTAAGACACAGCGATCGTTTTCAGTGGGGACAAAGTGAACATCCTCTTCTGAACCCATCCCTATTTTTAGTGTCTAACTACAACATTGTTCATCTAAATCCTTGAGTCAAATTACCGGAATGATCATGACCCAACGTCGTATTTTAGTCACCGCCGCTTTGCCTTATGCTAACGGTGATATTCACATTGGCCATCTCGTGGAATATATCCAGACCGATATCTGGGTTCGATTCCAAAAACTGCGCGGCCATGAGTGTCGCTTTTTCTGTGCCGATGATACCCATGGTACGGCGATTATGATTCGTGCGCGACAGGAAGGACGTTCTGAAGAAGAACTGATAGCTGATGTGCGAGAAAAACATGTCGCTGACTTCTCCGGGTTCAATATTGAATTCGATAACTACGGCAGCACGAACAGCGAGCAGAACCGTCGACTATGCCATGAATTCTGGTCTGCGCTTCTTGAAGCTGGCCTGGTGCATGAGAAGGAAGTCACGCAATTATTCGATGTTCAGGAAAATACGTTTTTGGCAGATCGCTTTGTGAAAGGTACTTGCCCCAAATGTAAGGCCACCGATCAATACGGAGATAACTGCGATAAATGCGGCAGTACGTACACCCCCGCCGACTTGACTGATCCTATCAGCACACTTTCCAATACCACACCCGAAGTCCGAACGGCCAATCATTTGTTTGTCCGCATCGAAGATTTGCATGGATTCCTCGAGGGATGGACACAATCCGGCCAGCACCTGCAAAGCGAAGTAGCCAATTATCTCAAAGGACATTTTTTGGGAGACCCGCTTCGTGATTGGGACATTTCACGACCCGAACCGTATTTCGGTTTTGAAATCCCCGACAGTCCCGGCAACTACTGGTATGTCTGGTTTGATGCACCCATTGGTTATATCGCGTCCACACTCGAATGGTGCGAAAAAACAGGAGAAGACTTCAACCTCTGGTGGAAAAATCCGGAAACTGAAGTTCATCACTTCATTGGTAAAGACATTACTTACTTCCATACCCTCTTCTGGCCGGCCATGCTCAAAACCGCCGGCTTTAATTTGCCAGAGAAGGTTCACATTCATGGGTTTCTGTCTGTGGATGGTGAGAAAATGGCCAAGTCCAAAGGGACATTTATCAAAGCAGCGACCTATTTGAATCATCTCGATCCTGCCTGCCTGCGCTACTATTATGCAACCAAGTTGGGACCAAGACTGGACGACCTCGATTTGAATCTTGAGGAATTTGTTCAGAAAGTGAACTCTGATTTGGTAGGGAAAGTTGTCAATTTGGCAAGTCGTTCCGCCAAGTTTGTTGCTAAAACCGGTTTATCCGCGACTTATCCGGATGATGGTGATCTATTCGAATATGCGGCCAGTCGCAGTGAGACGATCGCCGCCGCCTACGAAATCTGTGATTACAATGGGGCTATGAGAGAAATTCTCGCTCTGGCGGATCGCGCTAATAAATTTGTCGAAGATCAAAAACCATGGGAGTTGCGAAAAGACGAAAGTCGGCAACAGGAACTGCAGGATATTTGTACGATCGCTTTAAATCTGTTCCGCCAGATTATCATCTATTTGACTCCCGTACTTCCCAGGCTCTCCGCACAAACCGGTGAATTGTTGAATGACCCCATCACAAATTGGGGGCAGGCACAAACTCCGTTGACGGGAGTTCCCGTCAATAAATTTCAACATTTGTTTAAACGTATAGAAGAAAAACAGGTACAAGCAATGACCGATGAAGTAAAAGCAGAAGCTGAGGCGGCGATTCAGGAAGAAGCCGCTTCTCAATGGAATGACAGTGGAGCAGCCCTGGAGCAGGAGCCAATGTCAGAAGAATGTACGATCGATGATTTCGTCAAAGTCGACTTGCGCGTGGCACGGATTGTGTCTGCGAACTCTGTTCCCGAAGCTGATAAGCTGCTGCAGCTTACTTTAAGTTTGGGAGGTAATGAACGTCGCAATGTGTTTGCCGGAATTAAGAGTGCCTATAATCCTGAAGAACTGATAGGACGTCTGGTGATCTGTTGTGCTAATCTGAAACCACGCAAAATGAGATTTGGAATCAGCGAAGGCATGGTTCTGGCATCGGGCCCTGGAGGAAAAGACGTCTTTCTGCTGACCCCAGATGAAGGCGCCGTTCCAGGGCAACGCGTTCATTAAGTAAGACGCTTCCAATGATAACCACCAACAGGCCAGTAGAATTTTTTCTGCTGACCTGTTTTTTATTTTATTATCGATACAGGACTCATTGTGATTCGAATGGATCGGCAACTTAGGGAGTTAGCTTTTTTAGTACAGGATGACCGATGAGTCCGTACCGCTTTCCCTGTTGATGTGCCGTCCAGAAAAAGGCACTGATGCGTCCGTCTTTCATTACGGGAGTAATGTGGCCGCTGTAAATAGCTCGTTTCGGTTGATTGCTCGGCTTGAGATATCTCTGGTTTTTCTGGAAAGCGTGGAATGGACCTGCCGGATTGTGTGAAGCCAAATGGGCAATTTTCACTCCACCTTTGTATAAATGCTCGATCACTAATAAGTGGTAGAGACGATCAATGAGAATCACCCCCGTCAGTTCTTGCGCTCGAACCGTCTGCGGCCGTTTTGCAACAGGAGTTGCTTTCGGCCAGGAAGATTCTATGAGAGGGGTTGTCGATTCACTATGCACGATCTGATATCCCTCAGGTCCGGTACTGCGATGATAAAGGTGAAAGTTGGCCCCTTTTTCTTCCTTAATAATTGCTACGTCGTCATCTTCTCCCGGAAGATCTGAAATAGGTTGAGCTGTTTTGTTCCAGGGAATGTTTTCGGGGTCTGAACTTGAATACGCTAAACCCACACTTCGTTGAGTAAATGTTTCTGTCTTCCGCGCACTATAGGGACAGTAGATGATTCCGTTATTCAATGTAGCCATAACGGGGCTCGCGACACCGTGACGATCAAAGTCCCCTTCCCTCTTTCCTTTCGTGATGGCAACACCGTGATGCTTCCAAATTGATAAATCTTTGCTTGAAAAAAGATGGATTTCTGATTCGTAGGTATTGGGATGATGTTTGCTACTTAAAGGGATGACATCTGCGAGCAGGTAATATTTTTTGTTTGGAGGATACCAGACGATGGTATGTTCGCGCAGACTCGCTTCACCAATTGCAGAGCCTTTCTTAAGTTGGACTTGAAATTGCCTGGTGAAATCACATTGTACAATGGAATCAGCCCATACAAATTGCTGCAACAGTATCAAAATAATGGTGAATTTTATTAATGAACTCATAAATGGCAATCTTATTTTTTCCAATGAGTATATATGAAGGATTATTAACCTCAAACCATATAAAAATAAACAAAGAACATAGAAAAACATTATACATTATCGCGAGCTAAATATGCCGGTGTTCAATAACGAATGCAATTAACACGCTAGAGATAATCCAGAACTTCCCAAACATGGCTAAAGCGATGTTGTGTTTAACTACTCGTCCTTAGCCAGTATTGGCATCAGAGCTTCTTCGAGGTGGCTTACAACTGTGTCCAGCCTGATGTTTGACGAATTATCCAGCACGACCAAACAACATTTACTTCCCGGATATCGAACGAAGTATGTGTTAGCACCTAGCCACGCACCATTGTGCCAGTGGCGTTTTTGCTCGACGATCCATCCAAAACCATAGTCCGACTTTGTACCATCGTTCAGCTTAGGGGGTTTAACCGTCTGATTCAGCAGTTCATCCGAAATGAGAGGGTTACCTTCCCAGAATTGGTCCCAGATCACAAAATCATGAAGACTACAGAAAACGGCACCGTCACCGGCAACACCGTCTATCCAAGTCGTTTCGACCGGTGTCCGATCTTCATCGACTTGATCAAAATCGCTCGCCTGATTGGAAGAGCGTTCGGACGATAACAAGTTCCACACTCGTGTGTCGTTCATGCCGAGTGGCTTGAACAACTCTTTGTGCATGAACTGCTCAAAACTCATTTCCGAAGCCGATTCGATGATCCCGGCGAGCAGAACGTAATTGGTATTGCTGTATTTCATCACGTCGCCGGGTTGATGTTCCAATTCACCATATTGCTTCACTAACTCAACCACGTTTGAGATCGTCAGTACTTCGCCGAGTTCTTTCCGATGCTCCTCAGCGAGATCCATGTAAACGTCCGGTATCCCGGATGTCTGGTTGAGTAAATGACGAATTGTGACCTTGTCACTCACGAATCCATCCAGGTGCTTCGCGACCGGATCATCCAGATTCAACAAACTCATTTCGGCTAAACGCAGAATACCAGCCGCCGTGAATTGCTTTGAGACAGACGCAAGTCGAAACGCGGTGTGAGCGTTTAATCGTTGTGTCGCAGTGTGATCGGTATATCCACAGGTCTTCAACAATAACACTTGCCCTTCTCGAACGATCAAAACGCCGCCGTTGGACTTATGTTTCTCAAACTGCTTATCAAGCCAGCGGTCCACGGCAGCGAGACGCTCCGCCTCGTTTGCATCTGGAGCCACCACAATTGGACTGACTTGAAGCCATACATAGACGTAATAGCCAATTCCACAAGCAAAAAGTAAAATGATTCCAATCAATATCGTAAGTGTCGACATAACGATCCACAAAGTCTTCTTTCGCATTACATTTCCATCGTAAATGTCCCGACCAGGTGACTCCACCCGCATTTATGGGACAACACCTCGCAAATAGAATTCCCATTGCAATGTGCAAGTATGGTTTAATCTGCCGAAGCCCTTTCCACCTCGAATCAGCTTCTTTGTGGTTCGTAGCACTTCAGAGACAACTGAAAGAGATATGTTCGTAAGAATTTAACAAAACAAACTTTCGAAATCATTTAACTAAATAAGAAATGATTCAATTCCGCATCCGTTTTCTCACTTTTTATTCAAAATGGGCACTCAGAATCGGTTCAATCGTTTTATCCGTTACAAAACAACAGATGAACCTCTTATTCTTCTAAAATTAAATTGACTACCTTCACAAAAAACATAGATTTTCGATGGCCGCTCAGAGTGTCCCACTGAGCAGGTCAGCTTGAAGGGGGATCCGATTCATATTTCAAACTACGAATTTGAAAATGTGTCTGATTTCTGAAACATTCCGGGGTTCAACGGGTTTCCTGATGAGTAAGTAAAACCTGGAACTACCCCATAATTCAATAATATCAGACGATGTCGCAGGCACATTTGTTAATCTCGGAGAAGACAATGATTAAAACAAAACAACAAAATATCAAACGAGCAGGTTTTACACTTGTCGAAGTTCTAATTGTAGTCGTGATTTTAGGTATCCTGGCTGCCACCGTTTTACCACAATTCACTTCAGCAAGTGACGATGCCAAAGAGTCATCGTTCCTTCAGGATTTGCAGACTTTGCGAAGCCAAATCCAATTATATAAGTATCAACACAACGGCAAATACCCTGCCGATGGTTCAACTGATACTGATGATTTCCGTAACGCCTTGTTGCTTTCCAGCGACAAAGATGGCACGACAGGTGCTGTGGGAACAAAACCATTTGGTCCCTACCTCATTGGTAACATTCCTCCTAATCCATTCACAGGTGGTAGTGGCATTATGATTGTCTCAGATGTTGCTGGTACAACTCCCGATGAATCTGCCAAAGATGGTACTGAGATTGTCGGTTGGATCTATAATCCAGCCACAGGCGAACTCAAAGGAAATAATGCCGGTAAAGCGTCAGACGGTCGTCAACTGGATGAAATTTAATGAATAGACTCAGCCAGATCTGAGAATCAGGGCTATTGTCTTCTCATATTAAAAAGTGAAACCTAGAGTCCCTTACACAAATCATCGTGTAAGGGGCTTTTTTTATTGATTTTCTGATAGAGTTGCTTTTCTGAGTCGTTTTCTTTTAAGTATGACTTAAGAGGATGTTGTAAAATAGATTCTGTGTTGTCCCTTAAGTTAAGCGATACGAACTGCGGATCCAGAAAGGCATTTTGATATGCAACTCATAAATTATTCCCTCGGATTTATTTTCACGCTGTTATTGACAACGAATTTGCTTTCAGCAGAAGCGACGATTCAGAATTCACCACAGCAACGTCCCAATATTCTGGTCGTACTATGTGATGACCTGGGATATGGGGATCTGGCATGCTATGGTCATCCCGTTATCAAAAGTCCGAACATTGATCGCTTTGCCAAAGAGGGGCTCACGCTGACCAGTTGCTACTCAGCGCATCCAAATTGTTCTCCTTCAAGAACTGGCTTGATGACGGGCCGCACTCCCTTCCGAGTTGGAGTCTATAACTGGATTCCCATGTACTCCCCCATGCATGTCCGCAAGCAGGAAATCACAATTGCTACACTGTTACGGCAGGCGGGTTACGCGACATGTCACGCTGGTAAATGGCATTTGAACGGCATGTTTAATATGGTAGGACAACCCCAGCCGTCAGATCATGGATTCGACCACTGGTTTGCCACTCAAAATAACGCGCTGCCCACTCACAAAAATCCCTTTAATTTTGTGAGAAATGGAAAGCCGGTAGGGAATCAGAAAGGTTACGCCGCACAGCTTGTAGCTGATGAAGCAGAGCATTGGTTAACAGAATTACGAGACAAGGAGAAACCATTCTTCATGTTTGTCTGTTTTCACGAACCACACGAACCGATTGCCAGTGCAGAGCGATTTACCAAATTCTATTCCGCTCCCAAAGGCTCGACACTGCCTGCACATCATGGCAATGTCACTCAGATGGACGACGCCTTTGGTCGCATTTTGAAAACATTAGACGACCAGAAACTACGCGAGAATACACTCATCATTTTTACCAGCGATAATGGCCCCGCAATTACGAGACGCCATCCGCACGGATCTTCCGGGCCTTTACGCGATAAAAAAGGAGCCACCTACGAAGGTGGGATTCGTGTTCCCGGCATTATCCAGTGGCCGACACAGGTTGAATCTGGCACAACGAGCGATGTTCCCGTGAGTGGTGTTGATATCCTCCCAACATTGTGTGCGGTTGCCGATATCCCCGTTCCAGGTGACCGTGTACTGGATGGAGCCAGCATTTTACCACTTTTCAAAGGAGAGCCAGTCAAACGCACAAAGCCCCTGTATTGGCAGTTCAATCGGTCGCGCAATGAACTAAAGGTGGCAATCCGAGATGGTGACTGGAAACTACTGGCTCGACTGGACGTACCGACTCCCAAACCCTCCGGTGGTATTTCGGCTCAAGAAATTGACGACCTGAAACGTGCAAAGCTTACCGGATTTGAGCTGTATTACATCAAGGATGATATCGCCGAGACAACCGATCGTTCTGAAAGTGAGCCAGAAATCCTGAAACAGATGAAACAGCAGATGCAGGAAATTTACAAAGAAGTTCAAGCAGAAGCACCTCGCTGGCCCGCCTGGGAATTTGCCAGATACGAAGGAAAAATTCTTTCAGAATATTACCGCAAACAAGCTGAACTTAAGAAAAAGCAGATTGAAAAGTAAACCCGGTTTCATATCTTCTTAAGGAGTGGGCTAGAATTCCCACGCCTGAATTTCTGCTACATCAGAGCTTTTAGTGGTTAAACAGGAATTCTCGGCTATTACAGAGTGCCCACATTACGTCCTGATATCCTTCCCGTTTATTTTTGGAAGCTTTGACGACCGCATCACAGCTTGCCAGTTCCTGTTTGGTCGGAAATCTACTGAATGCTGCCAAATACATTTCGGTGAAGACGTCATGGTCGGCTGTTTTCGCTTTCAAAAACTGTTCAATACGTCCGTTCTTCACTGCGAGTTTGCTGTTAATTAATTGCCCATTGGCAACCTGCAAAACCTGAGACAGATTTGGCTGGCTCGTTCGTTCGCATTCACAAGTAATGACACGCTTTGGTCGCCCCAGAGTGTCCAGAAAATAGGAAGTATAATTGGGGTCGGGTAGCTCAATCGCTCTTGTACCTTGCGGCACACCGCTAAACCGTTCCTGAGCACCTGTCAAATCATCGAGGGCATCCAGCATTACTTCGGCCGATAATCGCTTTACATTAAAGTGTGTGTAAAAACGAGTGTTTGCTGCATTTTCTGGACGAGGTTCTGAAGACAACTGATAAGCACGTGAATTCATGATGACGCGCATCAACTCTTTTAAGTTATAACCGGAATCCACAAAATGATCAGCCAATGCTTCGAGCAGTTCCGGATTAGAAGCCGGATTGGTTTCTCGCATGTCATCGATGGGTTCAACAAATCCGGTTGCCATGTAGTAAGACCAGAATCGGTTTACAATATTTCTTGAAAAGAGACGGTTACCAGGGCTCGTAATCCAACGTGCTAACGGACGTCGGAAATCGCGGTAGGAGGAAACATCAATTGGTTCACCCAGTAAGGGGGTGGGTTGCATGGTCTTTCTTGTACGAGGATGTCGAATTGAGCCACTATTTTTTACCTTGATGATCGTATCCTGACCCAGTGCTCCAAAATCGACGCTTGCCTTATTGCCAACACGTGTGAAGAATGCCGCCAGGCTGTAATAATCTTTCTGGCTGTAGACTTCAAAGGGATGGTGATGGCACTTGGCAC
Organism: Gimesia aquarii; assembly: GCF_007748175.1. Taxonomy (NCBI): domain Bacteria; kingdom Pseudomonadati; phylum Planctomycetota; class Planctomycetia; order Planctomycetales; family Planctomycetaceae; genus Gimesia; species Gimesia aquarii. Next base: position 332,088 of record NZ_CP037422.1, read on the forward strand.
ATTGCATACGAACTCCTAAAAAGATCTGCGCGGTGGCTTCTGCGAGATCTTGGGGGTTACTTGCAATTTTGAAATAGTTGGCAGGACCGTTCTGATAAATCGATCCTTGAGCCGTAATAATTTCGTTCACGAATTCATTAACAGGCTTATTTTCGCGTAATGATTGACGAATCCAGTTGGAGAATGCCCACATTCCACCGTCGCCCACTTTATTACGATTATTTCGCAGAAGGTCACCCCACTTCATCCCCCAGTACGCGCTCCATGGTTCGACGTAGATGTCACGCGCGGGATCACCGGTGAGACCAAGTAATTCATCAATCAGCTGGCTCCGTTTATCAGGTGCCTTCGAGGCCAGAAACGTTTTTACTTTTTCCGGTGAAGGTAATGTACCGATGGAATCGACGAACGCCCGGCGAATAAAGACTTCATCACTGCAGACAGGTGAAGGCTCAAGTCCAAGCTCATCAAACCGTTTTTTGATGAGTTCATCAATAAAGTTATGTGGTTTGAAATCAGCCAGATTGACCTTCGTTTTATACGGGGAAATAATCGTTGAAAGTTTGGCCTGACCCATATAACGGACCATGACCGCTGTCTGACCTGATCCCTGAATTTCCATTTTACCTCGTGGAGTGACTGTCGCTATCGTTTCCACCAGACTGTCATATTGAGCCTGCGCAGTGACATCCCGTTTTGTTCCATCACTATATTCTGCGATGACACGCAGTTGCTGTACGTCCCCTTTTTTGTAGCGTCGCGAAATAGGCGTTACTTCCATACCGACGACTTTGGCTTCCTTATCATCAATTTCCGTGACTGCTTCCGAAATCCAAGTGTGAAGAATACGATATTCGTATGAGTCTTTGGCAAATCGTCTACCTCCACCATGCGCGATTGCCATAGAGGCCTTTTGCAATATGAGACTTTTTTCAGGTTGTAAAATGGAAATTCGGCGTTGCCGATTATCACGCGCGATTTCCGGATAATCTTGTTCCGGGGCATATCCGAACAAAGATAATTTAAATCCGCCCTTACCAAACTGTGAGGCGTGACAACCCCCCAGACTGCAACCTCCTTTGTTCAATATCGGAACGACATCCATTACAAAACTGGCATTCTTTCCATTCGGTCGGGCTTTGACTTCCACGGAAACTTCATCTTTCTTGCCAGCATGTTGAATTTGGATACGGCCTTTTCCGAAGCCAACAGGGCGCACCAGACCTTCCGTGTTGACCTCTAAAATTTTTGGAGTCAAACTTGTGTATTTGACTTGATGGGTCAGATCTTGAGTAATTTTCCCATTGTTCAAAACAGAGACTTGAATCTGAAAATAATCCAACAGTCCTGACAATTCTATTTTTTCGGGTGACACCTGAAGTGGTTGATCGGCTGCATATGAAATCAATGGGCAGACTGTCATTGCTGCAACAACAATCAAAAGTCTGTTGAATTTCTGTTTTATCTTCACGTGAGTCTTCCAGTCCGTCATGAGATCAACTCGCTTTTGCTAGGTAGTCTTCGGATAGAAGGACAACAGTCTTCGCTGAAATATATCTAATCTGAAAAGACTACAGAGTCTCAGGTCATCGCCTTATCGAGGCAGGGTTGGTAGGTCGAGTGTGGTTTCAGGTGGGAAAATAATGGCCTAACATAAATAGCCATTTATACTTAAATATACTAAATAATAGAAGGAAATCAAAAAAAACCTACGTTTTTTAGCAATATTTTTTATTTGAGTCCATGTTAAGAAAGGATCTGTTCTCTATTACACTATGGAACAAATAATGGTCTACCATGCTTATTTTACCGCTATAAGTTAATGCCTTCAAGAAATGAATTTTCTGATTGGCCATTTCCAACTTATTTATTTCCTGGATTGTAACCGATTTTATATTTGCCTACCTTATATAAACGGTTACAATTATGATAGTTAACTTACTAAAGTACTATCACGAACAATCGTCAGATTGTCCCTCCTACAAATACACCTGCCAACCACGGGATCCTACCATAAATTAAAGGAGTTTCTGATGCTGAAGCTTTTCCCACAAAATGTTTCAAACTGTGAAACCGGTAGCCGTCGTCAATTCCTGATGGAAGTTGGTGCGCTGAGTGCGTTTGGAATCACCCTGGATTCTGTGATGCGTGGTCAGGCTCATGCATCGAACGCTGAATCTGGTGCATTGAGTGACCCTAAAAACGATACCAACTGCATTCTGATCTGGACACGTGGCGGAACCAGCCATCACGATACCTTCGATCCCAAACCCAATGCCTCTGCTGATGTGCGTGGGGATTTTTCTGCGATCAGCACCGCCCTGCCCGGCTATCAGTTTTCGGATCAGTTACCTCTGTTTGCGAAACACGCCAATGAAGTGGCCATCATGCGGAACCTGAACCCCAAAAATGGTTCCCACTCAACGGCAGACGCGTTTATGCTTTCAGGGCATAAATTCAACGCCTCTGTGACATATCCCTGTTACGGTGCCGTGATTGCGAAAACCAAGGGCTTCAAAACGAATATTCCTCCGCATATTCAAATTGGCAATCATGTGGATCGTCGATTCAACGGTGGACTGGGTGGCTATCTGGGACTGCAATATAACCCGTTTGAAATTCCCGGTGATCCCAACTCCAAAAACTTCACCGTAAGAGATATTTCTCCACCATCGGGAATTACCGTCGACCGTCTAAAACGTCGACAACAAGCATTACAGGCGATCGATACTTTACAGCGTCAGGCTGACAAAAATCAAAATGCCTTTGAAGCATCGGATGCTCATTATAAAAATGCTTTTAGTATGATCACATCTGCTGATACCCAAAAGGCATTTGATCTCAATCAGGAATCTGCGAAGACCCGCGATGAGTACGGCCGTCACTATCTGGGTCAAAGTTGCCTCTTGGCCCGCAGGCTGATCGAGTCAGGTTCACGATTCGTTACCGTCAGCAGCGGTGGTTGGGACACACATACAAATAACTTTAAATCCCTGCGTCGTTCACTGCCTCCCTTTGACCGGGCATTGACATCGCTGGTGCTCGATTTAAAGCAACGTGGAATGCTTGATAACACGCTGGTTGTCTGGCTGACTGATTTTGGTCGGACTCCCGTTATCAACTCAGCCGCCGGACGAGATCACTGGGCAACCGCATCCACGATGATGATGATTGGAGCGGGAACTCCAGCGGGTCAGGTAATTGGCGCTACCGATGACATCGGTTCACGCCCGGTCGGGAAAGAATATTATCCTCAAGATGTTGCAGCAACCATCTATACAAAATTGGGAGTCAATCTGCACCATTACTTTATCTCCCCTGAAGATGGTCGTCCTTTAGTTGTGAACGAAGGCCAACCCATTCCGGAATTGATGGGTTAATTTCCAATAAATTCACTCCTCGCATTTTTGACAGTGATCGCCCCTTTTCACTTGAGCTTTGAGGGGTTCACTGTTTTCTCTGGCAATCTGTTTAAATGATCTTCTGTAGGACAAGCCGATGCGTTGCATAGCTTACTCGATACTGACTTTGAGCCTGTTTTTCTGCATGTCATCTCAGCATTCCTCAGTGAATGCCGCTGATAAGAAGAAAACACCGCCGCCATCAAAAATCGGTTTTCGTCAACTGGTGGCTATGAAGCCGGCCGCTGTTCAACAGGGGGACAAACGCAAAATTCAGCTGCATACCAGCTATACACTGGATGGAACACACTCTGTCTTTTTCGATCAGCCGGGAATTAAGATGACCTTTGCCGAACCGAAGCCGAAGGCAGCTCCCCGCCGTGGTCGAGGATCTGTAGGAACTCCTTTTGCATTTGATATCGAAGTTCCCAAAAATCAACCCACGCGCGTTTATGAATGCCGAGTTGCCACTGATCAGGCTGTTTCCAGTGTATCTCATTTACTGGTAACCCCCTACCCTGTCATCGAAGAAGTAGAAAAGAAAGACAACAATACGTTTGACACCGCACAAGTTGTCACCTTCCCTTCTACGATTTGTGGTATTTGTGAAAAAACAGAAGATCTTGATTGCTATAAGTTCGCCGGCAAAAAGGGACAAGAAATTACGTTGCAGGTCTATGCACAGCGTGTCACAGAAGCCATTCATACGATGCAGACTTCAGGCGTGTATCTAATGGATTCCATTCTGACTTTATATGGACCGCAGAAACAAATTGTGGCTCAAAACGATAACTTCATTAAATCAGATTCACTCATCACTATTAAGCTACCCGCCGATGGTGAGTACGTCTTTGAAATTCGTGACGCCCGTTATAAGGGAACTGGAAAATACGCCTACTGTATTGAATTCAGTGAGACCCCGTTTGTATATCACACATTTCCTTTAGCCGTTCAGAAGGGAAAGACTACTGAAGTAGAGCTGCAGGGGCATGCGCTGAAAGGCAACAATAAAGTCAAGTTCTCTGCGACAGATGTCAAAGAAACGGGTTGGGCCAGGCGCACGTTCAAAACACCGGCTGGTGAGACGAATTCTATCTGGACTCTGATCAGTGAGCATCCCCAAGTCTCTGCACGCGGTACTAACATTTCATCAAAAACTGCTTTACCTCTGACACTGCCTGTTGGAGTTAGTGCACAATTCAGCGAAGCAGAGCAGACACACTTCTATAAGTTCAAAGCAAAAAAAGACCAGTATTACTTTTTTAAATTGATGTCGAACCGTATTGATCTGCCGTTAGACTGTGTCATGGAAGTGCAAGATACGAAAGGCAAGGTACAACGCATTTTTGTCAATGGTAGCGCCACAACAGAATCTGATGATGGTTTACAGACGAAAGACTCAGAATTCTATTTTAAAGCACCCGCGGACGGAGATTATACTGTGACGGTCCGGGATCTGCATGATCGAGGCGGAGAACGTTTCGCTTACCATTTATCTGGTGAATTGAGTGGACCCGAATTTGAAGTGTACGGCGAATATTACTACGCACAAATTGCTCCTGGAACGAATATGATGTGGTTTGGCCGAGTCAAGCGTTTAAATGGTTTCAATGGTCCCATTGAAATGAACATCGAAGGACTTCCCAAGGGAGTGACCTTGGAACCAGTGACACTACCCCCCGGTGTGAATGATTGTGGTCTGATTCTCAAAGCGGCTAAAGATGCTCCCATCAATGCCTCACTGGTGAAAATTTCTGGAAAAGCAAAACTTCCCGGTCCCGATGGGAAAGAAATTGAAGCCGTTCGTTATGGTCGAATTACCTGTGAAATTCAATCGGGTGGAGGTGGACAGGCACGTTGGCCAATCAATACATCGATTGTGGGAGTGACGAAACCTCTTGATCTGCTCGAAGTCACTGCCACTCCTAGCGAGATCGTATTAAAGCCGGGCGAATCGGCTGAAATCAAAGTTAAAATTAAACGCAGTGAAGTTTATAAAGATCCTGTTACTCTTGCGACTTCATTTATGTATTTCACTTCGAAGTTTGGTGAACAGCTACCACCAGGAGTGACACTTTCGAAAAAAAGTAAAACCCGCCTTGCTGGCAAAACTCTTGAAGGAACTCTCGTATTGGAAGCTTCCAAAAAAGCAGCACCCATCAAACGGTTCCCATTTGCAGCAATGGCCCGCGTAGGAATTACGTTCTCAATTACGACCAACTATGCATCAAACGTGCTTTATTTGACACTTACCGATACTAAGGGAAAAGACAAGCTGGCAAAAAAATAGGGATCGACATCAACCCCTCTCTCCCCTATTCTGGAAGTATCCAATGATCTTCTGCGCAGAAAGACTGATATGGAGTGGAGAGACTTAAAAATGATTTTCCTGGTATACATCGCCAGAAAAACTCTGCTCTTACTAATTATATGCTTCTGGCTTGGCAGTACTCTCAACAGCCATCTCACTTATGCGCAGACATCCGCCAAAAATGATTCAACTGGGAAATCAGAGCAACCCCTGTATCAGTTTACTTATCTCGATAACCAGGGGCAGGAAAACACAATTCAAGCAGCGCAGGTTCTTGAAGCCCAGGATGGTGGCGTTGTGATGTTGACCCGCGATGGTCGCTTGCTGACAGCAACACCAAAGCAACTCAAACAAAGGCGGCAGCTCGATCAAAATTTTACACCACTCAAACTTCCCGAACTCGAACAGCAACTTGTTGCGGAATTTGGTACCGACTTTGTAGTGACTCAAACCAAGCACTTTATCATCTGTAGTCAAGCAGGGAAACGTTACTCAAAATGGTGCGGTTCTCTCTTTGAACGCTTATATAAAGTACTGCACAATCAGTGGCACAGCAAAGAGCTCCCTCTCCATGATCCCAAAGTTCCGATGATCGCGGTGATTTTTAAAGACCGTGCCAATTTTGAACAATATGCGAGTCAGATTTTAGGTGAAGGTGCTTCCGCGGTGCACGGATTTTATTCAATTCAATCGAATCGGATGGTGCTTTATGATTTAACAGCCGCTCCCAACGAACGACCCGCATTCACTGATGCTGACATATTGAAAAAATTACGGAAGTCTCCTTTTAATATGGCAACCATCATCCATGAATGTACGCATCAGATAGCTTTCAATGTGGGTTTGCATACTCGGTTTGCCGACAACCCCCTCTGGCTGACTGAGGGGATGGCAACGTATTTTGAAACACCTGATTTGCGGAGTAAAACGGGTTGGCGGACAATCGGGAAGCCGAATCCCTGGCGACTGAGGCAATTTCAAAATTTCGCACGCTCACGTAGAACTGCTGACTCACTTCAAACCCTGATCATGACGGATCAACGCTTCCAAAATCCGGAAACGATGCTCGATGCCTATGCAGAAGCCTGGGCATTTTCCTACTTTCTCATCAAAACCAAGCGCAAGCAGTATGAAGCATATCTGCGTCTGGTCGCAGACAGAAAGCCTCTCATCTGGTCGACTCCAGAAGATCGACTCAAGGATTTCCAATCCATATTTGGTGATGATCTTGAACGCCTCAATCAACAATTTCTGCGTTACATGCGACAAATCAGTCGTTAGGTCAGGTTTTTCTCTTTGCAGCTTTTACTTTTCCGTCTATGGTGCACATACTTTGGGCACACTTAAAAATGTTGCAGGTTCTCTGACGGTCATTTCAAAAGGATTGTGAGTGGACTTCTGCTTCAGAATCACATAGCGGCAAGGGGCACTCTTCATGTCAACTTCATTGAAACCGTCGGATGAACAGACCAGTGTGATTACGGGCTGTCTAATGCTGCTCACGATCTTCGCAATTGCCTTTGTGTTCTATATCACGAAAGCTGTTTTGATTCCGTTCGTCATCGCCATTTTTATTGCGACGATCGTGACGCCCCTGGTTGATTTGCTCGTATTGAAATGGAAGCTGCCTCATATCGTTGCGATTTCCGCCACACTTTTGCTCGTATTGTCGTCCGGATTTTTACTCTGTCTGGCTTTGATCTACTCGACACAGCAAGTGATTCAAAAAGCAGAAAGTCAATACAGCAAAAATTTAGGGATTTTTATTAGCTCGGCTTTCAATACAGCGAAAGAAGTCAGTGATTCTGATGAGTCATCCAATAACAATAGTGAAGATTCGCCTGAGGAAGAATCTTCTGAAGCCGCTCCGTCTTCTATTGAAAATGCTCCACCGGTAGTGGCAGAAAAATCGGAGACCAGTTGGTTCGACAAAATGGGCATCGATTTGAATAAGCTACAAAAGGAAACGACCGCATATATGAAAGATGCTTTGAAATCAATTGCCTTTAGTACCATGCAAACGGCACTCAGTTTTACAACCACCTCATTTTTCGTTGCGATTTTTGTGATCTTTTTGCTGGCAGGACGTAATCCTCATGCTGTCATCAAGAACGTACTTTACCGAGAAATCGAACAAAAGATTCGCAGTTATATCTCAACCAAACTCATCATTTCTCTGATCACCGGTACGCTTGTCGGTATTACACTTTCATTGTTTGGCTTAGAGCTGGCGTTCGTCTTTGGAATTCTGACATTCCTATTGAATTTTATTCCTTCTGTAGGATCTTTAATCGCAACCTTATTACCAATCCCTGTTGCTTTTGCACAGTTTTCTGGCAGTCCCTGGACGATTGCCGGTGTGATCTTAATTCCCGGTGCCATTCAAATGATAATCGGGAATGGCATTGAACCTAAAATCATGGGAGAAGGCCTCGAACTGCACCCCGTAACCGTTCTGCTGGCGCTTTCCTTCTGGACACTGCTCTGGGGACCAATCGGCGCCATTCTCGCGGTTCCCATCACTGCCGCCATTCGCATCGTGCTCATGCGATTTGAATCGGGACGGTCAGCCGGGAATCTCATGGCGGGCATTCTGCCTGGTGAATCCTCGTCGCTTGCTTAAAGGACTCGTAACCAACTCATTTGATCGAGACATTATTGTTTGTGGCGGTTGTGCCCTCTTCAATCTCGACAGTGCCAGATACCAGATTGTCAGTGACCTGATTTTGGCCTCCTCCGTTCACGCGAATTGCAAAGTGGTTGGAGCCCTCGGTGATCAAACAGTCGGAGATGCGAGACTGCTTCACATTCTTAAAGAGAATACCGCCGTTCTCGCACTCGCGCAAGGAGCAGTTTGTGATGTTCATTCTCTCACAATTTTCAAGAATCAAGCCCGCTGTGACTTCCCGCGTTTCTCTGATATTCAAACCGTTCAAGGTGCAGTCGCTACAGTCCTGGAAGACATTGGCATCTTTTGTCTTGGCTCGGTAGTCAGGGTTGCGGTCGAGTAGATTTGCTCCCAATACGATATAGGAAGAATCTTCAATCAACAGATTGTGTTCATAGGCCTGCCACAGTGTGTTGCCGGTAATCGTCACACCACGGGCATGTTTCAGGTGAATGTTGACAGCGACATCGCTCATGGAATTGTCGGCAATCGCAAAGTTTCCTACCTTTCGCGGATCTTGCGGACCATTGCCAATGAAACGTACATTGGCAGAATCAGGTGCATTATGTGTGTGTTGAATCGTACAACCAAAAATAGCTCCTTCTCGCAAAGAGCCCTTAGAGACATCGAACAAAATATTGGACGTTGGTGGGATTTCTTGCCCCATGTTGCCTTCAATATCGCAATTTCCAATCTGAATATTACGAATTTCGCTTTCCCGAACAACAATCCCACCACCTTTGTTGTAACTGATGTGCGAATCAGAAATATTGACCTGATGCAAATTCAGCTTGTCTAGATAAATTCCGACTCCTTCATTTTCATACAGATGACAGTCGTCAATGGCAACATTTCGATTTCGTTCGTACAAATGAATTCCGTGTAAGGCACGTCTTACAACCAGCCGTGTAATCGTGATCTGCATTGTCTTCGTCGCAGCAACTCCAATTGCCTCCGGGTGTTTTCCCACGATTTCGATGCCATCCACCATCGGCGTCCGTTCTTTTTCCCAGACAACTGGGTTTACAGTTTTCGGACTTGCCGTGCCGCCATGAGTTCCTTTAAACAAAAAAGCAGGTCCGGCACCTTCCATTAAAATCGTTGCCGTTCCGTCACCCGAAATAGAAGTCGGACCGATTTTGTTTAAATCAATGACAATTGGTTTCGTCAATCGATAGAGGCCACGCGGAAATCGCAATGAGCCAGCAGAGGCATTCACCATCTTCTGTATGGCCGCTGTGTCGTCTGTTTTACCATCACCGCGTACGCCGTAGTCGAGCACAGTCTTACAACTAGTTTGCTTACTCTTCACGACTTGTTCTTGACTCAACAAAATTCGGGAATTGTCATCTGAAAGCAGATAAAAACCGAGTAGTAGAAGCGGAATCAAACAAAGCATGGAAACGAATTTGGATTTCATGAGTAAGACTTTTGATGTTGGAGGTAATCAGGCAGGAGAGCAAAAACAGTATTGGCAGGCTTGATCATTAACAAACTTTACAAAGCAGCCTCTTTGAGTCTACGCAAGTCGGTATTAAGGATCAACTGATCGACCACAGAAAATAATTTCCTGTATCTATGAACGGGTAGAGAGTTAGTCTCTGTCACGTTTGATGATAAACGGGCCGCGGTTCATCGCCACTAATAATTTTCAAATAGCTTTGGTAGCGCTGCCGGGATATGAAATCATTGGCGACCGCACGTTTCACACCACATCCGGTTTCGTGTGTATGCGAACAATCCGGGAAGCGACATTGTGGGATAAAGGGACAAAAGTCACGAAAGAAGCCTTCGACCTCTTCCGGAATCACATCCCATAACTCTAACTGCCGAATACCTGGCGTATCTACGACCCAACCCCCACTTTCGATTTCCAGTAAGACTGCTGAGCGTGTTGTATGTCGCCCTTTCCGATTCTCCTGGCTGATCTCAGCAGTTTCCAAAGTTAACCGACTGTCAATCTGATTCAGTAAAGACGACTTTCCGACACCGCTTTGTCCAGAAAATACAGATTGTTTCCCTTTGAGCAATGAGCGGAGTCTCGGAATCCCTGTCCCATCGACAATACTTGTTAACACGATGTCGTAACCCATCTGAGCATACACGCCGATCAGTGGTTGAAATTCGATAGGATCAACGAGATCAATTTTGTTGATGCAAATGATGGAATGAATATTGCCCTTTTCTGAGCTAATCAGGAAGCGGTCGATGAGTGAGGGTTTAAGAGGAGGGTCATCGGCAGAAACAACAATCACTGCTTGATCGATATTACTGACGAGGATATGCTCCCGGCGTTTACTACCTCTTGAGAGAGAAGAGCGTCTTGGCTCTACACGTTCGATGACAGCCTGATTTTCATCTCCTTCTGGCCTAATTAAAACATGGTCACCAGCAACCACAGCATTGCGGTCATCGCGTGACATAGTTCTGACGAGCCGCCGGACCGTACAGTCATATCGAGTACCCTCTTCTGACTGTACGATTGAGTTCAATCCTTGAGACTGGATAACACGACCTTTGAGACAGGTACTTTCGTCAATGTCGATAACGATCGCGGTGCCGTCTTGGGTTTCCTGTTCCACTCCCATCACGGTACGGTGACGAGTCAGGTCGCCTTTACCTGATAGCCGTTCGGTTGCATCCATGTATTGAGAATCGATTTGCTCATCGACTCGGTGGCTGGAGAGTTTATTCTTTCGGACTTTCTTCTGGCGATTTTTCTTAAACGCAACCCGGATTTTTTTCCCTTTTTTCTTAGCCACAACAAACTCGGCTCCGTAGCCATTGTTGGAAATGGATCATGAATCACTCTGCTCGTCATCCAGGTCAATGAGAAACTTCAAACCGAGTTCGTCCTCGGTCATTTCCGATTCATCTTGAGGTAATTCAATCTCTTTTGGCTTGTGGGCGGGAGGTGCCATCGGTCGACGCGGTCGGGATTCAGGGCTCACCAGGCCCGCTTTTTCCATCAGGCTCAATTCAAAGGGGTCATCTTCTTCAGGCGGTGGTTCATCGGATTGAGGAGTATAATTGATTTCAAATTCGTGCTTGGCAATCGAAAGTTGATCTCCGGGAAGTAACCATTTCATGTCACACCGCTCGCCATTGACTTTAATCCCGTTGCGGCTGTTCATATCCCGCACACGCCAATAGCCGTTGATAAACTCCAATTGGCAATGATGTGAAGAAACATTGGGGAACTTCAACGTGATATCACATCGACTACGGCGGCCAATAAGCAGGACTTCGGAAAGTAGCGGAATTGGGTCGCCACCTCCACAAGGGTTTAACTCACCTAACATTCGAAGTTTCCTGGAGCGTTCATTGTCTTACGATTCCGAGATGTCTTTGTTTGCCCGCACGCTATTAATCTATACCGTTGGTCAGCCATAATAAAGCCTTTCTCTCAAGAAAAGTCAGATTTTGGGGATACTTCAAGCAACCTCAGTCGCCTATACTGGTCAATTCAGTAGCGGGAGTCGGCTGAGTGGTCGCTGCGAATTCCTCGGGATTCGTGGAGGAAAGTCCGGGCTCCACAGGGCACGGTGGTGGGTAACTCCCACCGTCCGCAAGGATAGGGAAAGTGCAGCAGAAAGCAAACCGCCCGCCTGGTTTCCAGGCAGGTAAGGGTGAAACGGTGCGGTAAGAGCGCACCAGCAGGCCGGGTGACCGGTTTGGCTAGGTAAACCCCACCGGGTGCAAGACCAAGCAGGGAGCAGTGCTGGCTTGCCAGCACACGGATCGGCCCGATCCGGTATGACTCTCGGGTCGGTCGCGCGAGGCAGCAGGCAACTGTTGTCCCAGATAAATGGCCACTCTCGACATAACCCGGCTTACAGGCTGGCTCCCGCTATTTAACACTTCCTCAAGCACATTAGCCATTGCTTTCCTGTTCCATACGGCCAAATGACCTCTGCTAATTCCACTACTTTGATCAAGTTGTCTTTATGAGGTCATTCAGGAGCATTGTGTGTCAAAATGATTGTAAAAATGTTCGTTCTGTTGAATAAGTGACAACATTCTGTGGTTTTATTCGGTTTTATATTATTCTATAAGCTGTTTTATTTGAAAGGTTTACGTTTCAATGTTTGATTTTGGCATACGAAATGCTTTACTAATCATTTATCAAAGATAATAAGCCACTTTCAAAAAACGGATACATTAAGGGAGATAATGATGAAACACTTTACCATCATGTTCACTGCATTGGCCACAATTGCTTTGGTTAGCAATACGAGCTTTGCAGCAACACCTTACTATCAACCAAACCAATCGCAAGCTCGACACTACAATAGTTCCAGCTATCGAAACTGGAATGACTATGATTCATTCCATAGCCGTGACGACTTAAATCGTTACCGTAACTTCAGCAATTACGACTACCAGCCAAACCGCCGGTCAAACTATTTTCGCTGTGGAACAGCACCATCCTATTTCCCTTCGTATTATCGAACGAATTATGGTTCGTTTCCACACAACGGCAATCGTTTCGATCACCGTTTTGACTATGGACACAGATATAACCTGTATCAGCGCGACTACAATTATGGTCGCTATGATTGGCGTGCAGATCGCTAGGCTTTAAACAAAACACAACCCCTCACTCAGGTAATCATCCCCCTGGTCGATTCATATTGGCTGGGGGATCTTATTATCACGGGGTTCATGCCAAACTTACTCAGACTCGCGGTGTTTAAAGGCACTATTGACTAAGAGACAGAGAGTTTGGATAAGAATGGAAAAACCTTAATCTTATACAGTGAATAGACTTATGTGATTAATTGTTTATTGATTTGTACCTTCAAATCATAAATGTCCGTCTAAAGTTCGTTAATGTGTCGCTTAACCCGCATAATCGAAACAGGTTTCGTAAACTGTATTCGCAAAAGTCTTAAAGTGAATGTGTCTGTATGAAAATTGGATTCTGCGCAGGAAATGACTCGTTATTACACCTGAGAGAAGATAGAATTAGGTGCTTAAAGCAGTTCTTTGAATTCCAGAACGAACATCAGGCGTACAAGGTGCGTCTACATGATAAATCGTTATGGAAAACAAGAGATGTTGATCGATCGTCGATCTGGCTCTGTGACAGGACCAAACGACGGATTTTTTAGATCATTAAAACGAAATATTAGAGACCATCGAAACAGAAGGGTGAGACAGTGGCCACTGCCAACGAAAAAAATACGCAAACTAAGACAATCAATGGAGCTGAGATTCTGGTTCAGGCATTGATTCGGCAGGGCGTGAAGACCATCTTTGCTTATCCCGGTGGCTGTAGCATGCCACTTCATCAAGCATTGATCAAAAATAAGGAAGACATCCGAACTATCCTTCCCCGCCACGAACAAGGGGGCGGATTCGCCGCGCAGGGAATTGCCCGTACCACGGGTGAGGTTGGCGTTTGTATGGCGACCAGTGGACCTGGCGCGACTAATTTGGTAACAGCTCTGGCAGATGCCAAACTCGACAGTATTCCCATGGTCGCTATTACCGGGCAGGTTCCTCAGGCAGTCATTGGAAGTGATGCCTTTCAGGAAACTCCCATGGTGGAAATCTCACGTGCAATTACCAAACACCACTATATGGTGACCGATGTCAATGACGTTGCCCGAATTGTGAAAGAGGCATTTTTTATTGCCAATACGGGTCGTCCCGGACCGGTTCTGATCGACTTCCCCAAAGACTGTCAATTGGCCACACTCGATGAAGAGCCAGACTACGATCCCGAAACCTACCTGCCCGGTTATCGACCGGAATTGAGAAAGGCAGCTCCCGAACAGATTCGTCAGATTCTGGCAGCCATTAAACGTTCAAAAAAACCAATTCTCTATGTTGGTGGCGGCGCGATTATTTCAGATGTGTCTGAAGAACTAATCAAGTTCGCTCATCGTACACAAATTCCGGTGACAACCACTGTAATGGGATTGGGTGTTTTTCCGGGAGACGATCCCTTGTGCCTCGACATGCTTGGCATGCATGGCACGGTTTATGCGAACTATGCTGTTAATGAAGCTGATTTGTTATTAGCGTTCGGCGTGCGTTTTGATGATCGTGTCACCGGAAAACTGGAAGAGTTTGCCAAACATGGCAAGATTGTGCATGTTGATATCGATCCTTCCGAATTACATAAAAACAAGGAAGCACACATTCCCATCAATGCTGATCTGAAAAATGTTCTGGAAGCATTGAATGCCACCATCACCGATGATGATCTGCCTGAAGTTGATCAATGGTTGGCAAAGGTGAACGAGTGGAAAGAAAAGTACCCGCTGAAGTACCCTGAACTCGGCGATGTACTCTCGCAGCAGTATGCGATTCACGAACTTTGTAATCAAACTAAAGCGAAAGATCCTTACATCACCGTAGGTGTGGGACAGCATCAAATGTGGGCGGCTCAATTCTATAAGTTTCAGAAGCCCCGCCGTTGGCTTAGCAGTTCTGGCTTGGGAACCATGGGCTTTGGCTTACCCGCTGCGATGGGGGTTCAAGCGCAGTTCCCGAACGATTTGGTTGTCGACATTGACGGCGATGGATCCATGTTGATGAACGTGCAGGAAATGGCAACTCTCCATACAGAAAAGTTGCCTGTCAAAATCCTGCTGCTCAATAATCAGCATTTGGGAATGGTGGTTCAATGGGAAGATCGTTTCATGGATGGGCGTCGAGCTCATACCTATCTCGGTCCCGTGCATCACCCGGAAGCAGAGGGTAAGGGCGATGGCTCACATGCCGAAGCGACGTATCCCGATTTTGTCTCCATTGCAAAAGGCTTTGGTTTGCAGGCACGGCAGGTACGCTCCAAAGCAGAGTACCCGGAAGCACTCGCCGAAATGCTGTCTTCAGATGGTCCTTATCTCCTGGATGTCATTTGCAGTTATCAAGAACATGTTCTGCCTATGATTCCCAGTGGTGGTACTGTCAACGATATCATTACTGAGTAAATTACTGTACTTCGGTTAAAATGTAATTTGATCCATCAGGAGTAACACTCATGCTCGTTGCGGCACAGATTCCCCAAGAACCTGGCTATCTTGTTGGATGGGGGTCGCTGGCTTTAATCAATGCCGGATTAGCACAGGGCAAAAATCGAAGTGGACTAGCATGGTTTCTCATTTCTCTGTTATTTGGTCCCGTTGCGACTTTCATTTTAGTGGCATTTTGTGACAAGCTACCTGGCTCTGTAGAAAGTCAATAAAAAACAGCGTTCCGGGGTGGAGGAATTTCCCCTTGAAGCGATAAGATTAATAGACTCTGAGTTTTCATTCTGCACCATTGCGAGGAAATCATGAGTCAGCAGCGACAGATCGGAGTGACTGTATTACCAGAATATCTACAGTACGAAGGTATCGAGACTGTTCTTGATAATCTTACACAGAGAGCGGGAGTCACGGCGGTCTCTACCTCTCCTTATGTAATGCAGCTAGCCGATGAGCAGACAGGAGTACGTGAACCACCCGCTGATGCAGGAGCCGGCAAAGTTCGCCTGCTGGATCGTCCCCTCTGGGAAGGGAAAAGGGAGCTCTGGGTTAAAACAGCCCCTAGTTTTGTTCCCGATAAGACTCTCTATGCAGGTTTACGGTACCAGCCAGCCGAACCTGACGAGCTTACACGACGTGAAGGACACGTTGTCGCTGACTTTATACAAGCTGCTCAGGCGCGTGGGCTTGAAGTTTACTTTCAAGTCCAGGCTGCTATTCCACCAGGGTATCGCGTTCAATTTGGTGGTCCTCGTGAGGAAGATATTCCCCGCTTGCCCGATGGTTCTTTGCCACGCAAACGTGTTGCCAACAACGGAAGTCTGGCGAGCCCGCATATCATTGAATATCAACATGCGTTGATTCGGGACCTACTCAACCGCTATCCTGAAATTGATGGCTTACGTTTTGACTGGCCGGAATATCCACCTTACTTTCTGGACTCGGCCTTCTTTGATTTTAGCGCGCATGCCAAGCAGGCTGCATGTCGATTGGGATTTCAGTTTGATCAGATGCAAACTGATTCGCTGGCGTTATATCAAAAGTTACATGGTGGCTTAACAAACGATGACTTGGAGGCCATACTCTTCGAAGCGAATCAATCAACGAATTTCACAGCTTGGTTAAATCAGCATTATCCCGGAGCGGCTGCAATGCTGTTGATGAAAGCACAACTTTCAAAAGAATTGCTGGCAGGTTTCCGTGCGACAATGAACGAAGTAAGTAATACGGAAGTTGAACTCGCTCCTAGTGCCTTCCCTCCCCCCTGGTCTCTCATTTCCGGAATGAATTATTCATTAGTCACAAAGTATTGTAACTCTGTAAGCGTTAAGCTTTATGGTATGCACTGGTCGATGATCTTGCGGTCTTATGGTGATCAACTACTGGCAGCAAATCCGGGACTCTCCGAATCTTTATTAGTCCGTGCGTTATTCAAGTTGCTTGACATCGCTGATTCTGAACCGCCGGCGCAATTAAAGGATATTTATTATCCTGGGCCTGATGAACCTCATTTAACGGGGCCACATGCACAGGAACGAAAAATTTCGGCAGCTAGAAAATTAGCTAAACCGATGCCTATTTATGCTCTCGCACATGGATATGGACCGACAGAGGACTTCCATGCCAGAATGCAGGTGGCGGCAGAGATCAGCCCTGATGGTGTCTGGATCAATCGTTATTGCTACTTAAATAACGATAAGCTCGATATCATTGGCCAATGTACGGCTGGCTGCACGACACAAAGTTTGCAGAAAAGTTGATCCTTTGTGAATTCTTCATTCAAATCCCTGCATAAGACATTACTATAACGGTTCCATTTCGTTTTTCGTTATGAAAGTCCAGTAGGGAGAGCTTCATGCTGCATGGCAAAAAGAACTTAAGCGATACCGATCCAGATTCAATGTTGACTCCCGCTTATGGTAGTCGGTCTATCAGTGAACCCGTTCCTAAGTACCGGATGCCCGAACAAGGGCTCCCTCCTAAAATTGCCTATGATTTAGTTCGTGATGAATTGATGCTGGACGGAAACTCGCGGCTCAATCTGGCCACCTTCGTCACCACGTGGATGGAAGATGAAGCACGGCAGCTCATGTCGGAAACGTTCGACAAAAATATGATCGATAAAGACGAGTATCCGCAAACCGCTGAAATTGAATTACGGTGTACCAATATGCTGGCTAAGCTATGGAACGCGCCGCAAGAAGAAGAAGCAGTAGGCTGTTCAACGATTGGGTCCAGTGAAGCGTCTATGCTGGGAGGTATGGCGTTAAAATGGAATTGGCGTAAACGTCGCGAAGCGCAAGGAAAATCAGCAGATAAGCCGAATATGGTGATGGGCATCAATGTGCAGGTTTGTTGGGAAAAATTTTGCCGTTACTGGGAGATTGAACCACGTTTTGTTCCCATGGAAGGAGACCGTTATTGTTTGAACGCAGAGGAAGCGTTGAAACTGGTTGATGAAAATACAATCGGAGTTGTGGTTATTATGGGTAGTACCTTTGACGGCAGGTACGAAAATGTGAAAGAAGTCAATGACGCACTCTTAGAACTGAATGCGCAAAACGGCTGGGATGTTCCCATTCATGTTGATGGAGCCAGTGGCGGCTTTGTTGCTCCTTTTTTACAACCAGATTTGGAATGGGATTTCAGACTCCCGCTTGTGAAATCGATCAACACATCCGGGCATAAATTTGGGCTGGTTTACCCCGGAGTTGGTTGGATTGTCTGGAGAGATAAAACAGAACTCCCTGAAGAGTTAGTTTTCCACTGTAACTATCTCGGCGGCGACTTACCAAATTTTGCTCTGAACTTTTCACGACCTGGGAATCAAGTCGTCGCACAATATTACAATTTTTTGCGACTGGGACATGAAGGTTATTGCAGTATTCATCAAGCGTCACAAAATGTCGCCTTGCATCTTTCTTCAGGAATTGCAGAACTGGGACCGTTCCAATTAATTTCAGACGGAAGTTCGATCCCTGTTTTTGCCTTCACTACGAATGAGAAAGCAAACTTCAGCGTATTTGATATCTCGAATAAATTACGAGAGCGTGGCTGGCTGGTCCCCGCTTATACATTCCCTAAAAACCGTGAAGACCTGGCAGTACTGCGTTGCGTTTGCAAAGAAGGCTTTACGAGAGACATGGCAGACATGCTACTCCTCGATATGCAACATGCCATCGACTTTTTTGCTTCTCAACCCAACCACAGACCGGAAACAAAAGGCTCGGGGTTTCATCATTAAGGAGCCCGTTACGAGAGTTTCAATCTTTTAAATCAAAAGTAAACTCATTGCTACCCGCTTTTACCTCCGCTTTGAGCGGACTTTTACTGATGTCGCGATATTTTTGCGGAAGATTCGGATACTCTTTCTCGGGAGCCGGGTTATCGGGTGTTGCCAACTCAGGGGGGGCAACTGCCACATTGTAATTTCCGAGTACAACTTCTTCGAGCTCTACCTGTCCTGATTCGTTTAAGAGGCCGACAGCCGCTTCCCCTTTGCCCGTGATCATCATACGTACTTCTCCCTCAGTCACAGGAGAGCCATTATGGGTAACAGTGATTGTAACGTAACCACGTTTTTTCGTATCATCAGCCCCACCACAGCCAATCATCGTCAGACTGAAAAAAAGAATTGCAAATGCCAACATACTGCAACGTCGAAAGAGATCTATTTTAACCATCATTCAATTTTATCCCATCATCTAGAAGTTGTCGTATCAAAAAGTAAAGACCCCAGGCGTATTAGGTCTGGAGTCCTTACTTTGAATTTTTACGGTTAATAAATAAGTACTTTTGCACTTTGATTCATTAAAATTCACCGAGCACTTGGCCATCACTCTTGGAACAGAGATTTGCCAAGGTAGAGAAGTCAAGATTGTCAGACAGAAAACGAACTGCCCCGTCTGTCAGCAAAACATGCGTACCACCGGTGTGATAAGATCCCAGGATTGTGTTAGGACCGTAGGTTCGGTACGCCTCATCGCCTGCACCCGAATTCCAAAAACTGTTGATGGAATACTTAACTGTTGTGGTACCGGAACCCCAGGTGGAACCATCTAGTAATGATGCTACTTTCGAAGAATTTGTAATCCCGCTCCACCCACCATAGTAGTTGGAACGAGAATCCTGATTATTCACTTGGCCAGATTGTTCACCCACAATAATCGTGTTGGATGTTCCATCAGTGATATCGCGCATTCGAAACGAATCATTGGGTACTAACAGACCATTACTGCAAAATTGCCCCGCACCATAACCGGCAGACGCTGCAGAGCAAACGGTTGTTGTAGCTCCTGAAGGATCGGGAGTGGCACCTGCAATTCCCACATAGTCCATCGTCTGACCTAATTCACTATTATTTTTGACATTCGCGCTGTCATTTGCCGCATTGGAATGAGGAGAAGAGGGACAATTATAAACGGGAACCCGTAAGGTTTTCAGAATTTCATTCGTACCCGCTCCTGTACCATATCCATAACCCGAACTTCCTGCAGAAGCAAATCCAATCGTTGACGTACCAATTGAAAAATTCATTTGGTTATATGCGGGGGCTTGATCCAGGTAAGGAAGAATGGGCGCACGCCAGTTGGCTCTCCAAACAGGGCTCTGTTCGCCAATCGGAAAACGCAAAAAAGTGTCATGATAGTTGTGTAATGCCAGACCAATTTGTTTCAGGTGATTTTTACAGGTGCTCCTGCGAGCCGCCTCCCGTGCCTGTTGAACCGCCGGTAGTAACAATGCAATTAAAATTGCGATAATGGCAATCACCACTAATAATTCAATGAGGGTGAAGCCACGTTTGCGTGGAATGTGCCTGCTAAACATGGAAATGTCTTTCGGTAAAAATGGAAATTAAAAATCGAGCGTAAATTTGCCGTGAGAAAAGAGGTAAACTACTCTGGAGGGACCTTGTTAGTGGAAACTCTTAAATGAAACGCTAAAGCACCAATAATGCAGATTCTTAGATGCATAATAATACTCATATAATATTTATTTAGATTACTTCATTAAATGCCCAAAAGTAACAACAAAAGTCATGATATTTTTAAAATCGAGGGCATAAAATAGTGTTACTGTGTTCATTTATTGAGCGATTTACAAAATATGTAGCTCAAAAAGATCAGTGGTCACACTTAATTTTGAATAAGAAATACTTATTTGAACTAGTAATCTAACCACCCAACTTCGTTCCAAGTGTCTCTCAATTTCTTAGAATCCTTCAAAAATATTTTTTTTCTTCAATTTATTAATTCGATACAATGTTGTGCTCATTGTCTCTAAGTTGGAACGATTGATCTTTTAAGATCAGAGGCTTGGCTCTGGTCGAAGTGGTTTGTTCTGATCAAATAAAAACGACATAATGTGAGCTTCTATTTACATGTCAATAATGAGGAACCATCATGCGACTCACGCCTTTTGCTCTTAGTCTATTGCCATTGATTTTTGTTACGGCTTGGTCCTCTGCACTCGCTGAAATCGGTGTTTCTGCCAAGGTTCCCAGCGACGCTGAAATTCTCCTGGATGGTAGTCGGGAAACGTTGGATCAAAAGTGGACCTATTGGAAAGGACCACGCTTTAGTTCTTCTCTTCCTATCAAGTGGAAAATTGTTGAAGACCCTGTCGATACGGGTACGGTTGTAATGACCGATGATCCAGCAGCTGCGGGAGGAAAATATGGAACAGCCGACATTGTGACGAAAAAGAAATATCGTGACTTCCGTCTACATGTTGAATTTCTAGTGATGAAACCAGGTGGCAATAGTGGAGTCTATTTACAGAACCGCTATGAAATTCAAGTTTTGGATGGTGATAAAACGAAGCATGGTATGGGGGCTGTCATTAACCGTACCGAATCACCTTATCATGCTTATAACGGAACAGGGAAATGGAACGCTTACGACATTACGTTTCGCGCTGCCCGTTTCAAAGATGGTAAACTGGTCGAAAAACCGCTCGTTTCAATGTATTTCAATGGTAAGAAGGTGCATGAGAACGTAACGATCAACAAAGTCTGGGGGGGGCCCAATTCTGGACTGGATGGTGGAAATAATAACGGATTTGGAATTACTGATACTCCCGGTGGAATTAAGCTCCAATGTGAAGGACATGATGTACGCTATCGAAATGTCTGGATCAAAGAACTTGATCTCAAAACGGCTGATACAGACTTTCGGGAATAAGGGCTGCTATTTCTTGCTGTGGGGTTTGTTGTGTTGGTACAATACTTTCCCTTTCTCATCGTGAAACACAAAAGAAAGTGTCGCCGGTGATTGTTTCTCTGCCGGAGTTACTTTCACCAGCAAGAATCCACCGGAGCGTGGATCTTGAGAGTAAGCTTGTTTGATGAGCCCTTTCGGATCAGTTGATTTGGGATCACCGGGTTTGCGACCTAAGCGAGAATTGGCATCGACCAGCGCACCACAGGAAAATTCTTCAAACCCGCTGGGGTCAGTGGCGTGATATTGCCAGTGTCGATCACCGCAGACAATAAAGAAGTTCTGCTGATCCAAACCGTTCTCTTTCAGCCATTTAAAAAATTCATCACGCTCATGACGAAATCCACCGATATCACAATGGTTGTCCGTCTTTCGTAAATCGTCGGGACCAACCATTGGAGTAGGTGAAATTAAGAGTTTGAATGTCGCGTCACTCTCTTTTAATGTTTTTTTCAACCATGCTTTTTGCTCATCGCCCCAGATCGTTTTTCCAGGACCGTCTTTCATCGCATTTGGACTACGATACATACGATTTTCCGGCAGCCAGATTTGTAAATCCTTGCTAACCCGATGGGTCCTGTATGTTTTAGCATCCTTGTCATCCATTGGTGCGACGGGTAGTTGTTCCAGCATCATCGCTCGACCTTCATCCGGAGAAGGCCGATGATCGCCCGTATTATCACCATCATCGATGCGATAATCATGATCATCGATTTCCCAATAAGTGGGCACGGCAGCGAACAGGTCACGATAGCGAGGCTGCACGAATTGCTCATGCCATTTCTGTCGTAATTCGGGAATCGTTTCCGCCCGCGGTTTATCGGGAGTGTCATAATAAACATTGTCACCGGTGCCTATGAAGAAATCGGGCTTTAATTTCAAGATCGTCTCTAACGCCGGATAACCCAAGTGTTTATCGGGACCTGAGTAGGGCTGAGGGAGCTTTGTGTTATTTTCTATCAAGTGTTGTTTTTTATCGATACGATCGTCGCCGTGAAACTTCGCATAGTTCATTCCAGTTACAACCACAAATTCTACTGGCTTTGCCTGACTCGCTCCGGGTAGCGTTTTGAATCGGGCTGTCGGGCCAGAATGGAGCTGATCTTCTGCTGAGCCAATTTCAGTCGTGCATTCGAACTCCGTTCCTGCTGGTAAATCTGTAAAGGAAGCGCGTGCGATAAAGTCATGATCGGCTATCGCTTTTACGATTTGAGTACTCCCCTTCGCTGTATCTGATATTTCTTCTGATATAGGTTGCAATATAAATTTGACGAAGCCCGGCATGCCTTTGACATCGCGGTTGACCAGTTTGTCAGTCTCTGTTAACCGTACCTGTACTAAGGCGCTGTCTGGTGTGACCTCGCCTACCATAATTCCCATGCCAGCCATTGGGAGCTCACCATCAGATTCAGCAGGAAGAGGAGCAGTTTCTCCCTGTTCAACCTCGACCACAACGACTGACTCTTCAGGGTTCTTTTTTTCGCAGCCAAACAAAAACAGAAGGCACAACAGACAGCAAACTCTCATATGAGCACTCCCTCGGAATGAGCAAAATACTTTGGAAAGATATAAATTGATTCGTTTACAGTTACCGCCCCAGTACAGACTCATTTATAGTTACTTTTTTACTCAGATGCTACGATTTATGAATAATCTGAACGAAAAAGCTTGCTGATATTGATTGTAATACGTCAAAATGAACGGTTATTATAAATTCTTAAATCGAAGATTAGCTGCATATCACTCCTTAATTTGAAGAAGACCCACCATGAAACTCTCCAAGCTGATTCCCTTGTTCACAATCTGTCTACTTACTTTGACACACACTGTGTTTGCTGAAAAACAAGCTGAAGAAGCCTGGAAAAAACTGGTTCGATCACCCCGTTTTAATAAACGCCCTGCGTTTCAATTTGTCGAAAATAACTCCAAACTTCCGAATGTTTTGTTGTATGGCGATTCGATTTCCATCGCCTATACCGATGCCACCCGTGATGCACTCAAGGGCAAAGCCAACTTATATCGTCTGTATTGTAACGGTGGTGATTCTTCGTCTTTCATCAATAAAATGAAAACCATGCATACGACAATGAAAGATAAGAATCTAAAAGGACATTGGGACTTCGATTGGGATGTCATTCATTTTAATGTTGGCCTGCACGATCTGAAGTATATGAGTGGGAAAAAACTGGATCGTGTAAATGGCAAGCAAGTCACTTCTCCCGCGGATTACGAAAAGAATCTACGTGCTATCATTGCTTATCTCAAAAAATTAGCACCCAAAGCAAAACTCATTTTCGTGACAACGACCCCTGTCCCTGAAGGTGAAGCTGGTCGCATTGCAGGCGATGCAGCAAAGTATAATCAAATTGCCATGAAAGTCCTCATGGATCATCCTGAGATTATGGTCAACGACCTTTATGCTTTGACGAAACCATACCACAAAAAATGGTGGACGAAACCGGGCAATGTTCACTTCAATTCCGCCGGCGCGACTGCACAAGGCAAAGAATCAGCTCGTGTGATTGAACAGGCACTCAAAAAACAGGATTAGAAGCTTCAGTGGTCCAATCTTCAGAATCAATGCGCTAAGATTTTGCAAACCGCACGCAATAGATGGGAGGGAGTGTCGTCGAGATCGTCTGCCAGGAATCGCCGCCATCTTCTGAAATCCAGAGGTTACCCGTTGTGGAACCTGTAACGAGACACTCACCCGTTTGATCCACGTCCAACGCGTGCCGATAAACGATATCATATGCATACTCTTGAGGCAGACCATTCGTGAGAACCTCAGAAGTCAAACCACCATCGGTGGTGCGGGCAATCACAAATTTACCGTCAACGGGAATGCGACATTCATCTTTGATTGCCGGTACAAACCAGGCGATATCTGGTTGTTTGGGATGGACGGCGACGGCAAACCCGAACCCGGAAGGTTGAATCGTTGTAATCTCTTGCCAGGAATTGGCACCATCAGTAGTGCGAAACACACCATTATGGTGTTGAGCCCAGTAGAAATCGGGATGTGATGGTGATTGAACGAGACAATGTACATCTTGAATATTAGGATCATAGGCCTGATCAGGGGGAACATATTCTGCACGGATGCCATCGGCTTTACAGGTCCAACTCGCACCATCATCTTTAGTCACCCAAACGCCTCCACAGGAGATCGATACTGCCACCTGTTGGCTATTTTCGGGATGAACACAAATAGAATGAATCCCGGGATCGTCTTTCCCACCTCCAAACCAGTGTTGACGCTCGGGCAGATCCCAAAATGATTCAACCAATTGCCAGCTGGAACCACAATCGTCAGAGCGAAACAAGCCTCCCGGGATCGTACCGCACCAGAGCCGATTTGGTTGATCTGGACCTCCTGGTTCCAACGCCCAGATTTCACTTAAACTGGCCGGCTTAGGCTTGCCGTCTGTTGAGAAAGGACCAGCACCGATTGTTGCTCCTTCGGGATAAACGGGCACGGCACATTCTTCCCAATTCTTTCCATCGTCATTACTGCGATGCAGCTTCACTCCAAAGTGACCGTGGTTAAGAGCGGCATAAGTTGTACCGTCTCGATGGTCTTTTAATACCATCGAAACATGTTCTCCATGAAAATCATGTCGACCAAGTGACCAGCCCGAGGAGCTGCGATCAAGTTGAAATAACCCTTTGCGCGTGGCAATATGAATTTGGGAACTCATGGGATGTCTCTTTCAGTTTGTTTAGTCTTTTGTAGTTCATCTATATTTATTTAGCCGCCAGAAAGTGCTTGCATTACATAAATTTCACTATTGGGTGAAATGGAATCGCTCAGGTGAACTCGATCAACAATCGTTTTGCCATCAACAAAAATTACCATATGTTGACGTAGCCGACTCTGATCGTCGAGGATATATCCCCGCAATTGTTGATCGGTCTCAAACACAGCATCCAATGCTTCGCGCACCGAATCTCCGGAAACTGTTGCTTCAGGACAAGATAAATGACGTTCCAGATTAGGTGTAAAAACAACGCGGACCATAATGGGATTATGCTACACTGTACAAAACTGAGAGGCAAGTAAATTCAGATTTGGTGTCTTTTTTTTCGTCATAGTGAATAGTGAGACGGGGCATTTACATAACTGTGCTTCGAAATGATCCTTGTCTATCGACAATTGGAAAAGGGGCGTAGTAAAATTAATATTTGAACATTCTCTCAATAGTGGTTCCGTTCCTCTAACTCTAAAGCGTTAATGACTATGTTAAATAAGTTTCCGCTCACTTTGGTTCACAACCAAAAATACTTTGCTTTGGTAGTCACATTACTGTTTTGTATCCCCTGTTCAACTGCCTGGAGTGCCGACAAAGCAGAAGCGACGGATAATAAAAAAGAAACAGAAGAAGTTCTGGCCGGTCATTCCTATCACGGGGAAGTTTTTAATGAAGGCCCCCGTCGTAAGGCTTACATCATGGGAGGGACTGGCGATGTGCACTTTGATGTGACGGTCAAGAACCCTGAGGCTCAGAAATTTCTTGACCAGGGATTAGGACAATTGCACGGTTTCTGGTATCTGGAGGCAGAACGTTCATTCCGACATGCTGCTTCCTTAGACCCTGATTGCGCCATGGCCTTTTGGGGGGCTGCCATGTGTAACCTGAAGAATTCAAAACGGGCTAAAGGATTTATTGAAGAAGCAAACAAACGTATTAATAAAGCCAGCCCACGGGAAAAATTGTATATCAAAGCCCTCGAATCCTATATCAAGGCCGACAAGAAAAAATCCAAACAACGGAATGAGGCGTATACCAAAGCGATGGAAAACCTGATTCTGGAATATCCGGATGATCTGGAAGCCAAGGCATTTCTGGCAGTTCATCTTTATAACACACGTTCTTCCAGTACAAGTTATATCGCAGCAGAGGCTTTACTGCAGGATATTTTTGACGTCAATCCGATGCACCCCACACATCATTATCGCATTCATCTCTGGGATTATCGTAAGCCGGAAAAGGCGCTCACTTCAGCAGCACGTTGCGGTCAGTCTGCTCCCAGCATTGCCCACATGTGGCATATGCCGGGACATATCTATTCCCGACTCAAACGATATGAAGATGCCGTCTGGCAACAGGAAGCATCAGCTCGCGTGGATCATGCCCATATGATGCGTGATAGGGTCATGCCCGACCAGATTCATAATTATGCTCATAACAATGAGTGGTTGATCCGCAATTTGATTTTTCTTGGCCGTATTCATCCTGCCGTTGAATTGGCGAAGAACATGATCGATCTGCCACAGCACCCCAAATACAACACACTCAAAAAGCGGGGTAGTGCTAAGTACGGACGCATGCGTTTGTTCCAAGTACTAAGAACTTTTGAATTATGGGATGAACTGATTCATTTGAGTGGTACGCATTATCTGGCTCCCACAGATTTGGAAGAAGAGCAGATCAAACGCCTGCGTTACCTGGGACTGGCTTACTACCAGATGAAAAAAGTCAAAGAAGGTGACGACCAATTGGCAGAGTTGCAGAAACGGCTGGATATACTGAAAAAAGATCAGAAACAGGCCGAACAAGCCGCAGAGAAAAAAGCCAGGGCTGCTCTCATCAAAGGGCCGATTGTCGCACTGAAACCAGGCCAATCTAAAGTGAGCAAATCAACAAAAATTAATAAATCAATCAAAACCGCGATTGAAAAAGCGAGCAAACCCTTTCTATCGAAAATCAAAAGACGGGAAGGAAACATTAATGCCCTCAAAGGTCATCAGGCAATCGCCAAAGGTGATTTTAAACTTGGTCACAAACTATTAAAAAAAGCGGGCGGTGTGGATGAAGTCTATTTGATCTCTGTGTTATGGAAGTCGGGTGAACAGGAAAAGGCAGAAAAAGCACTGCGAAAGCTGATTGACTCTCACAAAAACGAAGTTCAACCTCAAGCGGTACTCGTTGATTTATTATGGCAATCAGGGAAGAAAGAAGCTGCGAAACAGGAGTTTAGAAAGTTAACGACAATGTTAACGTCGATTGATCAGCTAGCGAAGAATCTGGCATTATTCAATCTGAAATCTTTCCTCTACGAGCGTTTAGCACTCATCAAGAAAGACCTGTGTTTTACAGAAGACAGGGGAAGTAAGAAAAAGGTTGCTACCGATGTAGGAGATCGGCCTGACCTGAACACGCTAGGTCCATTTCGCTGGAAACCTTCGCCAGCTCCATCCTGGAAACTGCAAGATGCTACTGGGAAAATACGTAGCTCAGAGGAGTTTCGCGGCAAACCACATGTCTTGATTTTTTATCTTGGATATAGTTGTTTGCATTGTGCCGAACAGTTGCAGGCATTTGCGCCGATGGTAGAGGAGTTCAAAAAAGCGGGCATTCCTATTATGGCGATTAGTACCGATAAATTAGACGGATTGAAAACATCAATCAAGAATTACGATAAAGGCGATCTCCCCATCCCGCTGTTCTCAGATGCGAAGCTCGATGTTTTCAAAGCCTTCCATGCCTATGATGACTTCGAAAAGCAGCCACTGCATGGCACATTCATCATAGACCACTCTGGCAATGTACTTTGGCAGGACATCAGTTACGACCCCTTCATGGATCCCAGGTTTGTCCTCAAAGAAGCTCAACGACTGCAACCAAAAAATCATCGCCCCGGATTTCAGTTGGATATCTTTTGAAAGTCAGAATAACGGTATGAGATCCTTTATTGTATGGGACCGTAACAGGTGGGCGATTTGATTACCGTCGAATGGTTAGATGCTCACGCGCAAATTGTGGCTTTTTGATGATTGACTCCTGGTCGTTAGGCGGTGGTGTCTTGACGACTTTCCAGGCTAGCCCCAGTTTTTCGAGTGTCAGAATTGCATAGTAGGTCATATCGAGTTCCCACCACTGATGACCGTTCTTCGCCATGCGTTGATACTTGTGGTGGTTATTATGCCAGCCTTCTCCATACGTGAGTAAAGCGACCCACCACAGATTCCGGCTGTCATCGGTTGTTTCATAATTACGGTAGCCCCAGATGTGCGTAGCAGAATTCACAAACCAGGTGGCATGTAACACATAAAACAAGCGCACAAACATGCCATACACGATCATGCTGATCGCAGTCTCTGAACCACCTACTGCGTAACCAATGCCATACAGAAGCGCACCGAAGCCAATATGCCAGAATAGAAATGTTTTCTGCAAGAAACGCATAAAAGGATCTTTGAGCAGATCGGGGGCGAAGCGTTCATGTGTCGCCGTGACTTCTTCAGCACTATGATGCGGAACCAGCCAGAGAATATGACTCCACCAACGTCCCTCGCGTGGCGAATGCGGGTCTTCAGGTTGATCACTGTGTAAATGATGTTTACGGTGATTGGCCACCCATTGAATCGGCGGTCCCTGCCCTGCCAGCAATCCGATCAAACCAATCAGTCGAAACAGAGTGGGATAAGTCTGAAAACTGCCATGCGTTAACAGTCGATGGTAACCCATGCAAATCCCAATGCCACCGGTCAACCAACCCAGAAACAGACACGTGAACAATCCGGTCCAGGTAAAATAAAAGGGAGCCGCCAACAATCCTAAATGAATCATTACCACCCAGCCGATCGTTGCCCAATCCCACGCTGAGTATTTGCCTGATTGCACCGACTCAGTAGATTCACTCTTAAGGTTTGCATCGTCAGTTTCAACGAGGGGGGCTGCTGTCTGCTGTGAATTCATTGAGTAGGGCCGATGCTTCCAGTGTGGGGGGAGAATGAAAAACCGGCAGATTCTAGGGGGTTTGGCTGGTTGTGTCTATAGAGATGGGGGATTTAGAAGGAGATCTGTAATTCGGAACTTTATAACAATCGAAACGCAGTATTTCATAAGTTTAGGAGTGTTCTCTTTGCAAACTGAAAAAAAATTGAGCTTGCCGATCCGATACAACTGTAATTCGTCTTACTCTTTCGATTATCAGTTTTGTTAGTGTCAAAACGGGGATTTGTGGCCACAAAATTGTGGATGTTTCTCAGGAATTTGATGTAAACTGTGTGTTGATCGAATTTGTTTGATACATCATGAAGGAAGGTGCTCTAATGTTGCGAAAATTTTATTCTACCATATTCTCAATTTTCATCATCATATTTGGTTTGACAGTTACGCAAGCGGAAGATGCTGTTTCTAATGCACGAAAACCAACAAACGAAGCAGAACTGAAATATTGGCTGGAGAATATGGTTGTGTTCCATCACTTCACAGTGGATGAAATTCAGCAGGCAACTGGCATGGATCAATCAGACATCAATGCTGCTATCAAACGGTTTGATTTAAAGCCTCATCCTAAGACGGAGCAAAATCCTAAAACGCCTTTACTCGTCAAACCATATCCCGGCGGGCGGCATCCACGGATTGGGTTTCTGGAAGGGGCTATCGACCCGCAACGGGAAACAAAGATTTCAGTTTTTACGCCTTGGGATCAGCATAGTTACGTGGTGCTGGATATTCCTGAAGCGATCTGGTCGAACCTGGGGCTCACTTATCTGGCGCATACACATGTGCCGACCATCTGGTCGAAGCAAAATATTGCGATGAAACCTCTGGAATGGAAACGACATGATAGTGGTACACTTTCAATGACTCGTAAGCTGCCCAACGGAATTGAATTTACGACCGTTGTTGTGCCTCGACAGGATGCGGTCCTGATGGATATGTTGCTAAAGAATGGAACTGATCAGCCATTGACGAATTTGCGTGTCCAAAATTGTGCCATGTTGAAAATGGCAAAGGGTTTCGCGCAGCAGAGCAATGACAACAAATTGTTTCGCGCGCCTTATGCTGCCTGCCGGTCCGAAACGGGTAACCATTGGATGATTATGGCCTGGAGTCCCTGCTTTAAACCCTGGGGCAATCAGAAATGTCCCTGCCTGCACTCCGATCCGATCTTTCCCGATTGTGCTCCTGGAGAAACCACGCGTGTGAAGGGCTGGTTTTCGTTTTACACGGGAACCGACATCGAAGGAGAGCTCAAGCGAATCGATGAACTCGACTGGCAAAAAATACCAATGAAGAACCCTTAATAAAGATCACTGTATTCTCAATATCCACGGTTCTTATTGCTTTTGTTCAATGAAGCGGAGGAATAGCAAACTTCATTTTTCGCAAACATTAAAATTGATGTATTGAAAGCGGGAACGCGCTGTATCTGTGAGAGGAATCGGCTCCTTGATGCCAATATCGCACCATTTCAATTCTGTCAGGCGGGGCATTGTTGCAAGTAGGCTCAATCGCTTATCAGTGAGTGTGGTTGGATTGTTGATTTCAATCTGTTTCACTTTCGACAACCAGGGCAAAAGGTGCCCGGCCTCTTGACCAAATTCAAGAGAATCCACCGTCAATTTTCTAAGACTTGGCATCTGAGCCAGTTCCAACAGTGTTGCCTGATTCAGATTTAGGTTTTTGCAATAAAAACTTTCAAGATATCTAAGCCTGGTCAGTGGTTGCAAGGCTTCTGGATCTGGCAACAAGATTGGTACGAAAAATGTCTCCAGATGGGGAAAGCGGGCCAATTGACTGAAAGCAGTACGTGCCTCATCTCCCTTTAAAAAATTCTCTCCGCCAGACCAACCAATCGACAACGATTTCATATGTGGATGATGTTTTGATAATTGTTCAAGCAGGTAGCTTGTGTCAGACAGACTTCCAGAGGGGAAATGAAGTTCTTCCAGATTTGGTGCCATTGCCAATGCATTTGCCAATTCTTTGCGAGGGAATACTCCATAGATTTTCCACTTCTGAAGTTTTTTATGATCTCCTTTTTTCAAGAAATCGACCATGATTTTTCGTGTCACAGATCCACAGTCGACTTCCAGATCGACTAAATTTTTACATGCTGCCAGCTTTTTCCAAAAAGAGGCTGCACTTTGAGGATCAAGCGAAACAATGAGTTTGAGATTTTCTAACTCTGGTAATTCAGTGACTTTTTCCACTGTCTTTGATGAGATTTTTTGAGTTCCGAAAGTCGTATGCAGACGGCGTAATTTCTTGTTTTGCACGATCTGATTAAACCCTGCATCATTCAGAGAAGATCGTAATATCTCAAGGTTTGTCAAATTTGGAAGGGTTCGAAGCGCGGCACAACCTCTTTCATTGATGCGGCAATAAGAAAACTTGATGCCGCCCAAATTGGTAATGTCAGCAAGTGATTCAATACATTCACCCAACTCAGGATTCGATTGATCCCGTGTCCCATAAAACCAAATTCTTACAGGGAAAGGTATCTGATTGATCAGAGGGACTGCTTTTTTTAGAACTTCCGAATGTTGATAGACTTTTTTCCCTTCTACAACTTTGTATGGGTTACCTACCCAGATGGCAAATGTCTCTTCGTCATAGGGAAAACGAATTGATAATTTTAGATTTTCTAATTGCTGGTAGATATCATCCAAAGCAGGATCGAGCCAGGGTGTTGCTTCTCGTTGTATTTGTTGGGCATTACCGCTGATAAGGTCAGGGACACGGCTAGCGAGAATCAGATTGATATCATTCAACTGCTGCTCGCGCTCGTTTAACACCAATTCAGGTTGAAGCTCAGCGAGTGATGGTGATGTCGCTTTTTTCTCCGCGATGGCGTTATTCGATTTTTCTGTATTCACAAGAAAAGCGCCGATCCCCGCCAATGCAATCACCACGACAGCGGCGGGGAGAATTAATTGACGAAACATAAAGACGCTCCAACCTAACTTTATCTGTTTCCCGCTACAGGCACCATACTATGATCACCGTTTTGACGATTCGGTCATCGTAGTTATAGGGTCAACTTACAAGAAATGTTCGCTACTTCATTGTAGAGAACAAAACAGGTGTTGTCCGCTTTAAGATCCAAAAAAATTAGCCCCCTTCTTTTGATGATGTGCATTTATTCATATATCTCATTTCAAAAACACAACTTACGGTCTGTATTTATTTTACGGCCTGGTCCTCAATACAAAGCTTGATTTATTTTACCTATTTTTGCAAATGGTGAGTAACACTCTGGCCGCCACTGCGCTTGGTGAAGTAGTTGGTA
Organism: Gimesia aquarii; assembly: GCF_007748175.1. Taxonomy (NCBI): domain Bacteria; kingdom Pseudomonadati; phylum Planctomycetota; class Planctomycetia; order Planctomycetales; family Planctomycetaceae; genus Gimesia; species Gimesia aquarii. The sequence continues at coordinate 364,694 of NZ_CP037422.1, forward strand.
ACAATTCAATGATTCAAAAGGGACGATTTAGATGACCACTGCATGCCATTTCACAAGTGACTTAGAACGCATAGAACTTTTTGAGCAAAAGCTTCAAGAGATCATCAATCAGAGTAGTTTGGCTTTGATGATTTCAGTTGGTCATCGTACCGGGCTCTTTGATACATTGGAGGGTACGGAGACAGCCACACGTCAGGAGATAGCAGATCGAGCAGGGTTATTCGAACATTATGTCGGCGCATGGTTAACCACTATGGTGGCAGGTGGCATTCTAGAATACGATTCCATGTTTAAAACCTATCGGTTGCCGCCAGAACATGCCGTTTGGTTAACGCGATCTACCGATTCAAAAAACTATGCGGTCAACATGCAATGGTTTTCGATCTTCAGCAAATTGGAAGATGAGATCGTAAAATCTTTTCGCGAAGGAGATCGCATACCTCATTCTCTATTTGCAAGCTTGCAGTCAGAAATGGACGAGGAACAGTCGAAATCGGCTATCAACGGATTGTTTAAATATGTACTTCCATTGGTCCCCAATTTGATTATGCAGCTTTGTGAAGGAATTGATGTGTTGGAATTGGACTGCGGAAGTGGATCAACATTGCTGGAACTGGCGGCTATCTTTCCAAAGAGCCGATTTGTGGGATACGATGATTCCGAAGAGTTGATCGAAAGCGCAAATCGAATAGCGAACGAACGAAATATTGAAAATATCACTTTCATCAATCGGGATATCTCACAGATCCATGCAATTAACTCATTTGATCTGATTACAGCATTTGACGTATTACACTATCAGGAGTATCCTTTTCAGGTTTTGGATGAAGCTTTTGCTGCATTACGGCCGGGGGGAATTGTATTAATTCAGGATATTGCGACTCCGAGCAACCTCGATCAAATTCAGAACATCCCAATGGCGCTTCATCGATTTGCCGTTTCCAATATGCGTTGGATGACAGCTTCCAGAGGAAAAGGCAGTGCTGGATGGGAGAAAGAAATGATGTGCCAGACACTCGAAGATATTGGGTTTGCAGGTATCGAAGTTCACGAACTACCACATGATATCTTGAGTTATTATTATGTGGCCGAAAGACCGAATGCTGAGAGTTATCACATCTAACTTCTTAAAACAGTCTCTCTGCGAGCGTTTCATAATACTTTCTATCGGAACCTGCTTCACCGATATAATCGTTGAGAATACCTGGGTCGATAAAAATCATTGCTGGCTGATCAGCATAGTTTTCTGAAGCCACTTTGAACAAGGAGTTCGTATCAGTACGATTCAATCGGTGAGTCTTGCATAGATCATAAAACAATCCTTGAGGCGTATCGGCAGTTGCTTTGCGTTGTAACTGAATTTTTTCCCATAAAAAAAGAGCAAGCCAGACCATACCGACAACAATGGCAATGGAAATGAACAACCAGTTTTCCTGTAAAAGCCCACGATTCCGAAATGCCCGTGAAACTTCATCGGTATGTCCTGCCGCCAGAATGGAAACAAATTCAATCATCATTCAATGGTCCCATTTGATTATTGAGTAGGTTGCTCTGCGTTCTTTTTTGACCTTAAGCCCTTAATCGCGATTTCTCGAATACGTGAGTTATCATCCGTGATTAAAGGAATTAAGGCTTGTTTGGCTGCGGGACTTCCCAGTGTTGACAAAATTTCGGCACTGGTTCTGCGTACCAGGTCATCTGTGTCTTCCACCAATGCAGCCAGTGCAGGAATCACCTGGTCATGCAATTCCAAGATTTGTACACAACGCGCTGCCTGAATTCGTCGTTTTCTTAAAGGGTGCGCAAGAGCACGGCTGAATTCTCGTGTACATTGGGGATTTAATTTCTGTAACAGTTTGCCAACAGCAGAACAGATATGAGTATTAAACTCCTCAAAATGTTCTAACACATATTCTACATCAAAACTGCCAAGTTCTTGCCGGGCTGCTTCTCTTACCTCTTGCAATGGACTGTCTAGCTTCGTAATCAACAAATTGATCGCATCGGGAACATGTTGCGTGCGTAATTGACATGTGGCCCACGCCTGTTGAACCGGGTCTTCCGACTCGAGGCTTTCTAACACCATTTCGGTCACTTCTGAAGAATCAAGATTTCTCAGAATCCCAATCGCAGCTTCTTTTGCTTCAGGCGTACCATTTTGTAACATCCATTTTTGGGCTTGTTTTTTGCTAGCCACATCCAAATCGAGTAGACTGATTAACCTAATCACAGCAGGTTGCAGATTGCTTGGTATTTTCCAGAATTCCTGTTTGTCTGCTCTCAGCCAGTTTATTGTCCGAATTTGCTTGAAGTTCGTTTGTTGGAGTTCTGAAGGTCGCTCAGGTAACCAGCGCAATAAATGAGCGATAAACTCCGGATCCTCACGCTCTGAAATAGCTTCTAATGCTTTAGGATTTGGATAATTGACTTCAGTGAAATCACAAATCAACTGCATCACGCCGATGTGTTTGCTGTCTTTTAAGACCTTCTCTACAAGTCGCTTTGTTTCTGTATTGGAATGCCACAATACTTTTCTGATTGCTGAATCACTTACATTGCCCAGAATGAGTAGGCTTTCGACAATCTCTTCAGGGCGATCAAATTCCTGAAAATTTTCAGCTGCCAACAACAGAGCATTCAAATTATCCCTTCTTATATTCTGCGCATTTCTCAGAAATGAACGGGAATAGATTGAGTCTGCAGAAGTGTCTAGAAAATATTCATACAATTTGCCGACAAGTGAACGTAGTGTTTGTGTCGTCAAATCCGGTTGATGATTAATCAGACGTTTGTTCTCAAATAACGAAACCAGTGCTGGAATCTGTCTGAAGTCATTTGTACTCCGTACAAATGACAATCCACAATACTGAAGTTCGCGATTTCCATGCAGCAAGCATTGTTTGATGGCAGCCTCTAGCGCATCTGATTGTGATTCCAGCAATTTTCGAATGTCGGGAGTAAGAGTGGCACACCGGCGAATGACCTCCACCAGTCCCCTTGTGCTTTGTTGCTCAAGCAAAGCAGCGACTGCCAACTCTCTAATCGCTTGATCTTCAACATCCAAAGCCAGAATTAAAGCATTCACAGCATGGGAATTTCTGCTTTGTGACAGTAGATCGAATGTTTTAGAAATCGAAGATGTCATGCTGACTTATGATTGAAACAGAGTGAGAAGATCAACAGAAATCGATTTGCTTTGTATTGGTTTTTCTTTTTTGTATGAGTATAAAACCAACAGCAGTTCTGTTATTTTCGTGACTCTTCTTTTTATCGTAAGCTGGCGTAAGGTGACTGAAGTGAGGCTGATTTAATAGACATAATCCTTATAATCAGCACAACGCAGTACACGCAAAGAGACTCTATTGGCAGATAAAGAGTTCTGGAATCGCTGTTCTTTGGGTTCAATGCGTTTCTAATAAATCTCGAAGAAAACAGAACGATTCTTTAACAACATCAGGCGCAATATGGCTATGTCGACTTAATTCCACATGAATCCCTCCAGAATAATTGATGTCCTGTAGACCAGAAATGGCATCAACAAAATCGATCTCTCCTTCACCAAAGCGTAAATGATCGTGAATTCCAACGATCATATCTTCAATGTGGATATTGAAAATTCGATTTGCCCAGGGAGTGAGATGTTGGCTAATGGGCGTTTCGCCCATACACTGTAAATGTCCGATATCAACCGTCAAGCCAAAATAGTCATGATCGATGAGCTTTGTTAACTCTTTAAAATCGTTCAACGTTTCGATCAACATTCCCGGTTCGGGTTCAAAAGCAAGTCTGACTTGTTTTTCGGCCGCGTACTCAATCACCTCCTGGCATCCTTCTGCCAGACGTTCTAGAGCGGCTTCACGAGAAATCTCTTCTTTAAGTTGACCTGCCCAGAAGGAGACTGCGTCAGACTTCAAAAAAGCGGCCTGATCGATACAGCGTTTTAAAAAATCGATGCGTCTCGCACGTTCCTCAGGTGCAGCACTCAGCAAAGTGGGCTCATGCTTTGCGCGTGGATTCAATAAAAAACGGGCACCCGTCTCGATCACAGAAGAAAGTTGAAATTGTTTCAGCAGCGTTTGCATTTCCTGTAACTGCTCTGGAAGATCTGCTGCAAACGGATTGAGAGTATAATGATCGACTGTGATGGCGACAGACTCATATCCAGTCTCAGCGATCAACCGAATAGCGTCATCCCAGCGATGGAAGGCCAGGCCATTAGTATTGTATCCCAGTTTCACTTTACACTGCTTTACTCAATCAAATTTGAAGAAAAAAGCCCTCGTGTTATTCGAGGGCTCGAAAGATAGAATCAGGTAACTGCCGCTGATTTTAGTCCGCCAATGGTTTGACACGAATGTTTTTGTAATAAACAACACTTTTGGGGTCGTGCGCCTGTAAGGCAAATTTACCTTTTTCTCCCAGTGAAGGATAACCGGTTGCGCCTTCGGGCTCAGTATAGTCGACCACAGTTTCTCCATTAATTTTAACAACAACGTGCCGACCTTTGACGATAATGTGTTGCGTCCACCATTCATTATCTTTCGCGGGTGTTTTAAACAGCTTCACACGATTATAAATACTACCAGTCTTCACGCGGTCTTTGTGTGTGACATTCACTTGTGATTCATAGCCGTGTTTAGGCCAGCCTTCTTCCTGGAATTTTGTATGGAAGAAAATGCCGGAGTTACTGCCTGGTGTTGTCATCACGTCTGCTTTGAATTCGAAGTTCTTGAACTCATCTTTTGTGAAGAGGTGTGAGCGTTTACCGGTCACTACAATTTTGCCATCTTCGACTTTCCAGGGACCATTCTCGGCAATTTCCCAACCTGTAAGATCTTTTCCATTAAACAGGCTAATCCAACCTTCTTCCGTCTCAGGTTTATTTTCGCCGGAATGGGCAGCGCTACTTCCCAGAATGGAGGAGAACAGGAGAGCAGCCATCACTCCCGTGAAAGCATTCAAATAACTATGATCGCGGTACATCTTCATCTTGTTGAAAACTCCTGAAATTGAGTGTGCTATTTATGTAATGTGATTTCTCTCTATATGCTACGTAGACATCACAATGTATAAAAGCAAACAGGACACTTCCGTGAAAAGATTTCCGAAAGTGCCCTGTCATGAGTTAAGAATCTTAAGTAATTCGTCTCCCCTTAAAACTTGGGAACTTTGATTTCTTTTCGTTTCGAAACATAACGAGGATCGCGGAAACCATCTTTAAAGGTCATTCCAAATCCCTGACGCATCTCAAAGTTGGCCCTTTGTGCCCAGGGTGTTCCCGGATGTTCTTTCATGACCAGTTTGTATTGGGCTTCCGCTTTCTTTAATTGCTCATCCAGTTTTTCAACACTGACTTTAGTTAGTTTGACCTGTTCAGGATCTGGTGGCAGCATTTTTTTGTCACGTCTTACATTCCAGACATTGTTTTTTTTCTCTGAAACAGGAGGCATCTTTTTGGCATGCTGATCCATGGCTAAGCAAAACTGGAAGAGACGCACACGATATGCCAGGCATTGCGCAAGTGTAAGGTCATAGGCGGCTCGCCAGCGAGACGATTTTTCCTGAGCCCGTAAAGGCTTAACTGATTCCAGAATATCAACCGATTTTTGTAATAGTCCCATCGCGCGAATGGCTTTGGGAACCTCTTTACTTCCCATTGCATAGAACTCTTTCTGTTTGACGGGATAATAGAGTTCTCTGATATTCAACTGTTTGTCCAGATGCGGATTCATGGTCACGATCACTTTCCAGATCGCCGTACGAAACTTGCTGGCGCTGCGTGATGCATCGTATTCACGACGGGATAGCAGTAAAGGTTGATACTCTTTCATGTCCTGAAAACGAAATTGACGTGCCTGATTACTTCCAGATCCTGCCAGGGTGCCTTCTTTACCGGGTAAGACAAAGAAAATGCCGCCTGTCTCACGTGCAATTCGTACTTGTTCATAAGGGCCAAAACCGGCAGAAAAGGCGTCCCAGCGCCCGTGCAGGCCGTCGTACTGTAACGATTCGGGAAATGCTGTTTCTGGTCCACGGTTGATCTGAATCCAAAACGGCAGGTCGTATTTGGGATCTCTCCAAATTTGGCGTGCATAAGGATAACCAAAAACTGATTCCCGCCCCAAGATATAAATCGGTGTTTTGACACGTTTAGCTCGCGTAATCACCTCTTCTACCGCAGCGCCATCATCGCCTGATTCATCAGTGACAAGAACGATACACAGTCTGCGTTTTGTTCTATTTGCCATGACCTTATATTTGTCAATCGTGGCTGAAACCGTTTGGCACATGTTTTCCAGCCCGGATTCATCGGTGGGAATTTTAGTGATCGCTTCTTGAATTTCCTTCAAATCTGTGGTTGGCTTGGCAGTGTGAACATGCACTGCCGCACCGAAGCTGAGGATGGCTGTTTGTAATGTTTGATCACGGGAGCGAATCTTAGCATCCTGTTTGACGGCGATTCCCAACTCGCCATAGATCTTGTTAAAATTGTCGCGAATTTCTTTCTGGTCGTCTTTCATACTTCCGGATTCATCAAACAGCCAAACGACCAGAATTTTTTCTTCACGCATGATACGGATGAGCTCTTTGGAGATGCGGCTCATCGCGGTGCCGTATCCATCAACGACGGCTCCCACTTCACCGGTCACTTCACCAACGCCAAGGTCTTCACCCAAAATATCATCACCGGGTGCCGTAATCTCACCGGCACTGATCTTGATTTCAGGTTCCTTCAAGCTCTCTGACTTTTCAATCTTTTGCGAGGAGATAGCAGGGGCAGTCGAGGCACCTACATTAGTCGAAACCGTTCCCCCCGACGTGACACTCAGGTTTTCAGAAATGGTTAAATTCGTTTCCAGAACCTGTTCGAATTCTGCCTGGTCTCGTTCATCATCAAAGATCGTTTCAATCGCGACCTCGGGCTGATTATCGGTAAGTTGGTGATGGATCATCGCCATACCCAGCAGAATCACCGCGTGTACGATTAAAGATGTGAAAAAAGCTGAATAGTCTCGCGCGTGAGCCATCAGTAATATCCCCTTGTGCCTGCTTTTTTCTTGCTGAGCGATCTTTTTTAGAATCAGCACCAGCTTCACATCAACAGACAAAAAAAGTTGATGTGATTCTTGATAAATTGATATGAATAATGGACCCGGAGAGTGGACTCCTGATCATATTTCTTTGATTGTTAACACTTAAAGCTATATTATAAAGACAATTCTGACGGTCAGATTTTGAGTGGCTGGTTCCCTTTCACTCCTCGTTTTTTGAGCGCCTCACGTCTCTTACGTTCGTCTTCAGCAAAACGTGGGTTCTGTGTCCTGACTCGATTGCCGCTTGAGTCAAGATTTTGTTTGAATTCCTTCCAGGTCCAACCTAAAGGTGTGTTGAGTTCTTTGGCAGCCAGATAAGCCCAGGGGGTTCCAGGATGCTCATCGATGATGCCGTTCAGAAGTTCATTAGCCCGCTTAGCGAGTTTTCGTACAGAGGGACTGGAACGCACGTCTTTCGCGGCAACCAGTTGCCAGGAGTTATTTCCTTTCTTTTCGAAGGCTTTAGGATTGCTTTTCATTTCTGCCAAAACCGTATTATAGCCGAAGGTCCGCACACGCATTGCCAATACCCGACCTAACGCCAGATCGTAATTGGCGCGCCAGCGCGGTTCAGTAATCTTTTTACGGTCATTCAATCCTTGTTCCAGCATAACCTGTAATTCGTTTAAACCGTAATCCAGTTCTGAGACTGGCTTTTGAGCCGCCGTGATTGCCTGTCTGAGCACGTTGTCATTGTTGGCTGCGAATCTCAAAGTGGGAATTGGCAGCCTGCGTTTTGAAGCGCGGGTCGCCATCGCAGTCCGCACCAAAGATGCTTTCGCCATATTCATACGCACGCGTTTATCGTAATCACGAATCGAAATATAATCGGGGTGATAATCTCGCATGTCAGCCGATTCAAATTTGGCACCCTTCTCCGTTGTATCCTGGGTAATAAAGAAAATGCCATTCGTTTCCGCACAGAGTCGTGTCAAACCATAGGGACCGTAGCCGGAGGAAAGCTGACGGATGTCATAAGCGCTCGTCCCCCAGAATGGCAGTTTAATCCGCTCAGGTGCGATTGTCTCTGGTCCAGTCTCCGATACAGCATCTACGAAAACACCAGGCTCAATTTCGAACTTTGTCATCACATCGCGTTGGCCAAACGGTGCGGCGTTGCCGACTACATAGCACTTAATCCCATTTCGTTTTGTTAACATAATGGCATCTTCGAGATTTTGTTCGGCGTCAGTTCCCGCTTCGTCAGTCACAACAATGATCATCATGTTGCGACGCCCTTGCCTTTTATAGGAAAGCCAGCGTTTTGAAACCATCTGGACAGCGCCAAACACATTTTCGTCGCCTGTCATGTCCTCCTTAATTGAGCGAATCTTGGAGACCACTTCTTTCACATCACTCACGGGATCTTTTGTGATGATCTCAGTTTTGGCACCAAAGGCGGCTACCGCTGTTTTCAGCGTGTTTTCATTTTCCGCGGCTTCGAGGATTCCCAACTGTTTGTAGACATTTTCGAAGCGGTCTGCGATTTGATTGCGACGCTTGGTTACTGAAGGTGAAACATCAAACAACCAGACGACAAGTAATTTCTTCTCTTTGGCAGCGGCAGCAATTTCTAATGTCAGACGGTCGATTGCTCCTGCCACACCACCTGGGCGGTCTGTTTCACCAGTGACTTCGACGGCCGCCGTCAACTCTTCCTTGGCAGGTTGAGTCAATGCATCGTCAAAGATGGGTTCAGGGGTTTCAATTTCGTTTTCGAGTTGACTTTTCAGCGCTTCCTGCTGCTCTCGGGACGTTTCAGGAGCAGCGGCCATCGAAGGTGACAGCATTGTCGTATCACCGGCAGTTCCAACAACGTCCTGGATGGTCGGATCGAGTTTATAAACATCAGGATTGATTTCTTCGATGGAAGAAATGATCGCGTTCTCGGAATCGAGCAACGTAATTCGTGTGATGCTCGCGAGAATGAACAAGATCACCAGATGCACGCCCAGGCTGATAAACCAGGCAGGTACTTCTTTCATGTTCAACCAGTTTCGGGATTCAACGTCTACAATTTCCTCGACATGGACGTCCCTGGTAGGATTGACGATACTCACGACCTGCTCCTTGGATTAGGCTGAAACAGTGACCATCTCAGCACTTACTTAAGTGTGTTAATGCCCTTGATAGTAGAAGCGATGTGAGAATGATCCATTCCCACACGAACATTAATCATCATGGATTATTATAAGAATCTTCGTCCATCAATGGCTTATCAAACTTAAAATTTTACCCCTGAATCCAGACAAATACAATCATTGTCTGCTCAGTCGACCTCTAAATGTGTTCAAAAGTACATATTCAGCACCAATATGGAGTACTCTCTATTAAACTAACCTCGATCTATCTGCCAACATTCGTCTTTTTTTTGCATTCCATAATATTTCATGACGATTGACGAAGAACGATTACGAAATGTACTGCAAATCAATAAACTTCTTGCAATACTCCTTCATTTACCAAGTTAAACATTTCGGGTTAGTCCCTATGTCATTTGAATGGCTCTATGACTTACTGCCAGTCACCTTCTATTACCTGATGGCAACACTCTTACTGTTAGCGAATATAACGGCATGGGTTTCGATTCTGTTTTTGGTGCCGGGAAACTGGGTTGTTGTCTTTCTGTCTGCGTTGTTTTACGTTTTCATGCCAGTTCAGGAAAATAACGGGATTTCGCTGACTGTGTTACTCATAGCGGTCGCACTCGCCGGTCTGGGCGAACTGGTTGAAATGCTCGGCGGTTCTGCGGGAGCTGCCAAAAAAGGAGCCAGCCGGCGGGCGATGATTCTTTCGTTGTTAGGTACATTTTTATGTAGCATACTAGGTGCTGGATTAGCCACACCCATTGTACCACCGTTGGGAACAATCATGGGAGCCATATTAGGAGGAAGCGTGGGTGCGTACATGGGTGCCTATCTGGGAGAAGTCTGGAAAGGGAATCAAGATGTCGACCGCCAGGAAATTGGAAGAGCGGCGTTCATCGGTCGGATTCTCGGTGTCGTTGGGAAAATGGCCATCGGTGTGATCATCATCGTTATGATCACTGTCGACTCTTTCATTTGAAGAGCATCGATCAAGTAACACGGTCTGCACTCGAATTTTCATCAATCAACTTTTGACAATAACGAATCTGTTTGACTGACCAGCCAACGGTTCTCGCAGCAATACCAATTGTCAGTGGGACTCCAATCACGAAGCAGGCCATCACGAAAATCCGAAAAAACTCCCGATCGTTGAAATTACCAAAGTACTCCCAGATTGCATTCCAGTCCATTTTGATTCATCCTTATTAAAAAATTGAAGCATGTGCTCTGAAGATTCGATCGGTTTCGTCGGTTCTTGAAATTATTTTACCAAAAGTGATACCGTAATAAAAAAATAATATGCGGTAGTCGTATCGCTGGTTCCAGTGAAGATTTTGCACTTGACGCCATCGTGCTGTTCTTGAAACTCCCTGATTCTGCGTCGCGCGCGCGAGGCACGTTTTTTGGATAACTGCACATGGCGCACCACCTCAGTTTGTGCATCCAAAAAAGCATGATTTTTTCCACATTTTCACCTGAAACACCAGAACCGGTTCCCCATGTCTCGTATCGAGTCACTCCTTTTGAACACGCTTTCTGAAACCATAGACCAAACCAAACGGCGATTTCGTACCACTTCCGAGACATTAAGGCGCATAAGTTTCTCTTGACCCCTGTGTGCCGTTGAGCATGATTAGACCCACTCGACAAAGGGAGCCCTCGTTTAAATACAGGAATGATGGGCATGACGAATTTCTCCCCACAAGTGAAAACAAAGCTCAGCAAGGAACGGCAAACAACACTCTACCGAATAGCGCTCACCATCTCTAGCTGAAAATGGAGAAGTGCAAAAGCGCATTTGTCTAAAGAAAAAGAATCATGACTACCACGAAAGACACAAAATTCTGTGAGCGACAGCGCGCTAGCACTCGGTAACGCGAATGACGATTTTCACTTATAAAAATAGATGGAAAAACAAATCCCAGAGTTCGCTGGGGGTCACTATTGTTCGTGCTTTTTCGTGTCTTTCGTGGTAGTAAAAATCCATGTCCAACGCATGTTATTTATCAGGAAGCCTGATATAGTCTGGAAGGAATGTAGGAAAAATGCCATACTGTGCTGATTGATTTCGAATATGAAATCGTTTTGATTCCATCATCAGAGAAAGGACGAAAGGATGTTGCCTGGCCAGGATTCCGATTCAGCAAATGCATCTGATAACAGCCGTCGTAATTTTCTGGCGACCAGTGCCGGAGTTGCTGCCGGAATGTTGCCCGCATTGGCAACGGCGCAGGATCAGCCAGCTTCGCCTGCGAACACGCGGCCGAAGTGCCTGTTCTTTGATGTCAATGAAACGTTGCTGGATCTGGAAGCGATGAAAGAGAGTGTCGCGCAAGCGCTCAATGGGCGCGCTGATCTGTTGCCACTCTGGTTTACCACCATGCTACAACATTCTCTGGTCGCGACAGTCGGCGATCATTACGACGACTTCGGCGTGATCGGCGCGGCCACACTACAGATGGTGGCCCGCAACCACGGGATCGAACTTTCCGAGGAAGCGGCCAGAGAGGCGATTGCTCCTATTCGTTCCCTGCCCCCACATCCGGATGTAAAGCCAGCACTTACGCAATTAAAGCAGGCAGGCTATCGTATGGTAACGTTGACGAATTCCTCTCAGGCCGGCGTCGATGCACAAATGAAAAATGCGGGGCTAAATGATCTATTCGAATCACGATTGAGTATTGAAGAACTCCAGATGTTCAAACCGCATACTCACGTTTACAAATGGGCGGCCCGCAAAATGAAAGTCCAACCGGAGGATTGCATGCTGATCGCCGCCCACGGCTGGGACATCGCCGGTGCCCTCTGGGCCGGCTGGCGCGGGGCCTTCGTTTCCCGACCGGGCGCCCAGCTCTATCCACTCGCCAGGTCACCCGAAATCATCGAACCCGATCTGCAAAGGGTTGCCGCACAATTGATACAGTTAGGGACAGATTGTTGTCCATGATTGGGATGACAAAACTGAACCAACTCAATCAAGATAGCATAAATACAGCCGTCATAATCGCCTCTTTGGACCCGTTCAAACCGGTAATCTCACAAATCTCTCCCTAAACCCTTCGCGCTGCCGAACTTTCGTTTCATAATGCGGGTCCTTATTTCTCCATCTTGTTATGTCTCTTTTGCTTCGATGTTGTCTAATGTCCCGCGGTGATTCTCATTCTGCTGCTGCTGACGCTGGTTCTGCCGGTGAGAGTGTGGATGCTGCGCTGTCGGAAATGCCGGCTTCGATTGAACAGGCGATGGTCGGAGATCAGTTTCGGTTTTCACAACGGCTGCGATCGATTCGACAGGCGAAAAAAAGCAAGAAGCCGTTCGATAAAAATTTGAAGCGGCTGCGCGACGAACTGAAAAAGTCCATGGACCGTCGCGCGGCGCGTTTGAAGCAGTGCCCACAGATTACCTTTGACAAGAGCCTGCCGATTCATGAAGAATTAAAGACAATCAAACACACGATTGAAGAGAATCAAGTCGTCATTGTTTGTGGCGAAACCGGGTCGGGAAAATCGACGCAACTTCCCAAGCTCTTGCTGTCAATGGGGCGTGGTATTGGCGGTTTGATTGGTCACACGCAACCCCGCCGCATCGCCGCTCGTTCGGTTTGTGCGCGGATCTCTGAAGAACTGGGACGCGAACAGGGAACCGCCTGCGGCTTTAAGATACGATTCACGGACACAACGAATCCGAATACCTATATTAAGTTGATGACCGACGGGATTCTGCTGGCGGAGACACAGACCGACCGATTCTTGAATCAATACGATACGATTATTATTGACGAAGCCCACGAACGATCCTTGAACATTGATTTTTTACTCGGGTTTCTGAAACGTCTGCTTCCCAAACGTAAAGACCTGCGGGTGATTATCACCTCTGCCACCATCGACGCAGATCGCTTCAGCGAACATTTTTCAACGAAGAGCAAACCAGCACCAATCCTGAATGTGTCCGGCAGAACGTATCCGGTGGAAATTCGCTATCGTCCTCTCGATGCAGAACCAAAGGCACAAAATCAATCAAAGTCACAGGGGAATGGTGCCGACGAACAATCGTTGCTGGCAGAAGCGGTCAACGAGCTAGCGGCCATTGATGAGGGCGACATTCTGATTTTTGTGCCAACGGAATGGGATATCCGCGAGACGGCCAAGCTTCTGCGAGGCCGTTCGATCATCGGCGACGATGGGGCGCGTCAGACCGAAATTGTGCCCTTATATGGCAGGCTGTCGACGGCGGAACAGAACAAGGTCTTCCGCCCCTCCTCGTATCGGCGGATTGTAATCGCGACCAACGTTGCCGAATCGTCGATCACGGTGCCCGGCATTCGGTATGTGATTGATACCGGTCTGGCGCGCATCAGTCGTTATTCGAGTCGCTCGCAAGTACAGCGTCTGCCCATTGAAGCGGTCTCGCAAGCGTCAGCGAATCAGCGGGCGGGACGCTGTGGTCGCGTCGCACCCGGGATTTGTATTCGACTCTATAGTGAAACCGACTTTAACAGCCGTGACGAATTTACGCCACCGGAAATTCTGCGAACCAATCTGGCTTCCGTCATTCTGCAGACACTGACGATGAAGCTGGGAGCCATTGAAGAGTTTCCCTTTATTGATCCCCCCAAGCCGGTCGCCATTCGCGATGGATACAATACGTTGTTTGAACTGGGGGCGATCGACTCGCATTATCGATTGACTGACATCGGCAGGCAACTGAGTCGCTTACCCGTTGACCCACGCATTGCCCGGATGATATTAGCGGCTCACGATGAAAATTGTCTACATGAAATCCTGATTATCGCGGCGGCTCTGGAACTGCAAGATCCGCGCGAGCGACCTATTGACAAACAGCAGGCAGCCGATGAAGCCCATTTGCCATTCCGCGACCCTGATTCTGATTTTCTCAGTTATCTCAAACTCTGGGACTTTTATCACAAGTTGAAAGAGGATCTTTCGCAGAGTCGACTGCGCAAGGCATGTGTGCAGAATTTTCTGTCTTATAATCGATTACGGGAGTGGGCGGACATCTTTCGTCAGTTGAGACAACTGGTGGAAGAGACAGGTTTAAAAATCCATCCCCGTAAGGATGATTCCGCATCCATCCACCGCGCTCTGTTACCCGGTTTTCTTTCGAATATCGCCATGCGCTCGGATACGAACGAATACACGGGATCGGGTCAACAAAAATATTTTCTCTGGCCCGGTTCGGGAGTCTTTGAGAAAAAACCGAAGTGGATTATCTCGGCGGAACTAATTGAGACCAGCAAACGTTATGCACGCACGGTTGCGAAAATTTCCCCCAACTGGATCGAGCCCGCGGCCGCTCATCTGGTGAAAAAAAGCTGGAGTGATCCACGTTGGAATGGAGACGCTGCCTCAGCAGTTGCAACAGAAAAAGTGACCCTGTTCGGACTCACGATTGTTTCCGGACGTTCCGTGCACTATGGAAAAATCGAGCCCGATCAATCGCGGACGTTGTTACTGCAATACGGTCTGGTCGAAGGAGACATCAGTCTGCAGATCGATTTTCTGACTCACAATCAGAATTTTCTGGAAGCGCTCGAGCAACAGCAGGCTAAGTCGCGGCGTTACGATTTGATTCCCTCGCAGGAACAGCAGTTCGCGTTTTATGATGAGCGAATCCCCGCGGATGTCTTCGATGGTGTCAGTTTAAAAAAGTGGTGGAAGGCTGCCAGCCGCAAAACGCCGACGCTGCTCAACATGCGACTGGAAGATTTCTTCGAAGAACAAGCTCAGGATGTCGACGAAACAGAATTTCCCAATGCACTCAACATGGGGAAAATGCAGTTCCCGCTGGAATATCATCTGGAGCCTGGCGCTGAAGAAGATGGTGTGACGGTTTCGATACCGCAGGAGAGTTTGAATCAGCTTTCTCCGCATCGATTGGGGTGGCTGGTGCCCGGTCTGTTGGAAGAAAAAGTCGCCGCGATGATCAAGGCGTTACCGAAGTCGGTGCGTCGTATGCTGGTACCGGCTCCTGAAACGGCACGACAGGTGGTCAGCAAGCTGGAGTTCGGCAAGGGGTCGTTTGAAGAGACGGTGGCCGAGATGCTGTCACAGATTTCGGGTGAACCGATCACGGCCGATCAGTTTGAAATTCAGCGTTTACCGCATCACTTGCAGATGAATATCCGCGTGCTTGATCAGCAGGGAGAGACCATTGCCAGCAAGCGTAATTTGACAGAGTTGCGTCAGGAATTTGGTTCCAAAGCGGCCGACAGTTTTTCTTCGCTTTCCGATGATCATTGGAGTCAGAGTGGATTAACAGACTGGACGTTCGGTGACTTTCCCGCAGAGGTTCAGGTTCAACACAATCATCTTGCACTCACCGGTTTTCCGAGTTTACTGGACGAAGGAAAGTCGGTTGCCCTCTGTTTACGTGATGCCCCCGAGCGAGCTGCTTATGAAACACGCTTCGGGCTGAGACGCTTGTTTGTCCTCGCCGAACATCGCAAGCTGAAATCGCAGGTGGATCACTTGCCCGGCCTGAGTCAGATGACGCTGTACGCGACTTCCATCGGTGGAATCAATTTCAAAGCACAGTTAATTGAGCTACTGGCAGAACGCACTTTGTTTGGACAGAAAGAACGGCTTCCGCGCAGCGAAGCACAATATCGAAAGTTAGTCAAAGAATGGCGTAATCAAATTCCCGTAGCGGCACAAGATTTAGCCAGCCTATTGCCTGAGTTACTTGAAAAGTATCATCGTATCAAGATGACTCTGGAGAAAACCAAAGTCCCCGCCTGGAATGAACCGTTGCATGACATGCGGGCACAATTGAAAGCGATGATCAACGATCGCTTTCTGGTCAGCACACCTTATCCCTGGTTACAGCAGTTTCCACGATACCTTGAGGGCATCGAAATTCGTCTGGGAAAACTGGGAGGTGCTGGTTTGAAACGCGATCTCAGTAATATCCGCAGTATTTCACGTTACTTCGAACAATATTCGCAACGTGCCCGACAACACCATGAACGCGAGATTATCGATCCGCAGTTAATTAAGTTTCGTTGGATGCTGGAAGAATATCGCATCTCACTCTTTGCGCAGAAACTGGGAACGGCTCTCAAAATTTCGCCCAAAATTCTGGATCAGCAATGGGCGGCTGTGCGAGATTGAATCATTTATTCTTTCTTCACCTTTTTCTGGCCCTTGAGTTTTTTATCAATAAGTTCACGGCGTTTACGAGATGACTCGCGCATCCTGTTCAGTTGCAGGCTTTGTTGTTTGGAGAGCGGTCCCAGGCCAAGCTCTCGAATTTCTCCAGGCAACAGGCTGACGGATGCGCCGGGTATCGAAAAGCTTCCCCCGTCCTGACCGCGAAAACTACGAGAGATCGTTGTTCGATTGATCGGTGGAATGTGTTGGTACTGAAAGCCCTCTGTTTGAACCGATTTGGGCAGGTCGCTCCAATATTGGTTCAATATGATTTCCGGCCAGGCTTCTGTTGCCTCTATTTGTGTCCTGAGAGACACGGTTTGTGTTTCGTTCGGCACTTCATCTATATTTGTTTTTAATCCCGACCAGGGCAACAGCTTGAGTTTTTTGTCTGGCAGAATCCAATCGCTTCTGTTGAGAGAAAAACCTGCCTTGGGATGTAAGGCAACAATGTAATACCACGGGTTCTTTGGCGGATATAACTCAAACTGACCATTCGAGTCTGAAAGGGTCATAATATGCTCAAGTCGGTTGCGGATTCGTCCCTGTACGAGGGCCATATGGTAGGTTTTGTAAGAGATCGACTTGTCGACAGGTTTGATCAATACCACTTCGGCCCCTTCCACTGGTTCTCCTTTTGAGTTGAGAATTGTGCCCGTGAATTTTAGGGCAGGATCAGGTCGCAGATCGTCAACCGTTTTAATGTGGTCATATCGAAAATCGGTCCGTGGCCAAAGGCTCCCTTCGCTATGGCCACCGAGTTTAAATTTACGATGCAACTCCCAGATTTTTGCTTTTGTTGTCTTATATAGACCCGCTTCCGTGGCCCCTCTGGTAATGTAAAATGCGGGTCTGACTGATGAGGGATCAGGCATCGCCGCAAATTTCTGTTCGAGTTCATTCCAGGTGATGATCTGATTTCCATTCAGTAACAAAACATGTTTTGCTACAACGATCGGTAACTTTTCGGGAGTAACATGCTTCACTGGAGTCGATGTTTCGCTGTTTTCCTGAGTCGTTTTTTTCTCGGATAGCGTGTTACTAGTTTCCGAAGGGTAAAGTGGCAAGTCTTTCAATTCGACCCATTCGAATTCACGTTTCTGAAATTCGAAGTGGTCGAAGTTTTTCAGTTCAAGATTTCTGAAATACCACCTTGTCTGATGAACGGGTGCAGTGCCACCTGCGTACTGTTGCGCAGATTTTGAAGCAGTATGGGTTTTACCCTGGGAATCAACGGCGATCACACGAACGTCACTTTTTTGTAAACTGTGTGTCACAACTGTGACGAGCTCTTCTTTTTTAGTGTTAGGATTTTTCTTAATAAATGCTCCCGAAAAAATAATGCCCTGGTTATCTCTTGTAGCGGTAGAACTGGCATAGGAGTTTGCTTCACTGACTGTCGTCCACTGACTACTGGCGACTCCAACACTCAGATCAAATGATTTCGTTCCTTTGCGAGTGTTGAAGATTTGTGAACGATAGCCGGGTGGGCTTTCCACTCCATCGAGAACGACTTCACCATTCGCGGACGAACCTGTGTTGGATAGTTTCCATTTGACAGAGCAACCAGTGGGGAGGTTGGAAATTCGAAATACCAGTTGTCGACCAATCTGGTTCTCGCTGACTGCGACTTGCGCACCTTGTATGTGATAGGGAACAGAAGGTAGTAAAGTGCCTTTAGAATTCCACCAGCGCTGTGGTTTTTCGTTATATGTGCCGATCGATAAAACTTCCACTTTACTGCCAAAGGAAAATGGCTTTGTGGATTTGTCAGTGGTTGCGATCTTATTTTTTTGCGGAATAGGTTCTGGAGACTGGTTAACTTTAGCGTAGGTGGACCAGAGTGTGGGACCACATACAAGTAACAAAGCTGTCGCGGCAATTGATAACGCCATACTTCGAGAAAATCGAATGGGCTCTCGCAGTGGCTCCCCGAAGAGTCTTGCCACGCGACGCCTTACTTCGGAAGGGGAGCGGCCACTGGCTGCCAGCGATGCAAGGTCAGGATTGATGACAAAATTAGGATTGGAAAGCTCAACAACTCGTAACAGTGCTGTTGCATATTGCACGCGCTGTTCAAAATTAGGCTCCGTATCTTCCTGACAGGTGATCTCATCACAACAAAATTCACGTAACGTGCTGATGCGTCGGCTGAGATACCAGAGAACCGGGTTGAAAAACAGGATGGTCTCTGCCAGCCGTTGCAGTAAATTGACCCACATGTCATAGCGTCTGACATGAGCCAATTCGTGTTTTAGAAACATGTCCAGTTCCCCCGTCGTCAGCCCACTTAGGATGGAAGCCGGAATCAGTATCATTGGCCGAATCAGTCCGATGACGGTTGGGATCATGATCTGTTCAGTATAGGCCAATGTGGGAACGATTTTCATGGACCATTGATTGGCTAACGATTGCAATGATTCGACAAGCGGTCCTTCTTTGATAACCATTGCTTGCGCACCAAGCTGATTTGCTTTGATCATTGCTAAACCTAATCGTGCCAGCATAATAACGACACCCGCAAGATAGAAGGCAACAACCCAGGGCATATACTGCAACCATCCGAATAATTTCCCGTTCGATGAATGTGTGGCGAGAGCAGCATCGCTGGTGGAAGTGCTTCCGGTTGGTTTGTTATGTGCCAATGGTAGTCCGGTTGCTTGTGATTTTGCGGTAGGAGCCATGGCTGTCTTATCAGGTGTCATACTAGGTGGTGTTGCTGGAGAATCTGCAGTTGCTTTTATGCTCACGTTAGCTTGTTCAGGAACGTCAACCACATCCACCATAAGAAACGTAATTGGTAGTGCCAGCAGGCCGACAAGCAGCGCTGCTACATTCATGGTATAGCTGGTTTCAACAGTTCGGTTTTTCCAGATCAAGCCGCTGCACCAGACAATGAATAACAGTGCCGCCATTTGCCAGACAGAATGTACTAACGTCAGACAAATTCTCGTACTCAATGCAGGATCGATGAAATTTTGCCAGATCATTTCGACTGCTCCTTTGCCTTGCGGGTAATCAGTTTTCGTAGTGCAGCGAGTTCGTCTGAATCGACCTCGGCTGTTTCGAGAAGATTGAGCATCATCGCAGAAGGTGAACCGTCAAAGAGTCGGGACAATAAATCTCCCATAATGTTGCCGGCAATATTTTCTTTCTGCACGTTTGGTGAGAATAAAAACGATTTCCCTTGCTTTTGCCTTTGTAAATATCCTTTTTGGTGCATGATATTGAGAATCGTGATCACAGAGCTATGTGCCAACGGACGTTGTGCCTCTGATTCGAGCTTGGCGCGAACATCGCGGACTGGAAGGGGTGCATCATCCCACAAAATTTTAAGAATCTCGAGTTCAAGTGCTGTGGGATGTTCTGATACGGGACGAGCCATTGTCTTTTCCTGTGACACGAAGAGGGTGATTGGAGCCATCAAAAGAAAGCTGTCGTTGACTAGGCTTTGACAGATTCTGTAAAAAGAGAACATCTAATTAATTAGATGATATTATCAAGCATAAAATTCGTTGTCAAGCAAATCTTCTAATTAATTAAAAGAATGTGCGTTGAAATGACGCACGGATGTTTCTTTGTCGTCCGCTCAAAGTAACGGTTATGTGGTCCGAGGTCCTACGAGACTCTTACGCTTGAGAAGTCTGTGCATGATGAACGGACGGGATGTCCCAGACTTCTGAAATACGGCCATCAACGATACGCCACACCACAACCACGTCAATTTCTATCTGCTGGTCTTTCATAACCATCGTGTTTTTGCTCTGCGTTACCAGCAGTTCATCTCCGACCGCAGTGACAGAGACCGGGTTGACCCTAAAGGTGCCATCAGTCTGCTTTGCCATTTGTTCGAAGAAGTCTTGAACTCCGCTTCGACCGACATAGTCGCCTTGCATATCTGGCAGGAGTGGATTGAAGAAATGCCAAACGACGTCTTCCGCAAATACGTCGGCGGTTCCGGCTACATTTCCAGGGTCAAGTTGCTTTAATAGAGCGACGTTCGGATGCTCCTCAGTCATTCTCTCCACTCCTTCTAGGTTTTCTATGGGCATAATGAAAAAGTTCACCGAGTCGCTGTGATGGATGTTGAATTCAGAAATCGCGCGGCCCGTGTCTCCGTGTGCCACGGATTGTTTAAAGAAGCCGCTTTGCGGCGGGATGATTTTAGCAGATGGTGAGGGATCGCGTCATCGGTTGATTCGATGTGGCAGAGTTTTTCTCGAAATTTCATTTTCTCTTTGGAAAGGATCGTTTGCCGGAATTGCCATGTTAGTTGGGTATGCACCACTACGCAGCACCGATTACGTTCAGCGATCCAGATCGCCGATACTTCAAGCACCTCCATCGACTAATTGCAGTCCGAGTGAAGCCGGCACCGTCATCTTACAGCCTGCCGGACGAGTTCGATGCGGATCATCCACCGTCTCGTAATTCGACCGTTTTAAAATACTAATAAAAAGGGGGCAGGTTTGAATGGTACTGTCGTCGTCCACTCAATGTAACGATTCAATGGTCCGAGGTCCTGAGAGGCGATAAGGTTGAAATTGAGAAGATATCGCGTGATTGAGGCCATCTATTAATGAACGAATCAGAACGATGTGGAATCTTCCTTTGATCGAGGTTCCGACTGAGATTGCGAATTGCTGGTTAGCTGTTGTAAAACTCTGTTGTTGAGTAGTCCACCCGAAGTTGGATAATTCTGAGTCCAAAGCGGTTTACCATTGGAAAAGAACACATAGCTGGGGCAAACGGTTGCGCCGAGCGAGGCTGCAAGAGCCTGGTTGGAATGAAAATCCAAGCGTACAACTTCCGCGCGTCCCTCGAGATTACCCAGCAATTGCTGGACCTGTGGTCGCATATCGTTACAACGAAAACAACCGGACATAACGCTGAATTCCACAAGTACAGGTTCTTTCGAGCTCAGCACGAGTTCCAGGAGCTCGCTCGCATTCACGACTGGAACCGGCGGCGCCAAGTTTCTCTTAGATGCTTTTTGAGTAGACTTGCTCTCGCTGCAGCCTGACAACAAAGTTAATCCGCAAAGAATCGTTATAAGTATATTTACATAAGTATTCATGGAATTGAGTTCTCAATTCAAGATAGAAAACTGTGTTTGATTCATGTAATCCCAAAGGCCTGTCAAATTTAGAGCAGACGGATTCAGAATAGTAAAGTGAGGTGGATGAAAATCCCCTTTTGCCGCCCTCTGATTCTATACATTCAAAATTATAGTAACGAGATACCTTGTGACAACTCCTGCGCACTTCAAAACGAGATACGTGGGTTCCCCAGACCGTGGACTTAGAAGACAGAGCAGGTGAAAAATAACAGTGTAAAGTGCACTTACCGGTTAAGTAAAAAGGAGTCAGGACTCTTTTCTGGGTCTTCCGCGGGGGCGAGTTGTGCTTTCGAGGGACAATCGGATAGCTGTGTTGCTGGTCCATTTGTCATCGCCAAAGGGTGTGCCGCGAGTGATACATTTTCTGACGGCAGCCAGTTCGGCGTCCGTTTGTGGTTTGTTAACCAGTGACCGCCATTGGCGTGGTAGCGGTGGATTTTTGAGCTTTGTCAGCCACGCGAGCGTATCTCCCTTTTGTTGTCGTGCCCAGGCGGAGCCATACTCCCACTCCTCGGCACGTTTGACCAAATTCGCTCGCAGCGGGTTGCGTTCGACATAACGCATCACTGTCAGCAAATGGTCGTCTGACTGAATTGGGAACGATTTAAATCGTCCCTGATATAGGTGACCGCTTCCCCCGGTTGAATAGTGCGCGTGCCAGCGCATGGTATGGGTGACGGTGAGTCGTTGAAAGAATTCCGTCAATTGGGTATCCGTCCTGGGACGTACCACAAAGTGCCAGTGGTTAGGCATCACCGACATGGCAAAGATCGGTAGCGGAATCTTTTCCCATGTTTCCTCAACAACCCGCATGAATGCAGCATAATCGTCCGGCTTCTCGAACAACGTCATCCGCGCCACAGAGCGGTTAAGCACGTGAAACACTTCACCGGCAGGACAAATTCGTTTCGTACGAGGCATTCAAGGAGTATAACAGATTACAGCCAAGATTAAAAGAGACCTGACCCCTTTTATGCTTTTCGACATGGCGCATCACCGTCAGCAAATGCTCGTCTGATTGAATCGGGAACGACTTGAAGCGTCCCTGGTACAGGTGACCGGTTCCCCCCGTTGAATAGTGCGCGTGCCAGCGCATGGTATGGGTGACGGTGAGTCGTTGAAAGAATTCCGTCAATTGGGTATCTGTCTGGGGACGTACCACAAAGTGCCAGTGGTTAGGCATTACGGACATGGCATAGATCGGTAGCGGTATCTTTGCCCACGTTTCCTCAACGACCCGCATGAAAGCAGCATAATCGTCCGGCTTCTCGAACAGCGTCATCCGCGCCACAGAGCGATTGAGCACATGAAACACTTCATCGGCAGGACAAATTTGTTTCGTACGGGGCATACAAGGATTATAACAGAATACAGCCAGGATTAAAAAAGACCTGACCCCTTTTATGCCTTTTATGCTCTCCGATGAAACAAGGGTTTTTCAACACGCTCGGTCGTTTTCGCTTCAGTTTGTAAACAGGTTTGACTTGAAGATGTAGTAACTCGGGTTCCCCCCGGATTGATCGGGCTGAAAGACGGGAAAGGTATCGAAAAATCCAACCAAATTAGACTCGGGAGGTGTTGTTGTTATAATCGAGAAGGTTGCGAGTCTGGATCGGTTCCAAGCTCAACCCATATGGGATATTTCGGATAAAGACATTAGCCATGCATTCGCTACTCAAAACCTTCGCCTCCGTTTGCCTTCTCGTTTCGAGTGTCTCCGCAGAAGAGTGGAAGTCAGCCGACGGCGTGATCTCGGTGACCGTGCCGGACGAGTCCCGTTTTGTCGAAACCGAGTCCCAGCCCCCTGTTTCCATCATCTGGGCCTCAACAGATGAGACTTTAACCCTCATGATTGCTGAAGTGCAAATCCCACCCAATACGCCACTGCGGCAATCCTCGATAGAGCAAGGAATCACTGGGGAAATGGGAGGTCAGATCCTCAATTCAACCAGCGAAATGCGCCAGGGCTACGAACTCTTCACCATCACCAACCAGAGTCAGGATTTTACCCCCGAACTGATCATGAGTCAAAATATCATTGCGATCAACGGCAAGGTATACAAGCTCATGGCAATGGGTTTTGGCAAGGACGTCCGCACGGATCCTGATGCTGAGAAATTCCTGTCCTCATTGAAAATCCATGTCGCGAGGCGTGACACACCACCTCAGGCAGCACCAGGTTCATGGGGAGCCTCGACGAATTCCGAAACTTCGATGGTCGATTTCATCTCACAGAAACTGGGGTCCATCGGTATTCTCCTGCTACTGATCTGCGGAATCGTCACCCTTATTTTACGTGTTTCGAAACGCGACGAACCGAGTGAACTATAGACTATATTATAGCAATACTGCGCTGATATGGAAAAACACAACAAAGTATGAAACTGATTGTGCAGCATGATCAGAAAACGGTGGGGCTTGTTGAAAAAGTCTGTTTGATAAAACTGGTTCAACGTGTGATTGATCTTGATCTGTGGTGTGTTTTGGCGTTATGAGTAAGTTCGCTTTGTTGTCCAATCTCCCTGTTTTCGATCATGGAGACACTGATGCAAGGATTGCATGTCTTTGAACCCAGGACCAGGACGATCATTGATCTGGAGTCGTTCGTCCCAGAACACCACTTTCTTCGGCAGATTGATCGCATCGTTGAACCAGCATTCATCCGCAAACTGACCACCTCTTGCTATGCAGGCGAATTTTAAGCTGTCCGGAACATTTTATCTGGTAAAACGGTCTTATTAGCGTTGAAAGCACTAAATACCACGGTGTCAAAAACACGATTACTTCACAGCAGAAAATAAAAGAGCATTTTCGGTTCCAGGTGACTCTTCCCCCCTAACTCTTTTCCATTTCATTACCCTCATAAAAAATGAGTTGCTGTAACCACGAAATACACGAAACTCACGAAAATGAATTCTGGATCTCAATGCTTTGACATTCAGTTCATACAACACCTGCACAATCTTCATCTCTGATATGTTCGTGTCTTTCAGATAGAATCTATTGGGCGGTCTTTGTGCTGCTGCAGTTGCAGTGCTTTATTGCGGCTGCCTGGTATGCTTTATTTGATTACTTTCAAGGAGGATCTGTCATGTGGTGTTTGGCTTTTCATTTGTTTCCTTTTCTTTTGAGGTGGGGAAAGGTTTGTTGGTTGAGATGTGATTATCATTGCGAATGGCGCAGGTTGGTCAAGTTTGATATTTGCGCAGTTTTGTCTGAGGGTTGGTACTTTCGTGACCAGTGGATCGCTGAATTATGCTCTTGCAGGGTCAAATTGGGTACTATTAGCAGTGAAAATTGGGAACCGGTTTCTAGCTTGCCAACGAAATTCTTGCTCAAAGGAGCTGGTTTTATAGTGATAACATCATCAGGAGAATTTAAATTCAGCATCCCAAAATTTTTCACTCGCGCGCGCGACGCAGAAGTGAGTAATTTCGTCAGGGGCGCGGCGGTGTCAAGTTCAATTTAAGCAGGGAGAATGGAGAAAAATCCAATAGGATATGATGCAAAAACAACCGCCGCTGGAATCGAATCTCGAAATTCAGCAAGTGGGTTTAGCATTGAAAGAGATTCGTACCCAATAACGGCTCTCCGAGATCGAATCGAAAATAGAACACTTTAATACATAAAATATTATAATAGGGAAAAGAGATCATTATTTGACATGGCGATATTGGTAAATGCTGAGAACTCTTTAGTTCGATGTTCTGTCCCTCATCAATCAAGAAAAAACACAGCTCTAAGTGTTTTTAGCACATTGCCTTATTGTTTCTGCTTTATATGATTGAAGATGGGAGACGCGATCTGCTTTACCACTTTCGATTGACCACCTTAACTTCCTGCAAAAATTGACGGATCATTAATGTCCTTAAAAGCTCGTAGCATCATATTGATCTGCTTGATCATTCTGATTCCGATTGTAACCTGGCGTACTTTGCCTGGATTGCCTTCACTTGGCGAGCCACCGGAGATCTATTCTGGTGGAACTTCCTATCCTGAATCTCCGTTGAAGTTCAAAAGAGTCACGGTGGGGCCAAAACCAGTCGGGTTACCCCTCATCACGAACGTACAAATTTTAGATTTCAACGGTGATGGGCACAACGATGTGATTGCCTGTGATGCGGGGAGAGGTACTGTGTCTCTCTTTACGAATCAGGGAAAGGAAACCTGGCAGGAAGAAGTCCTGCTCCGTGACTTAGCAGCGCCTGCACATGCAACCGTTGTAGACATCGATCAAGATGGAGATCAGGATATTATTGTTTCCATCTTGGGAAATCTACTTCCCGATGACCGTGTCATTGGTCGCGTTGAGCTCTACGAACGAAAAGAGAATGAGTATGTACGGCACGTTATCCTGGATGACGTCAGGCGCGTCGCGGATGTGCAGCCGGGAGACTTTGATGGCGATGGTGATTTGGATTTAGCGGTGGCCGTTTTTGGTTACAGTCGGGGGGCCGTTCTTTGGCTCGAAAATCGTGGAAACTTACAATTTCGAGATCACGAACTATTGAGAGCCCCAGGAACGATTCATGTGCCCGTAGCCGATCTTGACGGTGATGGCGATCTTGATATCGCGGCGATTGTCTCGCAGGATGAAGAAGAGTTATGGGCTTTTGAAAATCTGGGAAAAGGAAAATTCAAAAAGCGACGTCTCTGGATGACAATTAATTTAGATCTTGGAAGCGCGGGTCTGATTAGTGCCGATCTTGATCAAGATGGGGATCAGGATTTAATTTTACCTGCGGGCGACAATCTGGAAGATCTCGATGCCTACCCTCAGCCTTACCACGGCTGTCTCTGGTTTGAGAACAAAGGGAATTGGAAGTTTGAACCTCACCGAATTTCTCATCTCGGAGGGACTTATGCGGCTGATGTAGGCGACCTTGATGGCGATGGGGATTTGGATGTTGTGCTCGTGAGTATGACAAACGACTGGTATGATCCCAACACAGCCAGCGTTGTCTGGCTGGAAAATGACGGGAAGCAAAATTTTCAAACCTGGCAGATCGACAATAATCCCATTCATCTCGTTACGGTTGCGGTAGGCGATCTTAATGGAAACGGCCAGGATGACATCGTCGCCGGTGGTCTCAATTTGCGTAAACCATTTCAGAGAATTGGAAGAATTGCAGCTTGGTTAAATCTTCATGAGGAGGCTCCATGATCAAATTCGTTCGATTTCTATTAATCCTGTTCGTCATAGAATTAGGATTTTGTGGATATCTGATTGCAAAGCGTCTTTCTCGACCATTACCCCTATTGCCCGAGGCGGAATATGTTGATCCCCTGATGATGGCAGATTACCGGGAACTCGCAGATCAGGCAGAACAAGGTTCCAGTAAAGAATGGATGAAATTGGGCCAGGCTTTGTTAGGACAGGGATTTTATAGCTACGCCGAACATTGTTTTCGTCAAGCAGCAAAGCTTGATCCTACGAATGATCTAGCGCAAGCCAGCTACGCATTTTGTCTGGAGCGTACAGGCCGTACTCAAGAAAGCACCAGGGAGTATGAAAAATTAGAGGCATCGTCAAGAAACAAGTCGACCGCTTTTGCCAATAAAAAGCATGTGTTGTACACAACTGGCAGGAATTATTTACGAGAAGAAAATGCAGCGAAAGCTGAAGAAAAATTTCGACAGAACGCGAACTTCCAACCCGCAGATTATCAATTGGCTAAGCTGTTGGTTAGATCGGGCCAGGTTGAGTCGGCATTATCAATCATCGAAAGAAATTTAGAACAATCACCCAATTCATTGAATTTCCTTTCTTTATACGCGCAGGCACTGGAAGCATCAGGTCGTGAAGTTGAAGCGATCGAAGCGGCTGAAAAAGTCGAGCGTGCATTAGAGATCATCCCTCTCAATTTTAATACCGAGTTTATTCAACCTTACAGTGTCCGACATGGGATTGAAAAAGAGGTTGAGGCTTATAACCATTTGATCAAACGCAATGATATGGACCATCTGGCAGAAAAACTGGAAGAGATATTTCGTCTTCTGGAGGATCGGCCCCTGCCACAGTATAAAGCGACGCTCGTGAGTATGATTGAAGTTGAGTTCCAACGGAAGAACCCGGAGCGGATGCTGATGCTGATTGAGAAATTAAAAGAACATGGAGTCGAAAATGCAGAATTACTTCAGTTTAAAGCGGGTGCCTATCTACTTTCAGGCGAGATGGAAAAGGCTGTACCCCTATTACAGCGTGTTTTGAAAATGTCACCCACGATTGAGGTTCATCAAACTCTGGCGAATTATTATGAGCAGCAGAATGATACCGAAAAACGAGACTATCATCAGGCAAAAATGGCGCTGTTATACGCAATGATTGCTTTTCGAAATAATCAACTACCCGCTGCAGAAGAAGCGATACAGCGATCTGTAGATCTCAATCCTCGTGATCCGCAAGCATGGTTCTACTATGCTGAGACTAAACGCCATCGGGGTGATTTGGAAGCGGCTCAAACAGCTTATGAGAAATGTATTGAACTCAATCCAAACCATGGTCGTGCGTTGAAGGAATTAAAACGGTTAACGGCAGGAAAAGATATAAAATAATAGAAGGCTTGCTTAATCTAAAAAGCCCAGTGACTTTAGAATAAGAAACCGGGCTTTTGTATTTCTGAAACAGGGCAAGTTTCGTGATTCAATTAAAACTCACCGACGACTTCTTTTTTATTCGGGGTCACCAAGGCAAGGTAAGTGAGTCGGTCGATATTCTCCGAAAGAAAACGAACACTTCCATCACCCAAAGTAATATGGATTCCACCTTCGTGACTACTGGAAGCAATCCAGGCACTTCCCCATGTTGCAGAAGAACCATTGATGAGATAAGTTGCATTCGCGCCACCACTGTTGGTGACATCGAGTGAAGAGACTCCTGGGTGCCAGGCAACAGTACTTCCTGACAGTCGAGGACCAATCCATAATGCGCCTCTCCAGGTACAGGGAGAACCTCCACAGTTTGTGGACGTGCTTCCATCGTCTTCGGTTGTTCGTTCGAGAAGAAAAATGGTATTAGTCGTTCCATCTGTTACTGTTTTCATTCTCGTCGTCGAATTAGCAAACATTACTCCTTGCCTATTATTGGCGCTGGTTGACGCGCTGCAAATATAGTTTGATTTACCAAAGTTGTTCATATCTTTATTGATCCCTTCCATGGGGTCCGTTGGGCAAATAAATCCAGGCAGAACTGTTTGTGCTGCGACGATAGCATCCGCAACACTTCCTGTACCATCCTGGTTTCCATCCATCCAGTTAAAGGCAAAATTTCCTGTCTGTGTACCCACTTCATTGTACAATGGTGCCTGGTCCATAAAGGGGAGAATCATGGTTCCCCAACCTAGTGCATTCAAGTTACTTGGTGCTAAATGGGATGTGTTTGTAGCAGGAACATTATCAATGTAGGCAGGCGGAAAAATACGATGTGTTTCGTGGTAGTTGTGCAATGCCAACCCAAGTTGTTTCATGTTGTTTTTACATGTACTTCGTCGAGCTGCCTCTCGGGCTTGCTGTACTGCTGGTAATAATAGAGCAATCAGAATCGCGATGATGGCAATGACCACCAGTAGTTCAATCAACGTAAATCCATTTTTTAGAGCGCGTCTCATGTTCTTTTTCCTTTAAAAAATAAAATAAGAGATCAGAATTGATATGAAAATATCTGTTCCAAAAGAACAAAAAGATTGTTTGATCAAAGGAGTTGCCTGAGAAAAATACAAACTACAATTGGGCAATAATAAGTTATGTGCCTATGTCAATGATCTATTCAGGGTTGTTTATACTTATTAATACATCAGTCCATTAATATACACACGATTAATTTATTGTCTAGAGACTTTATAAATAAAGTCTTTTTTAGAGCTATGATTAAATTTAATAACTAATATTTATTAATAAACAGGTTTCGAGCTATCATTTTGTCGATGTCGACTGAATATCTAACTCTAAGGGTCTCGTTCTTTTGAGCGGTGTTCTGGAGTGAACAAAATAGTCTTATATGCTTCTAAGAGTACGAGGCTCAAGGGGAGGTGAAATAATCACTGTGCAGGGATCTATAAGATAAGTATAAATGAGAGGTAGCAAAACGTATTTGACATCTCGCAGTATCTTGGAGTTGATGACGGAGCACTTAAAATCAGTAGGGTGATTGAGTGCCATACCTTCAAAAGCTTGCAATGATGGATCGTCAATGCAATATCTTCGTTAGAGGGTTCGGATTGGAGAAGCCTGAGCCATTTCGTGATTTGGTGATACTTCTCAATGATGAACAACCTGATTTTGTTTTTACGAATCGACCTTGCTCCAATCTGAGAAGATATTTGATTCACTAATAACATCTGCTTTTAAACTGGCTATTAAAAAAGAGACTCATTAACAAACAAAACCCGGTCACTTGAAAAAGTAACCGGGCTCATTTATTTATTCTAAATGAATGATGGGAATTTCTGATTCAATTAAAACTCACCGATCACTTCATCACCATTGATTGTGACGAGCGCACGATAAGTTGCAAGATCGATGTTCTCAGAGATGAAACGAACGCGACCATCGCCTAACAGAAAGTGTGCCCCCCCCACGTGTGTACTGGAAGCACTCCAGGCAGGTCCCCAACTGATCGTGGAGCCGTTGATCATATAGATCGTACTGGCACCACCATTGTTAGCGACATCCAGACCTCTTAAGCTGGTGTGCCATCCTGCTGGAGATGTGTAGTTTCGGGGGCCAATCCATAGACCACCGGCCCAGTTACACGGAGAACCTCCACAAGCAGTTGAACCTGTAGGGTCACCATCTGTTGTGCGCTCACTAACTAGAATTGTGTTACTGCTCCCGTCAGAAAGATCTCTCATCTTTGTTCTGGAATTGACAAATAAAGCACCATTTTTAGCATTAGCTCCGGTTGCTGCGCTGGCGAGGTAATTCGATTTTCCATAACTGCCAGCGTCCCTGTTGATTCCGTCCATCGGGTCTGAAGGACAATTGAAAACTGGCAAAATCACGCGAGATGATGGGATTGCATCGGCGGCAGTACCGTCCATTGTTCCATCATGGTTTGCGTCCAGCCAGTTGAAAGTGAAACCGTTTGTTTCAGAACCAATGTTATTATAGAGAGGGGCTTGATCCATAAAGGGTAGGATCATGGTTCCCCACCCTAATCCATTTTTATTCTCTGCTTCAGTGGCTCCTGAGTTTAAAGTCGGGAGACTATCAATATAGGCAGGAGGAAACACACGGTGTGTTTCATGATAGTTGTGTAATGCCAACCCGATCTGCTTCAGGCTATTTTTACATGTACTACGTCGGGCTGCTTCGCGCGCTTGCTGAACGGCTGGTAGCAGGAGTGCGATCAAGATCGCAATGATAGCGATGACAACCAGTAGCTCAATTAGTGTAAAACCGAACTTCCAGTTAAGAGTGCCTTTACGTCGAATGTTTCTCATTGGAGCGCATTCCTCTCGATGGGAAAAATGAAATATAACTACAGGATTAAGCTAACAATAGATGGTTACAACTACTTGAAGTGAGGGAATATTGAAAACAAAGGAGGGCCCATACACCTTATTTTAATAAGATGTACTCAATACTTAATTATAACGTGAAAACAGTATTGATACGACTAATTATCTACAAAAAATCCCTATATTTGTAGAGAATAGACTTGTGGCCATGTGCGTTTATGTGCACTTTTCAAGTCTGGTTCTTGATTACAAAGTAGGGATTTGATTTTATATTAGTTGTCGTTTTCTATTTTGATACCAGTTCGAAATTAATGGTATTGTCTCCCTCTTTAACCTCTTCTTTGAGCGTGGTTTTTGAATTGTATTTTGCGGGAATTGGATCTTTATAGGTTTTACCAGGAGGCGTAGGTGCCTCTTGAGGTGTTGTAATACTTACTGTGTGTGAGCCGATTACAGCTCCTTTGGTATCTCGCAAATATCCCAATTCGTATTTTCCCTCTCCATTTGTTTTTCCGTTAGATGGCCGGCCTTGACTAGGGTCGAATGTGACGATGACATCCGCCAACGGTTGACCATCCATTGTCACAACTCCAGACACAGTTCCTAGTTTGGGTTGGTCACTTCCAGCTCCACCACCGCATCCAACGGAGAAAACATAAGGGACAAAACACATTAAGGCGAGCAATAATTTCTTTGAGAAGTTCATTGTGGCTCCTGGCGCTATGGGAAATAGGGTGTGATACTATAAAAATGGGGTGAGCTAAAAATCAGATTGTACTCATGTATTATCCCGAGTGTCAAACCGTTGGCAAAGAGTTATTTTATGATCGTGATGTGAACTAGTGCCGACTATGCAAAATTTCGAGTGAGAAAAAGTGACTTTTGCTTTTAGTCATTCGCAAACACCTGACTTCGAATAATGTGTTGCGAATGTTTTATGTTCAGATCATTGAGTCCTGCAAAATGACCGGTAGATTCTAGTCAAGATTCATCGTAGACTCAGAGGGATCAAGAGTCGAGGACGATGTTTGAGGGGCACACTTATTGAGGAATTCAATATGCAAATTTGGGTTGACGCTGATGCCTGTCCCACTGAAATTAAGGAATTGTTGTTTCGAGCCGCGAAGCGAACAAAAGTTAAAATAACGCTGGTTGCCAATCAGCCTTTGCGTATACCGCGCTCGGAATTTATAAACAGTCTGCTTGTTTCTGCAGGCTTGAATGTTGCCGATCAGCGGATTGTGGAGTTAACTCAGCCCGGAGATCTTGTGATTACCGCTGACATTCCGTTGGCTGCTGATGTGGTTGCTAAAGGTGGGCAGGCTCTCAACCCTCGTGGGGCGCTTTATACAGATGAGAACATTGGGGAGCGGCTCGCGGTTCGTGACTTAATGGATGATCTGCGGGGGGAAGGTCAGATGACCGGGGGACCGGCCAATTTCAGCGCTAAAGATCGGCAAGCGTTTGCAAATCAACTGGATCGCTGGCTGACAGCAGCAAAAGGTTAACACTTTCATTCAGGTGTGGATTCTGCATTTGGTGGCAGTGTTGAGATCGAGGATTCCTGTTTTAGAATGGCATCAAAAATACCTTTCCAATGATATTCTTCCGCTTCTGCTGTCATTTCTAATCCGACTTCTTTTGCCGCCTGAGTCGTGACCGGACTGATACTGGCTAACTTAATCTTTTTGCCAAGTTGCTCACGTGCTTTCTCTGTTAAAAGACGATTAAAATTCCGGGCGATCGAGGGGCTGCTCAATCCAATCCAATCTAATTCTCCTGATTCCAGCAAGCCTATACTTTCTGAATCCCATTCTGTCATATCATGATTTTCATAAACCACGATTTTGTCTACGATTGCAGAAACTGTTGCCAGTTCGTTCTGTAAAACTTCTCGTCCCCGGTTGGCCCCCGCCCAGAGAATCCTTTGCTGACCGACCAGAGGTTTCATCGCTGCGGCTAGAGCTTCCGCTCGATACTGAGGAGGAATTAAGTCTGCACGCAGATGAAAGGCATTCAAAGCTTCGGCCGTTGAAGGGCCTATCGTGGCAATCTTCAGATGCGATAATTGTCTGGCATCAAAGCCCGTTTCCCATAAACGATTCAGAAAATATTGGACGCCATTCGCACTCGTAAAGACTAGCCATTGATATTCTTCGAGCCGCGAAATTGCGTTGTCCACGGGAGCCCAGTCTGCTGGACCACTGATTTCGATGGTCGGTAATAGGATCGGTTGCGCACCCATTTTGAGCGCCAGTTTGATTTCTGTCTCTGATTGTTCCCAGGGACGTGTAATCCCAATTCGTAGACCAAATAAAGGCTTTTGCTCAAACCAGGCAATTTGATCGCGCAACGAAACACATTCTCCAATCACGATCAATGAAGGCGCAATCAAACCTGCTTTCTGCACAGAGTCTGGTAAATCGGAAAGCTGACCGCAGACTGTTTTTTGAAACGGGGTCGTTCCACGACTTATGACAGCCGCTGGTGTGCTTTCAGATTTTCCGGCCCGTATTAATGAACTGACAATATGTTTAATTTTGTGCAAGCCCATATAAAATACGAGTGTTCCAGGGAATTTTGCCAGGACCTCATAATCTAAGGATGAGCCTGTTTTGTCTGGATTCTCATGGCCGGTAATTAACGCAACGGCAGAGGCATGTGCGCGGTGTGTGATCGAAATTCCAGCGTAACCAGCGGCCGCAGTTGCGGCTGTAATTCCGGGGATCACTTCAAATTCAATGCCTGCTTCTCTTAACGCAACCGCTTCTTCGCTTCCTCTACCAAAGATAAAGGGGTCTCCCCCCTTCAATCGAACAACGGTCTTGCCTTCTCGGGCGGCGGTGATCAATCGCTGGTTGATTTCATCCTGCTTCAAAATTCGTCGGTTATTACAACCTACGGCCACGCGGCATGTACGTTCGACTTCAGACGAAACATGCTGCAAGAGTAAAGGATTGACGAGGCCATCATAAAGAATTAAATCGGCTTGCTTAAGGCATTCAACTCCTTTAATAGTGATTAAACCGGGGTCGCCGGGGCCCGCGCCAACTAGATAAACTTTCCCTTTCGCCATAGAAATTGTTTCTTTCCGCAACCACCGTTCACTGAAATGAAAAAGTAAACAGGTATTATAGCAGAGTTTGCCGAGATGGCGAATTAGTTAGCCTGTGTCCCGGTTTATGAACCATTTGGATGAAGCAGAATCATATCGAAGCTGTAATGCTTAAAAGGGACGTGGTCTAGAAGTCGTACCAGGTACCAAATCCAAACATCTGTTCGGAATTCTGGAAGAACGAATACTGCATTGTTTTTCCGTTGAAGTACTGGAGACCAATTCGGAAGAGATGGTTGTTGCGGTCGCCACGCCATTGCCAACCAATCATCATATTGACATTTCCACCCCAGTTGACTTCCTCACGCAAATAACCGTTGACAGCCCAGAAGGGCGCACCTCGAAGTCCAGAATGTTCTGCCGGGCTGAATTCCGCTCCAAATTGCAATTCCCATGGCTCCGCGCCACCATCAACATTGAAGGCGTATCCGATTTCTGCGTAGAGCCGTAAATCGGGATCAGGAAAATATCCGCCCCCCAATACGAACGCATCGCGTACGTAATTGATCCTCTGAAAGCCCGGATTCCGTTCCAGGAATTCATCACCAACATGCGCGCTGGTGTGATAGTAAGCAAATTTTGCCTGATAGGCTCCCCGTCTCCAGGTCAAGGGGACACCGACTCGAAAATCTGCAGCATCCAGATCAAGTTCCTCTTCCATATTTAAACGTGGTGGACCAGCCCCTTCAACGTCAAGCTGCCATCCTTCCAGTACATTTTCATTCAGTGAGCCATAACGCAAAATTCCGACACGTGCCCCTGCTTCGAGCTCCATTTGCCAGCCAATGTCTTTTTCGTGCAAGATTGCGAGTGCCATACGTGGCTCTTTGGGACCTGCTAAATAAGATGTATAGAGCAGATCTGTCGGCAAAACAGTCCAACCCCAACAACCCCCTCCACACAATTCGTCGATGGAATCTGTATAGCTGCCTTCGGACATTGGCATGCCACCCAGGTTCGAAAGTTCAGAGTCGTCTGCAAGTGCTTCCAGAGCAGGAGGGTAAATTGGTTCTGTCGAACTGACTTGCTGAATTTGATTCAATTGGTTGCGTTGTTGTGGTCTATTCTGTGAATAGAGGGGAGGTAAACTTTGTGTGATGTTTTGATTGTATGCAGCTGATTGAACCGGCTCTGTTTGATGAAGTGGCATTCCCAGTTGTACCGGATTTCCCTGTCGAGGCGTGTATTGTTTTTGCAGGTAAGCCTGCGCTGAGCTGGAGGTTTGGGCACGGCGGTGCTGATTCATTC
Organism: Gimesia aquarii; assembly: GCF_007748175.1. Lineage (NCBI taxonomy): Bacteria > Pseudomonadati > Planctomycetota > Planctomycetia > Planctomycetales > Planctomycetaceae > Gimesia > Gimesia aquarii. The sequence continues at coordinate 399,984 of NZ_CP037422.1, forward strand.
CATGCGGTGATGGCGCCATAAAAGGCTTGCTGCTCGATGCCTGTTGACCAAACTGCTGTGCTAATAAATTTCCGCTCAGAGTACAAAGCAGGAAACTAGAAAGCGTCAGCCGTACTGATATTAAAATAAATAACCTCACCTGTGAGGCTCCTTATGGTGAACCACAGCATCAAGATACTGAGATAACGTGATTAATTGTAATGGGTGAGAGAGTCAGATCATCTGGTGAAAGGGAGAGAGGATCATTCACAAATTGTGAAATAGAATTGAAGCGAGAGTATAACGGGATTTCTGAGAAGCGAAAAGGCGAGTTTCCACGGAGACCATGAGAAACAACAGAGAGGACCTGTTTTCTCTAAGTGTTTTTCAAATAGATGCTTATGGTCGATGTTCAGAAGGGGAATTCAATAACCCGCGTTCAAATTAATGTGAGACATCACACAATTTTTGAGTGAATTTCCATTATTGATTGATATGTAGAGTGTTCTTGTCGTTTAACTGAAAAGTCTGACCAGGCGTCACACGTTTTTCGACAACTCCCTGGTCAGAAAAGAAACGGATTTGAGCGGAATAAAAGAATTCATGAGACTCTCCCACACGTAATCGAAATGGGCCGTTCCATGACATCGAAGGCCCTTTGATTTCATATACGACTGGCGCCTTTGATTGATTCGTGATCTTGACTGCGGAGGCTCGAGTTCCTTTTACGACAGTAAAGAAGAAAGAATCATGCAGAGGATTACGTTCATGAAACCAGTGATTTCGGACCCGCTTAAGCCAGGCTGCATCCGCTTTCTCTTCTTTTTCTTTTATCTGATCAAATCGACGGTATTCTTCCAGAATTAATTTTGCAATCTTTGCTGATTCCGATTTGGGGTACAGACGAATCACTTTTCGGGCGATCCGTTTCTGTTGTGTCAGTACCAGCTTTTCAACACCTTTTAGTAATTCCTGAGCGGCTTCTTCCTGTTCTTGAGGCGTTAGTTCAGACTCTGTCGCAAACGGATCTTTTTGCGCTCGTGCGACTTGATGTAGTCCTGTCATATTGATGAACAATGCCAGAACAAAAATCGGGAAGATTTTACGAGAGTTGAACGAAAAAAAAGATTGGGAGCTCATTGATTGCACCTCAAGTACAGCAAAACTGGTAACGAATGACTCATTTCAATTCTACACGCCAAAGAGGAGTAAAGTGTTTTTCCTTCCGAATTAATGAATGTTTTTGAATTAGATTTCGGACTGAGCCTGATTCATTCCTGTGAGTGACAACACGGGGACATTCTTCATAAACCCCTCATTTAAAATAAGTTAACAATCATGAGAGGTTTGATTTTTCTGATTTTGCGGCTAGAGAAGACAACACAAGCTTAATCGAATAAAATGCAAACTCGTCTTGGATTAGAAATGACAGTCAAAGAATTTTACGTCAGTGCAGAAAGTGTTTCCTGATATGGCAAACTCCCCCCGGCCTCAGTATGGGCGTGTTTGGATTACATTCCTGCGGAATTCGCTGATTCGCGAAATGACGTTCCGTGGAAATTTGTTAATTACGATTGTCACTCGAGGATTCTGGTTTGCTGCTCAATTAATTCTGTTTGATATTATTTATCGAAATGTCAATTCCATCAACGACTGGACACGAGAAGAGTATTTCACTTTTATGGCAACAGGAATGTTGATCAATGCCTTCGTCGAAACATTCTTTATGCCCAACTGTGCAAATTTCAGCGAATTAATCAGAAATGGAAATCTTGATTTTGTACTTTTAAAGCCGATTGATACGCAGTTTCTGGTCTCATTCGAAAAAGTAAACCTGGCAATGTTGAATCAAGTATTGTTGGCAGGGGCACTTTTGTTCTATTCTCTCTTTGAACTGACACACATTGAAATGGCATTTTTAGAACTTCAAAACTTGGTGCTGTCAGGACAGTGGCTCTCTCTGTTAACGATTTGTTGTCAGGGTACAGGGCAAATTTTGATGTATTGCCTTTTGTTGGCGATCGGCGTCGCTTTCTTTTACAGCCTGATGATTACTCTGGCCAGCACCAGTATCTGGTTTGGCCGCAATCAGGGTCTTTATGATTTCTGGTTTTATATTACGGTATTCGCGCGCTATCCCCGTAGTATTTACAGTGGATCACCGACGGGGGAGTTGCTTCAATTTGCATTTTCATATGTGATTCCAATTTTACTTGTTGTCACAGTTCCTGCACGTCTCTTGTTATCGAAAGCATTAGAACCATCGTGGATTACCCTGGTGGGAGTTTCTGTAACGCTGGCTTCATTATTTATCTCGCGTTACATCTTTAACTGGTCATTAAACAGCTATCGAAGCGCAAGTAGTTGATGATCAAATCAGAATCTAAAAGCCAAATCAATTTTCTATAGAGTCAATTATGAATATCGTCATTATGGGAGCGGGAACCGTTGGCACATTTGTCGCCGACACGCTCTGTGCTGCACAACACAATGTCACAATTATCGATCAGTCGCGGAATGCCTTGCAACAGGTCGAAGAACGGGTTGATGTTCAAACCATCTGCGGTTCAGCCTGCGATTCTGCTATTTTGTTTCAAGCTGGTGTCTTGGGAGCTGATATTTGTCTTGCAGTGACCAGTCAGGATGAAGTGAACATGGTTGGGGCCAGCCTTGCGAAGGCGATGGGGTCTCGTCGCTGTGTCGCACGTGTGTTTAATCATGCTTATTTAAATCTGAGCACATTCGACTATCAGCGACACTTTCATATTGATCGTTTATTGAGTCTCGAACATTTAACGGCCCTTGAGCTTGCAAAGGCAATTGGTGAACCAGGTTTGTTTGCTGTCGAGAATTTTGCCAGAGGAGAAGTTCTCATTCAGGTACTGAATGTACAACCGGGTGTCAAAGCAGAGGGAGTACAATTACGGAACTTGAAACTTCCCAGTGGGGTACGAGTGGGGCTAATTTCAGATGGCCAGAATACTTCTATCGCGGGTGCAGATAATGTGATCAAGGCGGGGCAAATGGTGACTCTCATTGGTACGCAAGAGCATATTGATAAAGTTCATCGTATGTTCCAGCACAAACGCTCCGAAAGGTTTCGCGTGATTATTGCCGGCGGAGGAGATATTGGTTTTAATCTCGCGCGCATCTTACAGAAAAAAGAGTATTCTGTTGCGATTCTGGAATCTGATCCGGTCCGTTGCGACTTTCTCTCAAGAAATCTTGATTCGATCACAGTGCTACATGGAGATGCAACAAGACGCACAGAAATGGAAGAAGCACGTGTTGGCAAGGCTGATGTGTTTATTGCGACAACTGGTCGAGACGAAGACAATATTGTGTGTGGTGTTGAAGCCAAGGAACTCGGAGCAAGCCGAATCATGAGTATTGTCCGGCGTCCCGATTATGCGAACGTGCTTGAAAAACTGGGTATTGATTTTGCAGTCAGCCCCCGTGAAGTCATTACACGTCAGATTATGGGAATGGTACAGACAGGACCGATTATCAGTCATTCTGAAATTGGTGGAGGAAATTCTGCAATTTTAGAATTAGAAGTATTTGATGATTCACCGATTACGAAGGCACCTCTGAAAGATCTTAAGCTGAAACAAGCGCTGATCGCTGCCGTTGTTAAGGAAGATTGTGTGCGGGTTCCAGGTGCCGAAGATCAAATACAAGCGGGAGATACAGTTATTCTGCTTTGTGAACAGGAGAATCTGAATGAGATCATTCCACTGTTTAAGCCGTAAAATTGATATAACTGGACAAGTAGGCCAAATCGCTTAAGATTCCACAACTCTTTCAGTCATAGCTGCACATTCTGGCCTATACTTGATCTACAGTATGTTCGCACTCTCTGAGCTAAGTCATACTAATGAGTTTAGCTCAGTCACTTTAATATCTGTAGCAGGTAGCGCTCATGAATGATCGAAGACAATCAACGAATCGACGTACTGGAAATGAACGCCGCCAATATGCAAGAGTCAAAGCAACGACTGAAGTGAATTTAATGCGAGCGGGTAGTGTCTCAGGAAATGAACCATTGAAGGGAACGCTCTATGACGTCTCGTTAGATGGAATCCGCGTTCTACTTGACATTCCACTTTCGATTGGAGAATCTCTTCTGGTAGAAGTTCACAACGCAGGCAAGCATCTCTTCAATTCCACTGCCAAAGTCATCTGGCAGAAACAAGAAGCGACTGGTAAGTACGCCACGGGATGTGAATTGTGTGTTTTACTGACACAGAAACAGGAAAAAACACTCAGTGAAATTACCGAATGCGATGCAGGCATGTCCAGTTTTGCTCAGAGTTAGATCAAACAAGAATCGCTTCGCTGTCACATATGAAACAGCACGAATGAATTTTATGGTACCACGCCAGATCGCTACCCTATAGTGTAGCCACCGTCTACCACGATTTCCTGGCCATAAATATTCCTGGCAGCATCTGATGCCAGGAACACAGCGACTTCTGCAATTTTCTCCGGCTTACCAAAGGCTTGTGGAATCAGGCGGCTATTAATACTCTTTGCTACTGATTGTAGTTGATCAGCATCCAGGCCCACGCTTTCCCAAAGTGGAGTCTCAATGGGGCCTGGGGCAATCGAGTTCACACGGATTCCACGAGGTCCGAGTTCAGCAGCCAGTGTTTGGGCCAATGACTTCAATGCAGCTTTCGAAGCAGAATAAGCTGCTAACCCTGGAAAACCAACTTGAGTCAAAAATGTAGTGATAAAGATGACCGCCGATGAGTCACTCAATAGAGGTAACAATGTGCGAACGGTCTGTACGGCGCCATGGAAATTGACATCAAATGTTTCATTGATGGCATCGCGCGACGATTCTTCAAAAGGGATCAAACGAGCGATACCCGCATTGGGAACCAGAATATCCACACGTCCAAACCGTCGCTCGGTGACATCAGCTAATCGAATAAGGTCAGCATCATTCGTCACATCCCCCTCGACGACCAGAGTCCGTGCCGGAAAACGAGTTTCTAAGTCTTCCAGTGGTGCAATGCGTCTGGAAAAGACGACTACTTTTGCGCCTTCACTGAGATAAGATTCCGCGATGGAGAGGCCAATGCCACTACTGGCACCCGTGACAACGGCAATCTTATTGAACAAGCGATCGGTCATCAAAATACTCAACTCAGTTTGCGTATGGGGTAACGATTGATAGATGTTACCTATAGCAGTTTGATAATCAAATCACAAGATGATCGGGAAGGATTGCCAGTCTTCTGAACAACGGACAATCAATGGATTAGAATAAATTCGTTGGAATTCAGATAAGCCCAGTAGATATCCTGATAGGTTCGTACGACCGCGGTTTGTGGAGGAACCTTACGAGCAATCAATTGTTTGGTACGTTCCTTCACCAGACGTTTCAGTTCTGATAACTCGCGCGATGTGGGATAGCGTGTGAGAGCAGCCATGCTGAGTTTTTTAAGTTTAGAATCAGGACTATGTTCCTTAAGTACCTGCCCTAAAATGCTCCCTTTCTGTTTGTAGTCGAGACTGTGTTTGACTAGGGGACCGTTCATCATCAGCAACGCTTGCGTGATTGTACCATCAAAGGTTGTGGTTTCGTCATTTTCTTCATTGTTAAGAGTATAAACAAATTGTTGCAACCATTGATCCCGTTTTTGCATTTTGTTCCATGCGGTAGAATAATCGGTGATCACCACACGCGCGGGATTTGCAGTGACCTGTAAAGAGTCATAAAGCTGTTCTGCGGTCATCTGCTTCACGTACATGCGACTGAAGTTGGGAGTACTACCATCATCGGGGTTGTCCGTAGCGTTCTCTGCAATAAAGCGACTACTAAGTCGATAGGCGTCTGACAAACAAATCCACTCAATCAGTTTTTTTATATCGTATCCACTGTCGATGAATTGACTGGCTAACTGGTTCAACAATTCGGGATGCGTGGGTGAATTATGATAACCCATATCATCAATGGGTCTGGTAAATCCATAACCAAAGAAGTGTGCCCACATACGGTTTACCATTGCGCGGGCTAACTGGTCGTTTTTACCTGAAGTTATTAATCGTGCTAACTCCTGACGTCGATTCACATCAGGACCATCAGAAACTTTGACCCCTGCATATTTGGGGTAGGCCGGCTGCATTAAGCCATTACGAGTTTCATAAAAGGTGGCTCCCTTTGCCGGAAGAGAGACTAACTCCAACTTCTGGGTATTCTTTTTTCCGTCCTTCCCCATTTTTTGACTACGAACCACTTTGGTTTGTTTGAAGAAGCTGTTGATTTCCCAGAATTGACTTTGTGTTGCATTATTAAAAGGATGATTATGACATTGGGTGCATTGGATTTGGGTTCCCAGAAAGAGCCGCGTGGTAATGGCGGTTGCAGGAACTGCCTGATTATTCAGGTGCGCCAATAGAAAGTTCGTCGCGCCGTTCGTTTCTGAATCACCCTCAGCAGAGACTAGATCGTAGACGATATCATTCCATGGTCGGTTCTCAGCAAAGCTTTCAACCAGAAAGTCTTGCAATGCATGGCGGTTAATCTCCCGAGAAGTAGAGCGACCAATTAACAGGCGTGTCCAGATCGTCGACCAATTGGTGACATAGGTTGGATTTTTTGTCAATTGCTGTATGAGCCGTTGATGTTTGTCAGGCTGAGTCGATGTTAAAAACTGTTCCGCTTCTTTTGCCGTTGGGATACGACCGATGACGTCAAGATAAACACGCCTGACCCATTCTTCATCAGTGGCAAATGTGGATGGCGTAACTTGGGCCGCTTCCCATCCGTCTTGTATGCGATGATTGATAAACGTAACGATCGCTTCATCGGAGGCGCGCGGAGATAATTTCTCAGCGGGGGGTAACAGCCTTGGTTTACTGGCGATCAAAGGACGATCATCGAACGGATCAACGCGTTTTTCATTTTGAGTACGCAGCATCGGATGTTTCAGAGTGTCAATCTGAATGGAACGATTGGGGTTTGGCTGCGCGACAATCTCATTATTTATGTTTACCGTTAAATTATCTGGCGACTTTGTTTCTCCGATTGGATTTTCAGCCAGTTCTGGATTTTCAGTTTGTGTGATGTACGAAATGAAAATGACAGCAAAAAAAGCCAACAGGCACGCCGTGACAAGCCGCGAACCAATTCGCGTTCGACGAGAAGTTTCAGGAGCCTCAGTCTGTTGCGGTAATTTCGTTTCAGGCACAGGCGTTGCAACAGGAATCATGTCATCTGAACCTAATGCCTGATCCCAATATAATGTTCCATGAAGATGAGAGTAGTTCAGATAGAATTGCATCGCATCCGGATCGGAGAGGACGATCTCTTCCAGACGCATTTTCTCTTCAACAGAGAGACGCTCCTCGCATAATGCTTCCATAAGCAAAGAAAGCTCAGCCAGTTTTACTTCTTTCTTACTCATGACTATAGGACTCGGCTGCTATATAACGATTAATACATTCGAATAAAGTACGTCTGACCCTGCCCAGAGACTGATAAACGGAATTCACTGGACGACCCAACTCATCGGCAAGGTCCATGCCCTGGTTGCTTCCCTGATATCGCTTTTGGATGAGCTCGCGATCTTTCTGACGTAATTTATCGAGACAGAACATTAACGCATTTCGACGTAACTCGAACACATCCTGGTTTTCTTTTACGGCCTCTGCCACTTGAGAAACAAACTCATCACTAAATTGGTGCTTATCACGACTTCGCTTTTTTCGAAATTTCAATATTTCATAATGCGCGATTTGACAGGCCCAGGCAAAAAAATTGGTGCCGACTTCAAATTGTTGTGCTTTTTTCCAGATGATCAGGTTGGCGTTTTGCAAAATCTCTTCAGCTTCGATCGGATGCGGAACCATGGACAGGATATACAAATAGAGGCGTCTTTGCGATTTCGTAAAGAGCGCAATAAACTCGCGTCCATTTTCAGAATCCGTATCCGGAAAAACAGGTTGATCGGTCGAACTTGTCAAGTATAGTTCCAATTCAATTCATCAATGCAGACAGGCTAGATTTTTTATTCGCCTACAGTAAAACAGCGGAAGGGCCTTTTGAGAACTTCCGCTGTTTTATCGTTTCATAATCACATGGATTCACTTGGGACTCAGCCAATCAATTCCTTGATGGGAGTTCCGCCATTGGCCAATTTCATGGGACGACCACGTTTCGATGTATGCACAATATCCAGAGGAATTCCTAATGAATGTGCAACTGTCGCCCAGAGGTCACCTGGTAGATAACTCTTGCCTTCGATGCCAATGCCATCACTGTCAGTCTTACCGATAGCCTGACCATTATTAAGTCCACCACCGCCCACTACAGCAGTCCAACTTGCTGCCCAGTGGTCACGACCAACATTCTGATTGATACGAGGAGTTCGTCCGAATTCACCCATACAGACGATCGTGACGTCATCCAGCATAGCTCGTTGTTTCAGGTCGGTAACGAGTGCTGAGATTCCTTTGTCTAACTGAGGCAGGTTTCGATTCTTTAATGAATCAAAGACTCCCTGGTGCAGGTCCCAACTTCCAACCGAAGCGGAAACTTCAATAAAGGGTACTCCGACTTCAACCAGACGACGGGCCAGCAACAGTCCCTGACCAAAATTGCCAGTTCCATACGCTTCTTTTAATGCCGCTGGTTCCTGATCCACTTTGAATGCTTCCATTTGCTTGGAAGTCATGAGGTTGACCGCCTTCTTATAGATGTCCTTATGAGAACTCGCAGATTCGCCCCGTTTCGACTTAATGAATCCTGATTCGAGAACTTGCAGCATATCAAGCCGTTGAGCTAACCGCTGTTGTTCTGACGTATCAACTTTGGCGTTTTGGATCGTTCCATCGCTGGATACGACAAACGGTGAATGGGACATACCCAAAAATCCAGCACTACCACGGCTACCACCGATTGAAATGAAGGAGGGGATTTCCAATTCTTTACGGCGAGAACCTAACTCATAGCTCACGACTGAACCGAACGTAGGATGAACTACAGTCGGATTAGGCACATAAGCAGAGTGCATGTAGTAAGTCCCGCGAGCGTGGTCGGCTTCACGTGTGCTCATGGAACGAATCAGCGAAAGGTCGCCCATTACTTTGGCGGTAGCAGGCATATGCTCTGAAATTTGCATATCACCTTGCGTACTGATAGGCTTAAACTCTCCCCCATTTTTGGAGCCAGGTTTGAGGTCCCAGATGTCAATGGTCGGTGGTCCGCCTGGCATCCAGATGAGAATACAGGCTTTTTGCTGTTTCTTAACCTGATTCGCGTTGGCTTCAAGATGAGACAGAAAGTGCATCGTGGGAATTGCCGTTGCTGCTCCCGCGACATGCTTCATAAAGTGCCGACGCGTCATTCCATAAGGATTGAGAATAGTCATAGTGAATGCCCTCTTTTGATTCTATTGTGATTAAGATGGTTGATTGTTGTTATCGCTATTCGAAATACGGTTTCGATTTAGTGGTTGAAAATAAATTCATTCGAATTCAATAGTGCCCAATACAGATCTTGATAAGCGGCGAGCTTATTTTTCGAGCCAGCCAGTAATTTCTGAGCACTGGTTGTTTCACGACGATCAGGATAACGACTTAAGGTTGCCAAAAACATTTTACGAATTTTGGCCTGATCGTTTCCCTTCTCGAGTAGTAATTGATTCAGGTAACTTCCCCTGTCGGCACTAATCGCATTTTTGGTCAGTTCCCCATTCATCATCATCAATGCCTGTGGAATCGTTCCATTAAATGTAGTGGAGTCGTCTCCCGAATCCGTATCAAAGGCCATCATGAATTGACGCATCCACTGACGACGCTGTGTTTCTGCACGTTCCCAGTTTGACTGTCCTGATTTGTGAGCACCGGTTGCTACAATTAACGAGTCATAGAGTTGCTCAGCGGTCATGTTTTTCACATACATATGTGAGAAGAGAGGAGTTTCACCTCGCTCAGGACTGTCAATTTCATTCTTACGACCAAGCTGACTGGTCAGGTTGTACGCTTCGCTATTACAGATCCAGCGTGCCAACTGCTTAAGGTCATATTTTTTCTTGACCAATTCTTCAGCCATCTTATCCAGCAGTTCCGGATGCGAGGCAGGGTTATGCGGACCCATGTCATCAACAGGACGAGTGAACCCGTATCCCATGAAATAGCCCCACATTCGGTTTACAATGGCAGTTGCGATTAAAGGTTTATCTCCCTGAACAATCAGTTTGGAAAATTCTTTACGACGTTCTATGCTTCCATCTGGATCAACTTTAACCTTGTCGAAAATCGGGTAAGCGACCTGCATCAGTCCCGATCGTTTTTCAAAGTAGACCGGGCCATTGAATCCAGTAGCAACAACTTCGGAATAATCGTCAACCTGTCGACCTGTTTTAGGGTCTGTTTTACGGTGGTTGACACGTCGCATCTGGCGGAAGAAACTGTTGTATTCCCAGAATTGATTCTGTTTCCAGTCATTAAAAGGATGATTATGACACTGGGTACATTGTACCTGTATGCCCAGGAATAAACGTGTCGTTGCTGCGGTCACCTGAACCGCTTCATCATTATTCTGCATTTGTGCCAAAAGATAATTGACAGCTCCATTTTCTTCAAAATGCCCTTCTGCGGTCACCAGATCCTGGACAATTTCGTCCCAGGGACGATTTTTGGCAAATGCTTCACGCAAAAACTTTTGCATACCGTTACGGCTGACTCGTCGAGGAGTACGTCGACCGATGAGCAAATTGGTCCAGACGTTTGTAAAGTTTTGCACATAAGCAGGATCGTCCAGCAGTTGGTCAATCAGCTTGGATCGCTTGGCTGAATCACGATCCTTGACAAACTTTTCTACCGTTTCTGCGGAGGGGATTTGACCGATGAGATCTAAATGCACACGGCGTACCCATTCCTCGTCGGAAGCCACGGTTGAAGGCTCAACCTCATTGTCTACCCAGCCTTGTTGAATCTGCCCATTGATATAGTCAATGAATGGATCAAAGGCACCAGTCGAAAATGCTTTTTTCCTGCTTTCTGGGGGAGCAGCATTCGCGAAGGACGCTAATGAACTGGCATAAACCGCCAAAATAAAAACAACACAGAGTTGTTTAGAAAAACGAAGCATTTTCTTGTTCTCCACGGTAATAAGAAGTAACAGGTGATACGCCCTGTAATGCATTGCATCGACAAGTCTTATCAGACAAATTGCTAAAAGAAGACCGCCTCGCTACTGTATAACTTCCTTGAAGCGCAAAACATTCGCGGCGACTCTCAAATAATATCAATAATCTGTGAATTTATTCATTACATAGAATACTTGATTTTACACAAGATCCAATGTGAATATCAATCATTTCTGATGTAATCTGGTTATTATGTTCCCAATAAAAATGGTTGTAAGTTGTTTTATATATATGGTTTATTGGGATTTTGACGCTTTGTTTGTATCAGAAATTCAGGTCACGGAGTACTTTCATCAGTTGCCGGCCTCAAATTTATACAATTGAACACTTTTGTGCTGCGGTTTTTTGTGCAGAAAGCAGAAAAAAGAAATATGACAAATCAATATGACTTTGAGAATCAGACAGTCGTTGTGACTGGGGGAAGTAATGGAATTGGACGCGCCACCGCCATCATGATGGCCAAAGCCGGCGCGCATGTGTTTGTGGGTGATATCAACCATCTCGAGGAAAATAAGGAAACGTTCACCCAACTGGGGATTGTGGAGGTGACATGCGATGTCCGTCGGGAATCACAGGTACAAGCTTTGATTGAACGGGCCGTTGATCAATATGGAACGATTAATATTCTGGTCAATAACGCCGGCATAGGATTAGTTAAGCAAATTCAAGATGTCACCGAAGCTGAATGGGATGCTTGTGTTGATACAAATCTCAAAGGTACATTTTTTGGATGTAAGCATGCGATCAAATATATGCTGGCAACAGGAGGCGGGTCTATTGTGAATACGGCCAGCAATGCCGGCTTGTTACCCCGTGCGCATGATCCCGTTTATTCGATCAGTAAACATGCGATTGTCGCGCTGACCGAAAGCCTGGGGCTTTGCCACGGAAAGGATAACATCCGCATTAATTGTGTTTGCCCCGGACCCGTTGGCGAAACAGGCATGATGAATGATGATCTCGATAAAGCAGATGATCGAGCAGGTTTGACTCAATCCATGATACGTGCCAGTCCGATTGCTGCCGCGCATAATCGAATGATTCAACCTGAAGAAGTGGCTTCCGCGATTTGTTATTTAGCCAGCAAAGATGCATTGATGGTTTCTGGTACCGCACTTCGCATTGATGGTGGCAAGTCGCTGGGAGTCCCGCCACAAGGCAACTAGCAGGAATCATCCTGCATAGCAGGAGGGAGCGTGTTCTTTTAAGATCTCGAGTTGCTGTTCGGTCAGTGGAATGAGGAGCTTGCAGTCAATGCGCCACAACTCATCATCGATGGGTTCAGCACGCACAACTGATGCCATTAGATCAAGACCAAAATTCACATGGTGATCTTCGACATGCAGTTGTAGTTCATCACGCAACGGAAACTGAGATCGCGACGCAAATGAAATCCCATTCTGACTGACGTTGATGGCGTAGCCTTTGCTTTCAGGACAGTCACTGTCTTCAGAAAAGTTACGTTCGTCTTTCGTGAACGCGAGCACGATGGCTTCACTGGAGTGACGAGGAAACTCGCGGCGTTCTACCGTTTTTCGTTCCTGTGGTTTCCCTGGGGCGGAAGGAGTTGCCGCCTTCGCCGAGCGCGTCTGTGTTTGAGTCAGTACACGATTCCACGAGTAGTGAAGGTCGCGTTTTTGAATTTTTAATGAACGGCCTGAATTCCTCAGATGCTGGCGAAATGAGATTGGCTGAACCAGGTTCGAAGAGGAGGCTGTGTTTTGTTCGGAATCTGTGGACGAAACGGACTTTGGTTCGATATCCAATAATTGAGTCATTTGATTTAATCCTGCTATCAATAACAGGCATCTATTCTAATGAATAGTGCCCTGAGGGGATGATTTGCAAATTTGCCTACCAAAACCTAGTTCACCCAAGAGAACTTGTGGCCAAAAAACTCAGGATCCATACAAAAAAGAAGCAGATAAAATCGTGGAAGTGCCCTTGAACACCATCATTTTGAGGTAGGAGTAGAATTCATGGTCTTAGAATTCAGAATTATCGGATGCAAAATTATTTTTGTAAGTGTATGATTTTAAATTGCTTATGGCCCTTCTTCTCTAGACTGACAAAATTCATCGGAATTCAAGATTGAGAGGAGAGTCACGAGCTTGAGAAACCGGTATCAGGGAATTATACTGCCACGTTTCCAATGACTCTTACGAATCGAATAAAGTTGAGTCGGTTCGATTATCTAAATAGGGGTTTCTCAATTTAAGCCGGTTTGACAACAACAGTATTCCTGGTGAGCTTCATCATAATTGATGAGCTACTATTTTTCCCGGTTTTCCTGATTACACCACCCTTCCTGACAGGTAGCGAGATAAAACAGACATGCGATTTTCGCTCGTCGATCAAATTTTGGAATTAGAAAAAGGTAAGTCGATTACGGCTGTCAAAAACCTTTCTCTGGCAGAAGAATACTTACAGGACCATTTCCCCGGGTTTGCCGTCATGCCCGGTGTTTTGATGGTGGAATCGATTGTACAAGCCGGTGCCTGGTTGATGCGTTACACAAACGATTTCAAATATAGCACAATCCTCCTGAAGCAAACCAAAGCGATCCGCTTCAATAGTTTTGTGACTCCAGGCAAACAGTTGCGAGTCTCATTAAGCATTCAAAAGTGGGATGGTGATTTGTGCACACTGAAAGCCTCCAGCGAAGTGGAAGGCGAAACTGCAGTCAGTGGACGAATTGTGCTGGAACAGTTTAACTTACGCGATAAAAACCCTTCGATGGCAGAAAAAGATACAGACAGAATCAAAGATTTACAGACACAATTTGGACAGCTTTGGAATCCGAATAAGCAAACAACCGCCTGAAATTGGGTTTGCCTGCAAAGTCAATTTCTGTCAAAGTAATTACGAAACATTCAAATAATTAGATTGGTAAAAGAATGAAACTGGAAGGAAGAGTAGCGTTGGTCACCGGAGGAAGCCGCGGTATTGGAAAAGCCGTTGTGCAGACCCTGGCCCGTGAAGGGGCAAAGGTTGCCTTTGTGTACCGATCCAGTGCCGAATCAGCAGAACAGATTGTGAAAGAACTGGCTGAAGAAGATTGTGAGGCGTTTGCGATTCAGGGAGACGTTGCCAATAAATCAGAGGCCGATGCTATCGTCGATCAGGTGATCGAAAAATGGGAAAAGGTTGATATTCTAGTCAACAATGCCGGCATCATTCGAGATGGGCTTTTGGCAACAATGTCTGCAGAAGACTGGCAGGCAGTCATCGATACTAACTTAACCAGTGTTTTTAACTTCTGTCAGGCAATTACTCGTCCGATGATGTCGAAACGCTACGGACGCATTATTAATATGTCGAGTGTAGCCGCTCAGTTCGGTAATGCTGGCCAATCTAACTATGCTGCCAGTAAAGGGGGAATCATTGGTTTTACCCGCTGCCTGGCTACCGAACTGGCAAAACGGGGGATCACAGTCAATGCGGTTGCTCCCGGTTTTATTGAAACAGATATGACCGTAGACGTTCGCAATGCCGCCGGTGACCAGATCAAGAAGCATATCCCCGCGCGTCGTTTAGGGCTTCCGGAAGATATCGCGAACGCGGTACTATTTTTTGCGTGCGAACAATCATCCTACGTGACTGGTCAAACATTGTCCGTAGATGGTGGATTAACTTTAGGTGGAATTTGATTGAAATGAGTCCGAAACAGCTCGTTGCTGTTTCAGGTAAGACATATATTGTGTTATCGATAAATTTTTGAAATGGGTCAATTTTGTTTATCGATATCGAAAACTGTCGAAACTATTCTTCCTGCCGAATGGTTTCTTAATCAGGCTGGGTCGGCGGGACTAATCGGCCAGTATCAGGTCGAATCAAGGAGTAATTAGAGATGCCAACAAGAGATGAAATCTTCGATTCAGTTCGTGAAACACTTGTAGATGCACTCGGGCTGGATGACGATGAAGTCGTACCAGAAGCGACGCTTATGGGAGACTTGGGAGCTGAATCCATCGACTTTCTGGATATCGCGTTTCGGCTGGAAAAGGCCTTCGATATCAAAATTCCACGTGGTGAGCTCTTCCCTGAAAACATTGCCTCTTCAGATTCTGGTTTTGTTAAAGATGGTGTTTTCACTGAAGCAGGTATTGCGGAACTTCGTGAAAAAATGCCACATGCAGACGTTGAATCGTTTACCGCAGATCCCAAAGTAGAAAAAATGCAGGATTTGTTTACGGTTGAAATGCTGGTCAACTTCTTAGAAGCACGCCTCCCCTGATACACAGTAAAAGGGGCTGGTCAACATAAATCAGCGATGTCGCCACAGCTCGCTTTCGCGGGCTGTGGACTCTGTCAATTCTTGATGACTGTCAGAAACAGCAGCCAGAGTTTGACCAGTTCACTTGGTACGTATTAGGGATTACCAACTAAAGGGCTCATCAAAATGAGATGGTTCTGGATAGATCGCTTTATCGAATTCGAGAGTGGTTCTTATGCGAAGAGTGTAAAAAACATTACACTTGCAGAAGAACATTTGCATGATCACTTTCCTGGGTTTCCCGTAATGCCTGGTTCTCTGATGATCGAAGGCATGGCTCAAACCGGTGGCATTCTATTAGGCGAGATCAATGATTTTGAGCATGTCGTGATTCTGGCTAAAGTTCCCAAAATGACGTTTCATAGTTGGGCCAGTCCAGGAGATCAACTGGTTTATACGGCAAAAATCACAAATGCCGGTGATGAGGGGGGAGCAGTCGATGTGACCGCCATGGCCGGTGATCGACTGGTTGCAGAAGGTAGTATCATCTTTGTTCACCTCGATCAGAGCGATTCGGAATTCGGAGCCATCAATCAGAAAAACTTCGTTTTTTCTATGAATCTGTTGGGAATTCTAGATGTCGGGAAAGCGGGAACTGGCGAAGATTAAGCATGAGTAGCCTATTTTTAAGGCCTTGGTCTGGAGGCCTTGATTCGAATTCAGCTACAATCATAATTCCAGCATGTAAGAGCCGAGTATACTTTCTGGCAGCGAATTACTTCTCTCTGAGTTAAAGAGCGCTGTAATTCGTCTGCTGTTACCAAATTCAATTTAAAACAAGAACTCGAAGTTATGAACCGCCGTGTTGTTATCACAGGAATTGGCGCAATCACTCCCCTGGGAAAAACTGTGGAAGATACCTGGAAAGCACTCCAGGAGTCCCGGTGTGGGATTTCCGAGATCACGCATTTTGATGCCTCGAATTTTCCGACGCGCTTTGCCGCTGAAGTTCAGGACTTCCATCTGGAAGACTATGTAGACAACCCGGATCGCTTTGAACATTCCGGACGCAACATCCGCTACGCCATTGGTGCAGCAACGCAGGCTGTTAAAGATTCCGGAATTCTAGATGACGATTTTGACCCTGCGACCTTCGGTGTTTACCTGGGAGCAGGCGAAGGACAACAAGATTTTTATCAGTTTATGAAGATCATCGCGCAGGCTCAAAATGATGGCGAAGTTGATCTGGAAAAATTTACCAAAGTCGGACTGGAACAGCTGAATCCGCTTTTCGAACTTGAGCAGGAACCAAACATGCCAGCCGGGCACTTGGCCAGCTTGTTCAACGCACAAGGCCCGAACTTGAATTGTTTGACTGCTTGTGCCGCGTCCAGCCAGGCAATTGGTGAAGCTTCTGAACTGATTCGTCGTGGTGATGTCGACATCATGCTCTCAGGTGGTGCACACAGCATGATTCACCCCTTTGGAGTCACCGGCTTCAGTCTACTGACAGCACTTTCTACGCATAACGAAGCTCCTGCTAAAGCATCACGCCCCTTCGATCGCAATCGAGATGGTTTCGTTCTAGGTGAAGGGGCAGGCATGATGATTCTGGAAGATCTGGAACGAGCGCAAAAACGAGGTGCCAAAATTTATGGTGAGCTTGTTGGCTATGGTTCCAGTGCAGACGCTTATCGAGTAACCGATATTCATCCTGACGGGCGTGGTGCCATCAAGTGTATTAACATGGCCATGAAACATGCAAATGCCAACCCCGAAGATATTCACTATATCAATGCGCATGGTACGAGTACGGCGGTCAACGATAAAGTCGAAACGAAAGCCATCAAGGGTGCATTAGGCGAAACGGCTTATCAAGTTCCTGTCTCCAGCATCAAGAGTATGATGGGACATTTAATCGCTGCTGCCGGAAGTGTGGAAGCGATCACCTGCCTGATGGCGATTCGGGACAATGTGATCCCGCCTACGATTAACTATGAAACGCCCGATCCAGATTGTGACTTGGATTACATTCCTAACGAAGCACGCCAAAAGGGAGTCAAAAAAGCGCTTTCAAACAGCTTTGGATTTGGGGGACAAAACATTTCGCTGATTTTCTCAGAGTTTGAAGGCTAAGTCTGAACCCGGAATATTGGCAATGACGATCGACTGCAAAACAATTACACTATGATCTAAATACTGAAGCTCAAGATTTTCAACCTTAGTCGATACGTTGAATCGAGATTTCGAACATCACCCGTAAACAAAGGGAGCTTGTCAAGGAACAAGACAAGCGAGATCACTTCCATGGAGTAGGCTGTGAGTTGGTTGTTTTGGTGCATAGTAATTGTCATTCTTTTAGAGCTGGTGATACAGTATTGCATTATGCGTGCTGCCTATCCAGTACTCTTCGCTCCTATGCCAGGACGACTTGATCTTGCTGGATCTCCCGATGATCTTTTGAAACAAAATCACACATTTCAGATTGAACATGTCGAATTTTCGACGACTGACGGATTGATCTTACGTGGTTTCATCGCTACTCCTAAAAAATCGGATCCTAAAGGACTAATCCTCTTTTGTCACCCTTTTAAATCGAGTGGAGCAATTGCGCTGAGTCAATGTCGTGCTTTGTTGCAGGCTGGTTTTGCTGTTTTCTCATTTGATTTTCGGAATCATGGTGAAAGTGATATCGACCTGAACTACCAGGCAATTCATTGGTTATCCAAACACGAGATCAATGATGTCAAATCAGCGATTCATTTTATTCGTACCCAATCCAAATGGGCTCACTTACAACTTGGCTTATTAGGTATGAGTCGTGGTGCTGGTGCGGCACTAGTTGTCGCTGCACAATCCTCACAGATTCAATTTGTCGCATGCGAAGGAGCTTTTGCAAACGAAGATCTTTTTCTGGATCATGCTATTCGCTGGGGAGAACGATTTGTACCAAGGTGGTTTATTCAATTAGTGCCAACCTGGGAAGTCGTTTTCGCATTTCGCATCATGCTCTGGTATTCTCAAAAACGTCAAGGGTGCCAATACGTGAATCTGAAACCATATCTTTCATCCTTGAGAGACCGGGATTTATTATTTCTTGTGGGAGAAAAAGATCAAAGTGTTGTGCCTCGCATGACTGAGTTAATCACAAGAAAAATTCACGATTCCCGGATCACAGTCTGTTCAGTTCCTGACGCCATTCATAACGCCGGTCGCAATGCACAACCTCAACAGTATGATAGCGCTTTGCTTCATTTCTTTTCACAAATGTCGGTAGGGGATTCACCGCAACCAGCAAGTAATTCTGAGAAACAAACGAAGACGGAACCAGAGCTGGTGTCGGGAGATATTTCGAGCTCAATTTATTAGTGCTGCCTTTTTGACAGCGATTGTGCTTTGTTTACTGAAAAATAGGTCGTATCACAGTCAGAAATGAAACGTCCATCAGTCAGTGTTTGATTTAACGTATTTAAAACATAAGACTTACAATGACTCGTATATTTAAGCCTGACAATGGTATCTGATTTGCTTATCTTAGAGGTATCGAATCGATATTTGCACGAGTTGATTTTTAGGCTAGGCTTAGTACAAGCTTCTCCTGGTGTATTAGCCTTCCGAAATTATTTGATGAGATCAATTATGGTCATTGCCAAATCTCAGACTCCTTATCAATTACTGATCGCTGATGATGACCCTGGTTTCCGTGATGTCCTGAAAGAACTCCTGAATCCCTATTTCAAGTTATTTGAAGCGGAATCAGGAGAAGAGGCTGTGGAACTTGTGGAACATGGGCAGGTCGACATCGTTTTGCTCGACATGCACATGGACGTTTTAACAGGATTGGAAGCGGTGCGGATCATGAAAGAGATCAACGCCATCTTACCCTGTATTCTTATCACGGCTGATGCAACCGATGAACTGCGACAGGATGCCACCGCTGCAAATGCTTATGATGTTCTGTCTAAACCAGTCAAACGGCAGGAGTTAGTGACGACGGTATCTCACGCTTTGGTAGACACTTACCAAGATCCTGATATTCCTTCCTGGTTAGGAAATTAGATTGGTTGCTCTCTGGTCTGAAGCCATTTTTCTACCACCTCGCATTTCCCTCCTTTGATCTTTGTTCCCGATAGCGTCTACTCACTTTTCCCATAGACTCGACTTTCCATAAACTAGCTGGTGAAGTACACTTCCAGTCCGAAAAATATTTCTTAACAGCACGCCTGAATCCTGCATTGAATGTAGTAATGCAGATCACCAATTGAAGAGGTTGTGCGGCGGAAAGGAGTCTGCCATGTCATTCGTACCGACCCGGTTCATTCACGCAAGTAACCTGCATCTTGACCATCAACCACAGGGGATAGGGAAGGTTGACAGCGAATCACAAATGATTCTCGAAGATTGTACGCTGACAACCTTCGAGCAGGTGATTAAGGCTGCTCTCGAACATGAAATTGATTTTCTGTTGCTGACAGGTAATACCTTGATCGAAGAAGATCACAGCATTCGCGCTAAAATTTCATTCGTAGAAGGTTTGCAGCAACTGGCATCTGAAAACATTCAGGTCTTTATCCTTCCAGGTCAGCACGATCCGCTGAGTGTCTGGCACTCTCAATTTCATTGGCCAGGCAACGTCACATTTCTCTCGCCGCATGATCACGACATTATTGACATCATGCGTGCTGATGAAACCATCGCGACGTTGCAGGTTCTGGAATCCGCTCATTACAAAACAGAGCAATCCTTAAAGCTGAATCAGAGAAATCAACTGTTCAATCAGCACGATCAACGCGCCATTTCCATTGGTATTCTTCCCGCCAAGGTAACAGAGGAAAAGACTGATCATGATTGTGAATTAGAGCACTCACCCTCGCAAGTTGTATCGGATCAATTTGAAGAAGTCAGTTTTGATTACATTGCATTGTGTAAAGGAACTCAGCGGCATACGTTTGAAATGCAACCAGGCATTGCTCACCATCCCGGCGTAGCTCAGGGACTGAATTTCAACGAAAGCGATAATAATGGTGTTACTTTAGTCACAATCAAACCAGAAGAGCAGTTGGAACTTCACTTGTTGAATCTCGCCACCGTTCGCTGGTTAGTGATCGAATTACAGATAGATCCAGAATGCTCCCGAAAACAACTCAAGCATCTTATGCGCGAAGCTCTCTTTTCTTATCAAAATGCTGTTTTTGAAAAAGTCTGGATGGTGCGTTGGCAATGGGATGGCTCAGGCGAGCTATTTCAGTCTCTGAATATAGCCGAGAATCAAAGTGATTTAGGTTTAGAAATCGCGAGCGAACTCAGAGACCACCTGCCTGTTCGAATTGAACAATGCTTTGAACTGCAAGCCGATACTGCGAAACTCACCAGCAGGTCAGCATCTTTAGTAAAACGTTATCATGATCAGCTTGAAGCATTCCAAACAGATACAGACACACCACTGAAACAATTAGTCACACATGTTGCGCATCTTGACCAGACCTGGTCACGCCGCATGGAGTCAATGATTCAGAATATGAATGAGCAACGTATCTTTAATACAGCCATCCGAAACGGACACAATTGGCTTAACATCTCTTCGGATGAGGAAGTGCACTTATGAAAATCACCAGAATCCATATCGACGAATTTGGAAATTGGAATGATCTGAACCTTGCGCCCTTCAACGCAGGGGTTAACGTTTTTTATGGACCCAATGAAACGGGTAAATCGACTTTAATGCGAATGATTCGCAGTGTCCTTTATGGATTTCAGACTGAGGGAATTCGTGAGCAGTCACGTGTACCAGATTCGACTCATTGGTCTGCCTTACTGGATATTAAACATAAAGGACAAGTCTACGAAATTCGTCGTCAGACGAATTCCAGAGATAGAGGTCACTTTTCATTTCAAGGAGAAACGCGGGGGCTCTCGAACCAGGACCTGCTCGCCTCTCTGCATGCTGGTGTAAATGAAAGCGTATTCGAAAATGTATTTGCGATTGGCTTAAATGAATTGCAGGAGCTGGGAACACTACACGGCGATCAAGTTGCTCAACATATTTATGGACTCTCTTTGGGACCAGAAGGCCAGGCGATACTTGATGCTTCCAGCGAGGTAGTGAGATCAAGGCAGCAACTCTTGAGTCCCGACTTCAAGACCGGAAAGCTGGTCGATCTTTATCAAAAACTTGATGATGTGAACGCGAAACTTGCTGACTTAGAGCAGCAAACACAGCGATTCTTCAGTCTGTCCGATGATTTGCAAATGCTATGCACGGAATCAGACAGTCTTAAAAAACGGAGAGAAGGTCTACAATATCAAATTCGAGGGCATCGATTTCTCGACCGTATCTGGAAGCCATGGCAGGAAGTACAAACGCTGCATCAGAAATTGAGACAACTTCCAGTCGTCAACGACTTTCCAGAAGATGGCGTCGCACTGCTGAATGATTACGATCGGGAATTAAAACAGATTAAAGAAAAATTGACCGAACTAAAGGTGGATCTGAAACGAGTAAGTGCAGAAGCAGAACAAAATAAAATTGACAACGACCTGCTCAACTTCGCGCCAAACATACAAAGTCTGGTTGATCAGAAAAACTGGATCATCGATCTGGAACGCCAGTACAAAGCAGGAGAAACCCGGGCACGTGATGCTGAACTCACATTACAAAAATATCTCGGCCCGAATCAGACTCTTGACGAGATCAGTCATATTAAAACGACCCCCGACAACAACCAACGCCTCATCGATGCCGCGCATCAGTATCGGATCGCGTTAAGAAAACGCAAGAATACACATCAGCGATACAAAAAAGTTTCGCGAAAATACCAGCAAACGCTAGCTCACCTTCAGGAACAATCGAATCGATTATTAAATGGGCATTCGATCGATGAAGAATTGCAGAAAGCACGCGAACGAATGAAACATCTGGAACGTCTTAGCCAGTTACGGATGCGTGAGTCAGAATGCATCATTCGACAAGAAGCCGTCAAAGAGCAGTTGGCGCGGCTCCAAACACATTCCCGGATTCCCAGTTGGGCCAAAAAAACGCTTTTCGGTTTTGCACTAGCTGGAATACTGTTACTCATTGCTGGTGCTTGGCGCGGAGTAACCGATGTTATTTACATCGGCTTGATTTACTGTCTCACGGGATTGTTTCTGGGTGGAACGACATGGGCGATCAAAAAACATTTTGAAGTCGATGTCGATGATCAAGTAGAGGATTTGCAGGATAAGAGTTGGGCCTTAGACGTTCATCTAAGAGAAACGCGACAGGAGATCGAACGCCTGCTGGAAGATGAATATTTTTCCTTAAAGCTCATTACCGAAGGGCATTCGCTGACGACTGACCGATATCGAGAGAATATCCCCGAGTTGAATTTCAACGATGAAAACATTCTTCGTGCGGATTTGCTGCATGGACTGGCTTTAAAGATCGGTGAACTGGAGCAGTTGAAAGTAGCACAAGAACAGACACAGAAAACACGCCAGTTACTGGTGAAATTGAGAAACCGTTCTCAAGAAATTCAACGAGAGTTTAGCAGCAAACGGCATGAATGGTGTGAATGTCTCAAAGAACTAGGATTAACTGAGACACTGAAAATCAATGAAGCATTTCAGATGTGGCAGCATGTTTCTAACGTTCATTTACACGCTGATCAATTTCAGCAGGAAAAAAAACGTATCCAGCCCCTGGGTGAAATTATCAATGCCTATTCCTCTCGTGTACATGACCTGGGGCAGCGTATGGGGCGCAATCAGCACGAGTTTGACAAACCATTCGAAGTGGTTTCCCAATGGGAGTCCGAGATTGAAACGTTCGCTGAACATCAAAAAGAACTGACTCGCTTGCGTAAAGAAGAGCAAAAAATATCCCAGGAATCAGATGTTCTGGAATTAAAACTCGAAGAACTAAATCACAAATGCTCGAGATTATTAATCCGTGGGGGAGCGGCAAATCGAGACGAGTTTATCCAACGAGCCGTTTCACTCGAAGAACGCATTCAGCTTGAGAGTGTACTGGAAGATGCACAAGCCGAATTGGAAAAGGCCAGTCGATCCGAAAACGAGCTTGCGATAGTTGAAGAAGATCTTATGGATTTTAATTCAGATGAAAATGCTGAGCATCTGGAAATGCTGAATTTAGAACTGGAAGACATTGAAAGTGATCTGGTGACAACTGCGGAAAATATGGGACGCCTGAAACAGGATTATCAGAACGCTAAAAACGACCGTAGTTCCGCCCATTTACGTTTTGAGCGGGAACAGATTCTTGAACAAATCCGACAGGCTAGTGAAAAATGGTTTTCGGCTGAAGCTTCCTCGGTAGGTTTGAGTAAGTTGCGTTCAGAATACGAACGCAACTGCCAGCCTGAGACCCTTGCAATCGCTTCTGAATACCTTAGTCAATTAACCAATGGGAAATACAAAAACATTTGGACTCCTTTGGGAGAACAGTTTCCCAAAATTGACGATCAACAGGGGCAAACATTAACTGTCAGTAAACTCAGTAGTGGAACGCGAGAGCAACTGTTTTTGGCGATCCGGCTGGCAATGGTAGAACGCTTTCGAAATAACGGTGTTGAACTACCTATGATTCTGGATGATGTACTTGTGAATTTCGATCAAAGTCGGACAGTCGCTGCGATAGAAACATTAAATACTGTTGCAAAGAAAGGGCAGCAATTTTTGTTATTTACCTGCCATCTGCATTTGGCCCGATTGTTTGAAGAACACGGTTGTCCTCCAGTCAGGTTACCGGACTCAAGCTCACAATCAGCAAATTCTCCGAACCAGTTTCCTCCTCAAAATGACGAGACTGAACAAAAAAAAGAACGAGAGTCTTTATTAGGCAGGCGAGACTACCGTAGGGACCACTCGCATGCTTCCTCGACCGTTCACAGTCAACTCATTCCGCCGTTCTATTTAGATCGTTCCATGCCTGTCGAGGAAGCACCTTCCATTGGCGTCAAAACTGCAAATCGACTGGGAAAAATTGACATTTTAACGGTCAACGATTTTCTAGAATGTAATCCAGAAGTAGTCTCTAAGAAATTAAAGGTTTCGCATATCAACCAAAATACGATCCGCGAATGGAAAAAGCAGGCCAAGCTTGCTTGTTGTATTCCCGGACTACGAGGTCATGACGCTCAAATATTGGTCTCCTGTGGATTTTTTGAACCGGAAACAATCGCCCATACTTCACCCCAGGTACTCTTCGGAAGAGTGAAATCGTTTATCAAAACGAATGCAGGGCGAAGAATTATTCGTAACGGCAAAAAACCGAATTTTAAGGAAGTCTCTAATTGGATTCTCTGGGCTCAGAAGGCACGAGAGCTAAAGGCCGCATAGCGAGTCTCAAACATTTTTATTTCTTTATAGTTGAAATCAGATGCCTTCTTAGTAAATTGAGTGCTACTTTTGTGACTCGACTTTTGGCAATCGCTCGATTCACTGTTAAGCCAATCTCTTCTACTAACTCAATTCCATCAGCAACGAGAGCTACAAAAGCCTGTGGAACATTTTCCGTATCTTGCCAGGATTGATCGATATCTAAAACAATTGAAATCGCAAAATCACAGGCATGTTGCTGTTGCGTTTTCTTGGCCAGTGTAATGGCTGCATCAGCATTAAATGCAGAATGGTTGTCTTCCGCTTGATTCGGTTGCAGACTGGAAAGGTTGTGTTTTGCGAAAATCATGCCTCCTGCATAGCAACCATTTGAGCCTGCGACGTCCGTCAAACGGTAAGACAGCAGTCCTCCGGTACCGCACTCACTAGTCGCCAGAGAGAGATGTTGTTCATTGAGCATGGTCACAACGACATGCTCTAGTTCTTCATCTTCATAGCCATAAATGTAGTCTCCCAGTCGCTCATGAATGATGGCATCTGTCTCAGCAATTTTCTGTTCACAAACCTCAACAGACTCACCAACGGCTTTGATTCGTAATGTGATTGTCGCCTCATGTGCTGTGATTCCAACCTCCGGGTCCCGCCCCCGACTGGTAATCTCTCCCAGAAGTTCTTCTGTTTTCGATTCCCCGACACCAAAACAGTTAATACGAACAAATCGAATTACATTCGATCCTTGGGTGAGACGGGGCAAAACAGACTGATGAAACATCGGTTTCATTTCTGAAGGGACGCCCGGCAGCGCCGCGATACAGCAATTTGTTTTTGAATCTATGTGTGGGACAACCATCCAGATTCCCGGGGCAGTTCCATGTAGATTCTGGATTGGTTCAGAACCTTTGGGAAACATGGCTTGAATCCGATTTCGTTCAGGCATCTCGCGATAGCGCTTTTGAAACATGTTTTCAATAACTCGGAGAGAGTTTTCATCCAAAATCAGATCGACATCCATTAATTCGGCCATCGCCTGCCGTGTCAGATCATCCAATGTTGGTCCTAGTCCTCCCGTGATCAATACCACGTCAGAGCGTTGCGTGGCAACTCGGAGTTGATCAACAATTTCATCGATATGATCAGCGATTGTGGAATGGAAGTGTGTCGAGATTCCGATCGCAGCTAATTGCGTACTTAACCATTGGCTATTGGTATCCAGCTTTTCTCCATTTGTCAGTTCGCTACCGATGGCAATAATTTCTGCTCGCATTAATTCTTCCCGTATGGAGAAAATCGGCGTGATCCTAAGGAATGAAGTCTATATTGCAATTGGTCAAGACGCAATTGGTAGCGCCAGTTTATATTGCTCGACTGTTCTTTCGACCATCGTTTTCACATGAAAATCATGTCTGACTAATTCTCGAGCCGCCTCACCCATCCTCCGGGCTTTAAGGGGGTCTTCCAGAAGTTTGAGGATGCTGTTTGAGAGTGCTTCACTATTTGAAGGTGGAACCACTAATCCAGTTTCCCCGTCTCGAATGACGGAATAGATTCCTCCAACGCCGGTCGCAATCACCGGTTTTGCTAATGCCATTGCTTCCAGCATGATCGTTCCCAGGCCCTGCCTGAGCGAGGCTAGACAGAACATATCCATGGCAGCCAGTGAAATCGAAAAGTCATAGAGATTAGGAACAAAAGTGACGTTTTCTGATATTTCTAAATCGCGCGCTAAGTAACGCAAGTTACCTTCTTCGGGACCAGCACCAGAGATCAAAAACTGCACATTCGGATTGACGGTCAAGACTCGGCTGGCTGCTCCCAGGAAATAGGGGAGTCCTTTAATTGCTTCTAATGGTCCGGCTGTACCAATCACGGGTTGATGGTCTTGAGAGAAAACAGGTGCGAGCTCAGCATGGTCGGGAACATCTACACCGCTGGGTATGACTAAAACAGAGTCTTCTGGTAAACCAGTCCGAGCAAGTAAATCTTTTTTGACAGAATCGCTTACAGTGATAATTCCTCGGCACCAGCGCATATCGATTCGCAGCCGTTCGTCGCTTTGTAAGTAGTCGTTAACCGTGAGAAGAAAAGGACGTTTGATCTGTCTGGCAAGCCACTGCCCTTGAGGAAGCACATGTCGAGACTGGATATGAATTAAATCTGGTGGGTGCTTTAACAGTTCCTGTTTTACCAGTCGTAATACAAGTTGTCCCAGCAAGGGAACATTCAAGTTCCGATACTCTGCAATGTCTAACTTCAACCGCATACTAGGGTCAATTTTTGTCGCATCAGGACAAACGATACGAGGTTGAATCCCGTAGTCTGTGATATATTGGGCTAAGCGCAGTGTATAAGCGGAAGTACCTCTAACCTCAAAGGGGCTGGCAAACAACAATACTTCAATAGGAGAATCTGCTTTACTCATTCTCTTTTCTCAACTTTGATTTCTGAAAGACAAAATCAAAGCAACAACCTGGAACAAGACCACAATTAGGAACGACGAAGTGCTATAGGAGGGGAAAGAATTTCATTCAATATAATTGCTTGCCGTAATGACTTCGGATTTTTTATTAAAGATCGGTTAATTTTCACTTCCGACCGTTTGGTAGCACGCCTTTTGGGTTCATCAGATAGGGAACCAAATTTCTCTGAGAGATGCTTGTTGACGTTTCCACCGATATTTGTTTGTATGCTTGTCTGGACGTGAGTTTGCTGTTTCTCTTGAATGCGCTCACGCACAGATCCTCCCAGACGCTCTTGTCGCTTACGCGCTTCAAGTTCGGCACGCTCGCGAAGTGATTTTTGAGAGTCGTTGGATGCCTCGACTGGTTTATTAACAGGCTGCATCTTTTGTCTGGCCTGTTGAGACTGCCTGCGTTGAGGCTGTGACTTGTTTTGTTGACGCCTGCGGCGTTGAGGCGCTTGTTGGACGGGAGCCGCAATTTCGAAATCATCCTCTTCAAAAAAATCGACTTCCACAGGTTTCTGTTTTTTCTGCTGCTTGGGATTAATGGCCTCTTGCAGAAATTTTTCTAATTCATTCTGGAGTGCCGCTTTTTGTTTGATCTTGCCGGGCTGTGGCTTGTTCTTTTCCTTGGCAATGTTGCTGATGGCGCTCACCGCACTGATCACTAGAAAGAGGATCCCAAAGAGAATTCCAATAATGTCGGCTGCGAAAAGGGGAGCACCCATAAGTTAACCTCGGTCTTTCATTCTCATCTCACGGCTCACATTTAGGGAGATAACCCCCCTGATCAATTATTGTGGGGTCGCGGTAACTTCTCTTTCGGGGGTTCCGATCGTGTCTCTCATTTTGGTATCGGCCTGAATATTCTTCAGCTCGTAATAATCAATCAAACCGATTTTTTTCGAACGAAATGATTGCGCAATTGCTTCCGGTACTTTGGCTTCCGCCAGAACAACTTGTGCACGATTTTCTTGAGTGAGCGCCACCATTTCCTGTTCGCGAGCCTGTTGATCAGCACGTCGTTGCTCCGCTTTCGCTTGAGCAACACGCATTTCTGCTTCCGCATGGTCCGCCTGTAAGCGTGCTCCAATATTCTCGCCGACATCAATGTCAGCAATATCAATCGAAACGATTGTGTAAGCCGTTTGTTTTTCAAGACCTTCATCCAACACAATCTGTGAAATTTTGTCTGGGTTCTCAAGAACATCTTTATAAGTTTCCGTTGAACCTATAGCCTGCACAATGCCCTGTCCTACACGGGCGATCACGGTTTCTTCTGTGGCACCACCGACTAATTGTTTTAGATTAGTTCGTACGGTCACTCTGGCACGCACATTTAACTGAATTCCATCGCCGGCCACTGCGTCTAACGTACTATTATTTTTTCGTGGGTCGGGGCAATCAATGACTTTAGGATAGACGCTCGTTCGAACCGCATCCAGGATATCTCTTCCTGCCAGATCAATGGCCTGAGCAGCCTGCCAATCGAGTTCAATCTTGGCTCGCTGAGAAGCAATGAGGGCGCGAATTACATTAGGCACATTTCCACCCGCCAGATAATGGGCTTCCAGGTCCCGTGTGGAAATATCGTAGTGTCGAGTGATGCCCGACTGTATGGCCATAATTTTACTGCGGACGATAATCGTCGGATTCACTTTACGAATAGTCATCATCACCAGATTCGGAAATGAAATTTTGGCATTCGTCATCTTACATTGAACCCACAATCCAGCAAATCGGGCGAAGACAGCAAAAAATACCAGCACACCGAGAAAAATTACGACTCCCACTATCCAGGCGATTGTTGAGCTGTTGTCGGCAGCCAGAATGTTCAAGGCGCTCATAGTTGCATTCCTGTCCTAAGAATAAAGGATATCCATGTGTTCTTGTCAGCCAGTGGAATCAGTCTGTGAAAACCAAATTATTTCCTGTATTTGTATTTTCTAATTGTAAAGTAATTTCTGAAAGCCGGCTAGAGACTACTCGAATAATTAGCTTTCAGGAACTTCGAAATCGAGAGTGTCGTTTGCGACTGTGTCATCAAATGGAGGTTTTTCAGAATCTGATTGAGGAGGCTCAGCCAAGGTTTGTTTTGCCACTTTCACCACCAGTCTTGCGCCTTCCACAGCGATTATTTCTACATCCACCTGAGGATCAATAATCATTCCCTGACTCTCACAATTAAGTCTCTCATTATCAACGAGTACAAACCCGCTGGGGTTCAAAAGAGTTTGAGTTTTCCCGATTTTCCCGATCAGTGAACGCAGATGTTCAGTTTCTTCTCGAAAGCCAGTCACTTCTTCCAGTGTGGGAACCTCATGAATGATTTTTTTGCCCCAGGTTGTATTAGGGAAGAATTTGACGGCAAAACCCAGAGTGGAGGGAATTAATATTAAAACACTGGCAATATAAGTCCACCAGATAGAAGGGCTTGTATCCCACCAGGCCATCCAGGCAGACCAAACTGATGCAGCCAGGCATAAAAGTGCCAGTACAGCGATCAGTCCTGCAGAGGGAACGAAAATCTCAGCGACAAACAGCATTAAAGTAACTGCTAATGCGAGAATTGCGATAAATGAATAATCCATCAGATTTTCCCTGTGTTGTTCCTCTCCAGTTTGTCTTGACCAGACAAAGTACAACAACTGGAATGAATCAAATATGACTCTCTCAGCGCATGCCTAGTGTCGACAGCACTTTAAGTAACGGCATTCCTATTGTAGCTGCTTTAAAAAACAAGGCAAGACGCGAACACAAATATCGGTCTCGGAATGTCTTATCTCAATTTTTGGGGTCGAGTTAGAGCCACACCTGTCAGGTGTTTCTCTAATAGCAACTGCCTTCACAAAGCCGTGATTGGCAGGGAAAACAATATTCAGGATCGGGCTGGTCGCTGAGATCAACGATCCAGATATTTCGAAAACGAACCGGGTTACTGTGGTCCTGAAGCTTGATCGGGAATAGCTCGGCCCCTTCCTGCTTGCCCCCTCCTGTTTTCGCAATAATCGAATAATCTTGATGAATGGGAACGCCATTGTGTAATACAGTAATGTAGGCGTTTTTGATTTTTTTGCCGGCATCATTAAATCGAGGTGCGACAAAAGCAATGTCGTATGTCTGCCATGAAAGGGGCGGAAAACACATATTCACATCGGCACGCTTTTGTTTATAAAGCCCTCCACATTCGTTTTCGACTCCCTCCAGTCCGAACGAATCAAGAACCTGGACTTCATAACGACTTTGTAAATAGATACCGCTATTACTTCGAGCCTGCCCTGTGGCATAGGGCATATAAGGTAATCGGAACTCAAGGTGCAGACGAAAACTGCGATATTTCTTTTTAAGTTCTGTGCCGACACTCAGCAGGCCTTCGTCCGTAATCTTGCCATTTTTGAAGTGCTCAACAGACGATCCATCAAACAAAACGGTTGCATTGGCCGGTGGTTTTGCGCCAAGTGTGATGCTCGTTCGTTTGTATTTGGAAAGTTGACCGAGTCGATGCCCGGCTTGATCTTGTACAACCGCCACGCCTCCTTTTTTCACTTCAATCTGGAATTGATCTCCTCTCAAAGTGAGCTCATCCCCGTTGCGTGTGCCTTCTAACTCGCTTCTTTCAGAGTGATCCCAGCCATTCCCGGGAAGTCCTCCGTTGTAGAGGGATGCGATAAATTTCCCTTCTCCACGGGCAACCACTTGCAGCCCCATCGCACACTCCCCACACCAGGAGCAGTTTGTACCAATCAAGCCATAGTATTCGCCTTGAAAATGAAAATCTTCATCTACTTTGTTGATGTCCAGGATCGCAAATTTTTTGTCACCTTTCTTGGCTTGAGCCCATACTTCGGACGACATGAAACTGGAAACACAGAAAAAACAGATAACTACAAGACGGAACATCAACATCCTATCCTCTCTAAAAGACTTAATTAGAACAGGTCAATAATTTTGCGTAAGCCACCATTCTGGAGAGGGCGTCCACCATTTGCAAGTCTGGAATTTATGTATGAAGTTTCAAAAAAGGCTCAAATCTGCTGAACAGTAATTCTGTTAACAGAAATTAGCGCTTCCGCGATCTTTTCAAGTGGATCTAGCTAGTTTCTTGCCACAATTCTAACCGTTTCGTTGTGAGACCCTGGAAAATTTGTCACAATGGGTTTTCAGTGCGAATCACTAGGGCTGTCAGGTCCTACATCCCGCCAAAGCCCAGCTATCATCTGGCATTTGCAAACCCGCCTGTAATAAAGACTCTGTCAATTTAGAAAAGATGACTTATGAGATACGCCATTTATGGATTGGTTGTTGTGCTGATCATCCTTCACCAGGATAACTGGTTATGGGATGACAAAAGACTCATCTTGGGATTCATGCCCATTACCCTGTTGTATCAAGCGGGGATTTCTGTTGGGGCTGCCATTGTCTGGTTTCTCGCGACAAAATTTGCCTGGCCACATCATCTCGAAGAAATTGCTCAGGACGCCCCTGCCCAGGAAACAGGAGAAACAGAATAATGACACAGTTAGTCATCATTGGAATCTATTTGAGTTTACTGCTGTGTCTGGGTCTGTTTTCAAGCCGGTTGTTTAGAGGGACCAGTAAAGACTACATGCTGGCCAGTCACTCGATTGGTCCCTTTCTATTATTGATGTCTATATTCGGTACCACGATGACGGCCTTTGCGTTGGTTGGTTCAAGTGGTGAAGCTTACAAAGAGGGTGTCGGCGTTTACGGTATGCTGGCGTCATCCAGTGGTATCATTCACTCGCTTTGTTTCTTTCTCCTGGGAATTAAACTCTGGTCCTGGGGGCACAAACATGGTTATACCACTCAGATTCAATTTTTCCGTGATCGACTAGAGAGTGATCGCATTGGAATCATTCTGTTTCCGGTTCTGGTAGGCTTAGTGATCCCCTATTTATTGATCGGGGTGATGGCATCCGGGGTGGTCATCAGCAGCATTACCGAAGGCGCGTTCGAGAGCTCTTTTGCTGCCTACGATTATGGGATCCCTCCCTGGCTTGGTTCTCTTGTGATTAGTATGGTCGTTCTAATCTATGTCTTTTTTGGGGGGATGCGTGGAACCGCCTGGGCGAATACTTTTCAGACCTTGGTATTTATGGTTCTGGGAGTCGTCACTTTTTTCGTGATTTCGAATAAACTTGGTGGTCTCGATGCTGCCAGTCATGCGGTGCTGGAAAAGAACCCTTCCAAACTGATGCGGGCTGTCGACCCGAAAGATCGTGAACGATATGCCGAAAATTATAAACGTTGGACGTTAATCGCCAAATATAACTATGCCCGACGTGTTTTGAAAACGCTTACACTGACTCCTGAGCAAAAAGCAGAGGCGTACAAAGAATTCAAGCCACGGATGCCTAACTGGCAAACAGTAGCGGAAGCGATCTATGCCAGTAAAAATAATTTATATGATCTCACAAGTGAGCAAGTCAACAAGGCCCTGTTGAAGCAGGATGATCGAGTGATGCCGGATCCGTTTCCTGAAAAATGGAAAATGGGGTTGATGTCGCACCATGACCTACGGGAGTATCCTCGTAAAGCCAATGCGGAAAAAGAGAAGGCGATGTTGATTTTTGCCGATAAGGTGGGGCATCCCAACCAGGATCTGGATCCGAATGATCCTTCCAAAGGAAAAAAGTGGACGATTAAAAAAGCACTCGGCGTTTATCGGGCCAGTAATTGGGCACCAGATGCTCCTCACCCCATGAGTAAGCTGGTGTTCTTTACCTATTTCTTCGTACCCCTTTCGGTCGGTATGTTTCCTCACTTGTTTCAACATTGGCTCACGGCTCGAAGTGCTTCGACATTCAAACTACCTGTGGTTGCACATCCACTCTTTATCATGATCGTATGGGTTCCCTGTGTTCTGGTAGGTGTCTGGGCTACCTCTGCGACTTTGAATGGCGCGCCGATGTTTCCACCTCACTTCCCCGCGAATGCGGTTCTGGCGGCAATGGTGAAAAAGATGACTTCGCCCGTATTGGCAGGTTTCTTAACCGCCGGCATTCTGGCAGCGATCATGTCGTCTCTGGACAGTCAGTTCTTGTGTATTGGTACCATGTTTACAGAAGATATTGTCGTCCATTATGGTGGAAAAGATCGTTTTTCCGATAAACAGGTTGTCTTGTTAGCGCGGCTCTTTATTATTTCAGTGGTAGCCATTACCTATGGATGCAGCTTGTTGGAACCGCGGCGCGTCTTTACATTGGGGGTCTGGTGTTTCAGTGGATTTTCCAGTTTGTTCCCGATTATTTTTGCGGCTGTCTACTGGAAAAGACTTACAAAACCGGGCGCGTATGCGGGAATTCTGGTTGCCATTGGTTCCTGGTTGTATTTGTTTAAAGAAGCCGATTATGCCTTAAAACCCAACTATACTTTTCTGGGGATGATGCCTGTTGCCACGATGGTCGTTGCTTCCGCAACGGCTATGATCCTGGTTTCCTTAGTGACTAAGCCGCCCAGCAAAGAAACGCTGGTTCGTTTCTTCCCTGAAGACTAAAACCGTTGAGCTTTACATGTCCTGTACTTTTAAAACAACTCGTCGTGTTGAATTTCACGAAACGGACATGGCGGGGATTGTCCACTTTTCTAACTTCTATAAGTATATGGAACAGGCCGAGCACGAATATTTTCGCTCTCTGGGCTTGACGATTGTAGATACTCAGCAGGATGGCTCTGTCATGGGCTGGCCTCGTGTCTCAGCAAAATGTTCGTTTGAGTCACCCGTTTATTATGGTGATCAACTTGAAATTCGTTTGTTTGTGGAACGTCTCGGTGTAAAATCACTGACGATCGGATACGAATTCTGGCGAGATCAAACCAAGGTTGCCAAAGGGCGAATGAAAACGGTCTGTTGTCATTTCACGCGAGGTAATCCTATGCAATCGATTGAAATTCCGGAGTGGATTCAAAAGAAAATCGAAGACTCCCAAGATCACCCTGAATAGTTTGTTTGACAAGAACCAAGATGAATGACTCCCACGCGCCATTAATTGTTCGCGAGTTAACCAAAGCATTTTCAATCGCTACAGAGTCATTGCCGATTCTCGCCGGAGTGAACTTTGCTCTCAATGAAGGCGAAGCACTGGCGATCACTGGGCCATCTGGTTCAGGGAAAAGCACGTTGCTCTATATTCTGGGAGTTCTCGATACACCCACTTCAGGAGAAGTCATTCAATTCGGTCAAAACCCATTTGAACTTAATGCCAGTCAGCAGGCTGAATTTCGTAATCAGAATGTCGGATTCATCTTTCAGGATCATCACTTGATGCCTCAGTTTTCGGTTCTGGAAAACGTTTTGATCCCGACGATGGTTCACCAGGGAACGACCAATGAAGCAGAAGATCGTGCCAAACATCTGCTGGAACGAGTGGGCCTGCACGATCGCATGCATCATCGACCCGCACAAATCTCAGGAGGCGAACGACAACGTGTCGCCGTCTGCCGGGCACTGATTAACAATCCACGTTTGTTATTAGCAGATGAACCAACGGGAAATCTCGACCGCAAAAATGCAGAGTCCATTGGCAATTTACTGCTCGAAATTAATCAGGAGCAAAGTACGATCTTAATCTGCGTGACTCATAGTCGCGAACTGGCGACATTGTTTCCCAAACATCTGGAATTACGTGACGGTCTGCTGGTTTCGGAGACCAACTGAACGTCCCATTAGAAATCATCGATAAGAGTTTGTTCCATGAATCAAGCCCGATTTGTTATCAAAAGCCTGTTGTATTACTGGCGCACAAATTTGGCCGTCTTGTTGGGAGTCATTGCTGCTACTGCTGTCATTGGAGGAGCTTTGATCGTTGGTGATTCGGTTCGAGGCAGCTTAAGACAGATGACACTCGATCGATTGGGTGAAATCGATTATGTCGTCTCCGGCCATCGTTTCTTTCGCGAGCAACTGGCTACGGATCTCAAAAACTCAGCAAAACTACCAGCTGACATCAAGACGATTGCTCCCGCGCTCGTACTTAGAGGCAGTCTTGAGAAAAACAACAAAGATCAGCACCTGCGTGTGGGCCAAGTCAATATCTTTGGCACTGACGAACGTCTCTGGTCTCTGCTGGATCATGAAACAGAGATGCCGTCTCCTACGGGAGACGAGGCCATACTCAATGCACGGGTGGCACAACAATTAGAGGCTTCAGTCGGTGATGAAATCACACTCTGGATTGAACTCCCCTCTGCCATCCCCCGTGATTCCCTGTTAGGTGAGCGAGAAGAACAGTCGGTCGAAATCACTCTCACGGTCAAAGATATTCTTACAGAAACATCCAAAGCAGGACGACTGGCTCTACTGCCTAACCAGCAACTGCCGCTGGACCTGTTTCTTTCATTAAAAACACTTCAGGCTGCTTTGGATCTGGATGAAATCAAACCTTCGCGTCGTAACCCAGAATCACGACCCGGTCGAGTGAATTCTTTGTTTTTCAGTTCAGACACTGAAACAGCAGGTAGATCGTTCGAAGCATTACAGACGGCACAAGACTTGGATACTGCGTTGAAAAGCGTATTGACGCTTGAAGATTTGAATCTCAAAATCGTTCCGAATGAACCATTTCACTATCTCTCGCTGGAAAGCGAGCAGATGATTCTGGATCCGCAAATTGAGCAGGCGGGCCTCGAAGCAGCAAATAGTTTGCATCTGGATCAATCCCCGGTGATGGTTTACATTGCGAACGAAATCAGTCATCCCCAGCAAAAAGAGGAAAATCAAAAGCCGCGATTCTCGATGTATTCTGTTGTCGCCGGTGTCGACTTTTCAGAAAAGGCGCCCTTTGGGCCCTTCGTATTTAAAGGTGAAAAACCAAAGCTTCCTCTCAAAGAAAATGAAATTGTTCTCAATCAATGGTTGGCGGACGATTTGAAAGCGAAAGTCGGCGATTCCATTCGCATGACCTATCACGTGGTTGGCTCGCGAGGAGAACTCCCGGAAGTCGAAAAGGCGTTTATCGTTCGTGGAATTGTGACCCTCGATGGAACTCCCGCTGCTGACCGAAAACTGACACCTGATATGGAAGGCATTACCGATGCGGATACGTTCGGTGATTGGAAGCAACCCTTCCCCATGAAGTTGGACCGGGTCACGGAACGAGATGAAGCGTACTGGGACAAATATAAAGCGACCCCCAAAGCGTTTGTTGCTTTGGAAACAGCGCAAACATTATGGAACAGTCGTTATGGTAATCTGACATCCCTGCGGGTGAGCCCTTTGCCCGACAGCTCACTGAAAGAAACAGCAGACAGATTTGGAACAGAACTCCTCACAAAGATCGATGTTTTTAAAACAGGACTTACGGTTCAGCCCATCAAGTTTTTTGGTTTGATGGCTGCCAGTGGGACAACTGACTTCACGGGACTGTTTATTGGCTTCAGCTTTTTCATCATCCTGTCAGCCATTATTTTAATCCGTCTGTTATTCAAATTGGGAATTGACCGTCGTGTTTCCTCCATCGGACTCTTAGCGGCAATTGGATTTACTCCGCAACAAGTTAAACAAGTCGTCTTCAAAGAAGCATTAGCAGTGATTCTGTTAGGGGGAGTGTTGGGAATCATCGCGGCCATCGGATATGCCTCGTTGATGCTGTATGGCTTGAAAACCTGGTGGATCGGTGCGATTGGGACACGCTTCCTGTTTCTGCATTTGACGGTCACCAGCCTTGGCGTAGGAATTCTGATTTCCGTTTTGTGTTCCGCATTTGTTACCTGGCGCGCGATGGCAGAACTGAAACGGCTCTCGATACGTAGCCTGCTTTCCGGTGTCAACTCGCCTGAGTCAGACAGCGCCAAAGATGCTCGACGTATTGGATATCTCTATAAAATTACTTTCGGACTGGCATTGGTTTTGATACTGGCGACCGTCTCCGGGCTCATTCCACAAACAGAAGCTTTTTCCGGTTTCTCTTTGCAGACAGTTTCCTTCTTTCTGGTAGGAACGCTCGCATTGGTATCCAGCCTCTCCTTTTTATCAAGCAGACTGCGAATCGAATCGGCAATCCCAATTCAAGGCAGAGGTACAGGAGCCTTAATCAAACTGGGAATTCGAAATGCCGGTCGGTTTCGACAGCGTAGTGTTTTAACCACAGCGTTGATCGCATCAGCAACGTTTGTGTTAGTCTCCGTTGCTGCCGGACATCGTAACCCGGCTGTTGAGACTCCGGAACTCAATTCGGGGAATGGTGGCTTTACGCTCGTTGCAGAATCAACGTCTCCTTTGATCTTTGATTTGAATACTTCCGAAGGCCGCGCGAAAACTCTAATCAACATTCCCGATGATGAATCGACACAACAATTATTGAGCGAGATGAAAGTCATTCCCTTTCGTGTCAAACCGGGAGAAAATGCAAGCTGCCTGAATATTTATCAAACGAGTGTTCCCACCATATTGGGAGTGCCTCAAGAATTGATCGAACGAGGCGGCTTTAAGTTCGCAGACACCCCCGGAAAAAATCCCTGGGAATTGTTGAATGAAAAACAGGACGATGGCTCGATTCCCGCCCTGGGTGATATGAATACGTTAATGTATAGCCTGCATAAAGGAATTGGAACGACAGTAGGGATTCCTTCCGACGAACGGCCCGAACACAAATTAAAAATCAAAGGCATGTTTGATGGTAGTATTTTTCAAGGGGTGTTGTTGATCTCGGAAGAACACTTTCAAAAACTCTTTCCTGAACAGGCGGGGTTCCAATATTTTTTGATTGAAGTTCCGCCTCAGCAAGCTTCGCAACTATCGAGTGTTCTCGAAACAGGTTTAACCGAGTATGGATTCGATGCCGATCTTGTTGCCAATCGCCTGGCAGATTTTCTGGCTGTTCAAAATACCTACCTCTCTACCTTTCAGACATTAGGAGGCCTGGGATTGCTTTTGGGTACCCTGGGGCTGGCAACTGTAATGCTGCGCAATGTCGTAGAACGACGAAGCGAATTGGCATTGTTACGAGCGGTCGGAATGACAGGCGGCAATGTTGCGTTGATTGTACTTTCAGAAAATGCTTTTCTATTAATCTGGGGTCTCGTTTCTGGAACCGTCTCGGCATTATTAGCAATGCTGCCACATCTGCTCTCAACAGGCGCCGATCTTCCCTGGGAAAGTGGAATCTTGATTCTCTTAGCGGTGCTTATCACAGGTATGCTCGCCGCATTACTGGCTGTCGTTGATGCCATCAGGGCACCTATTTTGGCTACCTTGCGGGCGCAATAAGAGTTTGTACAGAGTCGCTTTTTACTGTTTCATACAAAATTTTGTGGTTGTCAGGTGAAGGAGATCTATAAAGTTACTATCATGATGATCTCTCTTTATTACGATTCGAAACGCTCTCTCCTTTCACAATCTCAGGAGTTTTAATAATGTCGAAATGGGCTGTTGTATTATTGTTTGTCGCGGGTGCTGCGCTGTCCTGGGGTGTTTATGTTCCTCTGGTTCACGTCGCTGCCCAGAAGTTGCACAGTAATCTGAGAGCGTTTTTGTTTGTGGGGGTCGCCTATTTTCTGGTTGCCGTTTTGATTCCGGCGTTCTTCATTTTTGTACTGGGTAAAGATCCAACGGTTAAAGGAATTCCCAACTTTAATTTTGGTCCGATCATGTGGGGCATCGCCGCGGGGACTGCCGGTGCCATCGGCGCGCTGTGTGTGATTTTTGCGGTGACGACAGGTGGAAAAGGGGCCGCCATTTATGTAGCGCCACTTGTGTTTGCCGGTGCTCCCATCATCAATACCATCGCCACAATTACCATTTTCCATCCTACAAAAACGCTGCCTGATCTGCGATTTTTTCTGGGACTGATCCTGGCCGCAGCCGGAGCAGGGATGGTCATGATCTACAAGCCGGTCGACAAACCCCAGACGCCTCCGGCCGTAGAAGAGAAAGCGGCTGACCCTGTCGCCAACGACGCGGGGACCAGTTAATGGTATCGGTTTCAACAAAGTCTGAATCCTTTTATTTTTGTTGATTTTCACAGTGCGCTTTGACCATATCCATATCCATCCCCACAGCTTTCGCAACCATGCCTTTGATGAGTGGGTTCATCAATCGCGGCAGGAACTTGTAAGCCCTGGCCTCCATGATCAGGGTTAAATTCGTTTTTCCATTTTCTGATCTGACTGTAAAAAGCGAATCCCACACAGTCCCATGACTGTCGGCCACCATCCGCACACGATCATTTTCGACGTACTCGGTGACTTCTAATTCGGTCGCTGCTTCTTTGCCCTTCATGAGTCGCGTTTCACGAAAGCGAGTTCCAACGCCTGTTTTAGATTCCGTCAGAAACTCAATCTTAACAATATGCGGAACCGCTTCGGAATACTGACTGATGTCAGCAACGGTGTTGAAAACGTCTTCCAATGGTGCATCAATGGTTCGCGTCATAGTCGTTCGAGTCATAGCATAATCTCTGCGAAAAATGTCCTATATCAGTTACCACAAGAGTTATAAATAATTAACAGGTTGACCTTCTTTTACATACCCATAAACTTTGAATCCATGTTCCGTTCGATGACCGGGGACATGGATTCTTTTCAATTCTGAGAGAACAATTGAATCCTCTTCGGCATTCTCTGTTTTGATTTCTACCCATTCAATCCAGTCATAACCTTGCTCAGAAAAATGGTAAAACCATTCACCGTCCCAAGACGCAAGATAGCCATTTTCAAGACAACGCGTGCGCCACCTTGGACAAAAATCTTTGATCCCATACATCGCCATTTGCAATTCACGCCACTTAGTGTTGTTCATAACAGATTGCACTATCCGTTCTCCTTTGCAACTTCATGGTCGTGGTTTATGCCAGGATTCTGGAATCCTTCCCTCTTTAACAGTGATCAGCCATTTCTCCAAACGGTCTTTTCCCGACTCCCAGAATTTTGCACAAAGCACCAGGTATTTGAGAACCACATCTTTCTCACCTTCCTGAAGCAATTCTTTCGCTAACGACATATTGGGACCGAAGGAATTGAGTTGTGGTGAACCTGAAGTATTTCCAGCTTTCAACAAATGTTCCTTCGCTGTTTTAACATCACCAGCGGCGAATGCAATTCTTCCGAGAGTAATGTTACCATGATGAATATTATCTCCACTATTCCAATCGGAGCCGTCCTTGCTCAGCATGATTTCAGCGTACTCCTTGGCTTTTGTAGTTTCTTGAGCTGCCATGGCTGCATTAGCGAGTTGTGCAAGGAGTGCAGCCTGTTCTATACCTGACGATAGATTGTAGGAAATTTCTAGCTGGTCCAGCGCTCTTTTAGCTTCAGCACGTTCATTGTTACCAGACTTTTTTATGATGTTCAGCGAATAAAGTTGTCCTAGCTCAGCAGACCATTTTGGATTGTTCTTATCAAGAGACTGTGCCTTTAGCAGTGATTCTTCTGCCAGTTCTGGATCTGTTAGCATGAAAAATTTTGCTGCGTTTTCAAGTAGCTGCAAATTTTCGGGATCTAGTTTCAGTTGATCTATCCAAGCATTCTTGCCTTGTGAGTAACCGACTGCATTTATTTTTGCGAAGAGCAATCCGAAAGGGAGTGCCAGAATTTCAGATTCTGGTGCGTTCTGTATTAACCACAAGACGCTTTCTTGATGTGCTTTTTGCATAGAGGGGTCTTCAAGTTGTTTGTGAAAATAGTAACCTAGGAGCTTGGTACGAGAGTTAATATCGCGAGGCTCCTGATTCACTTGTTTTTCTAGTGATGCCGCCTCTTCTGCCGTCAGTCTACTTCCACTCATGGCAAGACTTCGATTACTCACAACGCCGCACCTTTCATCATTCCATAATTGGTTGGACTGAGCTTGATTGAATATGGGTTTCTTTATTTGTTTGATCTGGGATAGAAATAGTATTTCTCACTGTGTGATTGATTGTAACATTCTTAGATTCATTTAAGCCAATGTTAATTTATATGTCAAATTTTGATCTACGGGAGTAACTACATCACTACACATGCAGTGAGTGCCTTCATTCACGAGAAAAAAAGCTTGACTTTTTCGGGAATCTTCTCATTCCATTTTCTCCTTGATTTTCAGTGAATTATTTGTACTTGACACTCTCGCGCCTTTCACGAAACTCCCTGTTTCTGCGTCGCGCGCGCGAGGTGGTTTTTTCTGAATACTGCACATCGCGCTTAACTTCCTGTTCTTCACTATCAAATGACCGGTTTTTTCCAGCTTTTCACTGGAACAACAGGAACCGGTTCCCGCTGTCTCGTATGCAGTTGCTCGCTTTGAGCACACTTTCCGATAGTTCAAGTAACACAAAGTCTCAATTCTGAACCACATCTCAGACAATAACGCGCAAAAGTTTCTGTTGACCGCCCCGCGCCATCCTGCATGATGTAACCAACTCAAAAACAAGGTTATGAATGTAATGAAGCGAAACACATACATGACGGATCTTCCCATGAAAAACGAATTTCAAAGCCATGACCGCAGAAGAACGCGAAAGTACTTACCAGCTGCTGCAGATCAATCTGACTAAATTAGCCTGGAAACATGATACGAAATAGCGCCCAGCAACTCGAACTGAAAATCGGTCAGTGCACAGAGAGAATCAACTAGTAGAGTAATAACACCACTCGTATCAATGGGTCTGTTTGGTGATGACTGTTGGTTCATTATTTAGGCTGGGTATATGGCGCATAACCATATGTAATTGCCTGAAATCATATTAAGGAGCTGGTAAAAATGACCAGGCGGCATAGGCCATGGCCAGCAAAGCAATGACTGAGAGTGTGGTCCACCCGGAGCGTAGCGCTTTAATTAACTTTTCTTGTGCATCGCTTTCGTTACGTTGTATGGCGCCCAGGCTCAGAAGATACTGACGCAAGTCCAAGGCTAAAAAAATTGCTCCCAGGGCTCGAAGCAGAGGCATAAAAAAGATTCGCATTTCTACAGAACTGTGAATGAGACCTAACCCAGGTCCCACTTCAGATCGAAATAAAATCACAAACGTTGCCAACGATAATAAACTGAAGAGGATCAGAAATACGAACACAATGATCGCCTCAGTCCGTGTGTTAACCAGAGCATAAAGCGGATGTTTTGATTCTTCATTTGTGAGCATTGTCTCCGTAGATGCCATCACCGGGACTCCCAAAACGAGTAGTAGAATTCTTATTCTATAGAGTAGAAACTTTAACGTATCCTTTCATGCCGTCTCTGTCTACGGTTTACATATCAAAACAAAGAACTGCAGACAGTCAACAGTAAGATACAAGGGGCAAACCCATGTGTTCGCCCTCTGCTATCTGTGGTCGGATACGTGGGTCCGATCCTATATCATGTTTTCTGCTTTTGAAGAAATGGGTTCAGGACACCTGTGTTGAGACGCGCATAAAAAAACGCATCCTGTTTCAGGATGCGTGATTCACTCTTGATTGATCGCTCAGTCAATTTTGACAGTGATTACTGATTGTTCTGCAAGCGGGACAATCGTGCGCGGCGTTCGGCACGTCGTCTATTTCTTCGGTTTTCATCGCTGGGCTTTTCGTAGTATTCTCGACGTCGCATTTCTTTTTTGATACCAGCGTGTTCAACAATCTTACGGAACCGTTTTACTGCCTCCTGAATTGATTCGTTTTCTCGTAACCGAAGCTTAACCACTCAAATCACCTTTTCTTTTCCTGATTGCAATAAAAGTTTGTAAACATAACCATTTGAATATACATCGTCTCATCGAAGATGAGAATTCAGACGTTTTTTAGCTAAAGCGGGTCCACTCAACAGACCTCGCGCTTTTGGGTGGGGAACGATAAAGATAACAAAACAGGCTACTTCTGCAAAGTCAAAGAGCAGAATACTCGCTGAAAAACCTGAGAACTGATCGCGTGGATAGTTCTATTCGGCCCTTAAAATCCCTAATCGTTGCAATTTTGACTGACATTCATCTCGTTCACGACTTCGTTTGAGCGATTTCCAGGTTTCATCCTGAGCCGCAAGGAACTCTTCTTCGGAAAAAGGGGGGACCATCGATTTCTCAGCCGCAGAGGCCATCAAACGTTCCAACACACCTTTATCCAGACGGGTCAGGAACATGGCTCCCTGTCGGTAATCTTCAAAGGCTTCCCAGACTACGGGAAACAGCGGTTTGACAATCTGTTCTCCAATGGCGCGGGAATATTCCTGAATCTCCCACTGGGCATGTGAGTCCATGCGCAAACTGAGAAAATGAATCAGG
Source organism: Gimesia aquarii (assembly GCF_007748175.1). Lineage (NCBI taxonomy): Bacteria > Pseudomonadati > Planctomycetota > Planctomycetia > Planctomycetales > Planctomycetaceae > Gimesia > Gimesia aquarii. The sequence goes on from NZ_CP037422.1 coordinate 443,328, forward strand.
TTATGCAAATCAATTTTCCAGTACGCCTCGGTATACGTGGCCAATGGCAAATCTTTGCGGGCCTGCTCTCGTGCCACTCCAGCTTCCAGGCGGGCTTCGTAAACGGCACGGGCATTCTGTTGAAATTCGGTTTCTTCCGCCGTCAGTTTGGTACCAATTTCATCTGGCAGCGGGGCATCACTGCCCTGTCGATTGTTGGTAGCCTGGGCGCGCCATTCGCCGGGAAGCGTTGTTTGTGCAGAGTCGATGGCCACGGAATAGCGGGTGCTGTATTCATTGACGTTTGCGGTGCGGTGACGAATCCATTGTCGCCAGCAATCCATGGGGACCCGCACCAGAAACTTGAGTTCGGCCATTTCAAACGGGGTACTGTGTCGATGTCGCATTAAATAACGGATCAAAGTTCGGTCATCTGATACGCGTTTGGTTCCCTCTCCATAGCTGACACGGGCTGCCTGAACAATCGAACTGTCATCACCCATCACATCTACCAGACACACAAACCCGTCATTGAGCACGGGAATCTTTTTCCAGCGCAATTCTTCAACGAGATCAGACCGCTCCGTCATCGGGGAAACTCCCACCATTCATAGAAAAGATCAATTGAGCTTAAAATCCAACAGCAGTGATATCATTCTGCCTTTGAAATCTATCAGACATTCAACAGCCATTTATAGTCAACCGACAACGCAAACGACACCTTACCGGCCCGTGTGTCTGCCAAAATCCATAAATTCACTCACCATTGACACCGTTTGTGAATCTGGTCAAAGCATGGAGAGTCGGGACGTAATGTCCACTGTCCGGTTTTCACGTGAGGATTTCAGAGCCGCCAGTAAAATTTCGGTGACATGTCTGGCGGTTGCGGCATTGGACAGGGGAGGTTGAATTGCCTGCCGAATACAGGTCGCCCAATGCTGATGTGAATTCTGATGAGGATAGCGGGACAAATCGATGGTCTCTTCGATGAGGGGAGCGTCTTCATCCACATTGGAACTGGGATAAAAATACTGCAACGATTCCGCCTGCCGACTACTTACAATTTTGCCGGCTGTCCCATGCACGGAAAATTCATATGTGCGTGCGGCATCACACCATCCGGTTTGTGCTGTGCCCAGCGCACCATTTTCAAACTCCAGAATCATGGACGCGGTATCTTCCAGACGCGTGGGCTTGGCCACTGTTTTGAGTTTAGCGGTAATCGATTTCACAGACCCCACCACGCCGACCAGATTCGCGATCGCGTACACACCCATATCAAACAGAGCGCCGACGTCTGCTTGATCGGCGTCGAAAAACCAGAGATCATCCGTGGGTTTCTCTTCGAGAATTTCCTGAATGCCCGCGTAGTAGACTTCAGGTCCCCCATGACTTGAACGTGCCTGTGCCGAAGAGATGGTTCCCAGTTTCTGATCTTGAATATAATCGCGGGTTGCCAGCACATGGGGATTCGACATATACGGCAGCGCGAGCACGGTCTGGTTATGATTCTCAGTCTCTTCCACAAAGGCATCGGCTTCGTCCATCGATGTGCTCAGCGGTTTTTGCATGTAGACATGTTTGCCCGCCTTGATGGCTTTGATTCCCCATTCCACATGCAGCGGATGAGGTAACGCAATGGCAACCGCATTGATGTTGTCATCATCGATGACCTCCTGATAGTTCTGAGTCGAACGTGGAACGTTGAACTTTCGACAGAGCACATCCAGCCGCGATTGTTTGCGGCCGGCTAACATCACAACTTCACAATCATCCACCGTCTGGAGTTCAGGGAGATGCATCTTGGCTGCGATGCCCCCTGCACCGATAATCCCCACTTTCAAATCCTGCATTGTCTTCTCCACAAATTTCACATTAAGTGCCACACAATATGAATTTAGTTTCTTCATTTTGGGTGAATGTGTAAAGCATGCCACCGTTCAGAGCGTACTATTGTGGTATATTTGCTTTATTTCACGAAAAGATTTCGCAATAGTAGTATCGCGGAGATGGTTTGCAGCAAGTCGATATGAAATCAAGTGACAGACTGAGCCACCAGCAAGACTTCATTAGCGGCATGCTGGCGTTAAAACCGTATGCTGATGGGAAACAGGAATGATCAATGAAACGATTCGCCGTTTGAGGTCTCACTAGCACTCAGCTTCCGGTTTTTGACCAGCGACGATGAGATTCCAGGTTAACTTGCGAAGTGCTATCGCTGGCAATCGTTCTACAATCTTATCAGTAAAACACGCGAGATACGAAAATGGGGTGGATAGCCATTGGGGACTGAGGGGCACCTCAGCAAAAGGAGTTGAGAACAGACCCTGTGGTAGGATTTGCACAGAACTCAAGTTCGCCCGTTCACAGGCATCCTGAAGTGATCGAGCCGTCAATTCTTTCTGTTCTGCAGAATAGTGCGTATCGATGCGCTTACGGATTCGTCTGGCAACAGAAACCAGTGGATTTCCAGGCTGTGGTTCATTGGCGATGAACCAGCCTCCCGGCTTCAGCAGTTGAACGGTACTCTTGAGCATTGAGTCAAGATCGTCGAAGTGGTGCAAAAGCCCAATCGCGAATATTAGATCAAACGACTTTCCCGGCTGGAAGTCCTTAATATTTGCCGCTACGAATTCGATTTCTGGTCCTGAATTATGCACACAAGCGTAATGTATCAGATTTTCCGAGTAGTCGACCCCGCAATAACTACCTACGCGCCCCTCCAGGTATTTTGCCGAGAAGCCTGCCCCGCATCCCACTTCTAACACATCAGCTTTGGGGGACATGGGGATGGATCTCAATGTCTGAAAAAGACGATGCCTGCGTGCATGCCGGGTTGCAGTCAGTAAGTCTTTACGGCAATACTTCTCCGCAATTTGATCGAATAACTCACGGTCGCGAGTGGCATGGTCAGTGTCCGCGTCTTGTTGGTTCTGTGATTGCGGGTTTGTATGCTCTTCCATTTTCGAACTGTTCGTTGAATGATAAATCGTTAATAAAAATGATAAGCTGAAAGATCGATGATAGATGACGATGTTGTAAACTGCTCAGAATTTACCACTCGATTCAGAGGCTGTTCATTATTATCGAGATTGTCTGATGTTGCCGAACACAAACTTTCCATAGACAAAAAATTTCATCACAAAGGAAGTTCCCAATACTAACAAAACTCTGACGTAGAAATTCGAAAATTCCAGTGCGCTGAGTGCCAGCAAACTAAGATATTCAAGAATCCGAAACGAACCGTTCGTAATTGTGAAATGAATAAACTGTTTGAGCAAAGGTATTTCAGTTGATAAAAAAACAAACCAGCGACATCCAGAAAAATTAAGAATATAAGTTACTGCCAGTGCGACTGCAAAAGAGATCGACTCAGCAAACCCTAAATAAAATAGACCAAATGCAATACTGAGATTTGTGACCAGGCTTACGACAATCAGAATGATGTACCGCATGCTCTTCATATTAATGAAACTAAAAATTTGCACAGAACTATCATTCGATTTGCAGAAAATTAAAGTCAGAAAGCAATTATGTTGAAGGCTTTTGTGCAATCAAAATTAGTGATTGTCCTATCGGAGGCCCGACGAATCGATCAAGTTTTTTCAGGATGGGAAGCATTCTTTTAATTCTCGCTAATTGCCGAGTTGACATTGTACGCGAGAAGTTCGCTTGTTTTTTCAGAATTCGGCTTTTCATAAAATAAGGGATGACACCAAAAAGATTCATGTAATGTATCTTTTTAATCTGCCATCCAGATTGTGTTGCTTTTTGCTTTAATTCTGACTTGATATAACGCCGGTAATGACCTGAAGCGATATCAACACTACCGTAAAGCCATCGCCCCGCTGGTACTTTTATTAATAAATGTCCACCCGGTTGAACCATTTTAAAAAATTGAGTTAACAGGGCTTGATCGTTTTCCACATGTTCTAAAACATCAAAACAGATAATGGAATCAATTTTCTTGCGCGCGATTTCCTCCATATTTTCATCGAGGTCAAGTTGCGCACATTCCACATTAGCATAGTCGGCGAAACGATGTTGAAGGACTTGCATGTTTTGCGGACTCAAATCAACGGCGAGTACGTATTCTGCATAATGACTTAGTTGTTCCGTTGCATTACCAATTCCACACCCTGCATCTAATACTCTTTTTCCCAGCCAGGGAGCAACCAGCTCGATAGACCATTGATAGTAGGGTGTTAATGATTGCATACGCGAAAGTGCCTCAAGATGCTCTGCCTCTAAGGGGAGCTTTTTGGCCACGGCGTCTACATTGTTGGGATTAGAATTGGTCGACATACAGATGAAATTTCTCTATTTTACAATTGCAATGTCCACTAATTTGATACGAGTTAGTTTTGGCTGCGTTTATCAATCATGTCTGCCAGGAGGGCAAAAAAAGTTGTATTCATACTAAACATTAGCAGCATGATGGTTTTGTCTGTGATATTGTTCAAAATAAAAATGTCGTACATGAACGAAATCATAAAGGCAACGATCTGAATTGCTGCAAAAGGGCCAAAAACTTTAAGAGGAGCGAAGTAGACTCCCAGGCGGATAATCAACTGTAAAAAACGAAGTGTGTCTCGAATTGGTTGGATTTTTGATTTACCAATTCTGCGGGAGTAATTGATGGGCTCATAATGCACACTGTATTTATTTGTCAGGTGTGCCATTGTAATCGTCGTCGTAAAACTGAAACCATCAGGCAGAATACTCAGATACTTTTCTGCCAGGCTCCGTTTAAAGACTCGCAAACCAGAATTCAAATCGGGGATGTTGCGACCGGAAATCCACGAAGCATAATGTTTCAAGAAATACTTGGGGATTTTTCGGAATGTAGAATACTCTACGTTTTCACCTGTTCTCGACCCCACAACCATGTCGTAATCTTTCATACTCGCCAATAAATCACCAATTCGCTCATTGGGATAGGTCCCATCGGCATCGGTAATGACAATGTATTCATAGCTGGCGTGTCGCACACCCGTTTTGAGAGAAGCACCATACCCCTGATTTGTCTCATGTTTCAGAACTTTGATTTCCGGATGAAACTCTTGCAGTGATTGCAGCGCAGCGCACGTACCGTCAGTCGAACCATCATTAACGATAATGAGTTCATGAGGGCCGATCTCGGACAAAATACTCTTCAGCTCAATGACAGCATCAGGCAGTGCCTGAACTTCGTTGAAACAGGGGACGATTACGGTAAATGGATTGGGAACCGATTTCGGTCGATCGCTCTGTTCGAGTTTTTGAGTCAAAGGAGCCATATTCATGATGTTATTTTTACCACGCTAAGATGTTTTGTTCTCAAGGAACCAACATAAGGCGTTCCAAGTAAAAACAGTCCTACCGCCAGATTCATTCCCCGGGCAGGACGAGATGTTGCTTAATCAATGAGCTGATGAAAGGATGCCAGTTAGAGAAATCATACTTCAATAAACGGCGTCATCAATTTTTTAAATCGATTCATAGTTCTTAAACATGTGAAAATCATGATTCGGTTGTATTCAGCGAGGAGTTCAATCAGCAATAATCATGTAAGTGATGCAGGTAAAATTATTCTGACGGAGTGCCACAGGTAATGACAAGAAATTTTTGATGGCAATCGATAAAATATCATTTCGTAGTCATCGTTTCTGGTATTCAAGCGCGGATCATGTTGCAAAAATGCATCATGATGTACCAATTATTTTGAACGGACTTATCGCTAAAAGTCGAATAAGTGTCACAGGCGCTTTTCCAACGCAATTGTGAGTCACTCATTTTTTAAAAGGCCGTCAATGTGATGAGTTCGGTGTGATTCTCTGGTTTCTTTGTAACGGCAGTGAAATGAAATCTACCGTTTTGAGACCAATGTTATAGTGTGAATGAATGGCGATCAAATATTGAGACCTGATTCATTTTTTTTATTACGCAGTGGTATTAATCTGATTTCAGGCTGATCTACTTCAATGATCCAAATTGATCGATCTTTAAAGTAATCAATCAATTTTTTGTTTTTTTCTGGCTCTAATACACGAGCCCAGATGACCTTGGATTCATCGATGTCAGCCCGGTTATAGACCCATTCTTGATGAATGTTATGATCTCGATTGTATTTAACCAGTATCAGATGTTTCCCTCCCATGTCGGCGAGTTTTTTCAAAATTTGTTGCTTTTCAGTAGCCCAACTATGGAATGCCGTGGTTGGATTCGGATTCGCATAACTGGCGGTCATCGTGATTGTTGAAAGGGCAGTCAAAACAAGCGTGATGGCAACTAACATTTTCCCCACAGGACGCCAATTCCTTTTCCACTGATACACATATCTCAAACATTGGATTTGCAGCAAAATTAATAAACAACCAATGGGGGCGATGTAATGAGGATTCCCTGATGTATTCTGAGAAACAGCGCAAACAATCAATAACATTGAGATCAATAGCGCAAATAAAGTCTCACGTTTTCTGAAAAGTGCACCGATACCGCAGAAACAAATTAGAATGATTACATAAGAGCCTGTATAGGTGATATCGAACCTCAATAATTTCATAAACAAGCTCATCTTAACAGATGTAAATTGAAGTTCGAATTTGGGTTCTGCTTGATGAGCGGCCGAATCATAACCGTAAATGATTCGGGGAGGCTCTTTACTGGCAGTTTCTTTTTTTGCAGAAAATATGAGCCCTTCCATTGACGTAGGATAGTATTGATCGACCCACGCTTGATAGGGAAGTGTTGTGATACTTCCTGTTACACGATAGTTATAATATCCCATCCATAAAAAAGCAGGAATTAATATCGCGACTATCGGAATAATAATTCGAGAAACAGCAACCGACCAACCAGGTCTCTGTTTCCCGAATAGCCAGCATAAAAGCGCAATCGCGATCGGCAATGCTGCTAAAAGCCCTTCATAAGGCCGGCTGTTTGCAAGTATGATTAAACCAACACCCAAAATGAACGACGTAGAAATTTGGGGCTTTTTCTTTAAACGCGGATAAGCCCCATATAAAAGGGCACCACCCAGTAAAGCAACTTGACCTCCCCAGTAGCTTTGCCCCCACATAATCAAGAAAGTGGCATTGAGCGTTGAGAGAAAGCCGCCATATACGGCCCATCTTCTTGGGACCCAACCACAAAGCATCCAAAAGATAGCACCGTTTGCAGCAGCCATTGCCAGCCAAGCACCAACTATCGGAAATCCGAACAATACTTGTCCGATTGCAAGAGCGGCTCCTTGTCCAGGAGGATATTTAGCTTGATATGATGGCCTCTGGATAATATGGAAGCTTTCAAAGTGTTCCCAGAGAGGATGTGTTGGATTCGTCAGCCTACCTGAGGCAAATGTGTCAGCCGCAAGCACATAGGCATATTCGTCGTGAACGATCGGATTCGGAAAGTGAATACATAGTCCAAAAAAAAGTTCCATAGCGAGAGTCAGTAATGTGAAAAACACAACTCCTCCCGCCACACTATGAGGCGCTTTGCGTAATGCGAACCTGAAGGCTTTTACAAATTTTAAAGTCAGTTGTTTACAAAATATTGCAATCGCAATTGAACAGCAGACAATAATCAAAGGCAGCAGATTATTCATTTCAACTCGTTTTTGATGTAGCACTTTTGATAGAGAAAAGGCAAAACTTTCATTGAGGGGACTGAAAGCACACAAGTTAGAGTAGGTATCACTCAATCAATGCGGTTTGCTTTGTGGTTGAACTCAAGACACCTGATGACTGAGTTAGTCACTTTCATCAGGATTAAACTTGGTTCGCAGGTTCTATTCATAGATAAGGACAAAAAATATACTGACTGATGGTACTAGGCAATGACAAGGTTTTATTGATTACATTTCACCATTTCAGATCTAATTGGCAGTGATCTTAATACTGGCAGACAATCGTGTTGCATTAATGCATCATTTCCTGCCTACCCCTTTGAACTGATTGATCGATATCAGTAGAATCTATGCCAGCGAACTACATCGTTTGGGTAGATTAGATTTCATACTGCAAAAGGAACTTTAATGAGACAATTTCATCATGTGGGCGTGATTACTGATGAACCACAGCCTAATGAAATCTATGTTTCTGAGACCAAAGTCTATGTAACCAACCCCAATGAGCACCCCTACAAAATTGAATATCTAAGATTCGAAGCCGACACGCCTGTCACGGGACCTGTTCGAGACCAACCCCACATCGCGTTTAAAGTTCCTGATCTTGAGAAGGAGATTGAAGGGGCAGAAATCCTGCTGGGACCGTTTCAGGCGATGGAGAATTTAAAAGTGGTTTTCGTGCTCATCGATGGGGCCGTGTATGAGTTTATGGAATTTACCGACGGCTCTGAATTTGGAGAATTTTAATAATGAGATTCCTGTGCGGCTGCTTAAATTTCAAATGGACATTGATCGCGATATTCTGCTTGAGCGTATGTCATCTCAGTTATGCCGAAGATCCAAAAACACTACGAATTGGAATCATTGGTCTGGATACTTCGCATTCCAGTAGTTTTTCAAAGATTCTGAATCATCCCAAACCGGAATTCAAAGAGTTTCAAGCTTGCAAAGTGGTTGCCGCTTATCCCCACGGTAGTCGCGAAATCAAAGAAAGTTTGGAGAGCGTTCCTAAAATAACGGAACTGGTCAAGCAGCAGGGGGTCGAAATTGTTCCTACGATCGAAGAGTTACTTTCCAAAGTCGATGCCGTCCTGTTAGAAAGCAACGATGGTCGCGTGCACTTGGAGCAGGCCATTCCTGTGTTAAAAGCTGGTAAACCGCTGTTTGTTGATAAACCCATTGCCGGAGATCTGGCTGATGTGATTGCGATCTTTGAAGCGGCCAGGCATTTTAAAACTCCCGTTTTCAGTTCTTCTTCACTACGTTATACCGATGGTGCTAAAGAAATTCGTAGCGGTAAGATTGGTGAAATTATCGGCTGCGATGCTTACAGCCCCTGCCCTGTGGAAACGACACATCCCGATTTCTATTGGTACGGAATTCATGGCGTCGAAACCATGTATACGATTATGGGCCCCGGTTGTGAAACGGTCATCCGCGTGAATACGCCTGAGACAGACCTTGCTGTGGGAACTTGGAAAGAGGGAAAAATTGGTACGTTTCGAGGACGTCGCAAAGCGAATAATGGCTATCAAGGTGGTTATGGAGGGACTGCCTTTGGAACGAAAGGCGTGGCACAGATTGGCAGCTTCAGTGGCTACGAACCATTGCTGGTGGAAGTGGTAAAGTTTTTCCGTACCGGCAAACCTCCGGTATCGAATGCAGAATCCACAGAAATTTATACTTTTATGACGGCCGCTGATATCAGCAAAGCCAAAGGCGGTGTTCCTGTCAAATTACAGGATGTTTACTCAACGACGTTGAAAGCAGCTAAACAGCGACTTGCCAAATATCTGGATTAGGGAAATCGCTGTCACGATCCCTGGTTCAAATTATTCTACTCTGGCTCGATCTCAAATTTGTTTTGGTTAGTCAAACAAAGCGATTCCAAAACAAGTAGATTGCCAGTATCAGACTACAACGCGGGAGATCCTGATCTGCTGAAGATGAGCAATGCCAGCTGGATGCGGAATCTTAAAGATCTTCAGTGAAAGACCTGTGGATCGATTTCATGCTCGCTTGATAGAACCTTGAAGTATCTATCCCGAAGCACGGACCCCGGCTCTCGTTGTGTAGTACAACACTGCGAGTTTGCGAGAGGATTCCCAATATTTATTCAGAAATTTACAGAAATTTGAACGTTCTCCTCTTTTTATATAACCGATCAGTTATATAATATGACTATGAAATCAGCCCATCCAACCTATGACGTCTATACCGCAATTGCTGATCCGACGCGTCGCGCTCTGCTGCTGCGATTGTCGCACGAAGGTGAAAGAAACGTCAGTGAATTGTTGGAACCGTTTTCGATAAGCCAGCCAGCAGTCTCGAAGCATCTGAGGATCCTCCGCGAAGCCGGTCTGGTTCGCAGCAGAAAAAAGGGTCGAGTGCGGCTTTATGCAGTTGAAGCAAGGAAATTACAGGAAGTACATGACTGGGTGTCACACTTCGAGAAATACTGGGACGACAAACTCGACGCCTTGGGAGAGTATCTCGACAAGCAGAAAAATTCAAAGCGGAAGACCTGACTGAAGGGGAATTCAAAATGGTGGCACGTCGGCCTATTACGATTCGCAAGGAACGGTTTTATCCACATCCGCCAGAGGATGTTTGGGCTGCAATCACTGATCCGCATGCGCTCGCAGAGTGGCTGGAGCCGAACGATCATCAGCCGATCGTGGGGCACAAGTTTCAGTTTCGATGTGACCCCGGACTTTGTGGATCGGGAGTCACGGAATGTGAAGTGTTGGAAGCAGAGCCTCCCGTACGACTCGTCTGGAGCTGGGTTCATGTCCCCAAAGATCCGAACCGTCCACGGCCCAAGCCAATGATAATTTCCTGGACGCTATCGCCAAAGGACGGTGGGACAATGCTGATTCTTGAGCATAGTGGCGCCGAAAATATCGACTGGCTGACTCGAAACATGATGCGAGTTGGCTGGGGGTTCATGATGAAGAAGATGATCGCACGTGTTCTATCTCGTGTCCATGAAGGCACGTTCACGCCCGGCGCGATTCCGCAGGAAAAACGTTACTACACCTGTAATACAATACCAGAGAAGTACATTCGCTAGACATAGGAGCGAAGCTTATGAAACCAATCGACTTTGCAAAGACCATCGGCGTGGCCGTCGCATTGCTGGCGATTAATGTACTGGTTGCCATTCTTGTGATGCTCGTCTACGTATTTTTCATTAATCCAGGGCATCCAAATGAGTTCTATGAAGCAGCGGCCTTGCGCATTTCGCCATGGTGTTCACACATCGCAGGAACGGCTCTCTTTCTTGGTGCGGGTTACCTGTTCACGAAACGTCTTCCTGGCCGAAATGGTTTTCTGTTCGCAGTGACATTTACGGTGTGGTATGCAATCATCGATGCGGCAACTGTCGGTTTCTTGGGAGCCATGGAGATTGAATTTCTGTTGTCTATGACGGCGAAACTCGTGGCGGCGCTATTGGGTGTCTTCTTCGCAAGGCGGACCATAGTCAATGCAGAACCAACACCGGTGAACTAATGCCAGCGTGGCGTATGATTCTACTTACTTAGCCAGGAATTGTTTTCATGAAGCCACAGCCTCAGCACGACAGATGAGATTCACGGTACCAATCAATTTATTGCGATCAATTGGTTTGGTCAGGTGGTCGTTACAACCTGCCTCGATGCATTTTTCGCGGTCTCCCTCCATCGCATTGGCAGTCAATGAAATGATGGGCCCGGGATAGCCATGCTCGCGAATTTGTCGGGTGGCTTCGTAACCATCCAAAATCGGCATTTGCATATCCATCAGAATGACATCGTAATGGACGCCGCTTTCCATGGCTTCCACAGCTTTCTGTCGTGCGACTTCTCCATTTTCAGCAACTGTGACTTCCGCCCCCGCTTTCTTCAATATGAAGGCAATCAGTTTTTGATTGTCGGGGCCATCTTCAGCTAATAACACTTTTCTACCCTGAAGCGTCGATTCATTGAAACGAGGAAAAGCGCACTGAGTGAGTTCCTCTTCCTGATTTGCTTGTTCATCGAGTTTCTGAAGTTGTTGGATAAGTTCTACACCTTCTAAACTTCCCGTCCGAATCGCGGCACTAAATTTCGAGCCTTTGTTATACTCACTCGAGACTAAAATATCTCCACCCAACATTTCTGCCAGTCGTTTGCAGATCGTGAGTCCCAGCCCTGTTCCACCGTATTTTCGTGTTGTTGAAGAATCGGCTTGAGTAAATGGGCGGAATAAATTCGACAACTGAGACTCAGTCATTCCGATTCCCTGGTCAATCACAGAAAACTGAATCCGTGGTTCCTCTCCGGGATTGTCCAGTAGTTCTGTCTCAAGACGAATCGTTCCGACTTCCGTAAACTTGATTGCGTTTCCTATGAGGTTAATCAGGATTTGTCTGATTCTTGTGGGGTCTGAATTAATTTTGACAGGTAATGGAAACTTATAACTCGCTTCCAGTTTCAAGCCTTTCGCCTCAGCTCTGACCTGAACCAGTTCCATCACCTCCTCGACAATTTTCTGAGGAGAACAGGTGATCGATTCGATATCAAGTTTACCGGCTTCGATCTTTGACAAGTCCAGGATGTCGTTGATCAACTCCATCAGGTGTCCACCATTGCGCTTGATGGTATCCAGTGAGTCCATAAACAATTCCGGCATCTGATGTGTTTTCGCTTCCAGCTCCAGCAATTCGGTATACCCCAGAATGGCTGTCATGGGAGTGCGGATTTCATGGCTCATGTTAGCCAGGAATGCGCTCTTAGACTCGTTGGCTGTTTCCGCTTCTCTTCTTAATGTTTTTTGTTCACGGAGCAATTCCAAAGCGCGAATCGCATTTCTCACGCGGGCCTTAATCTCCGATTCGGTTGCCGGCTTGGGAATGTAATCAAAAGCACCTTCTTCAAAAGCACGAGCAATCCCTTTGCCATCACTGTGTGAAGTAACCATAATCACGGATACTTGCTCGGCGCTGTAGTTCGCTCGGATTTCCTTTAAAACGGAAAAGCCATCTAAGACTGGCATTTCAACATCTAATAATACGATGTCGGGATTGATTTCGCGAACTTTATTGCTGCCATCTTCGCCATCAACGGCGGTGTACAACTCATATCCGTCTTTCGTCAATGCACTCGAAAGAATGCGTCTCACCACATCGGAGTCATCAACGATCAATATTTTGGTAGCTTGATTGTTCATCTCAAAAACTTCTTCAAAGGGGACATTGGAGCGTTCAATGAGCAGTTAGTATTAAATTAGGGCAGAGAATACGCCTGAGTTGCAAATGAGTTGGAAATTCAATCGGTTTTTAATTGGCCTGGAACCGAGAGTTCCGATTAAACCGTTTAAGCACATTAGTCTGCAAATACAGTGAGGGAAATGATCTACATTAGAGAGCCGGTTTTGCTCTTACAGACTCATTCGATCAGTCATCAGAGACTCTCAGGGCAGGGATATCCCTCTTTAGGGTCTCCAATGATTCATCAGAAACCCCGGTATTACTGAGGCTTAATTCAACCAGATTCGGTGTGGATGACAGGTAAGCGACCCCGGCATCAGTCACATCCGTGTGGTCCAGAATCAAAATTCGAAGCTGAGGGAGCCGGGCGAGTTGTTTCAGTCCCAGATCGGTGATTTGCGTTCCAGACAGGTCCAGGAATTCCAGATTTCGACATTGGGAAAGAATGGTTGCAGTGCGATCTGTAATATGGCAATTAGCCAAATTCAAAGCTTGTAACGACTCATTATTTGGCATCTGCTTCAATTGTTCCAGCTCTACTTCCGGAAATGTAGAATCCTCTAAACTGAGCCCCGTTAGTTCTTTGGTCTTCAATAAAGAGATCAGGCATGTTTCCTCAATCTGGCATCTTTGCAGTTTAAGTCTCTTTAAATTCGACAGACTCGAAATCGAGTTCGCTCTATCCTGATCGAGCAAAATCCCTTCTAAATGTAATTCTTCCAGTTTGTGAAAATAGTGAAACAAACGGAATAGTTCGTCCATCTCCTCAGTGTTAGTATTGGGCTGATCGCGTAAATAAATGGAATACAGAGAGCGATGGTATCGATTAAACGGAGCGGGAATAAAGAAGGGCCCTGGTGCCGATCCATAAATTCCTACAGACGTGTTTCCCTGATCGTCCTCGTAGCTTACCAACAGACCTGCATTGTATTTTTGAAAGGTGGCGATGTGTCTGTGAAATTGAAATACCAGGAAAAATGAATATGCACTTGCCATGCAGACCAGGATCAAAGCAGCAATCAAACCACGGCGGATGAGAACCCGTCTATTCATTTTAGTAAGACGAACAGAATCAGGTTTCTCATCAGAATTCATTGAATCACCAACTCATTTAACGCGCCGTCCATCCACCATCGACGGTGACCATACTGCCCGTCATATAGCTCGATGCATCGCTGGAAAGGAAAATAGCAGCGCCCTGAATTTCTTCCATGCGCGCCCAGCGATTCATCGCCACGGCGCCCACGATGAATTTCTTGATCTCTTCCGTTTCTGCAAAAGGTTCGTTCATCGGTGTGAGAAACGGTCCCGGGCAGATGGCATTGCAGGTAATACCAAATTCACACAGTTCAATTCCGAGTGCCCGTGTCATCTGCACCACGGCTCCTTTACTGGAAGTGTAAGGAGTGCGATTGGCCATCCCCACCAATCCCAGGGTACTGGCTAGATTGACAATCCGACCGTACTTCGCCTGTTTCATATGAGGAACCACGGCTTTGGTACACAACCAGGGGCCTGTCACATTGACATTTTGCACTTCCTGAAATTCTTCCAACGTCAATCCATCGATCGGACCGCGTGTGTTAATCCCCGCATTATTGATCAGAATATCGATCTTCCCGAATTCGGTCATTGCGCGGTCCGTCATCGCGGCGACCTGGTCTGCGTTTGTGACGTCGGCTTGCATCCCAATGGTTCGATTTCCATAATCGCTCTGAATGCGGGCCGCCGTCGCTTCTACTTCCTCTTGATTTCGACTGATCAAAAGCAAATCTGCGCCGGCAGAGGCTAAGCCTTCCGCCATCGCGGAACCCAAGCCTTTAGAACCTCCGGTAATAATGGCAGCACGACCAGATAAATCGAACAGTTTGATTCCGGGTAGCATGAGAACTCCTTCTTATCTGATATTTTATCAGTGCGTTGAGATGACTGATATATGTTTTTGAAATGCGGGATCGGTTTGAGGGAAATCGCTACGATAATGCACGCCGCGACTTTCTTTACGTTCAATGGCAGAAGAAATCATGAGCTGCGATACCAGCAACATGTTCTGTAATTCCCAACCACTCAAATTTTTGAATTCACGATTGACAACATAACGACTCCAGAAATCAACTTTGTCTTTGGCGTTTTGTAAGGTACTGGCACTGCGTGTGATCCCTACATCGCGCCACATTAAGCTGGCTAATGAATTTCTGAGGTCTTTACTGTTTAAATCTTCGTCCGAACCTTTTTCACTCTCCCAGTCTGACAAGAGTGAGGCAGAATATTGATCGGGCTGATTCAACGCTGCTTCGGATGCGCCTTTTCCCGCGGCCGCCCCAAAGATTAAACCTTCCAGCAGGCTATTCGAAGCCAATCGATTGCTGCCGTGTAAACCTGTGGAAGTGACTTCACCCGCGGCCCAGAGGTGAGGCACCGAAGTCCGTGCTTGCAGATCGGTCTTCACGCCTCCAATCATATAATGCGCACCAGGGCGAACGGGGATTTGATCTTTTGATAAATCAAGCCCAAAGCTCGCACACACATGATTGATGTTGGGAAAGCGTTCCTGAATCAGTGATTTTTTCAGATGGGTTAAATCCAGATAAACGCACGAATGATCTGTTTTTTGCATTCTGTCTGTAATGGCGCGACTCACGATATCTCGATGCGCTAGCTCCTGATCGGCATGATATTCCGACATGAACCGCACACCATTGCAGTCGCGCAAATAGGCACCTTCACCTCGCACTGCCTCTGAGACGAGATACCGTGCACCGCCTGCAATATAGAGCACCGTTGGATGAAACTGCATGAATTCCATATCCTGGAGCAAGGCACCCGCACGAAATGCCAAAGCATGTCCATCCCCGGTCGCCAGTGGTGGATTGGTTGACTCGCGAAATAAACAACCCGCACCACCCGTCGCCAGAATAACCTGTTTTGCCCAGATCAGAGTTTTCCCATGATAGCGATTCCAGATAATCGCCCCACGGCACTTTCCTTCTTCTGTCACAAGATCGATGGTAGGGGTCTTCGTCCAGGTTTGGACGGAGGGACGGCTATGCACAGCAGAGATCAAGGCGCGCATGATTTCTTTTCCCGTCGCATCGCCCAATGCATGTGCCACACGACGATGACTGTGTCCCCCTTCCTTGGTTAAAGCAATTTTTCCGTCCCGGGTATCGAAGTCGGCTCCGATCTCGATCAGTTCCCGGATATGCTGAGGGGCTTCGTGGCAGACATGCTCGACCAGACTTCGATCACAAAGATCCTTTCCCGCGGCCAATGTGTCTTCGATATGATTTGTGACATCGTCCAGAGGGTCCAGCACGCCTGCGATACCACCTTGTGCATAAGCGCTATTGGATTGAGTGACTTTCCCTTTGTTAACGATAATCGTTTCCAGACGCGGATCGATCTCTAATGCGGCGCGAGAACCGGCAATACCACCACCTATGATCAACACATCGGTGAAAATATGTGGAATGCGCTTTGGATTGATGCGGGTTAGATAGCGTTGACCAGGTTCAATAGGGATCGGATCCAAGTCTGCGTGCTCCTTAACCTCGTGCTTTTGAAGCGACTCTGATTTTACATCGAGCAGCTTCACTGAAATCAAATTGTCATACAGGAAAAACCACCATCGACGGCCATGTTCGTCCCCGTAATGAAACTTCCCGCCTTCCCGGCAGCCAGTAACAGCACTGCCCCTGCCAGTTCGTCCGGATCACCAAAACGGTTTGCCGGTGTATGAGTCATGATACTCGCGACACGCTCTGGTGTCAGCACTTTTCGATTCTGCTCAGCTGGAAAGAAACCAGGAGAAAGTGCATTCACACGAATTCCCTGTTCTGCCCATTCACGCGCCAGATTTTGCGTGAGATTCAGGACTGCCGCTTTTGATGCAGAATAAGTAAAAACACGGGATAAGGGAGTGATGGCACTCATAGAGGCAATATTGATTATCGAACCAGAAATGTTTTGATCGAGCATCGCCTGACCAAAGACCTGGCAGGCCACCTTGACGCTGAGCAGGTTCACGCGAAAAATGCGATCCCATTCTTCGTCACTGATTTCCAGAAAGGGAGTCGCTGCATTGATTCCCGCCCCGTTGACCAGAATGTCAACTGCTTTTCCTCTTGTTTTAAGGTGATCAACCAATGCTTCAAGGTCGGAGCGATTTGTGGAATCGGCCGTGAAGAATTCGGCACTCCCCTGCTTTTCCTCAATCGAACGTACACGGCTTGCGCCGCTTTCCGCATTGCGCCCCACGACGACCACATGTGCGCCTGCCTGAGCCAGTGCATCAGCAATCGCGCCGCCCAGGACTCCCGTGCCACCAATGACAACAGCCGTTTTACCTGTCAGGCCAAACAGTGTTTGTAAATATTGGGATGAGGAAGATTCACTCATCACGTACCGCCTTCTCTATCTCGATAACTCAATCACGCACGCGTCATTGAAGACTAACCAATAAATTCGAGTTTGACCGGATTGGGAATGATGCCGGCTTCATAACCGCGGTTGAGCAGTGTCGCTACTGCTTCACGTCCCCGTTCGCCGAAGTCCAGAGTCCAGTCATTGACATACATGCCGACAAATTTATCAGCACTTCCCCGATTCAAATCACGGCCATATTTCAAAGCGTGATCGAGGGCTTCATCTCGGTGTTCCAGCCCATACTGAATGCTCTGCTTCAGAATCGCAGTCACTTCTTCCATCATTTCCGGACCCATGTCCTTGCGGATGGCGTTAGCACCCAGAGGTAAAGGCAGGCCTGTTTCTTCATACCACCACTGACCCATGTCAACTACCAGCTTGAGTCCCTGATTGGCATATGTTAATTGCCCTTCGTGGATGATCAAACCGGCGTCTGCTTTTTCCTGTTCCACCAGATTGAGAATTTCATCGAAAGGATGCACTTCATATTCAAAATCATCGCCCAGTAGTAGTTTCAGTGTTAAAAATGCTGTGGTCAGTTTCCCGGGTACAGCAATTTTTTTGCCCCGCAAGTCATCGATGGTCCAATTGTCCCTTGAGACAACCATGGGACCATACTGGTCGCCCATTGAGGCACCACAGGAGCAAATGGCATAGGTATCGGTCAGATAGGCGTAACCGTGCAGACTGACGGCGGTCAGTTCCAGTTCTGCATTGAAGGCCCGCTGGTTGAGTGTTTCAATGTCTTGTAACTCATGCGTAAATCGATACTTACCTGTCTCGATTTTATCATTTGCCAAAGCATGGAACATAAAGGCATCGTCCGGATCAGGACTATGGCCTACCTGAATTAATACTTTCTCATCAGTCATCATGGGATTACATACAACTTTTATTTAAGGGGAATACATGCGATGCAGCACTGGCAAGATAGACCAGCTTCATCAACAAGAAAATTGACGTTTACTCTGTCAGCTACTATAGAAAGTTCCTGACAACTTAGCCACCATGCCACGAAAACAACTCAGCGAACAATCAACTGCTTGATACAGCGAAATTGGAGATGTATATTCATATACTGTTGGTGATATTTTTTACTACCACGAAATACACAAAAAGCACGAAAAAGATAAAAAGTAAGTTCCTGATAAATCCAATGTTTGAAGAGATTTTTATGATGGTTTATTGAAGCAAATTTTTAAAAAGACAAGAAAATGAGATTCTCACCTCACTCAAATTTTTCGTGAATTTCGTGCCTTTCGCGGTAGCAAAAGAAAGAAAATCAAATGCCCGAAATTCTATTCAAAGAAGAATGCTACGCAATTCAAGGGGCGGTGTTTGAGGTCTATCGTGAAATGGGATGCGGTTTTCTGGAAGCCGTTTATCAGGAATGCCTAGAACATGAACTACGGGTATGCAAGATACCATTTGTTGCACAGCCAGAGTTGCAACTCTCCTACAAAGGAGCTCTACTTCAGCAAACATACCAGCCAGACCTCATTTGCTTTGATTCAATCATTGTGGAACTCAAAGCGGTAAAAGAGTTCGCTTCAGAACATCAGGCACAGATTCTCAACTATCTAAAAGCAACCGACATGAAACTCGGACTGTTAGTCAATTTTGGTTGTCATCCTAAAGCAACAGTGAAGCGATTTGTTTTGTGAACAGCAAAATTGATTTGAGTATTTACTACCACGAAAGACACGAAAAGCACGAAATTAAAATAGATTCTGAGTCAGAATCTATATACGAAGAGATTAATAAAGATCATTGGAAGAAATGGTTTTATAATAAAATCATGCATGCTTAAAGATGTTCTAACAAAGAAATTACTTAGATTAGAGTTCTATGAAATTCATAAGTTTTCGTGACGTTCGTGCTTTTCGTGGTAGTAAAAAACATTATGAACCTTGCTTAAAGTTCAAAATTTTCCCCAACAAATCAGCCGGTTGATCTTCCGGATGAACATCAATTTCGCGGCACTCTTTGATGTTGCGGAAAAAAGTATGCTGCCGTTTGGCAAAGCGTCGTGTTTGTTGTTTGAGCAGTTCGACGGCTCTTTCGTAGGAGTACTTTCCTTCCAGATAGTCAATCAATTCCTTGTATCCCAACGCCTGCCGGGCAGTACGGCTCATTGGCTTGGTGGCAGTCAGCAACTGTTTGACCTCTTCCAGCAAGCTCTCGGCGAGCATTTGATCCACACGTTGATTAATGCGCTCATAAAGCCATTCCCGATCCGGCAATAACCAGTAGACATTTGCTGGACATTCCTCCGGATTCAAAATCCCCTCATCATGCTGTGCAGAAAGTGGGATGCCTGACACATGGTACACTTCCAGCGCGCGGGCCACACGGCGGACATCATTCGGATGTAGCTTCTCTGCCGAGACGGGATCAACGGCAACCAGACGACGATGCAGCGCCTCGTTTCCCTCGGTCTCCGCGAACGCTTCCATTTCGCGACGATATTCCCAGTCCGCAGAGGGACCGTTAAACACCCCTCTCAAAATCGCTCTTAAATAAAGGCCCGTGCCTCCTACAAAAAGAGGGGTTCGCCCCCGATCAATAATCTGGCGGCAACATTCTTCCGCAGCCGTAAAATAGTCAGCCACACTGAACTTCTCGTGTGGATCGATCAAATCAATCAGATGATGCGGCACGCGTTTCCGCTCTGCGGGAGAGGCCTTCGCGGTTCCGATATCCATGCCCCGATAGAGCGACATCGAATCCATGGCTAGAATCTCTGCGTTGAGATGTTCTGCCAGCAACAGGCTGAGTTCGGTCTTCCCACAAGCCGTCGGACCCGACAAAAACCAGCATCGTTTCAAGATTTCCGACGAAAACTGCATAATCAATTCAACTTATGCGAACATATCGCCTCACTCAAAATCGGGTGAGACTCTCTCAATGGTGACTCGTTATTTCAGAATTAGTTAGCTAGGATACTTACTGCAAACCGTGTTCTGGAACGTTTAGATACAGGCAATGTAATCACTTAGTATATTTATCAGCGGCAAATGTCGAAAGAGACACACTATGGCGAACTTTGAAGCCAGCGTTCAGTTAACGGGGACTCCCGAACAAATTTTTGAATTCCTGATCGATACCGATAACATTCTCAAGATCAGTCCGCCCGATACTGGTTTGTCGTTTACCAACAAACCGGACAAATTATATCAAGGTGCTATTCTGGAGTTCAAAATCCAGGGCTTCGGAAAAGTGCAGGAAGGGACGCACGAAATCATCAAGTTTGAGTCGCCCGAGTTATATACCGAGAAACAGATTTCCGGGCCACTCAAGCATTACGTCCACGAACATCATGTTGTCGCTAATGGAGAGAACGAGGTGACGGTCATTGATCGACTGGAGTTCGAACCACCGAGCGGTCTGCTTGGATTCCTAATTACCGAAACTAAGCTGCTGGATCTGTTTGACGAGGGTTTTTATCACCGACACAATGCTCTAAAAGCACTTTTTTCTTAAGTGAACTACATACATCATTTACTTAAAGACCGGTCGGTTCTCTCTCTGGAGTCGTTTAGCTCCAGGCTGGGCGATACGTTCAGCCGGTAAGCCCAGGTCAGCCTGAATCGGCTCATTGGGCTCTGTCAAATAGACTGCTTTTAACGCGTCCAGGCGTTGTTTGATTTGCGATAACGCTTCAAGCTCTTCGCTAATAGAAACATTAGACGCTTCCAAAACTCCCGCACGAATCAGACCCGCTCCTTTCGTACCTGGTGTGAGAACGCGCGGTGCACCAGAACGGGGAGTCGCTTCGAACAAGCAGGATTCTCTGGGAACGAGTTCACTTTGATCGGTAAAGCAGACAATCGAAAGTTGACCAACAGTTTGCTCTTTTCCTTCGCGCTTTTCAGGGATAGGGACCATTACCGTCACAACACCCGAATCGGAGATCTGAATGGAATAAGCGTTATTCGGCACTCGAATTTCTGGGACAATAGAATACGTCCTTTGCGAACCATCTAAACAGAGTCTGCCTTGTTGATCGAGTGTCAAGCGGCCAGACCTCGTAAAGGCGGTCTTTCCTGCCAGTTTCACTTGCAGAAAGCCTTTGCCTTCGATGGCAAGATCCAGCGCGCGTCCCGTTTTGATCAGCTCACCTTTAGTTTGTGAGATACGAGTTTGCAAAACATGACTTCCCATTCCAACTGCAATTGGGGGTTCTGTTTTTGATTCCTCACTGGCGGGCGTCTCAAGATACTCATAGGGCAAAGATTCAAACTCGACATAGGAGCGTTTGAAGCCAACGGTTCCTGCATTGGCAATATTATTCACAATCACATCACGTGATAATCGCAGCGCATCCACGGTTGGCTTTAAACGTTGTGTTAGTTCATCGTGATCTGCCTTGGAAGAAAAGCCGATAAAACCACTCTGATCTGGGGACACTGCTCTGGGTGACGAGACAGGTTGCTGAGCTGAGTCAGCTGTAAGACCTGGAAGAGACGGATGCCCTTTAGCTTCCGGGACGTTCAGTACACTTTTGGGTTGTAACATCTTACGAATGGAAAGCATGTCCGAAGCGACTTTGTGGGGTACTCCTTGAAGTTCTTCGAACCAGATTTCTAATTCCTCTTTAGAAGCATGAGGCAGATGCTCATTGATAATCGAACGTGTAATCTGATCATCTCTGGAATCGGATGATTTTTTTGAATCCTGTAACGGCTCTGCATTGAGAGGGGGCATCAAAGGACCGGGTGTTTGGGGAAATGCTGGTGTGGGTTTCAATAACGCGGGAAACTCTGGTTTTTGTGCTTCCAGATTAAGGGGTTGTCTGGTTTCATCAGCATGCGGTAACTTCAAGACAGGACCCTCGGAGTTTGACTCATCAGGCTCTTCATTGAAGGGACTGGATTCTGCTAAGGCCAGTTCCACAGGAATTAGATTTTCTTTAGCTGGTTTCGGATCATTTTCAGTCGATCTCAAATTGATTTTTTTAACAACTGGTTCCTCAAGCAAAGCTTGGGGACCTTCAGTCGTTGGTTGCTCAACGGCAACAGAGAGGAGTGTGGGTTCTTCTGAAAAACCGAGACTCCTTAAATAGAGCATGCCCTGAATAAAAAGCACACCTACGAGCACACATACAGAGACGGCAAAAATGATCCGTTCAAAATTTTTTCTCATACCTGCTTCCCTGCAGTAACAAGGTTCGACTTCCAGCTTCGAATTGCTGTTCATTCTTTGAAAATCAGAATCTTTAAGGTATCGAAATTGCCGCTTTAGAACAAGACGTTTCTCTTTGATATACACGGAGATACATAATTTAGCCGGGCGATGAATCATTGTATTTGAGTGTTTCAAGAGAATCTTATCAGCGATTGCTCTCCTATGTAGCGTAAACACACTTTGATTTCGTACAATAACCAACTCTTCATAATTTACAGGGATTGAGATCCTGAACGCGAAATGGCAATGACTTTTAAAAGATCAGAGCAGGAAACATGACTACTGAGCTTCCCAAATTTTACCGAGTTCGCCAAAACTTCCAGTCTTCACGAATAGAGAATGTCGCCGAGGCAGTCAACGCAGAGCTAGCCAAAATCAATTTAGGGGAAGTGGTTAAACCAGGAGAGACTGTTGCCATCACAGTGGGGAGTCGTGGCATCGCCAATATCGCTTTGATTATCAAAACCACGATCGAACACCTGAAATCTATCGAGGCGGTACCTTTTATTGTACCTGCCATGGGAAGTCACGGCGGTGGAACCGCTGAAGGACAGGCAGGAGTTTTAGCAGGATACGGTATCACCGAAGAAGAGATGGGCGTTGAGATTCGCTCATCAATGGAGACGGTGGTTGTCGACACCACATCCCACGGCATCCCCGTCCATTTTGATAAACACGCTTATGAAGCAGATCACGTTTTAATATGTGGGCGTGTGAAGCCACACACGCGGTTTGTTGGCGATATCGAATCGGGTCTGCATAAGATGATGCTCATTGGTCTCGGAAAACATGAGGGTGCTAAAATCTATCATCGTGCGATTGAAGATATCAGCTTTGAGGAAATCATCAAAGCGGTGGGAAGGTCGGTTCTGGAAAAATGTTCGATTGCCGGTGGCCTGGCCATCGTAGAAAACTCTTATGATGAAACCGGTTTGATCGAAGCCATTCCACCGGGACAGTTTTATGAACGAGAAAAGGCGTTGTTGACGATCGCAAAAGATTGGCTGCCGCGGCTACCTTTCACAAAGACAGATCTTCTGATTGTAGATCGGATTGGGAAAAACATCAGTGGGTCCGGCATGGATGCCTGTGTCGTTGGTCGGAAGTACAATGATCATGCAGCAACCGAGCATGACAATGTCGCCGTGAAACGTATTATGGTGCGCAGCCTTACCGCCGAAACACACGGTAATGCGTTAGGAATTGGATTAGCGGAATTTACGACTCAGCGAACTGTGGATAGCGTTGACTGGAAAATCACTAAGATAAACGCTAATACTGGTAGTCACCCTACATCGGCTATGATTCCACTGGCCTACGAAACCGACCGGGAAGCCATTGAAGCGGCGTTACAGACCATCGGGCTCACCACACCTGAAAACAGTCGAATCGTGCAGATTTATGACACACTCGAATTAAGTGAAGTTGTCGTCAGTGAAACGTTTCTGGAAGAAATCAACCAGCGGGATGATCTGGAAATTATTTCCGGTCCTTTCGAATTGCCATTCGATGCACAACACAATTTGTCCTCCGTTTTTGATGAACCTCAACACTAAAATTTAACTTGAACAGAAAGAAATTCATGTCCACCACCGAAGGTCTCTCCTCTGCCGCTCTTGAAGAACTCGCCAAGTATGATACTCCCACCGTCTGTAATGTGATCGAGCTCTGGAACATTCGACCCCGCAACACAGGTTATATGAATGATACCATCAAAGCCTGTTTTCCCAAGATGCCACCCATGGTTGGCTATGCCCTGACTTCCACGTTTCGCAGTATGGCTCCTCCGCGTAGTGGCGATGTTTATTCTGGTCTCGATGCCCAGGTTGCTGCCTTCGAATCACTGCCAGGTGCTCCTGTCGTCGTGTATCAGGATATTGATGAGCCCACAGCGTCTGCCACCTTTGGCGAAGTGATGTGCTCTACCTATAAAGCTTATGGCGCGAAGGGGATTATCACTTCAGGAGCAGGCCGCGATCTGGATCAGGTGGAAGCTCTGAACTTTCCCGCGTTCACGAACGGCACCAATTGTGCCCACGGCTACTGTCACACGCTCCAGGTGAATGTTCCAGTGACTGTGGGGGGGATTCCCATCTATCCCGGTGACTTGCTGCACGGCGACCTGAATGGAGTGACGACGATTCCCAACGAAATCGCTTCTGAAATCGCCGACGCCTGCAAGGAGTTAATGAAAGCCGAAGATATTGTGCTCGATTATCTCAAAGCAGGTAACCTGACCCCCGAAGGTCTGGGAGCTGCCCGCAAAGAACTTGGAGCGGAAATCGCCAAACTGGGCAAACGCTTG
Organism: Gimesia aquarii; assembly: GCF_007748175.1. Classification (NCBI taxonomy): domain Bacteria; kingdom Pseudomonadati; phylum Planctomycetota; class Planctomycetia; order Planctomycetales; family Planctomycetaceae; genus Gimesia; species Gimesia aquarii. The sequence continues at coordinate 468,063 of NZ_CP037422.1, forward strand.
CGGGGTGAATAACACGATTTCTACAACAATTCAACATTAAATTACAAAGAGGGCTCCCTATATGAGCCCTCTTTTTTTACAGCTTAAGAAATCAGCCTGCCCATCTGGCAATCGGTCGTGTTATCAAGAACTTTGCTACGTTTCGTGACTTTGTTGTTTTTCGTGGTAGTATTACTCTGAGTCGTTAGGGGGGTATTTAAATATGACGTTCCTGTGAGCGACAGGGCGCTAGCCCTCGGTAAATTGAACGAAACAGTTTCATTTGTGGAATAGCGCTAGCCATCAACTACCAATTTTAACGACTAGTAGTCTATATCCAGGTTTATTGTAGCGTCTCCAGGACTGTTTGGACCTCGTATCATCGCATTGAAGCCGCTATGGTTAAATTAGACGCGCTATAGATATGTAAAACCGGCGGCTAGCGCCGAGCCGCTTACTTTATCTGTGAATCTTACTCAGTATTCTTGATCCAAATAACAAGCCGAAGTGTGGCACACGGTACGTAGAAATTGATCCATTCAAATCAGTCATCAATTTCCTGTGCATCGTTTGCTTCATGCATCCCCAGTTGTCCCATTTTTCGGTACAGGTTCGAACGATGCAGACCCAGGCATTTGGCGGTTTCGCTCATGTTGCCTCCCACGCGTTTAATCGTACGGCGGATGTATTCCTGCTGGAAGCGGCGCGAAGCCTCTTTCAAGCTCAAATCGGATGACATATCCACAACCGAATCACGGGAAGGGCTGAGAATAAACGCCAGGTCTTCTACCTCCACACGATCACTGGCACACAGGAATGCGACCCGCTCCATTAAATTACGAAGCTCGCGCACATTACCGGGCCAGAGATGTGCCTGCAGGCGTTTTTTAGCTTCGGCTGAGAATTTGAGCACCCGTCGGTTGGCTTGTTCACAAAATTGCGCGAGAAAAAATTCTGCTAATAAGATCACATCTTCAGGACGCTCTCTTAAGGGAGGCAGATCGAGCGTGACAACACTCAAACGATAATAAAGGTCCTCTCGAAACTTTTTCTCATGAACCGCATCAGCCAGCTTCGCATTTGTTGCCGCCACGACACGCACGTTAATGGGAATCGTTTCCGAGCCTCCCACACGGGTAATCACTTTCTGTTCAAGTACGCGTAACAGTTTAGCCTGTCCGCCCAGACTCATGTCCCCAATTTCATCGAGAAAGAGTGTGCCCCCTTCTGCAAGTTCAAATTTGCCGGCACGGGTTTCGTGGGCATCGGTGAAGGCCCCTTTTTCGTGTCCGAACAATTCGCTTTCGAGCAAGGTTTCTGTTAATGCCGCACAGTTTACCGCAACAAAAGGAGTATTGGCCCGCGGTCCCTGATAGTGCAACGATTGACTGACGACTTCTTTTCCCGTACCACTCTCACCCAGAATCAAAACCGGCAAGTCCGTACCCGCCAGGCGTTCGATGGTTGATCGCAGAGCCGTGATCGCAGAACTTTTTCCAATCACTTGCACTTTTTGTTTAACTTGTTCAGTCAGTTGATCACGACTACGGGAAAGCTGTTCGAGTTCGCGTGTGTTTTCAAGCGCTGTCGCGGCCTGCACCCCCAGTTCTTCAAGGCTTTGGGCATCATCGTCATTAAAGTCGGCTTTCCCTTTTTCTTTGTTCATGACTTCGAACGCACCGATCATTTCACCGGCGTTATTTCGTAGGGGCACACACAACAGGTTATGCGTTCGAAAGCCGCTTGACTTATCGACACTGGGGTCAAACCGCGAATCGTTGTAGGCATCATCGACGCGAATGGTCTTACCAGTTCGAATTACATCTCCGACGATTCCCACATCATCAGGCAAACGGAGCGTATTTCCTTCCACTCCCAATGCGGGGCAAGCGACAACCTGTTTGTGTTCCTGATCCCAGATGAAAATACTCGATCTCTCACATTCAAGGAGTCGTGTGGCTTCTTTGGCAATCAGCTCTAATAACGGTTGAGTTTCACGAGCCGAGGAAAAGCTGGAAGCAATATGTAATGTGGTCTCTAAGCGACTGATGCGCCTCAGGTTCTTTTCCCGCTTCTCGACGATCGAGAGTACGTAACCTAATACCCGCGCGACAACGATTACATTACTAAGCGAATCAGCCGTTAAGTCGCGACCACCGACTAAGAGAATCGTCCCTGGGCACAGATCTCCGAGAGGCGCTGCCAGAAATGACCAGTCGTCACGTTCCTCATCCGCACATAAGCCGCCTGCTTCGCGGTCCAATGCTTCATTACACAGTGCAGCGGGAAAGCCTCCTGCGGCATTCCTACCAAATTCAAATCGCGTTTCCCACTCTGGAGTTCGTTCGATCAGGGTGCACCACTGGCAGGATAATTCTGTTGCCAACTGAGGTAGAAATTGCTGGATGTAGTGACTTCCGCTAGCCTGTTGAGCTGCTTCTTCGAGTAGCCGATCACACACTTGAATCAACGACGCTTCCGAATCATAGCGAGTGAACAACGGAAGTCTCTTCCAGTCCAACCAATCCACTGTTTCTGCTTTATTCAACTGACACTCCTTTTTTGTGAATCAAAAGAGGCATATAATCACAGCATACATCAGGATTCTGTCATCTATTCGCCTTTCTGTATGGTCCAAATGATAACAGGTTGAAATTGATCCGTCATCCAAGTGTGGACTGTATTTAAGGGTTTTGGCTCTCTTTTTGACGAGTAAACCATGCATTTTACGATATCGATAAACTCTCACACATTGTGTGTTTTAAAACATCCTGTTTTCCATTGCTGATACTAGTTGCAAATATGTTCTTATGAATAGTTTAGTCCAACCGGTATCCTCGGCAGATTCGAGAGAATTACCGTTCCCTTACGTTTAAGAATCCCGCTTTACTGTCACTTCTGCTGGCGGAGTGTTACTGTATTAGAACAAGTGGGAGTCACAAACCGGGCTTCTCATTTTGTCCCAATTGAACTTAGTCCTTATTGAAATCCAGAGAACGACCATGTTTTGTCTCAATGTCATTCTTACAGTGAAGGAAGCCTCTGATGCTGAAGAGATTCAGGGGTTGCTTACTGAAGCCTGTCGATTATCCCGTACCGAGCCGGGTTGCCTGCGGTTTGATGTCTATTACTCTGAAGAACCAGCCACCTTCGTACTCGTAGAACATTGGGAGGACGAACAGGCCTGGAAAAATCACCGCGAAGAAAAAGCATATCAGGAAATTTATCAACCACAGGTCATGCCACGTGTCGAACGTGTGGCGCATAGAGTGAAGCTCCTGTTGGAATAACCTGCTTGAAACGATTAATGCCGAATCTGAATCAGAGTCGTTAATCATCAGTTAAGAATCCAAACGTAAACACAACAGAGGAAGAACGTCGATGTCATCCGATTCCCAACCCATTTTAAACCGATATAGTTCTCGTATCACTCAGCCCCGTTCTCAAGGGGCCTCTCAAGCCATGTTGTATGCGACCGGCATGAGCGAAGCAGATATGAATAAAGCGCAAGTCGGAATTTCCAGTGTCTGGTACGAAGGAAATTCCTGCAACATGCATCTCAATAAACTGGCCGCCAAAGTGAAAGAAGGAGTCGAAGCCGCAGACCTGGTAGGGCTCCGGTTCAACACAATTGGGGTCAGCGATGGTATTTCCATGGGCACCGATGGCATGTCGTATTCGCTGCAATCGCGTGATTTAATTGCCGACAGCATTGAGACTGTGACGTGCGCCCAATGGTACGATGCGAACATCTCACTCCCCGGCTGTGACAAAAACATGCCCGGTTGTATCATTGCCATGGGACGCTTCAACCGTCCTTCGATCATGGTTTACGGTGGAACGATCGCCCCCGGTTGTTTGAACAATGAAAAGTTGGATATTGTTTCTGCCTTCCAATCCTATGGCGAATATCTGGCCGGTACGATCACTGATGAAACACGCAAGCAGATTGTACAGAAAAGTTGTCCTGGCGCGGGTGCCTGCGGCGGGATGTATACGGCAAACACGATGTCATCTGCGATTGAAGCTCTGGGAATGTCACTTCCTTACAGTTCTTCGATTCCCGCAGAACATCCCGACAAATTAGACGAATGTGTTCGAGCCGGTGCTGCCATCAGAACACTACTGGAACTCGATTTAAAACCCCGCGACATTATGACACGCGATGCATTTGAAAATGCATTGGTGCTCATCGTTGCGTTGGGAGGGTCTACGAATGCCGTGCTGCACATGCTGGCGATTGCTCGTTCTGTCGATGTGAAATTAACAATTGATGATATTCAGTCAGTCAGTGATCGCACTCCCTTATTAGCCGACTTTAAACCGAGTGGTAAGTATGTCATGGCCGACTTGCAGGAAATCGGTGGTACGCCTGCTGTCATGAAATATCTGTTAGAAAAAGGCATGATCAACGGGGACTGCATGACTGTCACTGGTAAAACACTAGCCGAAAACCTGGCAGAACTACCTGGTTTGAAAGAGGGACAGGATATTATCCATACGTTAGAAAATCCCATCAAACCGTCGGGCCATCTCCAGATTTTGAAGGGAAATCTCGCTCCCACTGGCGCGGTTGCTAAGATCACTGGAAAAGAAGGTCTGGTCTTTGAAGGAACTGCGAATGTTTTCGATTCTGAAGAAGACATGCTGAAAGCATTGGAAGAAAACAAAATTCAAAAAGGCGATGTCATCGTCATTCGCTACGAAGGCCCCAAAGGGGGGCCGGGTATGCCCGAGATGTTAACGCCGACCTCTGCCATTATGGGCGCCGGTCTGGGGAAAGACGTCGCTTTATTAACCGACGGCCGTTTTTCAGGCGGTTCACACGGATTCATTGTGGGGCACATCACCCCGGAAGCACAGGAAGGGGGGCCGATTGCCCTCGTCAAAACGGGTGATAAGATCACCATTGATGCGGAAAATAATTTACTGAATGTGGATCTTACCAATGCGGAATTGGAAGAGCGTCGCCAGGCATGGACGGCGCCTCCCTTCAAATACACGCGGGGTACGCTCTATAAATATATCAAAAATGTGAAGTCCGCTTCCGAAGGTTGTGTGACGGACGAGTAATCACCTTTCCAGAATAAACGAAAGCCCGGGATCTGGTTTGATCCCGGACTTTTTTAGTAGCCGTTGAATTTCAATCATTCTAAAGATAGACACCAACTATTGCTTTTTTGTCTCAGCAGGCGCTTCCTCCACGACTTCAACACTTTCCGTTTCAACTGGGGTTCCACCATTTGCTGCTTTTTCTTTTTTAAGAAAATTTTTCATTCTCTCTTTAGAGATTCGGGGGATGCCACCTACGGGTTCGCCTCCTGCCAGTCCATCAAAGGCGATCACCTTTTCATCCTTATCTACGAGTAAACGCAAATGATACACTTTGAAAAGACCCTTCCAACGATAATGATGTAAGCGTAAGAGAGCCCCCGATTCATCGATTTCTTCCGATGGAGACCCCTGCGTGATCGACTCTAATTGTCTAAAGGGAATTTCTCCCACATCGCCAGAGTTTTCCATGGCAGCCTCGAGGTTTTTAAATGTAGCTGCCTGTGAGGACTTGGCACGCCATTCAATCAAAACCACGATAAGCAAGACTGCAATAAATGCCCAGGAAATGAGACGACGTTTCGCGCTGATTTGTTTTTTTGCTTTTGGGGCAGCTTCGGATTCAGGAGTATCCGCTGCATCGGAGGGGGTATTCATGAGCGCTTCCTTTTTCTCTGAAAAGAATATTTTGTCAGGAAAAGCAGATGTGCTTTATAATAAGGCGTCATATTTTCAATCACCGTATCCCATTGAAACAACGTATCCAATAAAAAAACATGCAATGAGGCGATTTCAGTAGAAAAAAAGCAGATGACCCGCGCTGGGTAAAATTGCGTAGTCAGGGCAGGGCATATCATCGGCCCCAATTTCAGACTGCTTACCAAAGTAAGCGATTAGTAGAGATTTGCCTGTTTTTTTGAGTGAATACTCGCGCAATGATTGGCATTTCGCTGACGGCGATCATTACTTTTCACGATGGTGATTACAAAATTCCCCGAGGTTCTTCATCGGCAAAGGGGTGTAACGCCCGGATTCCCTTCGGTTTTGGTAACGCATTTAAAAGCGCTTCGGCCATCCGGAAATCAGCAGCCGTCGTAATTTTTTGATTGAGGGGGGAGCCTTCAACAATCGTTACCGGGTACCCCATGTTTTCGATGAGTTGGGCTTCATCTGTTGGTTGCATCTCTCCCGCCTGAGCATAGGCGTCTAATAACAGCTGACGCTTGAAAACTTGCGGTGTTTGAGCCGCCCAGAGGTCGGTGCGGTCGACCGTCTCTTGAATTCGTCGATCCTTTCCCACCCGTTTCAAAGTGCTGGAAATTCGGATGGCGGGAATGACGGCATCCGATTTTTCAACGGCTGTGAAGAGTTCACCGACCCACTTATCAGTAATTAAAGGGCGTGCTGCATCATGGATTGCAACATAATCGATATCTGCTTTAACACGCGCCAATGCATTCTGAACGGAGTCAGCACGCTCCTTACCACCGGGTACGATTTCAATATCCATGAACGCCAGATTGGGACGAAACTTTTGTTTGAACCACTCGATATCTTCTTCAGCGACCGTGATGATCAACTGCTTAACATCTTCTCGATTCGAGAAGATCTCAGCCGAACGGGTCCAGACAGCGCGACCTTTCAGATCCATAAACGGTTTCTTTTGAGGTCCCGTACCGAGAATCTCAGCCCCCTTCGATTGAAACCGCGTACTTTTGCCGGCTGCTGCTAATATTACTGCAAAGGTTGCCACTTTACTTTCCTCTCGATTCAAAATTCCCTCTCAGGTTTGTCTGTTTATTAAGTTTAACAATCCTGAAATCTTCATCCAATAGCATACACAGTTAGATTTTTACGGAGTATGCAGGCATCTTAACGAATCATCAAATGAAGTGACGAAACGACGTTGATTTTTTTCAACAGAAGCCACGCATGATGTTTTTTTTCCACATCATTCCCAACCGAATTCTGAAGCTCCAAAAAATCGACTCTTCCGTAAAGCATTTGAATGAAGAGACTTAGAGGTTTTTCGTCATGTTTCCTTTACGCGTTGGCACTCAATTTGTTTAAAAACAGAAGCACTTCGTCAAGCGAGACCACGATACAGACTTTCTTGATGACATAACTGAAGACACACGCCTCCATTGACTGAACCCACTTTGAATATTGAATTAGAGAGAGCCATTATGGAACTTCCCACATTGATTCTGGTGACACAAGACTCAACTCTTCAACAACAGATACTGGCCCATTTCAAGAAAGCGTTCCATTTAGTCATCTGTAGTTCGTTAGAAGACTGTACTGGTCACTGCCGCGAACAGGCGATCGAATTTATCTTAGCCGACTTGCGGTTCCTCGCCTCTGGGGGGCATCAGGAAGATCAAAGCCTGGAGTTGATCCAGAAAATGGTTCCCGAAGCTGAAATCATCATGCTGACGGAAGAAGAGTGTCCTGAAATTCTGGAGCGACGAGCAGCCTGCACCAATATTCAACATATCAAGGGTTTTGCCAGTGAAGCGGAATTATTGTTAGAGATTGATTCCTGTCTTAGTCCGGAAGAAGAAGTCGTTGCATCTGAGTCTGTCACAATGAATTCCCTGCATGGAGGGACATCAGAGAGAAAAATACCTGCTCACGACTCTTTTGCACAGAATACGATGCATGATGTTAACAGTTCACAGGTTTCACATGAGATGACGAATCCGGCTCTCCAGGATGGTATCTCTGGTCAGTTCGAAACGAATTCACATGAAATGAAAATCATGCTGAATGAACTGGAGATTGCAGCACAACATGATGTGACTGTGTTACTGATTGGCGAAACCGGGGCGGGTAAAACTCATCTTTCTCGTCTGGTTCATGAAGTTTCTCCACGGCGGAATGAGCCCTTTTTGAATGTGGCCTGCGGTGCGCTGCCCAATGATTTGATCGAAAGTGAATTGTTTGGTCATGTACGGGGGGCATTTACTAGTGCTCACGCGGACAAAGACGGAAAATTTCTTGCTGCAGGACGCGGAACGATTCTACTCGACGAAATTGATGTTTTGGGACCAGAACAACAGGTCAAGCTGTTACGTGTGATCGAAACAGGCGAGTTCGAGCCGATTGGGTCAAACAAAACACATATCAATAAGGCACGGCTTGTGGTTGCAAGTAACATGGATCTTCAACCACTGGTCGAGCAAGGTAAGTTTCGCCCGGATCTTTATTACCGATTGAATATGTTAAAGTTTGATGTTCTTCCTTTAAGACGCCGCAAGGCTGACATTGTGACACTTGCCCATGGTTTTGTACGAGACATGGCAACCAAGCATAATATTGTGATTGATCGAATCGATGATGAATTCATGGAAGCCTTGCACGCCTATCCCTGGCCTGGCAATGTTCGGGAACTGGAGAACGTGATTCGCAGAGCGGTCATTTACTGTCGTGAAGGTATATTACGCAAAGAGAATCTGCCTTCCCATATTCTGATGGGACAAATTGGACCGACCAATGATCCTTCTGTGATCATCAATCATAAACAAAATGATTCGGATCGATTAGGGGATCAGGTAGCAGTTACAGAAAAAGAGCTGATCGAGCAAGCACTCTTTAAAAACAATTACAGCCGCACCAATACCGCCAAGACGTTGGGAATCAGCCGTGTGACTCTGTATAACAAAATGAAGAAGTATGGCATGAATACAAAAAAATGATGACACTCAGTGAGTGTCATCATGAATCAATCTGATTGTGAATTCAGTCTTCTATTTTATTTACTTCTTCGGACCGACAAGTTCGATCAAATTTCCATCCGGATCACGCAAGAGTGTCAGATAAATGCCTTTGGGAAATCCAGCGGGTAGTTCAAGCGGGCCTTTGGCGATGGGCTTTACCCCATAGGCTTTGGCCCGTTCTAATGCCGCTGTGGTATCTTTGACATAGATCGTCAGGTAGCTCACACCTAAGGAAGAATGGATAAAAGAATTATCGGTCTTCTTAGAAGGAGTTCCTTTGAACTGCATGAGCTTCACATTGGTCGCGGTACTGTCATTCTCAAGAACCAGTGGATAGACCTTGAATGGCAGGTTGTCAGAAAGTCCTGAATCGCCGCCCATTTCTGCTGTGACCTTGAATGGCTCACGCTCTTTTAACCCGAGTGCGTTCTTGTAAAAGTGAAGCGACTTGTCGAGGTCGCTCACCACAATTCCGAAGTCGACGGTTGACTTTGCAAATTCGGCGTCCGGAACAGTTTTGCTACTGGCGGCCCATGCTGCCAAACCACTGACGACCAGCACAATAAATGTTGTGTAGATCAGTTCGCGATTGACAAAACTGGAATTCTTCATTGAGTTGCTCCTGGATTTAAAAATAAACGGGCATTCTTAAACTCACGAAAGCCCTTCTATTCATCAGGCTACTTTGATCAGATTCAGACCTCAAGGCGATCTACTCGATTTATCTGAAACTATTTAAATTTGCTATATAGTTCGTAACTTGATCTTGTAATCCAAACTCAATCTCTTGTTCTATTTCCAGATGAAACTTGAGATTCTCTTTCAACGGGTGGCGTTCCGAAGGTTTTTTCTTCCAACCCCATTTTCAAGATGCTATAACAACAAAACACGACGTGTCTGTTTCTAACAATGTGAGAATAAGGATTTGCCATGAGATCTGTTGCGATTTTGTGTTTCTATTGCATGACCTGCGTTGTACTTCAGTGTTTTGATCATCCGCAGGTAGTTGCAGATGAAGAGCCAGTGGTGAAACGGACCCGGTTTTATTTAGCGACTCCAGAAGGTGTAGAACCCAAGGCTTTTTATGTCGCAGAAGATTACTATAACACCGGCTCTCCTACCTTCTCTGCGGATGGACAAAAATTGGCCTTTGACGGTTGGAAGTCTCAGGAGGGCGAAAGCTTTTCGAACGTGCAGATTATGGTTGTTAACTCGGATGGGAGTGACTTTAAAGTGTTGGGACCGGGGGCGATGCCGAGTTGGTCTCCGGGAGGGAATCGAATCGCGTTTTCTCAACCTTCTCCCTCAGGTGTCGCCATCATGAATGCCGATGGTTCTAATCGTAAAATGATCGAAACTGGAGGTTGGGGGGCACAGTGGTCACCTGATGGCAAAAAAATTGCCTATCGTGTGTACAAATCAGGAAAATCAAATCTTCGAATCTATGATTTAATCGAAGAAACAAAGAGCGATGTATTTCCTGAAGGGGAAAGCCCGTATTCCATGATTTACTGGAATATGGCATGGTCTCCCGATAGTAACTGGATTTGTTTTCTAGGACGAAAAGCGGATAAAACTTACGAGGTCGCTACAGTGAATGTCGCGGGAATGCAAGAAGGTTTTAAAGTGCACTTTAAAAGCAAAGTTTCCCCATACCAAGACATGGCCTGGCATCCACAGGGAGACATGATTGTATTTGGTTCTCCCACATCACCACGCAAACTACTCAAATTTAATCCCGCTGAGGATAAAGCGCCCGAACCACTGGAAATCACAGTCGAGGGAAACATCAATGGGGACGTCAGCTTCACCCCCGATGGTCAACATTTGCTGTTTAACGCCAGAGATAAGAAGTAGCCGCCATACGATCAATTCAAATCAGAGAGCAATACGCGGAGATGTTAATGTGACCCTCGAAGCACAGCGTTTACGGTTTAATTTCCTGGAGCTTAAGCTTCTCCTTCGATCCGGATAGGTTCATGACAGAGGTGCTAATCAGCAGCAAATAGTGTTTATGTTTTTTTGGCTCCTGCTGATTTTGGCTAAAAAACTGGAACGGCAGAAATTCAGAACCCCTGCGATTGACTTGGTCCGTGATGTCAATCAATACAGATTTCCTGTTGGGAATGGTCATACTTTTCAGGTTGGATAAAACATCCAACGCATCATTGGCGTTGATGGCCATCGAGAGTCGCAGATTTTGCTTTTCCTGTAGCTCAGTTCGTAACTGAATTCGAAATGGTGAGTTTTTTTGAGAATCAAGAGTCGTTTTGAGATTGAATTCTATTGACTGCCCATTGAAAAGTGAGAGTTTCGGGGCTTGCAGAATATTGAGGGATTCAGTCCGTTGTGCCATTTGTTTCATTAAGCCAGCTTGTTGTGGGTCAAGAAGGATTCCTTCTTTTAAATTTTGAGCTTTCAATTGATTTAAAAGATCTTGCAGAGCCCGGACTTCAGATCGTTCCCACTCTTTAAACCATTTCTGTAAATGATCGGTTTGAACCAGTTGGAAATCGAGTTCGATCATCTGGTCTTGAATGGCTCTCATTTTTTGCAATAACTCAGCAATTTGGTCGTGGGCTTCTTTCGTGTGTCGGACGACCAGAGAAAGTGTTTGTTGATAAACAGTGATCGAGCCAGTTTGCTTTTTTTGATTTCTCCAATTTTCAGGAGTGACGTTTTTCTTGATCAGTTCAATTAACGGTTCAAAACGAGGCTTGACAGATGGTATCATCGCTTGAGTAAGCTTCTGAGGGGTGACGATTTTTCGTGGTAAAGGAACCACCAAATCAGCAACCGGATAGGTTTTTGTGATCAAATTGTCCTCAAAATTAGACTCATCAATAAGAATATGTCCTATGACACCGGTATCGCTGTTGACACCGACACCAAACATGAGACGATCTGTGACCGGTTTGACCTTTTCTAACTGAATCATCAATAAAAGCACTTGCGGATTTTTTGCGTTTTGATCAATTTGAAAACCACCTACTAATAGCGTCTCTCCTAATTGAATCTGTGTTGAATCTGCAAACCGAAATTCGTTTATCATCGGAAGTTCGACGACCTGCCGTTGTTTCGAATTCAAATCAATGGTGTTCTGTTTCACCACACCTTTGTTTTTTGAGAATGTGATTTCGTATTCGAGTCTACCTGTTTTTTGATTGCCACCTTTTTCTGGGAACATTGGTCGTGCATCAAGATTGAAACCATAGGTATTGAGTTGAAAACGTTGTCCAGCACCCGCAAACTGGTTTTCAAAAACCGGTCTCTCTTTTTGTGCGATGTTCGCTGTTTGACCATTCATCATCGTGATGACAGGGGAAGAAAGCAGCGTACTTTCTGTGGCTTCTATCAATTTATGGATTTCTTCAGCACGCTTTGTATCCAATAATTCATAGATCACTGATTGACTACGATTGGCAACCAGAGTTTCAAATGTGATGGCTTTGTTTTCAATCTCTGAACTGTCCGAAAATGGATCATTCGTTTTCGTTGCTCCACGCATGGGCCCAAATTTGTTGACTTCAATGACTTTGATTTCTTTCCGTTGAGCAATGATTTTTGCGATTAGTGTTTGTGGAACGGAAATTAATTTGATTTTTGTTTTGATCTGTAGCTGTGAGAAAACAGATTCAGATAGCTCTTGTATCGCTTGGGCTATATGTTTCTGAACCTCTGGATCTTCACTCACAACAATGAGATGATCATCCTTGATGAATAATCTTCCCGCAAAATGAGAGCCAGCCGATTTCTTCATTAATGGATTCGCGAATTGAGTGTTCGGTTGAGGTAAGATTTCCTCTTTTCTTTTCTGCTTGTTTACGAACGAACGGACTTTTTCGATCAATTCAGCTTTTGCACGTGAGTCACCTACGGCTTTGCGGCCTTTTTCCATTAACTCTTTGATAGAATAAACACGTACGGTTTGCGCTTTTGGATTTTGTAATTCTTCTGTTGCGTATAAGAATTTGAGAACCGAAGAGGAAGACAAACTTGAGATATTCTTATCTTGAAGTTGTGTCCTGGTTTGATTCGATGAACTTGTTTCCTTCTCCTTGCTTTTGTTTTGAATGATTAAAAGATCGGTATTGTTGCTCTTCGTCGCTTCTTCAGCTTGTTGGTCCGCTGCAGAAACCACAAAAGCCGCACCAGGCAATACCGTTGCTGATAAAACAATTAAAACCATCCAGCACCACCAGGGTGTTTGCTTTTGACATCCTTGTCCCAATTTCATAATTCGCTCCAAACGTTTTGAGGTAATTTCCACCGGACGCACGCCCGGCACCACAGGAACTGATTTCAACGTATGCTTTAACTCCAGCACTTCCAGCAAACATTTTGCATACAAGCCGGGCTCACAATTTAACTCTGCCAGAACTTCTTCATCACAACACTGCTCAACTTCAAGCTTCAAACGCCGTCCCGTAAACCAGACCAGCGGATGAAACCACCACACAATCGAGGCTGTCAGTTGCAACAAACCAACCCATAAGTCACCCCGTCGAATATGAATCAACTCATGCGCCAAAATGGGTTCCAGTTCTTTCTTTGAACGAGAATCGACAATCGCTTGAGGCAAAATGATCGTGGGGCGAAATAATCCAATCACTGCTGGTCCGATGCGGCTTTTGGTGATTAACAGCCTGACTCTTCGTTTGACTCGTAATTCCACACTTAGACGCGACAGTAATTGATCCAGTTCTGGATCATGAACCATACTCGAAGTGCGCAGTATTTGCCGACATTGCCAGTAACGGATCACCATCACAGCCACAATGCTCGCTGCGATGAAGCCCCAGATAACAACCCCGCTATACCAGAAAAATGAGCGCGCTGAGTACCATTCTTTTTGAGTGAGTGTGGTATCAGAATTCAAAGCAGAATTTTTAAAGCTCGATATGGGATTCTTTTTCAGAGATCCATCATGAACGGTAATTTGAACGGTCGGTGCTTTTGTCTCTACATCTGGCAGCTTCTGCACATCATCGCCAATAAGTTGTCGAATCGATTCCGTCAGAGTGAGCGCGTGCTGGTCTTGATTTGTGAGAGCTTGGTATGCTTCTGGTGTCTGAATTCCCTGCACCCAGCAAAATAGGCCACTGGAACTGCTCCATAGGGGAGGCGTCATAAATTTCAGTAAGACAATCAACCACAATATAAAAGTCAGATGTGATTGCCGGAATTTGATGAATTTACAGATCAGAAAGACGGCAATCACTAACAACGAGCATTGCCAGAACTGCTGCCAGATAATTTGGACGAACGTCGATTCACTCAGATTCATTTCGTTCCTCCGTCAATTGATCAAGTAGAGTCTTTAATGCGTCTAAATCTTCCTGACTAACGTTTCGATTTTCGATCAGATGTTGCATTAAAGGAAACGTTTCTCCCGCGAAGAGACGGTCAACCAGATCATCCACAGTTTCTCGAATGACAGTACGTGGTTTCACACGGGGTGAATAAACACGAGTTCGGCCTTCGAGCTTCACATTGACATATCCCTTTTTCTCCAGTCTTCTCAAGTACGTCTGGACGGTTGTGAAATCGATGCCTCGCGAGTCGGGAAACGATTCAAACACCTCACGTACTGTGCCGTGTTTCAGTTCCCAGAGTGCACGGGCGACTTCGATTTCTCCTTTGGATAGTGCAGGTCGTTCTGTCATCGTTTCTCCATTCAATTACAACTGTAATTGTGGAAGTTTAATTACATTTGTAATTGAGTCAAGATCGTATTGATAAAAATTGATCAATTTCCAGACGGGCGTCTCCTCCAAAGTCAATCTAAAAATGGTCGTTCTTAAAAATAGAGCGGGAGTTTGAAAATCTTGCCGAACCTTGTTTGGAATTGCTCTCCTGATCGCTTAGAATTAAGCCGTGATTCGAAATCATTAGCTGAAATCTGTAGAGAATCACTACTCATAATGAATCTTTATGTATTTATATAATCCCCACTTTCATATTTTTTTGGGATCCATCAGAATGAGTGTCCGATCTGCCAGACCGAAAGTAAATGATTTGATCTTTCGCTTGATTGGACGTTCCATCCATCCCGAGCTCTACACCACCTGTGCCTTGGCAGAGGTGCATCAAAAAAATTATTCTGCTGTGTTGAAAATCTGTGAAACGGGGCATATTGCCTGTATTCAACACAAAGAAAAAACCGTTTGTGAGATTCTGACTTCGTTTCAGAATCCCCTGCCCAGCCAGAAACGAGTGCTGGAAAAGCCGGTGCGTGGTTGTCGTTCTGAATCAGCTCAATTGGAATCAGGCCTGTATTATCAGGTCAGCTACCAGTTAGAAGAGCTTGATTATGTGGTTTTTAATAATCTGCATGAAGAATATATGATGGATTCCCAAAAGGCTGATCTGGCTTATCACTTTGTTTCAGAAAGCCGTATCACTCCCGGGGCTCTAAGTATCGTTGATTTTGAAGCGAACCAGACAAGCCTCCTGATACATGCATTTCACACGTTTCCCGAAGAATTAGCGGTTGTAAAAACCCAGTCTTTGTTTGAATTTTAGGGTCGATTTCGTCAGATCTGAGCAAGCGATTAATGAAATTAATTGTTTCAAATGGTCCTCAGAGCGTATATAATTAATTTAAATACGGGCTGAATATCCGTATCCTCAAGTCGTTTTATGAGGATCTCATTGATCAACGTCATGGATGACGGGAAACCGGTAACGTGATAGGGCGGTCAAGTGTATTCTTTACGATCTATAGTACTGTTCTCTTTCTGTCTGAGTGCACTGGCAAGCTTTGAGACGAATGTTTCGTCGGCTGCGCGTCCCTACTCTGTTTCTCGATATCGGACCCCTTATTCTGCTTCTGCCTATTATCGGTATCGATATGGCAATCGCTCGGCATATTACGGTTACTCAAATCGTTATGCACGAAACTATTCCTATTACCCCCGTTCAAGCTATTACGGCTTTGGGGCTCGACGATATTACAACCGCTATCGTCCCTATGCGGCAGTCGCCGGCTATCGCTATTACCGACCTGCTTACTACCGTTTCAATGGTTACCCCAGATATTCGTATTTTGGTTACAACACATTTTATCCCTGGCGGACGTGTAACGCCTGGAATTCGTATTCTTCGTGTTACTGCTCACCTTATGGGTATACTGGTTCGTATGCACCTTATTGGGGCACTTATGCTCCGCTATGGGGAAGTTACAGACCTTACTGGGGAGGCTACTTTGGAGGTTACTACGGACCCTATTGTGGCATCTGGCCTTATCGGCCAACCTTATACGGCAGCCTGATCTTTCAATACGGCTATAACGCCGGCTATGGTCGTCGTGGTTACTATTCACTCTGGTAGTCGGCAAGATACCAATTCAAATTAGTCTGTCAGGGACCACTGACCAGCATCACACCGACGATGATATCGTAGGTTGCATGCGCGCCGACGGTGATTCCAAACCCCCGGAGAAAAAAGAGACCGGCAAAAAAGAGACCAGCTACGGTCCGAAATGTGAAGCTGAACAGAGAAAACTGATCTCCGGTGGCACCAATATAATGAGCCAGTGAAAAGATAAGGCTGGTCGAAATGATCGCCAGGACGGCAGACCAGCGTACTTTCAGCATCATACCTCTGAAGAGCAGATAACAGAGAGGCAGCAATAAGAGACGAAACATCACTTCCTCATAAACGCCTGCACCAACAAAACTGACGACGCGCGAAGCGGATTCTCGTTCGATGAACATCATCGTTGGCTCGGGTAATTGTTGAAAAGCCAAATCCTGTACCTGCCCCAATATGATCAAACAGAAAGCGAACAACAGACTCTCCGCAAACATTCCCAGCAAAGTTTCTGCAGAAATTTTCCAGGGGTATTTACAACAGACGTGCCAAATCAGCAGTGTGCCCACAATCAGGCAAGGCAGTAAAAAGGTATGTGTGAACCCCAGTTGAGAGAGCCAGCTTCGCATCCAATAGTCGGCACCATTGCGAATCAATTCCGGTTGGTTCCCTCCCATGGAGATCACCCCCAATTCATAGATCACCAACAACGGCGCAAGAAATACCAGACAGACAAGTGGCTGCCTGGCCTCTAACCAATAGCTATCAACGGCTAGAGTCATTTCGCTTTGAGAATGTTTATTTTGCGTCATGACTCTTGTTGGTTCTCTGAAGCCTGTTTGACTGATTCATGCTTTGAACTGGAATGAATATGAGGTTTCATTGGCTGCGTGTGTGATGCGTCCTGGCGATAGTGTTGAAAACGCTTGAGGGAAAACAGATCATTCTTCTGGTCGGTTTCTCTCAATGCTTCTGGCAGATTTGTGTCAAGAGCTGACAGAGTATGGTCGACGGTCCGTTGATCCCATTCACCACGTTTTGCTTCCCGATAAAGTTGCAATGCTGCTGCAAATGCTACCTCTTCCATGTCGTAAGATCGAATACCGTCGGCCGTCAACTCCCGCCGGTTGTTTTTCAGCTCCAGATAGCGACAAACCACTGCCATGCGTCGCGAATGTTCGTTTAAGGCATAAGTGTGTAACCTGCGCGGATAACCAGTGCCATCAAGCCGTTCGTGATGTTGAGAGATCACTTCAGATAGAGACGAGTCTCCCGGAAAGCCACGCAATCCTCCGAGCAATGCCGCTCCCAGGACTGGATGTTCGCCTCGTTCATCATGCAAGAGCTTGCTTTGAGAAGCATCTTTATCAGGATTCTGATGTTTCAACATCAACCAGCCAAAATCGTGCAATAAACCGGCCAGCATCAGAAAGTCAACATTTTTCTGCCAGTCTTCATGCTGCCTGCTGACGAAGTAAATTAATCGCGCAGTTTCCAAACCACGTATGTAAACGGGCATGTCTTCATCCGAGAACCGTTCATGGGCAACGGCTAGAAAATCTTCGATTGAGAGAAATAGAAACTCACCCGGGGAAGTCAAATGCACATCATCGTTTTTAATTTTTCTCAACAGATTCAACAGGTAGTTCGGGCTGCAAAATGGTTTTGTCCAGATCTCTTGCGTGGCCTCTTTGAATTGGCTCACATAATGCAAAACCGTTTGACTCAGCAGTAATTGTTGTTTGATGTATTGTTGTTCTTCTCGAACAGAGTTGAGAATTCGTTCTAAAATGGGTAACTGTGGGGGGCAAAGTGAATGGGTCGGTTCAGAACCGAGGTAAAGCCGACAACGTTCTAGAATGACTTGAATACGATTTTGTAACTGAATGAGCGTGCGTTGTGGCTTGGGTACGGTGAGTTCCAGATTTTGCTGTTTCAGTTCCCGATATGTGCTGCTGAGCTTTTGTAACTGTGCATCACCAGACTCAATCACCGCTGCTGGCTCTGATTTCAAACGAAGCGCCTTCCATTCTTCACGTTCCTCACGAATTGAGGGGGCAAGCCAGCGGAGTAATCTGTTGGAATGATTCACAATGGTTTCCTGCTTGGAGATAGCGCGTCACATCAATAGTTTTGATACGAAGATATTGGGGGCCCCTTGTTAGTTTGTTTATCGACCATTCCGTAGTGAGGGATTGAATAGATTGAATGAGTTCGGACTGGGTAAACTATCAGAACAAAAGGTACATATCGTATTGATAGTTCATCACTTAGGAGACGAAAACAAAAACTCTGCTTTACTTGCGTGAATCTATCAATTATCAAGACGCGTTGACTTTGCGACTTGTAAGTAGCGTATTATCTGAGCCGAATGGATCGGATGTGAGAATTGCTCAATTTCCTGTCATAAGCACGCCGATTTGTGACTAGAGGGCATTTTTTCTCTTATCTACTTGTCGTTCTTTTATCGGCATGCATAGAATCTAGGAAAGATGACTGTCACTTAAGGCAATTTAAAGAACATTTACTGATAAGATGTGTCCTAAATTAATAGGTACTGATATCAGTTTTCAAAATCCAATTAGACCCAAACTGACGAGCGGGAAAATTCTCATGGCTACGGATTTTCAACAAAAAGAGCGACTTCCTGAAATTACCGATCGAATCGTAGAGACCTATCATGAACTGGACAGAATTCATCATTTAGGGCACTGCCCACTACCCAGTCAGGATGCAGTAATCGAAGCTGCTCAGGAACTGAAGGAATTGATCTTTCCAGGTTATCGCCGCCGTCAAAATCTGCATATGGGAAATGTGGTCTACCATGTGGGAAATATCGTTGATTCTCTGCACGATATTCTGACAACGCAGATAGGGCGTGCCTTAAGACACCAGTATGTTCAAACACATGGCGCTGATTGTGAAAAGCTGCCCAGTATTGATTTCGAAGCAGAAGGCCAAAAGAAAACGATGCTGTTTCTGGAGACCATTCCTGAAATCAGGCGAGCTCTTTCAACTGACGTGCAGGCAGCCCTGGATGGTGATCCGGCCGCATCCTGTGCCGATGAAATCATCTTTTGCTATCCGGGTCTGGAAGCGATTACCATTTATCGAATTGCACACGAGCTTTACGAATTGGATGTTCCCATCATTCCTCGTATGTTATCGGAGTGGGCACATTCACAGACGGGAATTGATATTCACCCCGGTGCTACCATTGGCCATTCGTTCTTTATTGATCACGGTACCGGTGTTGTGATTGGTGAGACATGCGAAATTGCCGAGCATGTGAAAGTTTATCAGGGGGTTACGTTGGGAGCGGTTAGTTTTCCCAAGGACTCAGAAGGTCGCATTATTCGCGAACAGAAACGCCATCCCACTATCGAAAAGGGAGTCGTCATTTATGCGAATGCAACCATTCTGGGAGGCGATACCATCATCGGCCAGGATGCCGTCATTGGGGCGAGTGTCTCTTTGATGAAAAGCGTCGTCCCCAATACGATTGTCACAATCGAAAAACCTTCACTTCGATTTCGTGAAGCATCCTGAGATCGTTAAATTCTGATTCAAAACTCACATCAACCATAAAAAAAGATCCTGTGTGAGTTCGTCAATCAAACTCACACAGGATCTTATCGCAATAAAATTCAATTAGGCAATCGCACGTTTTGATTCGCCATCATCGTTATGGTCTTTCTCGATCGATCCTACATGATCCAGAGTTCGGTCAAGTTGTGAGGCGAGTTTCTCTTGGGTTTCCAGTAGCGAAGCGGCAGCAGACTCGTATTGTTTTTCACGGTTGGTTAACTGGTCAGCTCGTTGTTGCAGCTCTTCGGAAAATTGAGTCAATTCTTCCATCATCGCTTCGAGATCAGCCAGCAGCTCTAATTGCTCCTGCTCAGAAAGTACTTCCTGATCCTGAAGCTGTTCTTCCTGTTTTTCTTTCATTTGATGAACGTGTGACAGTAACGCAGCAGCTCCCTGGTTTCTTCGATTTTCATATTGTTGGATCAATTGGAAGTCCTGCTCCATCAAGTCAACAAGCTCAGATGCAGACAGGTTTTTAAGAGTAGTTTCATTCGTCATTGAGTGATCTCTTTTGTCCGGAGTGATATGAGCGCTCGTCTCAAGTGGCGAACCAGATAATCTAGCAATGGGAGTGCTCATTGATAATTGTGGACGGGCTACACGAAAAACAAATTCGATGGGCCCAATGCTAATGGAATCGTCATCAGACAGAGGTGATGTCTGAATTGGAATTCCATTGAGTAAAAGTTTTGGTTGAGGAGCAATGGCTTCGATCAGGGCTTTACCCTGTTCGATCTGGATCACCGTATGCAAGATTGGCATGTTAGATCCGGCTAACTGGAGACCACAACAAGACCCCGCACCAATCGTTAAGCGATTGTCTTGAACAGGGCGGATGGGAAAATTAGTTTTCCCTTTAATGATTTCCAGAGAATACTGGTGAGAGGATTCTACAACCACAGACTTATCAACCTCGTGTTGAGACAGGAACTTTGTGATTCCTTCAGGGCTCTGATTTCAGTGCCACACAATAATAAATCGACCGTCCCTTGAGGCAAGCATGAGAAAACGTTCCAGTTACTAATTGATCAAAAACCATTGATGGCTTCGATATCAAAATAAAGCAGATTTTGTAACAATCAGTTAAAATAGAGGGGCCTCTATGGTTACCAAAGCCAGTAAAATAGAGAAAATAAAGAATGAAATCTGGTCAAAGGCTTTGTAGATCCTTGTTAACAAAGGAAACACCTCAGCCCGATGATTTTGGATTTACAATCACTTGAATCGTACCAGAAATTTGATCACTGATTTGTGTTTGTTAATTATTTTTTATCGTTTCGGATATCGCCAAGAGTTCTATCCTGTGAAGATCGTGGATGGTCCTCAACAGCAAACAGGTGCGAGGCCTTCTGTAATAAAAAGGATTTGCGATTAAGTGCCTCAATCAATTTTCGTGCCTGGTAGTTTCCGTTCAGTGGGAGGGGGAAGATCGGGGACCTCTGGTTTCGGTGGTGTGGGAGGAGGAGTATACCCTTCGCATGTCAACTTTAAATTTCCCCCTAAAGGAACTCGAAATTCGGAATTGGTATCGAAGGCAGTCCACCCCGCGAGAACGCCCCGCTGGTCGGCGTACTGTCGCGCAACCAGGTAAGTATCATAGCTGTCTGACCAAACCCGAAAGTTCAGATAAAACAGATTGGGATTCACTTTTTGAATCGACTTGCGAAACAACGCCGAAGGTTTTCGCAGACGTTCTGAATTATCACCTCGACCCTTGCGTGGTTCCAGAATGAGATAAGGCACTCCACCTGCGGGCTTGAGTTTGATCCTCCAGTCCCGATTCCCCACATTTCGATTTTCAAACAACTTCACAAGTTTCTCACAGTCGACAGCTTGTTCTTGCGCTGTCACAAAACGACTTTTGGCAATTGCTGCCAAAGCCAGTGACTGTAGTTGCGGAATATCGACACGTAAAATCCGACCGCCGCGACAAACATAATCGATCGGCTTTGCACCTGAAGGAGCATCACGCGGATTCGGTAGATTCACAATTTTCGCATTCGGAGTCGGGCCTGGATCGGGGGTTTTAGCCAACTTTGCTTTGATGTCGGCTAATTCCGTTTCCTTCTCAACGATCATTTTCTCGATCGACTTTACTTTTTGATCCCGCTCAGCAATCTGCTTTTTGAGAGCTTCAATATTGATTTGAATTTCTTTTAATTTCTCCAGCTCTTTTTTCAGCTTCTCTGCCAAAGCCTTCTGTTCTTCGATATTGACGGGTTTTTTCTGTTCCGTCAGTTTTTTTACGGTCTGCAGCTGCTCCTTTTCCAGCTTTAGCAGTGAATCAAGATCCTCCACTCGTTTTTGGGAACGATCCATGTCTTCATCGGTAATGTCCGGCAGCGCGTCTTTAATACGTTCGACGGCTTCGCCAACCCCTAACTGGGTTACCGTTAAGAGAATGACCAGAATGCCTACCACATTGGTCATAGTGTCCAGGAGTGAGTCGAGACTGGCACCGCCAGATGATCCTCTTTTGCGCTTCATTTGTGGATTTGAACTCAATAAACGAAAATCAAATGATACAGGCTTCCCCTTCAATCGGGGATCAGGTTCTAGAGAGTAAGCGACTTTGCTGTTTCAGGCCTCTCTTCTGATGTCGCTTCGTTTCTCTATTCTGTATAATAAAAACGAATCTCCGTCTCTCGCAAGCAGGGACCAGCGGTTGTTCCATAAAAGAAACAAGATGTTTGAGAAATCAGGAAATCATTGTGGACGTTTTTCCATTATATATGCCCGGTTTGATGATCCTCGGTACTGACACTGACGTGGGGAAGACTTATATTTCCACCGCCATTGCCCGGCAATTAATGTCTGAAGGAATCGCAACAGGTGCATACAAACCCGCCTGTAGCGGCAGTATACAGGATGGTGATTCTGGAGATTATTACTGGAATGATATCGAATTACTTTCAGAGTCGATCAACCAAACATTCCCATCGGAACGGATCTGCCCACAAAAGTTTCATGCACCACTGGCTCCACCAGTGGCCGCGCGCAAGGAGGGCAGACAGATTGACCATGACCTTTTGTGGCAAGGAGCACTCTGGTGGCAGGATCAAGTTGAGTTTTTGATTGTGGAAGGGGTCGGAGGCGTTCTCTGCCCCCTAACAGAAAATACGTTAGTTGTGGATTTTGCCGCAGAATTGAAATTTCCGGTTTTGGTTGTAGCACGAGCGGGGTTGGGAACCATAAATCACAGCCTTTTGACCGTCGAGGCGTTACAGAACCGGGGTTTGTGTGTTGCCGGCATCATACTGAACGACGTCGATCCAGAACTCAGTGATGAATCAAGGTCATCCAATGCCGAACAGATTCAGCAATGGACGACCGTTCCGGTTTTGTCTTTTGTCCCCTTTGAATGGCAGTCGAACTTGCTTCACCATCAGACTCAGGACAGAATAGACTGGGTACAGCTAGCACTTCACCCATCGCGTTTTGTCATCAAAGAATGAGACGATCAGTGCATGAGAACCAGATTTGAAATGATGAAATTTCAGATTCGCTAGTCCATGCATTCAATTGAAATCAATAAAGTGTGAAAGAAATAAACCGGAGAAATGGATGAGTATTGAAGTCGTTTGTCCTGCCTGTGGCGGGGCCATCCAAATCGAAGACGTGTCAGAAGTCGTTGAATGTCCGCTGTGCCAAATGCACCTGCAAGTGGATCCTGAAACCAACGAACCCGTTCTGATTACAGAAGATCTGGATGAAGTTACCAATGAGGAGCCCGAGGGAACGTTGGCCGATTCAGAAACAGAAAGCTCATCCAGCGAATCAGTTATTTCCACCGATCTCGATTCCAATCAGGAAGAAACCAAAGTAACTGATAGTCAGTCAGAACCAGATTCAGAGAATGGTAATTCAGAAAGTACTCTGGAAGAAGCCGAAGTAGAGTCCCCTTTTGCGTTTCTTCCAGGAGGAAATAATGGTTCTTCAGACAAAACTAAGACGGTACGGGAAGCCACCAACTTTTCATTTCTCCCTGGTGGCAATGACGATTCTGAAAACGCTGAGAATGATTCAACGGTAATCACATCAGAAATGCCGAGCGTTGATGAAGAAGAGGAAACGGATTCAACAGAAGAAGCTGTTTCAACGGAACAAGCCGAACCCATCAATCCAGAGGCGACCACTGAAACAACAACCTCCGAAGAATCCCCTCCAGAGGAAACGACAACAACAGAGGATACGCTCGAAGCTGGTTCAGAACCTGAAACTCCTGAAATTCAACAGGATTACCGCAAACAAAAAGTGGTCTCCAGGAGATTGTTTACACTCACGCTTACTTATGCCATCGCTGCCACGATCATGGTGGCCCTCTTGTTATATGCCAAATACCTCGGAGACCCGCATCAACTGGAAAGCCTTCCCGATCTGAAACCACCCATAAAAAATGACGAAATTGCACTCCAGCTAGTTCCTGAACACGCCACCTTACCGGCAGGGCATACGTTGAAACTCGGTGGGCCAGGACGGCGTTTCGGGAATATCATGGTCACTCCTTTACGAGTCACACGGGGTCCCATTGAGTTCGAACATTACACGGGAGATACAACCAAAACCCGTCCACCTACTGAGGATGTGCTCAAGCTCTACTTGCGATTTGAAAATGTTTCTGATGATCAGACTTTTGAACCCCTTGATCAAAAACTGCTGTTAACTCGTGTTCCCGGGAAAACTCCCGATTCTCATTTGCGGGCGAATAACTTTGTCAGCAGGGTGGATCAAAAAAAGACGAACGGAGAGCGTGTTTTAGTTTATGACATGCCTCCATCCTGGGAATGGAATTTGAAGGGACAGAACATCAACCAGGAAGCCAAACCACAAAATTTGAAACCGGGTCAGAGTTTCGAGACTTATGTCGCCACTGATGAAGCAGGCATTGATTCTCTAAAAGGTGATCTTGTCTGGAGATTACAAATGCGCAAAGGCTATCATCCGGAATCTCATCGAGGAGTCACAACACTGATTGAAGTCGTGTTTAATAGTGATCAGATCCAACCGGAAAAGCCTTCAGAAAATAAAGAATCACTCCCCACCAGTTGATCTCGATTTCAACTGTATTCAGTGTTCCCAGTTCCCGCTTGCTATAAAAAAACGCCTCGACGGCACTCCAAGAATACCATCGAGACGTTACGCGGAACCGCATATACGATGCGGTGAGGAATTATCAATGAGGACAATCTTTCCGCTGATGGTGCTGGCACAAGTCTCCAGAGTCAGAGACTTGTACCAGTCACACTTTCAGGAGAGTACAATCCTGAAACTACTTCGGGACCACAACAAAACGGGCACCACTGTTGTTTCTTACCAACAGCAACACACTCTTCTTGTCTTTGGCCTCTTTCAATCCTTGATTAAACTGATCCATTGAAGAGACTTCAGTAGTTCCAATTTTTTCAATGATCATGCCTTTCATCAAACCAGCTTCTTCAGCAGCACTTCCAGGTTCGACAGAAGTAATAACGACTCCTTTGACGTTGTCGGAATATCCCAGCTGATTCGCCAGTTCGCTTGTTAAGGGTTGAACTTCAATATTGAGATCATTAACACTGGTTTTGGATTTCTCTTTTTTAGAACCATCCAGTGGTTTTTCATCTTTTGCAACAGAGAAACTCTTTGGCATTTCTTCCATGGTGATGTTCTGCGTGATGCGTTTGCCATCTCGCAAAAGTTCCATCACGTAAGACTTACCAACAACCAGTTGCTCAACAATACCCTGCAGGTTGCGAGGTCCGGATACATCCTTTCCTGCAAATTTCAGGATGATGTCGCCTGTCTGCAATTTACCTGCTTCAGCGGGTGAACCTTCCATAACCTGAGTGATGATGGCTCCCTGACCTACCTTGATGTCAAAGGATTTTGCCAGATCATTACTGATTGGCTGGATCCCTACACCCAGGAATGATCGTTTCACCTGACCGTGGTCGATTAACTGACCAGACACCCATCGTGCCATATTCACAGGAATGGCAAAACCAACCCCATCATATCCACCACTACGGCTGGAGATGGCAGTGTTGACACCGATGACTTCACCCTTCAGGTTTAAGAGTGGACCACCACTGTTACCAGGGTTAATTGCGGCATCTGTTTGTAAATAGTCTTCCCGGTCATTGATTCCCGGACCACGACCTTTTGCACTGATGATACCATTGGTCACACTCATACCAATACCGAATGGGTTTCCGATTGCCAGTACCCAGTCACCGATTTCCATTTTAGTGCTATCACCCATGGGAATCGCTTGCAGGTTACTCGCATCGTCAATTTTAATGACTGCGATGTCAGAACGAGGGTCCATACGAATGTCACTTGCGGTAAACTCACGACCGTCGTTTAAAGTGACTTTAACGACATCTGCCCCACGAACAACGTGAGAGTTTGTCATGATGAGCCCCGATTTATTGATGATAAATCCGGAACCAGATCCCATTCGTCGGGGAGACCGTCGAGGCTGATTCTTAAACTGTTTAAACATGTCTTTGAATCGAGGATCATTTTGGAACAGATCCTGAAACGGAGAATCATCGCCAAACGGCATCAGGTTTTCACCAGAGACTTTTGAAGTCTTACCAACAGTTTCAATTGCAACAATTGAAGGCATCGCTTTTTTGCTGACTTCACGGAATACATTCGAAAGATCTTGTACGGTTGCGGCTGTAGGGACATCTGAGCTCGAATCTTTTTGAGCCATCCCTACTGCTGCACCGACCAGACATGCGCTACCAATCATAGCGAACATCCAGTTTCGGTTTGCTGTTAACGCTTTCATGTAAATACCCTCCTACATTAAACGGCTGTCAAGATACGCCTATGGCTATCTCTTTTATGGAATTAATACAAAATAAGTAACGTAGCTCAAATCCCAAAATTGCTCGAAAAATAAACTCTGTTTCAGATTAAAATAGCTGAGATCAAGTCAACCCGGTTCGAGAAAACATGATCCGGATGTGTGCACATCTTTTTAGCTTTTTGATTAATTCATCAAGCGGCTGAACTAGTAATACTACGGATGGAAGAGGTTAATCTGTTGGGAACCCTTCGAAAAAAAGATCACTTTTATAGCTTCAAGAGCTCATTTATAAGTGTCGAGTATTGATTATAAAGCCTGAAAACCTGAATATTTCTCAACCAATCGTATGAAACGTCATTTTTTTGTTTTCCTCCTACCTACACTAATGTTAATATTGGCAAATACTTAGGTAATACACCCCAAGGCTCATTGCAGCCCCGTTCCGTTGAAAATTGGTTGATCATTTGATTTTCCTCAATACCATGAAGTAAGAGGAGACCCTTTTATGCTGTACGATCTCAATCCTAAAGAGATCGATCAACTCCTGGAGGAGTGTCAAAAGAATCTGGGTTACCAATTTTCGGATTTGGAATTGTTAAAGTGCTGTTTAACTCACACGTCTGCTGCAAAGACCCGGACTGATTCTAACGAACGCCTGGAGTTTTTGGGGGACTCCATTCTAGGCTCAATTGTTTGTGAACGGCTCTATCATCAGTTTCCCAATGCCCCTGAGGGGGAATTGACCCGGATTAAGTCAGCCGTTGTCAGTCGCAATACCTGTACCAGGCTGGCTCGTGAAAAGGATCTGGATCGATTTATTTTTGTGGGCAAAGGTCTGGCGATGACGGAAACCCTGCCTGAATCGTTATTGGCAGGGATGTTTGAGGCCATCATCGCTGGAATCTACTTGGATGGGGGAATTGAGCCGGTGCATACTTTTTTAGATCCCTTGATTGAACGCGAGAATCACAAAGCCTCTCGCTCGGTGCATGGATTCAATTATAAAAGTCTGCTGCAACAATACTCACAGAAAAAGTTCTCTGAAACTCCGGTTTATGAACTGTTGGATGAAAAAGGACCGGATCATTCCAAATTTTTCCAGGTCACAGCTATCATTGGTGCGCATCGCTACGAACCTGCCTGGGGTTCGACCAAAAAAGAGGCTGAGCAACGAGCGGCCTTCAATGCGTTACGTGATAATGAAAGTGATGAAGAATGGGAACTCCCTCCCTTGCCGGATGCCGTTTAATTCATTTCCTCGAACTCATTCTAAAGAGCGCTTCTTTGAAACAATTTTTGTCTCATTAGTATGTGTCCGTCTGTAAATAGAAAGGGCCGAGAGAATACGGGAATTCTCTCGGCTCTAAGATGGGGATGATGTGTTGGAGTGGCCCAGAATGGGCTGACCCGCCTCCACGGGCCGGTGGGATTGTCTCTCTCTTTTCTCTTGAACTTTAAAGTCTCTCAACTCTTTAAAGTCCGATGGGTCTCTCTCTTTACCCAACGCACAGATAAAGCAGTAAGCGTGCCAATCCCAACCAAAGAGGATTGTATTTTGGGGAATGTGTGATTAAATGCCTGAAAAGAAGTAGAAATCATTTCTTGATTTCTTTGCGGATTTTTTGGATCGATGCAAAATTGCAAGAATTGCAATGCGGATCCCCTCGGATTGACCCACAAAATGTAAGACTTACAAGAGTCAGATCAATGGTTCCGATTCATCATACTTGATTCATCACTTCGATTTCGAGGTAGAATCAATGATTTCGATGGAAAGTTTACCCACTGTTTGAAGTAGAGGCAGGAAGATCGTCAACGGCGCGGGGGCATTATCCGCAAGGCTGGAATCGGTGAGCTTAATGTGCCCTGCCCCAATCCCCCCTTTTCCCAAAGTAGCGTCGAGTGGAATCCAGCGATTGTCCAGAAACACCTCCGTCCACATATGTCCGCCAAAGCTGGAACGACTTGGAATATAAACCATTCCTACCGCGACACGAGAAGGCAGATTTTGTGCTCGTAACATGGCCGCTAATAAAACGGCGTGTTCGGTGCAATCCCCTTCCATATTTTTGGCCACCTCAGCTGCCGAAGCCAATGCTGTCGAAAAATTCTTTTTTCTCAAATTCTTGTAAACATAACGTTCCATCAAGAGCGCCTGTTTCCATGGATTTGTCTCAGATTTCACAGCCTCTTTCGCATATTTGATAATGCGCGGATCATCAGATTGAACGAATTGAGTGGGGGTGACAAACTCTGATCCGACTTTACTTTTCGGGAACTGAGTGGGAACAGGGGCTTTGGATACTGTTAACTCGATACTGTTCTTATCAAGGCTCTTGATTTGTTGTGTTTCGCCTGTTGCTAGCAGCTTTGCCGGATCTTCACCCGGGAGAGTGACTTTATAGACCACTTTTGTCGTGTCATGTGCACGCGGGAGAGATTTGACTTTAATCAGTGTTTGCACCGCTAAATCGAGTTCCTCACCGGAAATTTCTTCCAATGCAGTTTCTTTGCTCACAGTATAAGTCAACATGGATGAGCCCAGGAAGTCCATTGCCGTTTTGGGAATTTCTCCATCTTCAGTCACATACAAATCGACGATCATTCCCGGTAAGGCAGACTGCGTCATTTTGACATGCAGGCACTTTTCATCACGGTCACCATATAATTCCGTTGTTTCATAATCCAGAGCAAGAAGTTTGACTTCAGTGACTTTATTGTATTCAGGCAGCAGCATTGAGAAGGATTTCTCTTCTCCCGGTTTCATTTGAGACATTTTAAAAATACGCTCCAGATAACTTGGGGCGTGAAACGCAGGATTCCATTTCAACTCAGACTGTTTGACCTTGTTTGCAACCTGAGTATTTATTTTTAATTTACCGTCTTCGACAACTCCTTTTGAAACGGTCGAGTCGGCAGGCGGATTTTTCATTTCGAACGTGTACGATAATAGTTCGCCTTTTGTATTTTCAGTCGTTTTCAAGTGGGTGCCCATATTAATGACCTGCCCAAATCGCTTAATTTTCAGGAACGAATCGCTTTGACTTCGAATGACTTTCACGCCAGCCTGATCTTCAATGCGGGTTTGTGAATACGCATAGCCTATTCGCTGAGAATTGACATAAATGACCTGCCAGACGTCCTCGTCTTGAATTGCTGTTTTGGATGTGGCCGTTGAACCCGTTTCACTGGCAGGATTTTGAGAACAAGCGCAAATGCTGAGAAGAAATAAAAAGATACTGATCCAGGTAAGGACAGTCAGCGTCTGATTTTGCTTTTTTTCGAGCAAATAAGTCTGCATATATCGAACCTATTACTAGCTTGTTTTCAGGTTGATTAAAGTGTCTCCAAAACCAATTAAATCAAGGACTATCGTATTGCTGCCATTAAGATTCAAATGGTCATGGATGGAAAGAGATGAGAACACATCTATCAAGTTTGGATCAACTGACATCAACAATATGTGGCATCCAGTTCCGACAACAGATTATATATAGAATCAATAAATGAAAAACCCCACAATTCATGCCGGAATTGTGGGGTTTTCTCTATTTCTGATAGCGGCTTGAAGAATCAAACTCACTCAATATCTTCATCGACTTCAATTTCATCATCAATCGCATCAATCTCGTCAACATCATCATCAATGACATCTGGTTCGTCTTGAACTTTCAAAGTTTCTTCTTCGTCATCCAAGTCACTGGCATCGTCTTCTGGAGCTTTTGTCGCCACAACCTGACCATCGAGAGGCTCTTTGATTGGCTGGATGAAATACAACTTTTTTGCGTTTTTAGCACGTAACTGTTCGATACGTTCTTCAGCAGCATCTCGTTGGTCATAAGAAAAACGAGATTCTTCTTTCATGCTGCCTGTGAATACACCCCAAAACAACCGCCGTCGAACCTCTGTTTTTGTTGCTTTTTTCTTGCGTACTGCCTTTTTCTTTTTGACGGCTTTTTTCTTGGGAGATGTTTTTGCATCAGCCTCGGCTGCTTCGGCCTGACGGCGCATTTCCAGACGACTGGGAGACTTTCGTGCCATTGTTTATTCTTTGGTAAAATAGGTCTTTAGTGAAAATGGGAACATCCTGCAAGGATTAGCAAGTCAACTAGCATACCATTTCGTTTCCTGAATGACTACGGACATGGAAGTATTGAGTGAACGAAGAGGCCATTTTTTTGAATTTCTGACTTACAATATTTAGCTACAATGATCTGCCAATCAAATCAATAAAACGAAAGTGATTTCTCGTAAGGTAAAGTCAGCTTATTTATGGTTGAATACTGATCGTATTGTCACTTTGTTTTGTCTGTTTCACTGAGAGGAAATTTTTTTGTCAGCATTTGGAAAAGTTATAAATCAATTGAAAATAGAGGTTTATGTGGATTTTATCTCTGTAGAGCCCAAGAACATTTAACCAATTTCTTCGAAATAATCAGAATAACTTATTTAACCGGACCAAGATAACCGATCAATCAGGATAGCAATCTAATTGTTTTGTTTGCGCAGCAGGAATGACTCACTGTGTGAAACGGGGCAAAAAGATACAGCTATGATTTAATGGACGAAAACATAAACTCAATTGGGAACGGAGTTGTTCATGAAACGGTATCGTAAGTGGGTCTTGACGCTGGGGATCATGGCGGTGACTCCCGGTATCACAATGGCCGGGCCCTTGGATTTCTTCAGCAAGAAGTCTGAACAGTCAAGCTCGACCGCTGTATCCGGTAAACTTTCTAATAATCAGAGAGTCGCCAATGAAATTGCAGACGTTCTGAGAAAAGCTCGACTGACCGGTTACAACATGGAAATCGAGTATAATAAAGGCGTTGCAAAACTTTCGGGTAAAATCCCGACTGCTGCACAGAAAGCACAGGCGACGAGCTTAATCTCTAGAATTAAGGGTGTCACTCGTGTTGACAACCAGCTCGAAGTCAGCGAAGCTCCGAGCAGGCAAGTTCCTACTTTAGGCAGGGAAACCAGTAAATCAAGCCTGAATCCGTTCCGGAAACCTGCGGACATTCAACAGGCTTCTGCTACTGATCCCTTCTTGAAAGGATCTTTGAACCAGGCACAGTTTGAACAGTCAGCTGAAAAGCCTGTCTCAAACATTCAGAGAGTATCAGGTCAGGTTGCTCGGGGTCCTGCTCCAAGTAATCAGCAAATGGCTGAGCAAATTGCGAAATCTCTGGGACCTGTCCTGGCATCAGCTCATGATGTAGAAATTCGCTTTAAAAATGGGACTGCCATCCTACAGGGAGCCATTGGGTCCGTTCAAGAACAGCAAATGGCAACTCAAATTGCCCAACGAGTTCCAGGGGTACGGAACGTTGAAAATCGTTTGCAGATCTTACAAGCTGCTCCACAACAAAGTTCAATGATCCAGCCTACGAACTATATGAACTATCAAGCCCCACATCCTGGTCCTGCTGGAGCTCCTGCAATGACTCCTCAACCTGGAATTGGTGCTTCAAATAATGTCTACAACAGTCCGCACTTACCAAACGGTGCCTGGCCAACTTATGCACAATATCCAAACTATGCACAAGTTGCTTATCCAAGCGAGTATAGTGCAAGTGCTTTCCCTTACATTGGACCTTTCTATCCTTACCCACAAGTTCCATTGGGGTGGAGAGAAGCTCAATTAGAATGGGATGATGGATCATGGAAATTAAACTTCCGACCACGCACAAATCGCTGGTGGTGGTTTATGAATCCTAAAAACTGGTAATGATTGTTTGACTAAGACATTGCAAGTGCCTTTCAGGAAGCATCGTTTCCTGAAAGGCATTTTTCATGAAGTGCTTGTCTTTGCAAAAGAACAAGATCTCTATGACATACTATTTGCCGGTTAAATCGTCAAAATCGTCATATTTTCACAAGAGTTTTGAACGAACCGACCGATAAGAAGAATATGGAGTCATGTTCTCACACAGAATATGACATCTCCTTACCAGAGCATGATGCTCTCTAACACTGATACGAAGCTACGATTAAATAACAGCTTTGTTAAAATCACCCGGAGGAAGAAGGATGTTCAAAATCGGGAAGCAATATACCCGTGCTTTGCTTTTGGGCTGTGCCTGCTTATTAACACTTAATACCAGTGGATGTACGCTGCTCAAAGGTGCAATCGAAGTAACATATGCCGGCTCAATTTTCTGGCGTACTACTCCTTTAATCCCTGTAACCGCATACTGGTCCCAGCTGGTTGAAGATACATATTGGGAAGAAGAGCGCTACGACAAGGTTCCTATTTTAGACCCTGTTGAAGGTGAACACGCTCCTCTCTTCTGCCTTGATCCACCAAGTCCCGATGAAGTCATTCGGGCATTACCAGACAAAACCGGCGGCGGAGTCTGGTTCCTGGCTGAAACAACCCGTAACAATGTGCGTATGGTTGTAGAGCCTATCGTTGACCGTATTGGTGAATGCCGCTTCTTCCCCATGGTCGGCCCTGCTCGCCAGCATCACTGTCACTATAAGTGTACCGTGTATTATGACAAGACAATTCGATCAGACTGGCCCATTCCTTTCTCAAATCATGATCAAACAAAAGAAGTCGTTTACATCGACCACGACCACTTGATCCGCTGTGCGGGACCAGCATCTGAATAGTCTCCAAGATTTAGACTACCCACTTGCAGAGCCGATGATTCTAACCGGGTGATTGAATCGTCGGCTTTTGCATGCGCAGTCCACCAACTTTGAATGACGGACTACCAATTCCTGGTCATTTTGCTTTCGGTAACGCAAATCCTGTCTGACTACTTCACCTGGATTTGTGCCGTCACTCGATTCAAGTTGGCTCCGCTTACCGTTGCCAGCAGTGTTCCCGTTGTTTTTGTTGTGATGTCAAAAGTTGTTTTGCCTTTCGCATCGGCTGCGCGTACTTCATAGACTTCTTTGCCTTTCCACAAGCAGACTGTACTTCCCGGTGCATCCGTTGTGATGTTTACCGTTTGTTTGCCTTGACCCACCGATTTTGGAACGATGATCTGAGGCATTCGTGGAATCTTCGCTCGCATATCCAGAGTGGGATCACCCAGCAGATTCAACTCACAAATACAGAGATGGTAACCGGCGGTCTTCACGGCATCGTCAGTCATGTCGGCCTTCGCCTTCATGAGAGCTTCGCCCGTTGTCAGTCCGCTACCTAGCCCATGAGACCAGTACCGTGTCATCGTCATTGTTGTTCCATCGAGCTTTCCCTCCAGGACCATCAGACGAAAGTCGGAAGGCTTATGAAAGTGCGGTTTACCGGTTCGAATGGGAGCTACGATTGCGACCGTTCCTCCGTTGGGTTGACGAATCATGGATTCAACGATTGATGGATCATCCTCAGAGTCGTACTCGCCGGTATTGCAGGAAACTGTCGTGATGAGTGGATATGCTCCGTCATTCTTCAGTTGACCAACGTGTTTTGCAGTAAACATCGAGCGTTCAAGAACCCAGGCTGGCAGATGACCATGCCCATGGATATGCAGCTTCCCAGTCGTCTTCTTATTGAGTAAGGAGAGCAGATTCTCAGCACTGAGATCGTAGCTCCCTGGTTCGTCGTCCTTGTCCCACGGTGTCGCTTTTGAAAAGAAACGGTTGACTTCACCCTCCTTCCAGACTTTGGAAACGTGACTGTCCCAGCTCCTACGCACTTTGGGATAGGCGGGACTATCAGTGCAGGTATAGATCATTTGCCGGGCAAAATCATTAGTGGGATAGCGTGATTCGTAAGCGATTACTTTTTCTGTAAACGCCCTCACATCATCAGCGGTTCTCACCGGGATGCGTCCCAATCCGATCTGACCGTCGGGATAGGAAATCGCCTTGCGATCTTCTTCCCACTCGCCATAGACCCCATCTCCATCGGCATCCCAATTCGTCTTACTCAAGTAGACAATATCAGTTGGAATGCCCTCTGGTTCCTGCGCGTGCATTGTCCGATGTCCGCCTGGAATCAGACCATTCGCGCCAGACAGGCTGTCTCCGCCCAAAACCACCCACCGTGTTCCTTGCCTGTCAATATGATCGCGTACACAGAGCCGGATCTTCTCTTGTATATTTGTAGCTTCATAGTCTTCTTTAATCTTCTGAACGGTGATGATCTTTGTGACTTTACCTCCCTGTGTTTTCCACTCCGCAAAGGGCTTCCAGGCAGCTGCGAGTTCGTTGGCCGTAATTAGTAACACGGTTGCCTGCTCCGAGTTTGTGAGCGCTGGAATTACGGTCGACACGCTTTTCAAATCATTGGTTGGACCTTCAGTTGGGTTAGCCGATGAATCAGGTTGGGGAGAATTATTTGCTGTGAACTCTCGTAGAACAATAAATCGATTGGTGAATTCTGTATTGGAAATGATACCATCGCCGTTCAGATCAACGGCCGTTGCAAACGCTTTTAATTCTGATTCGCTGAAGCTTGGCAGCGCCGTAGCGGCATAGGCTTGAAATTCATCAACTGTGCGATCGGCTACCTCAGACGAGCCGCAGCCTGCTGAGATGATCACACTGGTGAGTAGAATCAGTCTTTTGGCCACTCTGAAGCTAGAATTTGACTTTTGCAGCATCATCCTCTCCCCTCTTCGTCAAATTTGAATTAAACGCGAGTGGGCGATTATAGCATGGCCTGACAACGACATTCCAGCAAAAATCGTTGAGCCCTATTCGATCATGTCGATTGCTGATTTGAGAGATAATTGATGATCACATTGCTCTGGCAAGCAAGTCTGTCTGGCTTCGATTTTTTGGGGAGCCTGGATTGTTAGCGCGCTTGGTTTGTTACTAATCTCAAGCGGTTTGTGAATCGTCGATAGGAATCAGTTTGGGAATGGGGATTTGCAATCCCACGACACCACCATGTCTTTTTTGTAGAGTTGAAAAACGACATTTCAAAAATGAGAAGAGCTCTGCAGGAGGCTTCTGTTTCAAATACTGGTCTACAAAAACCGCCATCTGCTCATCGTACTCTTTTTGACTATGTGAGTGCACGTGATAGTGGCCTTCCAAACGGCGAATATCACCATCAAACGCAGGACTGATATGGTACAGTTCATGCACAACGGTGATCAATTTTTCCTGGAAGGAATGGTTCAAGAAGCGAGGCAGGTAAAACGTCAGGATATACAGCATTTCCTCTTGATCCTGGTAAACTCGTTGCGCCGTCCACTTGCGACCGTATCGAGTCGTATGAAGCGCTCCCTTTTCGAAACGCAGGGGGGTTAACTTAGCCTGCATTCCATAGGGCACATTGCGGCGTGCTTGAGCGAATGCTACTGCAACCCGGTCCATGTCAATATGCTGAAACTCGGGCATCCGCTGTGCAATATCACGGCACAGGTCAAACATGGCATGACTAAAATTAAAAGGTTTTTTCGTTGACATGCTGTGTTATAGTGCGTCCAACTGAAATATAACGATTGTAAAGCTGTTTTACGAGATCTGAACAGCCTTGGAGATGCTACGATCAAGTTGGATACAAGCTAGAATCCTTTCTGCTACAACTTCACAACGACGTGATGTAGAATCATCAAACTCTCTTTTTGTCGAATGAGCCGAGGGCTCTTTCGCCCGAAACACATTGGCGGGCGTAAAAAAAGCTAAGAGTATTTTTCATCTTGAAATACCCTTAGCTTGTCAATTTTAGCGAGAACATTCGTTTCAGAATAGACGAATTTAAGCCTTCAGCAGCTTATTTCTCTTTCTCTGAATCATCCTCTGTTTCGGTTTCGGCGTCGTCTTCAGCAGCGGCAGTTTCCGCAGAATCTTCGACGGCTTCTTCTGTGGCGGCTTCCGATTCTGCAGTCGTTTCGGTTTCAGCTTCATCAGTAGTTGTCGCTTCTGAACTCTCTTCGAGACTTGCACTACGTTTTTTCGGTTTAATTCGATCACGTTCGCCTACAAACTCAATGATTGCCTGCTCGCCAGCATCACCGAGACGAACTGTTGCCAATCGGACAACTCGGGTGTAGCCGCCATTACGCTCAGCAAATCGCTCGGCAAGTTCGTCGAACAGGATATCGACTGCTTCGTTATCGCGAAGTTCAGAAAATGCCCGTCTTCGGTAGCTCAATGCAGGTGCGATTGCCTGATTCCATTCATTCCACTGCTCAGATTCCCGCCAGCTCTTCCACTCACTTGAGTTTTTATCTGCAGACGTCGCAAATTGTGCGGCTTTTTCTAAGTGCGGCTGCGCTTTTTTCGCCAACGTAATCAACTTCTCAATGAACGGACGAAGTTCTTTTGCCTTCTGAACGGTCGTTGTAATACGCCCGGAAACCTTGGGAGCGTTCTCTGCATCTTCGTCAATTCTGACGGTCTTAATGAAGCTTGCGGCCATGTTCTTGAACATCGCTTTACGATGTGATGCGTTACGGCCTAGCTTACGGCCTCTCATTCGGTGTCGCATGACTTAACTCAAAATTCTTCTGATTGCTAAGAGTAAATGACTCGTTGATTGTATTGTGACGAAGCGAGAATCCATCAAGATTAACGCGGTTGTGATGAGGAATTAGGAATCTTCATACCAAGACGTAGGCCAATCTGACTCAGCCGCTCACGGACTTCGACGAGAGTGGTTTCCCCAAAATTACGAACGTGTAACAGATGGTCCTCTGACTTACCTACCAGATCACGAACGGTGTTAATTCCTTCGGATTCCAGACAGTTCGTCGCACGTACTGAGAGGTTTAATTCAGCAAGACTCTGGTTGAGTTTCTCTTCCAGCTCAAGGTCAATTGGGGCATAGCCGGTTGTATCCAACATACCCTTGAGACCACCTTCTGGTGGCATTTCTGGACCGGGCTCTCGGTAAGTAATAAAGGGATTGAGGTGCTTACGTAGGATCTTGGAAGCTTCGACCAGAGCCATGTCGGGTTTGACGGTTCCGTTAGTCCAGATTTCCAGGATCAGTTTGTCATAGTTAGTACGTTGTCCAACGCGTGTATCTTCAATCTTATAGCGAACACGAACAACTGGAGAGAAAGTGGCATCCAATGGAATGACGCCTACTTCCATGTCGTGTTCTGCATGTTCAGAAGCGGGAGTATAACCACGACCATTTTCAACGGTAATTTCCATGTTAAGCGGAACATCGTCTGTCATTGTTGCTATGACCAGATCTTGATTGATCACTTCGACCTGATCATCGGTAATGACATCAGCTCCCGTTACAACACCACGCTCGTGTTTTTCGATTCGCAGTGTTTTTGAAGTGGAACTGGAATTCTTGACGATTAACGATTTTAAATTCAAGCAAATTTCGGTGATGTCTTCAACCACTCCAGGAATGGTTGTGAATTCGTGTTGAACACCTTGAATTTTAACACGCGTGACGGAGCTGCCTTCCAAACTGGAAAGCAGGATTCGCCGTAAACTGTTAGCAATAGTTGCCCCGAATCCACGCTCAAATGGTTCGGCTACAAACATACCATAAGTAGATGTCATTGAGTCCCGGTCAGGGATGACACGGCTTGGTAATTCCAGTCCTCGCCAACGGATTCGCATTGAAATAATCTCCAAAGAACACAGCCAATAGAATTATGATTATCAAATCATATTTCTTGTTATTTATAACCCAAAGCTTCTTACATAAGTAAAAAGTGAATCACCTCGTTACAAGAAGTGAACTTACTCAGACTCTTCGTTTTTTTGGTGGACGACAACCATTGTGTGGTAATGGAGTGATGTCTTCGATCGCCCGAATCGTAATGCCCGCTGACTGTAAGCCAGTGATGGCACTTTCACGTCCGGAACCGGGTCCCTTCACGCGAATTTCCATTTCTTTGACACCAAATTTTGCCGCTTTTTCAGCACAGATTTCTGCAGCTCTCTGGGCTGCAAAAGGTGTGCTCTTTCGGCTGCCTTTGAAACCAGAGGTTCCTGCCGTTGCCCAACAGAGTACATCTCCGTTTAAATCGGTAACAGTGACAGTGGTGTTGTTAAACGTTGCTTTAATATAAGCAACCGCTTTCGTGATATGACGTTTCACTTTTTTTCGTTTGACTTTAGCCACTCTAAAACTCCTGGTGTTTCTGTCACCGTGCTATCAGAAACTGAAATGCAATATTTCGAATATTTTATAATCGCAGTCACCAAAACTCATGATGACCATTTTTTATGAACACATTTTTGTAATCTTGGCAGGACAAAGTCCAACAGGCTCGAGGAAGTGTGGCCTAGTGGCGGGCATCCTTAACACCTTTTTTACCAGCAACGGTTTTCTTTCCACCTTTTCGTGTACGGGCATTGGTTTGTGTATTCTGCCCGCGTACGGGAAGACCACGGCGATGTCGTATTCCACGATAAGACTGAATGTCTCGCAAACGAGCGATATCCTGTTGTGTCGCTCTACGTAATTGTCCTTCGACGGAATATTCTGTATCTAACAGATTCACAATCCGACTTAATTCATCATCTGTAAGATCTTTTGCTTTCAACTGAGGATTGATATTCAGTTTGTGACATATATCGGTCGCTGTCACACTGCCAATCCCATACAGATAGGTAAGGGAAACATAGACAGGTTTTTCATTTGGAATATCAACACCGAGAATACGAGGCATTTTATTTCACTCCGCTGGATGTAAAAACTGATAACATAAAAATCACAGAGACTCTACTTGAGACGATTACCCTTGCCGCTGCTTGTGGCGTGGGTTCGAAGAGCAAATGACATACACGCGCCCTTTTCGCCTGATGACTTTACAGCTTTCACAAATCCGCTTAACACTAGCTCGGACTTTCATCGTATTACGATTTCTCTATAAGTTTGGTTCAAGATTATGGACAGACAACGATAGGCGATTTACTGCTCATCTGTTGCTGCCCGTGTCATTTAATTTATGATGCCCGTAAAATGAGCAAACTCCGGCTTCGTAACAAACCTGTACTATTCCCGAAGCGGAGCGAATCAGGAAATTATAAACTTCACAATTGCAAATCGACAAGTGACACACCCCTTTTTTGGCGATTTTCACAGTGACTTGCTTGTTTATTCTTTACAGATCGCTCTCCAGTAGTCCTGAATAGTTCCGCATCACCAGATGGCTGTCAATTTTATTGACAAGGTCTAATACCACGGAAACTACAATTAAAAGGCCGGTTCCACCGTAAAAACTTGCCACGAGGAAATCGACTCCCAACCAGGTCGACACCAAAGTAGGAATAATTGCCACAATTGACAGAAATGCTGCCCCGACATAGGTGATGCGAACCATCACCTGTTCCAGGTAAGCTGCAGTTCTCGCTCCGGGACGATATCCGGGGATAAAAGAACCATAATCTTTCAAGTTTTCTGCCATATCCTTGGGGTTAAATGTAATCGCTGTCCAGAAGTAGCAGAAGAAGTAAATCAATACTACGTAAGACATTGTGTAAATAAAGCCACGACTCATGGGCTGAAATGCTTCATCCAACATTGCCCAAAACGGCCAGCTGGACCATTGGCTAATGGCATGAAACAGAAAGTAAGGGAACATCAGTAAACTGGATGCAAAGATGATCGGCATCACACCAGCCTGGTTGACTCGCAGAGGCAGTGACTGACGTTGGCCGCCAGAAACCTTTCTACCTCGAACATGCTTTGCACTTTGGATCGGAATGCGTCGTTGTCCCTGAGTGATCGCAATCACCCAGACCACCACGAAGACGAACACCAGTGCCAATATCAATAATCGGTCAATTCCCGTATCTGTTCCTAAAGCGATTCCTTTTTCAAACGCCGGTTCGATTAAGCTCCAGCCCGCCTGAGGCATTCGGGCCAGAATCCCCGCCATAATCAGTAAACTGATCCCGTTACCAATTCCATAAGCGTCAATTTGTTCACCGATCCACATCAGGAAGACAGTGCCTGTCGTCATGGTAATGGTGGCAACAAGATGGAAGTAGAAGTTATCGTATTTTTCCAAGATCAAACTGGTACCGGAGCCAAAGCCACCCGAAAGCGTGGAGATCCAAAAATAGCTCTGTACCAGGCAAATGACGACAGTAGCGTAACGTGTATATTCATTAATTTTCTTTCTGCCAGCCTCCCCTTCTTTCTGGAGGCGTTCCAGAGGTGGATAGACCGTACCCATCAACTGGAAGATAATGGAGGCAGAAATGTAGGGCATAATCCCCAAACCAAAGATCGTACTCTGGCCAATATTAGAAGCAGAAAATAAAGAAATTACCTGCATCACCTGGCCAATTCCACCTTCCTGACTTTGTAAGTCAGTCAGTGTTTTAGCGAGCTGTGCCTGATTCACGAATGGCAAGGCAATCCAGAATCCCATTCGATAGATGGCTAATAGTCCCAGTGTAAGGACGATTTTTCTACGCAGCTCGGGAATTTTGAACAGAACTAATAATTTACCGAGCATAGGTGGCGGTCCTTTGTGTCATAGTTCAGCAAACACTTTGTGATACAGGCCGTCAGATCAACTTTGATTGACGGCAGAATGTTTTGTCTCGCAGCGGATTGCTGAAATCAAGTCCTTGAATTATTAACTTATGACAAAATTCGGCTGACAGTACCCCC
Source organism: Gimesia aquarii (assembly GCF_007748175.1). Taxonomy (NCBI): domain Bacteria; kingdom Pseudomonadati; phylum Planctomycetota; class Planctomycetia; order Planctomycetales; family Planctomycetaceae; genus Gimesia; species Gimesia aquarii. The sequence continues at coordinate 509,023 of NZ_CP037422.1, forward strand.
GGCAGCCTGGATTTTTGTCTCAGCTGACTGGGAAAACAAATGAGCGGTCACAGTTAATTTTTTACTGAGATCGCCGTTACCTAAAATCTTCACTTGATCGAAGCGTCCTTTCGCCAGGCCTTTTTCAGCCAGCACTTCAGGAGTGACTTCAGCGCCGTTTTCAAATGCCTGCTCCAATGAGGAGACATTCACTACAGCGACATTCTTCGCAAACTGTTTATTATTGAACCCACGCTTCGCAACGCGTAACGCCAGAGGAGTCTGTCCCCCTTCAAAGCTCGTACGACGCGATGAACCGGCACGACTTCCGTAACCTTTATGACCACGAGTCGATGTTTTACCATGACCTGAACCCGGTCCACGACCAACTCGTTTTCGTTTTTTATGCTTTTTGATTCCGCGATGGACATCATCAATTATCATTAGACCTCAACTCCTCTCAAACGTGCAACATCTTCCCGGGTTCGTAATTTTGAGAGTCCATCAATAGTGGCTTTCACCACGTTGATCGGGTTATTAGAACCACGGCTCTTGGTGAAAATGTCTGTAATTCCAGCTGCTTCCACAACGGCACGCACACCAGCTCCAGCAATAATACCTGTACCAGGACGAGCTGGGAGCAATAATACTTTTGAGGAACCAAAACGGCCGACTACTTCATGAGGTACCGTGTGTTCGACTACAGGCACTTGAATCATGCTTCGATTTGCCTGCTTAACCGCTTTATCGACGGCTAATGGAACTTCGATTGCTTTTCCGTATCCCCAGCCAACACGACCTTCTTTGTCTCCCACGACAACTAAAGCCGTAAAGCTAAACCGACGCCCCCCCTTGACTACGCAGGCACAGCGACGGATCTGGATGACTGTTTCTGGCGTTTGCTTTCCACCTTCTTTTGACACGATATCTTCTCCAACTCGTTTTTTTGAGTGATGTCTCTATTAAAAATCCAATCCTGCTTTTCGAGCAGAATCTGCCAAGGCTGCAACGCGCCCATGATATCGATAAGGACCACGATCAAAGGCAACTTCTTTAATTCCCTTTTCGACGGCTCGTTCACCAAGTAATTGACCCACTTTTTCGGCAGCAGCAATGTTACTGCCATTTTTGAGTTCACCGGCAAGGCTTTTGTCTTTGGAACTGGCTGAAACCAGTGTATTACCTGCGGTGTCATCAATTAATTGAGCATAAATATGATTGTTACTGCGATAAACAGATAAACGAATACGACCAGTGTTACGAACCGTATTGCGAATACGGAACGCTCGTCGTTGCTTCTGCTTTTTCAGGGTCTTTTGTAATTTCATGTTACCGTCATCTTTTAAAAAACAGTTCCGCCTCAAGCTACATTCAAACAAGTTGTTGAAAACGATTAGCTCGCAAAGGCTTTACCAGCTTTACGCCTTACATATTCACCTTCATAACGTATCCCTTTGCCTTTGTAAGGTTCAGGCGGACGTACGCTACGAATATTCGCCGCAAATTGACCTACAGCATGTTTGTCTGCCGAGGTCACAACAATATTTGTGTTATTCGGCAATTCACAAATCACTCCTTTGGGAACTTCCAGCACGATCGTATTGGCAAATCCCACCTGCAGGCTTAATTTTTGACCATTCAGAGTCGCTTGATAACCAACTCCCTGAATTTCCAGTTTTTTCACAAAGGGAGTTTCAACCCCTTGAACCATGTTGGCAATTAAGGCACGTGTTAGACCATGCAATGCACGATTTTGTCGTTCGTCATTGGGACGAGAAACTTTAATGGCATTGGTTTCCGAATCTAACTCAACATTCATAGCGGGGTGAAAATCTAAGGATAACTCACCATGCTTTCCTTTTACGGAAATGGATGGGCTATCAATTTTAACTTCCACTCCACCAGGAACGGGAATTGGTTTATTACCGATTCGAGACATAACTTCAAATTCCAGTTAAATTAAAACGCTGCAGATCTCTATCAGCCAGCCTTATGACCTCAGAATTACCAGATCGTACAAAGCAACTCGCCGCCGACACCTTCTTTTTTGGCTTCACGATTACTGAGTACGCCTTTACTCGTTGAGAGAATACTAATTCCCATTCCTTGCAAGACTTCTGGCATTGACCGTAAATCCTGATATGAACGACGTCCGGGTTTACTCTCACGAAGGATTTTCTGAATGACCCGTTCTCCATTGGGGCCATACTTCAAATTCACTCGTAGAATATTTTGAGGACTGTTTTCAATCACCTCATAATCCCAGACATACCCTTCACGTTGCAAAGCAGCTGCAATTGCTTCTTTGATTTTCGATGAAGGAATATCTACAAAAGGCCGTTCAATTTGCAGTGCGTTACGAATTCGTGTCAGCATGTCTGCAATAGGGTCTGTCATCATTAGCTGGCTACCCTCACTGTTATTCTCCGACAATCTACTTTATGGTTGATGTTTTAAAATTTTGGCTACTTACGAAATGGCATTCCAAATTCGGTTAACAATAGACGGCCCTCTTCATTGTTAGAGGCCGTAGTCACAATCGTAATATTCATGCCCTGTGTATAATGTACTGAATCTGGATCAATTTCCAGGAAAACCATTTGCTCATTTAAACCAAGGCTGTAATTCCCCGCACCATCGAAGGCTTTGGGGTTCACCCCGCGAAAGTCACGTACACGCGGTAAAGCGAGTGAAATCAGGCGTTCCAGAAATTCATACATGCGGGCGCCTCTTAAGGTCACCCGACAACCAATTTCCTGTCCTTCACGTAATTTAAATCCAGCAACGGACTTACGAGCACGTGTGATTTGTGATTTCTGGCCAGCTAAGAGAGTTAAATGGTCCGCAACCTCACCAAGTCGTTTTCGATCTTGATTTGCGGCACCCACACCCATGCTGATCACAACTTTTTCAATTTGTGGCAGCGAATGAATATTGGTTCGTCCCAGCTTTTCTTTCAAAGTGGGAACAATCTCTTCACGATATTGTTTTAATAGTGTTGGTGTTGCCATTGTTTTGTTTCAGGTTAACCGAGCTGCGGACAACCTTCCTTACTGTAAACTACAAAATCTGATTATTGTTGCTGATACTTTGCTTTCGCGGGGCTGATCGTTCCCACTGATGCACTACAGGATTTACAGAATCGTTCTTTGCTGCCATCTTTGGTGTAGCGATAACCAACGCGGGTCGGTGCACTACACGCTTCACAATAAAATTTCACGTTCGAAGTATCGATGGGCATTTCCACTTCCAATCGTCCACCCTGGGGACTTTTGGGATGCCCGCGCTTTACGTGCTTAAACACACGATTCACATTTTCTACCGTTATTTTTTTACCACCATCTACTACGTTCAACACACGTCGAGGTGTATCGCCTGCATCTGCTCCGGTGATTACGATCACAGAATCGCCACGTCGTATCTTCATTGTCAGACTACCTCGTTTGCCAGACTAATAATTTTCATGTATTTGCGTTCTCGAAGTTCACGGGCCACTGCGCCAAAAATACGTGTTCCTCGAGGATTTCCCTCACCATCTAGTAAGACCATCGCATTACTGTCAAATCTTACATAACTTCCATCATCGCGGCGACAAGGATACTTTGTGCGGACAATCACGCCACGTACGACCTGGCCTTTTTTGATGGTACTACCAGCCAGTGTCTTCTGGATACTGACGACAATCACGTCGCCGACTTCAGCCGTCCGGCGTCCAGTACCACCCAGCACTTTAATGCAGCGCGCTACTTTGGCCCCTGAATTATCACACACATCCAGATCAGTTTGCATCTGAATCATGGCTTTGCCTGTTCCTTATCAACCCAAAAGATGAGGTAAACCTTATCTTTAAACTTTGTACAACTAAAAACACCAAATTGCGGTCAATTTACGAAAGACTGTTAGTCTTTCTTTTTCTCCACAACTCGGATCATATCCCAACGCTTTGTTTTGGAACGTGGACGACTTTCGATAATCTCGACAGTGTCCCCTTCCTGTGCTTCATTTTTTTCATCATGAACATGGCACACCGTACGGCCGCGAACGGTTTTACCGTACATCGGATGACGATATCGTCTTTGGATTTCCACCCGTAACGTTTTATCCATTTTGGCGCTAGCCACGGTGCCTGTTAATATTTTTCGCATTTAATTTCCTCAACGAGCCTCATTAAGCATTCTTTTGCAGACTTAAGTCACGCTCACGCTGAATTGTCTGGATTCGTGCAATTTCACGTCTTAGTCGCTTGATGTTACTCGGTGCATCAAGCCTTTCGGTTGCCGCTTGGAACCGCAACTGAAATAACTCTTTTTGTGTTTCCTGCAGAGCGAATGATAATTGCTCGTCATTCATCTCTCGTAATTCACTCGCTTTGGTCATCAGTCAAACCCAATGATGTTTTGCAGTCCGACCCCAAAAGGGTAAGACAGGACTAAAGTGATAAAAATTTTAATAACTTGTCTTTGACCAGCTCAAATGGAAGGACGGCGTTCGACCAACCTGACATTCACTGGTAGCTTATGTGCGACACGTGCAAAACAACGTTTTGCTGCCTCTTTCGAAACTCCCGATAATTCAAACAACACTGTGCCCGGCTTAATGACGGCAACCCAGTGATCCGGCTCCCCTTTTCCTTTACCCATACGGGTTTCCAGAGGACGGGATGTAACCGACTTCTGAGGAAAGATGCGGATATAAAGTTTACCTTCACCTCGAACATATTGTGTTGCTGCAATACGACAAGCTTCAATGGTATTTGCTGCTATGTGCCCAGGATCCAGAGATTGTAAGCCCCATTCACCAAAGGCAACAGTGTTACCACGTGTCGCATTACCTTTTATGCGCCCTCTTTGGCTTTTGCGGTGCTTGACCCGCTTTGGCATTAGCGCCATCGCGATTCTCCTCATCTGAATAATCACCAAGGTCGATCCAAACTTTCACTCCGATGACTCCGAAGGTGGTGTGTGCCTCGCGGAATCCGTAGTCAACATGTCGTTGCAAAGTCGAGAGTGGAATTGAGCCACGGCTTGCTTTTTCACGCCGCGACATTTCTGCTCCACCCAATCGACCTGAAAGCTCGATTTTAATTCCATGAACGCCCGTTTCCATTACCTGGTCCAGGGCACGCTTTATTGTGCGACGAAAGCTACCGCGCTTCGATAATTGCTGAGCGATATCTTCCGCAACTAATGCTGCACTTTGCAGTGCATTATCAACTTCAATAATCTTCAATTCCATCCGACGACCAGTCAGGTCTTCCAGTTCTGCTTTTAACCGGTCCACTTCCTGTCCCTTACGACCAATAATGATCCCGGGGCGAGCCGTAAATAAGTGCACCACAACCTGATCGCGAGTTCGTTCGATCTCGACTTTAGGAATACCGGCAAACTTATACTTCGTTTGAATAAATTTACGGACTTTCTGGTCTTCAACCAACAGTGCCCCAAAATCTTTCTTGGAGGCATACCAGCGACTTCTCCAGTCTTCTACCACGCCGACTCGAAATCCGGTTGGTCGAACTTTTTGCCCCATGATTCAGGTTATCCTTTAAGTATTTCAGGTTGATTATAATTAGTAACGAAGTTGACGAATCAACAATCAAAATAGTATCTCAAGTTTAAGGAAGCTCTGGTGCTTCAATTGCAATATGAATGTGCGACATCCGACGTCGAATCGTATATGCCATACCTCTGGCACGGGGCTGAATTCGTTTAAACATGGGCCCGCCATCGACGCGCGCTTCTGTAATCTTCAGACCCTCAACGTTACGGGCACCTTTGTCTTCAGCATTGGCGACCGCACTTTTGATGACTTTTTCGAGAAAACGTGCTCCCCGGTTTGGAAGGTACTTTAAAGAATCCAAACCTTCGGAAGTTGTCATTCCTCGAACCAGATCCGCAAAAGGACGAACTTTCGTTGCTGAAATTCGTGCAAATTTATGTGTTGCTCGAACTTGTCCCATAACGATTACTCCACTTCACTATTACATAATTCATATACGTTATCGACTGCCACAGTCGTAATAACAACAAACAAAAACGTTTATTTCTTCTTGGCGGTATGGCCTCGAAAGGTTCGGGTCTGGGAAAATTCACCCAATTTATGCCCTACCATTTCTTCCGTGACATACACGCTTAAGTGAGCGCGCCCATTATGCACCAGGAATGTATGACCTACAAATTCCGGAGCAATGGTTGAAGACCGAGCCCATGTCTTAATCGATTCTTTTCTACCCGATTCGTTCAGCTTCTCAATTTTTTTGAGAAGCTTTACATCAACATAAGGCCCTTTTTTCAGTGAGCGACCCATAAAATTTGTCCTCAATTATCGAAAACGATATTTAAACTTTTAAAATTAAACTATTGTCTCAGAGCTTCAATTGGCCATAACGACGTGACTTACGACGCCTGATAATGGCTTTGGAAGAAGCTTTTCTTTTCTTTCGTGTCTTACCACCTTTGGCGAGCTTACCAGTTGGGCTACAAGGATGGCGGCCTCCTGAGTTTCGGCCTTCCCCCCCCCCCATCGGGTGAGCAACTGGGTTCATACAGGTTCCACGAACATGAGGACGTCGCCCCATCCATCGTTTTCGACCTGCTTTACCCAAGACGATTTTAGTATGTTCGGAATTACCAATTTCACCGAGTGTGGCGCGACAGGAACTGGGAACACGTCTGACTTCTCCCGAAGGCAGAGTAATCTGAGCCCAGTTGTCTTCACGTGCATTCAACACAGCTGAAGTGCCTGCACTGCGGCAGAGCTGTCCTCCACGGCCTGGTTGCATTTCTACATTATGGATGATTGAACCAAGTGGCATGCTTGCTAAAGGCATGCAGTTACCAGTGTTTGGTTCCACTTTTTCTCCACTGATGACAGTGTCTCCCGCAGCCAGACCTTCTGGAGCAAGAATATATCGTTTTTCACCATCCACATAATGTAATAGTGCGATCCGAGCAGATCGGTTGGGATCGTACTCGATACCGTTTACCTTGGCAGGCACACCATCTTTGTTGCGACGAAAATCAATCATGCGATACATCCGCTTGTGTCCGCCACCACGGTGACGGGCAGTGATCACACCTTGATTGTTTCGTCCCCCCTTTTTCTTGTATCGCTTAACCAGGGATTTCTCAGGAGCTTTCTTACGATCAGTGATCGCTGCAAAGTCGCTCACCGATGCGCCGCGCCGACCTGGTGTCGTTGGCTTGTAGTATCGGATTCCCATAATTTATCACCTCAAAATATGTTTGGCTTTGAAACCAATCATTAAAAAATCTTTAGGTCAAACTCAATCGAAAACACATCTCTTAGAAGAACGAAATTCGATCATCTTCGTGAAGCTCGACAATTGCCTTTTTCCACGATTTGGTATAACCAATTTTGTGTTTATGCCGACGCGGTTTTCCAATTCTGTTTTGAGTGCGAACTGAAACTACACGCACGTTCCACAAATCAGAGACCGCATTCTTAATGTCTGTTTTTGTAGCAGACTTATCAACAACGAACGTGTATGAATTATAAGACTCAGACAGGTGAGTCCCTTTTTCTGTAACCAATGGCCGGATGACGACCTGATACGGCTTCAGTTGAACGCCTTTTTTTAAACCATCCGACATGACAACTAACCTCGATATCCAAACTGGAATATTAAACTACAAATCGCGTTAAATTAATCTTCAGCCCGACCAAGCAACCGGTCTAAAGCAGACTTGGTCAAAACCATTTGCCGTTGATGCAGAACGTCATAGGCGTTCAAATCAGCAGCAGGTGAGACCTGCACCTTCTCAATATTTCGAGCAGACTTCCAGACAACAGGATCGTGCTGGTCGATTGTCAGCAAACAGCTGGTCTCAGACAATCCCAGTGCTTTTAGTACGCTTGTGACTTCTTTGGTCTTGGGCACTTCCATTGCTAATTCATCAATGAGTGTGACCTGCTCATCTTCAAATTTACTTAAAATGGCCATACGCGTTGCCAGCTTTACCGCTTTTTTCGGCAGACGATATGACCAGTCTTTGGGCCTCTTGGCAAATGTATGACCACCACCTCGACGCACGGGTGTTCGAGAAGAACCGGCACGAGCACGGCCTGTTCCCTTTTGGCGATACAGCTTTGCTGTACTGCCTCTCACTTCACCACGGGTTTTGGTTTTGGAAGAACCAATTCTTTTATTCGCCTCATACATCACTACTACATCGTGCAGCAATTGACGATTGATGCCACCCGCCAATTCGGTAGCTTCGAACTCATATTTGCCAACTTCTTTGCCAGCTTTATCTTGAATTGCAACAGAAATCATTTTGACACCATTTATAAAGGCAGAACTACCTGATTACTTCAAACACTCAAAAGAACTAATACTTATTGGTATGGCGAATGATCAGATCCCCACCATTGGGTCCTGGCACTGCCCCCCGCACCAGGAGAAGATTATTCTCCTCATCAACACGCACAACCTTCAAATGCCTTACCGTAATCTGCTTGCCACCATATCGACCGCCCATGCGAGTTCCCTTCATCACACGGGAAGGGTCTGCACTCTGGCCAATGGAACCACCGTGGCGATGAACTCGCTTTACACCATGAGTCGCACGTTGGCCAGCAAAATTATGTCTCTTCATTACACCAGCAAAACCACGGCCTTTGCTGGTACCAATCACATCAATAAATGCCACATCTGAAAATAAAGAGACGTTCAATTCATTTCCAACGGCACAACCATGGTCTTCACCGTCAGTCCGGAACTCACGGATAAATCGTTTGGGTTCACAGCCTGCTTTCTCAACAGTGGTAATGCCTGCTTCACTCAGTTTTTTTTGTCGCTTGCTATCAAGTGCGGCTACATGTCCACGCTCACTACGGGCGGACAGGCGGCGAGGTTTATCTTCAAAACCAACTTGAACCGCTTCATAGCCATCGGTGTCTGCCGTACGCACCTGCAGGACATGACAAGGCCCAGCCTGTATTACAGTGACAGGAACCATGACCCCATCATCATAAACTTGCGTCATCCCGACCTTTTTACCCAGTAGACCGACAGGCATACTCATCACCTTTAAATAACGGGAACAAAGCTTCTACGAAATCTGATCTTACAGAACAGCCAGAAGCATAGCATTACCAGCAAAAGCTGGATCCCTAACCAATCAAGCAAACCCGACGATTGCCAAGCCTGCGAGCATCATAACGAAAACTGAAATAGACTAGTTTCCGCCAGCGGACGCCTTAATTTTAATATCAACTCCTGCAGGTAATGATAATTTATTCAAAGCATCAATTGTTTTACCTGTAGGAGACAAAATATCTACCAAACGCTTATGAGTTCGAATTTCAAATTGCTCACGCGATTTTTTGTCAATATGCGGTCCTTTAAGAACCGTGTAACGTTCAATGCGTGTGGGCAACGGAATAGGGCCATGCACGATCGCACCAGTTCGTTTGGCTGTATCAACAATATCTACTGCTGACTGATCCAAAACGGAGTGATCATAAGCTTCCATGCGAATTCTAATTCGCTCTTGACTCGCAACGGCCACCAATCATTTCCTTCTCTAAAATAAGATTCTCACCCTGCTTAGAGACCTTCTCCGTGCAAGGAAGCGAGCAATAGTAATGAGACCCTCTCCGCTTGTCAACAACCTGAAGAACGCTTAAAACGCTTTTTTTCAAATTCTGACATTCTTGAGAAGAACGCTTACCATGCAGTGTTCAAATGGGAGCTTGGGTCCACATTCAACGAAAAGATACGTTACCCGTTCTGCTGAAAGATACCAAGCGATGCGGACAGGGAATCTTTAAAATTATCCAATCATCTCTTTTAAAACGCTGGGTGGGGCAGGAGCATACTTTAATGGTTCCATTGAGAAGGAAGCTCTTCCCTGTGAAAGACTACGAATTTGGGTAGAGTAGCCAAAAAGTTGTGATAATGGCGCTTCCACTTCCATCACACACAAATCACTTCGCCACTCCGTATTCAGCACAGCCGCATTTCGAGCGCTAAGGTCTGCCTGGATGTTTCCTCGGAATTCATCAGGGGTGACCACTTCCATTTTCATGATCGGTTCTAATAGTTGGATCTGGGAGTCCATGATACAGCCATGCAGCGCTTCGGAAACCGCGGCTTCCACGGCGACATCTGTGGTTTCTCCTTCTCTGGTCTGGGCATCGATGACCACAAATTGCACATTCATTAAAGGAAAGCCAACTTGCCCACCTCCCTCCAGCCCCATTTTCAACGTTTCCAGCATCGTTTTTTCGAAGGCAGGATCCAATTCGCTTGGTTTGAGGTTGCTGATAATGGAGACGGAAGAATCGCCTTTAAAAGGCTCCAACCTTAGTTTAATCTTGAAATAAAGGTTTCCTCCTGCAGAAGGGCGGCTGAATTCGACTACTTTCTCAACGGCCTTTGAAACCGTTTCGCGATAACTGACGCGTGGCTTATGCACTCGGATGCTCAGGTTGAATTCTTTCTGCATCCGATTTCGGAGCACTTCGAGATGCAGTTCTCCCATTCCGGAAACAATGGTTTGCCCTGTTTCCTCATTGGGGGTGGCTTTAAAGGTGGGGTCTTGTCTGGCTAGTTTCTGCAGTGTTTCTTCCAATTTTTTTCGGTCAGCGCTGGACTCGGGCTCGACTGCCATCGAGATCACCGTTTCCGGGAACGAGATGCTTTCCAGTAGAATGGGATGCCGAATATCGCACAAGGTATCTCCGGTGACGGCTTCTTTCGGGCCAATGACGCCAGCAATATCACCCGCATCAATACAGTCCGTCTCAACTTTCTCACGCGAGTCAGCGTGGACGCGCCAAAGCTGGCTGATTAATTCTTTCTTACCCGTCCGGGCATTTAACAGGCGGCTTCCACTTTTCAGTTGGCCGGAATAGACCCGCATGAAACATAAATCACCATGTTTATCTGCCTGAATTTTAAAGACGAGCCCACACATGGGCTCATCGACTGAGGGACCTCTTGATTCGGATTCGCCTGCCTTGCCGCCTCTCTTTTTGGGTTGAGGATTGATTCCTTCCACGGGTGGTCGGTCCAGTGGGCTTGGGAGATAGTTTCCCACGGCATCCAGAACCGGCTGTACTCCTATGTAATTCAATGCGGAGCCGCAAAACGTCGGCTGCAAGTCTCCCTTTAGTGCGGCAATTCTTAGCAGTCGCAGGATGTCTGCCTCGGCAATCTCTTCAGTTTCATAATATTGCTCAAGAATTTCGTCATCCAGTTCGGCAACGGATTCCAGTAGCTTTCCCCGCCATTCCTGGGCTCGTTCCAGGTAGGATTCCGGAATCTCTTTGGCTTCGAATTGGGAACCTTTGGAGTCTGCATCGTAATACAGAGCCTGCATTTTGATTAAATCGATGATTCCCTGGAAGGAGTCATCGGCAGAGGTCGAGCCTTCACCGATGGGAATTTGCATTGCCACTGGTTTGGCGATGAGCCGTTTTTCAATTTCTTGAAAGGTGCGTTCAAAACTTGCGCCGATACGATCCATCTTATTGATGAAGCAAATCCGGGGCACGTTATATTTATCGGCTTGTCGCCAGACTGTCTCGCTTTGTGCTTCGACTCCCTCCATGGCGCTAAAGACGACCACAGCGCCATCGAGTACACGCAGGCTGCGTTCTACTTCGGCTGTAAAGTCAACATGCCCGGGGGTATCAATGATATTGATCGAGTAATCTTTCCATTGGCAGCTAATCGCAGCGGAGTAGATCGTGATGCCCCGCTTGGCTTCTTCTTCGTCAAAATCAGTAATTGTCGTTCCTTCATCGACATTTCCCATGCGATGTGATGAGCCGGTGTAAAACAAGATTCTCTCGGAAGTTGTTGTCTTACCCGCGTCAATATGGGCAATGATTCCGATGTTTCTGATTTTCTCTGTTGAAGCTGACATCTTATCCTACAATCCTGTCTGTAAAATCATCTCGTAGTAGCGTTTCTATTAAACACAAACCATTCTGCCGGGACTAGCCTGTGTCCAGGTTTTTTGTAACGTCTCCAGGAGTGTTTTGGATCTCGTTTCGTCGCTTTGGAGCCGCTACGGTTGAATTGGACGCGTTATAGATACATCGCACTCTACCAACAAAAAAAGACGCACGAAGTATTGGCTGAAAGCCATACCAGTGCGTCCGAATGATCTTAAAAACTACCTTAGCGAGAGAAGGCGAAGTGAGCAAATGCTTTGTTCGCTTCCGCCATTCGATGGATGTTCTCGCGTGTTGTCATTGCAGTACCTTCTCGCTTGTGAGCAGACAAAATCTCGTCAGCGAGCCGAACGTCCATGGGGCGTCCTTTTTTAGCGCGAATCGCAGCCAAAATCCAGCGAATTGCCAGGGTTTGCTGTCGTTTCGGATTCACGGGAGTAGGAACCTGATACGTAGCTCCCCCAACTCGTTTTGAACGAACTTCAATACCTGGCTTCACATTCTCAACAGCTTGTGTGAAAACTTCAATCGGTTCCTCGTCTGGTACACGTTCCTTGATGCGGTCCAAGGCAGCATAAAAAACGTTTTGAGCAACGCTTTTTTTGCCATCATGCATCAGGCAATTCACAAACTTTGAAGCCAACAGTGAATTAAACCGTGGATCCGGCTTGAGCTGTGATGCACTGGCTGTAAACTTCTTGCCCATTCCTACAATTCCTCTGACTTTAATTTCAATGTCCAAACCGAACACTGACTGAATGTAATCAAATACTTGAAAATCGATTATTAAAGAACGCCTATTTGGGGCGTTTTGTACCATAGCGACTACGTGCCTGACGGCGGTCATTCACACCAAGGGTGTCAAGTACTCCGCGGATCACTTTATAACGAACACCGGGCAAGTCACGAACACGACCACCGCGTACCAGGACAATCGAGTGTTCCTGCAGGTTATGACCTTCTCCAGGAATATAGGCTGTCAGCTCTTTTCCATTTGAAAGTCGCACACGAGCGACTTTACGCAAGGCGGAGTTTGGCTTTTTAGGAGTTACCGTTTTGACCTGTAAACACACACCGCGCTTCTGAGGGCAACCCTCCAGCAGGGGAGTTTTACTCTTGGAAACTGGCTTTTTTCTCGGTTTACGAATCAACTGGTTAATTGTTGGCATTGAGACAACCCATCTTCACTCAAATCTGAAACGTTAGTAAATATGATATATACAAATGGCCGCTATTTTTGTCAAAACTAGTTCTATTACCAGCAATAGGAACGGGACAATGTATCCCGCCTTACTGCATCCGTCAAGTCTCACGCTGAGTCCATTTACGGTTCTGCTGTAAGACACTCCTCACAGGAAATGAGTTCAACTTGATTTCAACTCATCATCAAATGGGTTGGGGCTGGGGGGGGTATTTTCCATAGGAGCTTCAACCCCACCTTCACTACTGAATTCAGCAGCATCTTGACCACCGCCTAGTGGGATGTCCTCCTGGCCGCCACCCAATGGTACCGGTTTGTCAGGCTGGACTTCATTCAACAGGCTCATACGAGCTGCCAGAATCCGTTCTTTTTCTGCCTTTAATTCTTCTAACGCCTCTGGGCGAATCCGAACTTCAGCAGTCTGGTGTTGATAGAAGCCTGTTCCCGCTGGTACCAGGTGACCTAAAATGACATTTTCTTTTAAGCCTACAAGGTAGTCAACGCGACCACCAAGTGCAGCTTCAGTAAGTACCTTCGTTGTTTCCTGGAAGCTGGCTGCCGAGATGAAGCTTTCACTTTGCACTGATGCTTTCGTAATACCAAGGAGCTGTGAACTGGCAGACGCTGGCTTAGGTTTTGTAAAGCTGGCAGGAGCCTGTCCGGCAAGTTCCACTTGTGCATTTACTTCTTCAATGGTTGAGAGTGGTACCAAGTCATCTGGCTGGAAGTCAGTATCACCAGAGTCAACCACTTTCACACAAGCGATGGTTTCTTCATTGATCTTCTGGAAAGTCAGCTTATCGAGCACAATTCCCGGCAACAAGTTCGTATCGCCCACATCTTCGACAAGTACTTTGCTTAACATGCGGGAAATGATGATTTCGAGATGCTTGTCATCGATTGTCACACGTTGAGCACGGTACACATTTTGAATTTCGTGCAGCAAGTATTGCTGAACGGCTTCGGTTCCACTGACACGCAAAATATCATGTGGAACAAGTGGGCCACGAACCAAAGCATCGCCGGCTTTTACGAGGTCGCCGGCATGGACTAATAAGTGCTTACCGTGGGGAATCACGTGTTCGACTTCGGTTCCATCTTCGCCGCGAACAATCACAATTCGCTTGCCGCGTTTCTTCTCAGGCACAAATTCGACTTCACCATCGATTTCCGCCAAAACGGACGGATCTTTGGGGCGACGTGCTTCAAACAGCTCAGTCACACGAGGCAGACCACCGGTAATGTCTTGAGTACCCGAAGATTCACGTGGGTTTTTAGCGACGACAGTACCTGCGGTAATTTGTTGTCCTTCTTCCACTTCAAGGCTTGCCTTTTCAGGAAGATAATAGAAGTCCAAAATCTTGCCTGTACCATCTTCGATAATAATCTGCGGATGTAATTCGCCTTTATGCTCAATTATAGAACGACGAACGTGACCACTGGGGTCTTTGTCAGTTCGAATGGTTTTGCCTTCGACACACTCTTCAAATCGAACACGCCCGCCTACTTCCGCCAGAATGGAAATCGAGTGTGGGTCCCATTGACAGATGACTTGCCCTTCATCAATCTCATCACCTTCATTGACCATCAGAGTCGCACCATTGGGAATGGTATAGCGTTCCAATTCACGACCTTTAGGATCGTTAATCACCACTTCACCATTTCGCGTCAGCACCACGCTCAGACCTTCGCTATTCACAACTGATCGAATGCGGGCGAATGTCGCTTTACCGGCACGACGCGTGCGAATTTCGTTCTCTTCCACTTCACGAGAGGCTGTTCCACCAATGTGGAAGGTACGCATCGTTAACTGGGTTCCAGGTTCACCCACACTTTGTGCAGCAATGATACCCACTGCCAGGCCTTCTTCTACGAGTGAACCTGTGGAGAGGTCCATACCGTAACAGAGCCGGCAGATCCCCAATGAGGATTCGCAAGTCATCGGGCTGCGAACCTGAATTTTTTCCAGCCCCATTTCTTCAATGCGACGGGCAATGTCCACAGTAATCAGTTCATTTTCCCGCACGATCACTTCATCAGTAATTGGATCGACGATATTGGTACGACTGACACGACCACGAATCGCGTCGGTCAAACTCATTTCGACTTTTTCGCCTCGATAGACAACTCCACGAGTCATACCTTGGGCGGTACCACAATCATGCTCTGTGACGACCACGTTTTGACAGATGTCGGCGAGTTTACGGGTCAGGTAACCACTATCGGCAGTTTTCAATGCTGTATCGGCCAGACCTTTACGTGCACCGTGAGTTGAACTGAAATATTCCAGAACGGTCAGGCCTTCACGGAAATTCGCCTTAATGGGAGTTTCGATGATCTCACCACTTGGCTTGGCCATCAGCCCACGCATACCACCCAGCTGACGCATCTGTTCGATACCACCACGGGCACCAGAATTCGACATCAGGTAAATGGGGTTCACATAGCGACCTTCATCCCGATAATCATTTTCCAGTTCATGCATCATGGAATTTGTGATCAATTCACGTGCGTGAGTCCAGGTATCAAGCACCTGGTTATAGCGTTCTTCTGCTGTAATCAAACCACGCTCATAAAGCTTGGTTTTTTGCAGGACTGTTTTTTCTGAGTCGGAAATCACTTTTCCTTTGTTGGGTGCTGTCTTCAAATCGCTGGTTGCGAAAGAAAGACCACTCAACGTTGATTCCCGGAAACCAGTTTCCTTCATCTTGTCGAGCAGGTTAATCGTTTCGCGTCGACCCAATTCCAGATAGCAGTCAGAAATCACATTGGAAAGATCACGACCTTTCATCGTCAGGTTATAGAAGGCCATTTTTCTGGGCAGGATGTCGTTGAAAATAACGCGTCCTACCGTCGTTTCGATTAAACCTCCCATCTTATAATGATCGGCGCCATCCCCCTTGATTCGTCGATCTGAGGGCATGCGCACTTTGATAATTGCGTGGCGATCTAATTTGCCTTGCTGGAATCCAGCATGCACTTCACCCACACTGGAGAAGATCATGCCTTCTCCACGTCGCTCTGTTTTCTTTAGCGTGAGGTAGTAGCAACCCATCACGATATCCTGCGAAGGACGAATAATCGGTGCTCCATCGGAAGGGCTAAAGATATTATTCGTTGCCAGCATCAATGTCGTTGCTTCTACCTGCGCTTCAATCGACAATGGCAGGTGGACGGCCATTTGATCGCCATCAAAGTCGGCATTGAATCCGGTACAAACAAGGGGGTGAATTCGAATTGCATTTCCTTCAACAAGGATCGGTTCAAATGCCTGAATTCCCATACGGTGTAAAGTGGGAGCGCGGTTCAGAAGCACAGGATGGTTCTGAATCACTTCATCCAGAATATCCCACACGTCTTCGTCTTTGCGTTCGAGCATTCTTTTAGCCGACTTGATCGTGTCAGCGTGACCGCTGTCTTTCAGACGACGGATGATAAACGGCTGAAAGAGCTCCAATGCGATCTTCTTAGGTAGTCCACATTGATGGAGCTTCAGCTCTGGACCAACCACAATCACACTTCGTGCAGAGTAGTCAACACGCTTTCCCAATAGGTTTTCGCGAAAGCGTCCTTGTTTTCCTTTGATCATATCGGTCAAGGATTTCAGAGGTCGGTTTGAGGAACCGAGTACAGGGCGTTTACAACGGTTATTGTCAAACAAGGCATCGACAGACTGTTGTAACATCCGTTTTTCATTACGAACGATCACTTCGGGAGCATTTAAATCGACCAGTTTTTTTAAACGATTGTTACGATTGATAATTCTTCGATAAAGGTCGTTTAAGTCACTGGTCGCAAAGTTACCTGAGTCCAGAAGGACCAGCGGACGCAAGTCTGGCGGAATCACGGGAATCACTTCCAGGACCATCCATTCCGGTCGGTTGTCACTATCTCTTAAAGACTCAACAATTTTCAAGCGCTTGATATAGTCTTTGCGTTTCTGTTGACTCGCAGTTTCAAACAGATCTTTACGAAGTTGCTCTGAAAGTTCAACGAGGTTCAGATTCATGAGAAGCTTTTTGATGGCCTCTGCACCCATCTCGATTTCAAACGCACCAGGTCCGTACTTGGCTTGATTCTGGCGCGCTTCTTCTTCGGTCATGGTCTGACACATTTCCAACGGAGTCTCTCCAGGATCGGTGACAACATAGTCCTGGAAGTAAACCACCTTTTCCAGAGCGGTGGTTTTCATATTCAATAACGCACCCAATCGACTGGGCATTGATTTGAAGAACCAGATATGAACGATGGGTGCGGCTAATTCGATATGCCCCATACGTTTTCTTCGGACGCGGCTGTGAGTCACTTTGACGCCACAACGGTCACAAATCATGCCTTTGTATTTCATGCCGCGGTATTTTCCACAAGCACATTCCCAGTCCTTTTCAGGCCCGAAAATTCGCTCACAGAATAAACCGTCGCGTTCTGGTCGGTATGTTCGGTAATTGATTGTTTCTGGCTTTTTGACTTCGCCAAATGACCAGCTCCGAATATCGTGCGGACTGGCCAAACCAATTTTTACTGAACCGTAATCGTTAATTCGCTCGTAAGCTGTCTGTGCAACACTCACTGTGCACGCTCCTTATTTTCTGAACTAATTATGATCAGACATTGATCCTGAAAACGAACTCTTGACCTTAGATACACCACTCCCTTTGTCGCAAGGTATCAAGCGGGATTCTTTTCCAGTTGTAGATTCAAACCAAGTCCACGAATTTCATTGTTTAGTACGTCAAAGCTTGCTGGCGTACCGGCCTCTAATGTGTTCTCACCATTTACCATGGATTCATAAATCTTTGTACGGCCCTCTACATCATCACTCTTCACTGTCAGCAACTCTTGTAGAATATAGGCAGCACCATAAGCTTCCAGTGCCCAGACTTCCATTTCTCCAAATCGTTGACCACCAAATCGTGCTTTTCCACCTAATGGCTGTTGTGTAATCAACGAGTAAGGACCTGTCGAACGAGCGTGGACTTTATCATCCACGAGGTGATGCAGTTTTAACATGTAAATCTGCCCGACCGTCGTTTTCTGTTCGTATGCTTCACCCGTACGACCATCATAGAGCTGTGCCTTACCGTCGTCAGGCAGTCCTGCCGTATCCAGATACTCATGGATTTTTGATTCCATTGCTCCGTCAAACACAGGGCACACAGCACGGAATCCGTGTTTTTGTGCTGCCCAACCTAAGTGGGTTTCAAGAATTTGCCCTACATTCATACGGCTGGGAACACCGAGTGGATTCAACATAATGTCGATGGGTGTACCATCTTCAGTAAACGGCATGTCTTCAATGGGCAATACTTTTGAAATCACACCCTTATTACCGTGACGTCCTGCCATTTTGTCACCGACAGAAATTTGCCGTTTTGAAGCAACATACACCTTCACCATTTGGAGCACGCCGTTCGGCAATTCCTCACCACGTTTCATGCTGTTCACTCTTTGGTCACAGGTGTCGATGACATCTTCAAGATTAGGCCATGACTCTTCAATCACCGCACGACAGTCAGCTTTTTTCTGTGGGCTGCGAATATCAAGATTATCAAGATGTGTCAAGAAATCATGGGCGTATTGAGAAATGAACTTGTCTTCTGTAATGTCCCGAATTTTACGTCCATCATCGTCAACCAGAGGTTGCCCCAATGCAGATTCAAAGGCTTTCAAAAATTCGCGAAATGCCGCCGCGATTTCTTGATCGCCCTGCTCTTCGACCTGCTTGAGTTCTTCATCATATTTTTTGCGTTCATAGTCGGAAAGGCTCATCCGACGAGCAAATTTCTCAGTGTGAATGACGATGCCTTCAACACCACTGGATGCTTCTAGCGATTCATTCTTCACATCTTCCCCTGCACGTCCAAAGATGGCATGTAGCAGTTTTTCTTCGGGAGTCAGTTCTGCTTTCGCCTTGGGAGATACTTTCCCGACAAGAATGTCTCCCTGGCGAACGCGGGTTCCTACTTTGATGATCCCGTCTTCACCAATGTGCCTTAATGCTTTTTCGCTGACGTTGGGAATATCACGCGTAAATTCTTCGCGTCCCAGCTTGGTCTCACGAATTTCGACATCAAATTCATCGATATGAATTGATGTGTAGACATCTTCTTTCACAAGACGTTCAGAAAGAATAATCGCGTCTTCGTAGTTATATCCATCCCATGACATGAAGCCGACCAGCACATTTCGCCCTAGTGAGAGTAAGCCGTCTGCAGCTGCAGCACTGTGGCACAGGATCTCGCCTTTTTTCACCGAATCTCCCACGCTGACTGCAGGAGTCTGATTCAAACAGGTTCGTTCGTTAAGACCTTCATACTTTCGCAGGTAGTACTTCTTGCCAGCGACTTCTACGACATTTCCATCAACATAAGTCACTTTACCGGCTTTCTCAGCCCGGATCACCATACCTGAGTTCTGGGCAACTGCAAGCTCCATCCCAGTCCCCACCAATGGTGGCTCTGCAATCAATAAAGGGACGGCCTGACGTTGCATGTTGGAGCCCATCAACGCGCGGTTGGCATCGTCGTGTTCAAGGAAGGGAATCAGTCCTGCGGAAATTCCTACCATTTGTGCGGGGTCGACATCGATGTAATCCACGTCGTTACCCGAGATCCATACTACGTCATCACGAAAACGTGCCATGACACGATCTTCAGCAAATTTGCCGTTTTCCACAGGAGTGTCCGCGGGGGCGACATGCACCTCAGCTTCCTCATCCGCACGCATCCAGTGTACTTCGTCGGTGAGCTTTCCCTTTTTGACTAATCGATAAGGTGTGACCAGAAATCCGTAATCATCTACTTTTGAGAAAATACTCAAACTCGAAATCAAACCAATGTTAGTACCTTCAGGAGTTTCAATTGGGCAAATTCGTCCATAGTGAGAAATATGCACGTCGCGAACTTCAAAGCCAGCACGTTTCCGGTTCAATCCACCAGGCCCCAAGGCACTCAAGCGACGTTCGTGTGTTAACATCGATAGCGGATTCGTCTGGTCGACCACCTGTGACAATTCACTACGACCAAAGAAGAAGTCAATCGCTGCTGAAACACTTTTCGGATTGATCAGTGTTCTCGGAGACATTTCTTCAACGTCTTTTTGCGTCATGCGTTCTTGTACGGTACGGCGGAGTTTAAGAAATCCTTTGCGAATTTCATCAGCCGCTAATTCATCAATTGTACGCAAGCGTCTGTTACCAAGGTTGTCGATATCATCAACGTATGCGGTATTGTCACCGATACGTAATCGAACCAGGTAGCGTATCGAATTAATGAAGTCTTCCGCACGTAAAGTCATCTCTGTATCGGGAACGTCCTGCTTGAACTTTCGATTAATTCTGAAGCGTCCTACGCGTCCCAAACGATAACGATTGACGTCAAAGAATTTCTCACGGAACAGATCAATGGCACGTTCCAACTGAGGTGGATTACCAGGACGCAATCGTGAATAGATACGCAGTAATGCTTCTTCATGAGTCGAAGTGGGATCTTCGGCAATACTTTGCAGAACAAGGGTATCATTTACGTCTGAAACGACTTCCACCGTTTTCAACCCTGTATCGCAGATCTCCTCCAGTAATTCTTCAGTAATCGTTCCGCAACAGTCCAAGATGATTTCGCCACAGCGATCATGACCGGCAGGATAAACGATGTCTTCTGCAACAACTTTTCCAACGAGTTTCTGTGAGGAAGCACCCTTGGAAATCTTTTCTGATTTGGTGTCATAAAACAGTTTTACCAAATCTGTATCAGACGAATAATCTTTTGACATCGCCCGCAGGAGAGTCATGGCGGAAAATTTACCACTCTGGTCAATACGCACTCCCAAAGTGTCTTTTTTACCGACAACCAATTCGATCCAACTACCGCGTTCTGGAATCACGCGGCAAGAATATTCTTTCTTCTCACCAGGTTCTGAGCTGAGCACAAAATCGACGCCGGGTGAACGGTGCAATTGACTCACAATACAACGTTCTGCACCATTGATAATAAATTCACCACCACCAATCATGACTGGCAAATCACCAAGATAGACTTCTTCTTCGATCGGTTGCTCTTTTACCAGACGCAACCAAACTCGGAAAGGTCGACCATAGGTTAATCGCAACTGGCGACATTCTGTCGGAGTATAACGTGGTTTCCCCAACTCGTATTTGACGTATTCTAGTTGGTACTGTCCCTGATAACTTTCGATGGGGAACACTTCACGCAATATCTCTTCAAGTCCCTGATTCTTTCGCTCGCGAGGCGATTTATCAGCCTGAAGGAATTTTGCATATGAAGAGGTCTGAATCTGCGTGAGATCAGACAGTTCAAAACTATGCTCAATCTTACCAAAGTTAATCACAGATTGAGTGGGGATCGTTCGCTGTGCTGGAATCGGCATTAAGATGATCTTTTCTACTTACCTGGTGCCAGATGTGGAAATGCCCTGCCCAAGTAATTTTGTTGACCTGACAGAGCACCAACCAAGAATAGCGGGGAACAGCAGCGCGTACCTTGAGAGAGTACAGGCCACGGGGCTGTATTAAAAGCGAATTGCTCGACTAATTCAAAGCCTGATAAATCGCTCAATACTACTTTGCTATTCAAAAGAGAGTACAATGAGTCGATTGCTTAGACCAAATGGGACTGAAAACGCTAACTGATCGAAGCAGATAAACTTACGAAAACAAACATTAAGCGGTACATGCAATCAAAAAACCATGCTCTAAGTAAGAATGACGCTGGAAGCCATTCCCAATCTGCGCGATCTAATAAAACCGAGCAGTACCCAAGAGCCTATTCTAAACTCATTTTTAGAACACTTCAATTGCACGCAGAAAAAAAACCGAATTACTGGTATTTTATCCAGTATTGACCAGCCTGTACTGAGTCAATTCTCAGCACAGGCGGAATCATTTCGATTTCTTTTGAAAACCACTTACTTCACCTCAGCAGTACCACCTGCTTCTTCGACTTCTTTGACCAAAGCTTCGGCATCTTCTTTTGAGACACCTTCTTTAAGTGGCTTGGGAGCCCCTTCAACCAGCTCTTTGGCTTCTTTCAGACCAAGCCCAGTTGCGCCACGAACGACTTTAATGACAGGGATCTTATTGTCACCAAAGCCAGTCAAAATGACATCGAACTCGGTTTTTTCTGCTGCAGCTTCTCCGCCGCCACCAGCGCCACCATCACCTGACGCTACCATCACAGCGCCACCGGCGGCAGCCTTAATGCCGTGTACTTCGTCAAGGTAATCAGCCAATTCTTTAGCCTGGAGCAAAGTCAATCCAGCAATTTTGTCGCCCAGTTCTTTGGTTTCAGCACCAAATTCAGTTGTTGCTTCGGCTGTCGCCATCTTCTCTTTCCTTTCGCACGAATGCGTAAAATAAAATCTCGCATAGCAGTAAATCAAATCAACGCCACACTATTTCAGTAGCAGTTGTTACAAATTTCAACACTCAAATCAAAAGCGATCAGACAACTTTTCGCTTAAGATTCTTCCCCCTCGGAGATTGTCTTAATCTGTCCGGCAAGAGTGCCAGCAGGACCCAAAAGTGCACCTGCCAACTGTGCACCAGGCCCAAGGGCACGGGACACGATCTCGCCAATCAATTCCATTCGACCAGGGCTTTTACTTAATTTTTCAACATCATCCGACGTGAGCGAAGTTCCTTCCGTTGATCCACCCTTGATAGTGAGATCTTCTATTTCTTCTGCCCACTTGGACATTTCTTTTGAGAGAGCCACAATATCCTCGCCACCCCAGACAAGTGTTGAAGGGCCCTGTAAGCTCTCTTCCATTCCTTCCACACCAGCGTTCGCGAACGCGCGACGTGCCAGTGAATTTTTAACCGTTAAGGCTGCAATCCCTTTTTCATGCAATTTGAGACGAAAATTGTTATCAGTAATTGCATCCAACTTTGCAGAATCTACGACGACAAAATCTCGAGTTTCTCCAATTCGAGATTCTATCTCAGAGATGATCATTTCTTTTACAAATTTACTCATTAGATCTCTTTCAGCTCATCGAATGCCGAAAATAATAGTTTCAATTGATTTATGTATCTAAAAATGAATCAGGATTCATTGACAGTTTTAGACGGCAATACCGATTCCAGGACTCATTGTCGCAGAAACCGTAATCGTTCGCACATATGCCCCTTTGACTGAAGAAGGACGCAGTGATTCTATATACTTCAACATTGCCTGAATATTTTCTACTAGTTGATTTCCTTCGAATGATATTTTGCCGACGCGACAGTGCACATTGCCACCTGCATCGACACGAAACTCAACCTTACCTGCCTTGTACTCCTGCACGGCATTGCCTACATCCTGAGTGACTGTTCCAGCGCGAGGAGAGGGCATTAAGCCACGAGGTCCCAAAACACGACCTAGTGGACCTACCACACCCATCATGTCGGGTGTTGCAATGGCCACGTCGAATTCAAGCCAGCCATCTTTGATTTTGTCGGCAAGATCTTTACCGCCTACGGCATCAGCCCCTGCTGATTCAGCAGCCTCTAAATTGCTGCCTTGGGCAAATACAACGACACGTTGTGTTTTACCTATACCATGTGGCAGAATAATGGAACCACGGACAAGTTGATCAGCCTGACGTGGATCAACTCCCAGTCGCACAGCTAATTCTACCGTCTGGTCCATCTGGATCGGTTTGATCTTAGCGGGGAGATCACTCTCTAATGACTTGAGGGCTTCCACTGCTTCTTCAAGACTGACAGAGTCAAGCCCCGCCAGCTTTTCATTGTAAAATTTGGTTCGTTTGGATTGTTTTCCCATTACTCTTTATCCGAAAAACGGTTGCTATATTGATTTTGCTCTGCTTAAAGAAGCAGGCTGGAATGACTGCTATTGTGCAAATAACGAAACTAGTTCTCGACATCAAGACCCATGCTACGGGCTGTACCAGCGATGATTTTTGCCGCCTGTTCAATGTTAGGTGCATTGAGATCTGCAAATTTTGTTTTTGCGATCTCCTCTAACTGGGCAGTGGTAACAGTTCCCACTTTATTCATTTTAGGGTTACCCGATCCCTTCGCAATTTGAGCCGCCTGTTTTAGTAAAACTGCTGCTGGCGGACTCTTCATGACAAAGTCAAAAGAGCGATCGTTATAGACACTGATCACAACCGGAACGGTTGTGCCGGCCATGTCTTTAGTACGTTCATTAAACTGTTGAACAAACTGACCGATATTCACTCCATGCGGTCCCAATGCCGTACCGACAGGAGGGGCAGGCGTTGCTTGACCACCGGGAATTTGTACTTTGATTTCTGCAACAAGCTGTTTAGCCATTCAACTGACTTTCAAAACTCTATTAAACGTGATTCTATTATTAATACGAATTTGAGAAGATTGCTCAGACCTTTTCGATCTGCCAGTATTCCAGTTCCGTGGGAGTAGGTCGACTGAAGATTTCAATCAGAACAGTCACCTTGCCACTGGCTTCATCAATTCCGTCGATGGTACCTTCAAACCCTTCAAATGTACCATCTTTAATTTTAACAACATCGCCACTCTGAAAATCCAATTTGATTTTCACAGGTGATTCTTCTTTTGTCTCTTCCCGTCCCAGCATACGCGAAATTTCATGCTCTTGCATGGGAATCGGTTTGCCTGCTGATCCAGTGAAATCGCCGACACCATTTGTGGATCGCACCAGATACCAGCTATCATCATTCAACTCGACCTGAATCATCAGATAACCAGGATAAAGCTTTCTTTCAAAAACTCGTTTCTTACCACCTTTTGTTTCAACAACCTTTTCTGTGGGAATAATGATTTCCCCAAAATACTCTTCAAGTCCGTCTCTTTTAATCCCTCTAAGTAAAGCTTCCCGAATGGATTTCTCCCGGTTGCTTTGCACTTTCAACACATACCAAAGGCGCTTATCAGAGTCCTCTGTTTTCTCAGAGGTAACCTCAGAACCCGAATCATTACTCATGAGACACCTTCAACAGGGACCGCTACATCCAGCTACCCTAATTTTCAACTTAAAGTTGAAACCACACTAAAAGAGACTTTTACAACAGGAATCGCCCATAATGAGCAGGAATTACAATTTATACAAGAAGCAGAGATCAAAAAACTCCGTAATTTACTGAATGGCAGGCTTCGCTTTATCAAATCTGAAGAAAACGAATCAGACGGAAGAACCACTGCCAGACAATATCAAATGCCAGTAACAAAAGCGCCAGTAGTACCATAAGTACAATCACGACAGCCGTTGATCGCCAGAGCTGATCCCAGGTCGCCCAGGTCACTTTTCCAATCTCGGCTTCTACTGAGATCAAAAAGTCAGCAAAACGTGGGAAATTAACGACACGATAGGCCAGCCAGATTGAAATCACCACAACAGCGACCGCAATCCCCTTTTGCATTCCCGGAGACATAGCCAATGGTAATGCATTGTAAAGGGAATAAGCACCAAAGATGGCAACTGCCACCAGGCCGATTGCAGTCAACTGACGTACAAGGCGACCTTGGTTCCTTTTATATAAACCGCCACTTACCAAAGTTGCGGAAAATGCTTGTCCTGTTTTGGATTTAGCCATTGGATCAATTTACTAAATAATACAAAGAGTAGAAACGAACGCGAATTCGTCAGTCTCTTCTTTTGAACTTAAACTTAACAGCAAGGAACTACTTCCCCTTGCGAATGTTACAGCACCAATTACAAAACAAAAAACACGGGCGGAGGGACTTGAACCCCCAACCGCTGGATTTGGAATCCAGTGCTCTGCCAATTGAGCTACACCCGTTCAAAACCATGAATTGACCAAACATTTTGACCACCGGAAGCAACCCAAAAATCTGACACCAGTCACAAAACCCCGGCCAGCAAGACTTTATTTTTTACGGGACTCTTTATGCAAAGTATGACGCCGTAATTTAGGACAGTATTTCATGAGCGAAAGCCGTTCTGTGCCACGCGTCTCTTTACTGACCCGATAATTTCGCATCCCGGTTTCAGTACACTCTAGCCAAACATATTCACGTGCCATAACAGCCCTCATGCCCTTATGGGCAATAAATACGAAAACCAACTATAACTTTAAGGTGCCCACTCCGCCAGAAGGTGAAGTGGACACCATATTAACAAAAAGAGCAGTGCTCTTGATTAGTCGACAATTTTGGTAACAACGCCAGAGCCAACAGTACGGCCGCCTTCACGAATCGCGAAACGACTACCTTCAGACATAGCGATTGGCTTACCAAGTTCCACTTCGACTTCTACATTGTCGCCGGGCATACACATCTCTGCTCCACCCAGTAATGATGTCGATCCGGTTACGTCTGTTGTGCGGAAGTAAAACTGTGGTCGATAGCCATTAAAGAATGGGGTGTGACGACCACCTTCGTCTTTACTCAGGACGTAAACCTGTCCTTCAAATTTCGTGTGAGGAGGGATCGAACCCGGGGCAGCCAAAACCTGTCCACGCTCTACATCCTCTTTCTTGGTACCACGCAACAGGATTCCCACGTTGTCTCCAGCCATCCCTTCATTGAGGGTCTTCTGGAACATTTCAACGCCGGTACATGTGGTTTCCTGTGTGTCACGCAGACCAACGATCTCGACTTTGTCACCAACGGTGATGACACCTTGCTCAATTCGGCCAGTCACAACAGTTCCACGACCAGCGATTGAGAAGACGTCTTCGATTGCCATTAAGAATGGCTTGTCTGCTTCTCGCTCTGGTGCTGTGATGTCGCTGTCCAGTGCGTCCATCAGCTCGCCGATACAGGCGTTAAACTTCTCATCACCTGGGTTGTCGAGTGCGCCCTTGGCATTTCCACGCACGATGGTAATGTCGTCGCCGGGGAAGCCATACTTTGACAGCAGCTCTCGAACTTCCATTTCAACCAGCTCGAGCAATTCTTCATCATCAACAAGGTCACATTTGTTGAGAAAGACGACGAGTGCAGGCACATCTACCTGACGAGCAAGCAAAATGTGCTCACGAGTCTGTGGCATGGGGCCATCAGCGGCAGAAACTACCAGAATCGCACCATCCATCTGGGCGGCACCGGTAATCATGTTTTTGATATAGTCGGCGTGACCAGGGCAGTCGATGTGAGCGTAGTGGCGAGTTTCGCTTTCGTACTCCACGTGACTCACGGCGATTGTCACAGTCTTGGTTTCGTCACGAACGGTTCCCCCCTTCGCAACATCAGCATAACTCTTCATCTGGGCAAGACCCTTTTCGCTTTGCACTGCCAGCAAAGCTGTTGTCAGTGTTGTCTTGCCATGGTCAATGTGACCAATTGTTCCTACGTTTACGTGCGGCTTTGTTCGCTCAAAGACTTCCTTAGCCATCTCTCTATAAAACCCCTTTTTCAAACTTGATAAACGATCAAGCCTAAACAATAAAACCAACAAAACAAATAGCGAGGTACAAACAGGAGTAACCCCTCGCACGCAAGAGGCACACACCTCCTGAAAACCACATTTTACTCTTAATCTATAAGCTGCTGATGGGACTTGAACCCATGACCTCGTCCTTACCAAGGACGCGCTCTACCGACTGAGCCACAGCAGCAATTTTTATATATAACCTGAAAAGCGTTTATACTAAAAAGCGGGTGAAGGGAATCGAACCCTCACAACCAGCTTGGAAGGCTGGGGCTCTACCATTGAGCTACACCCGCGGTACTGTGACTTAACATATCTTTTGTCTCTCATTGGGGGAAGCAGGATTCGAACCTGCGAAGGCATTGCCATCAGATTTACAGTCTGACCCCTTTGGCCGCTCGGGAATTCCCCCTCCCAACCAGCCGAAGCTGGAAATTATTAAGCCTAATGCCACATTGCTTTTACATCACAAAACAACACAGCTCATGGCAAAAGAGCTAGCGGTGGGAATCGAACCCACAACCTTCGGTTTACAAAACCGATGCTCTGCCGATTGAGCTACGCTAGCCTGCTGACCTAAAAAACTAAGCTATTAGGCTTCAAGCCTCATGCAACCTGAACGACTCGCCTGGCTAAAGAGGTACTTTCCCCGCCAAAACTCAGTAAGCAGCTCAATATAGCAATCAGGCACTTGCTTGCAAGTGACAATGACAGGCTGATTAAAAAAATTGTTATCTTTTCTTAATGATGTATGCCTATATGGCCTAAGATTTTCCATTCGAAACGGTCCGCTTTTGGAGACCCGAGTCAGCCCTGTTTCGGATACTGATCAAAAAAATCGTTCTGAAAAAGAAAAAACAGGCATGATTTACACAAATCATGCCTGCTAAAGGGGGAAACTCACTAACAAATCCAGACAGAAATGGACTTGAGAGCCTGCCTTAAATTCCAGGTATTTCGACCCGTTCTACTTGGGTAATTCGTCGTAATTTTTTCAGTGCGCGAGACTCTAACTGTCTGATTCTCTCTTTTGTTACACCAAAACGATTTCCAACTTGCTCAAGCGTCTGGGGTTCATTTCGAGCGTTCAAGCCATAGCGATAGATCAGAATGTCCTTTTCGCGGCCATCGAGCTGGTCCAAAATACTCATAATCACTGCATGTTGCTTCTGGTTAATCAGCTCTTCTCGATACTGACTTTCCCTTTCGTCTGTTGATTGGAAAAAGAGCTCGTCATTACCCGTTCGGAAACGGTCCAGTACCTTGTATTCGGCTGGAATCGAACGTGCATAATTTTTCATAATCGCCCAACTTGCGTAAGTCGAGAATTTGTTTCCTTTCGTATAATCGAATTTCTCGATGGCACGAATCAGGGACATATTGCCATCGCTGACCATTTCGAAGAAGTTTCCTCCAGGCCTGATGTGTCGTTTCGCAATGGACACCACCAAACGGAGGTTGCTGCGAATTAAAAAGTTTTTCACATCGGTGCTCTCATCCAGGAGCTTTTCGATCTGGTCCATATCGCGTGCTTTAGGTCGATTCGGATCCAGGTTTTCCTGAATATGAAACGCTTTGTACTTAAGATAGTTCAGTTTTCTGAAGTAGTAAGCCTCTTCTTCCCTTGTCAAAAGAGGAATGGAATACAAGCTCGCCAGATAAGGAGGCAATCCCGGTGGAGTACGAACTTTCTGGCTATCTTTATCGACTTCAGGAGGTGGTCCCAAAATCAATTTATCGGCATCGGGTAGCTCAAATTCATCGCTGAACATGTAGTCGATTGTTTGCGCATGCAAACGTACCGCACGCGCTTCCGAGATAATTCGGTAAATGCTTGCCTTGGTTCTGCAATAACGGCGTGCCAACTTTTCAACGGCGATACCACGTCGAAAATTGTTGTAGATATCGCGTTTTTGTTGATCAGTAATTTTTTCAGGAGCATTAGGAAAAATAGCCAATTCAGGATTCTCCCGATCAAAGTTTTTCAAAGTGTAACGAATGGTCTCAGGTGAGCGATCCATGTGCCGTGCAATACGTCGACTGACCTCCGCGGGACACCCACCATAACGGGCCAAGCGTCGTGCGCGGCGTAAAATTTCTTCACGATCCTCATCACTCAACTGACTGAAATTCATGCTGCGTGTAATGTGCCCTCGGTTCTTTTCTAAAAAGCGGTCTACGGATGACTTGAGAAAACCAACCCGTTTACGCCCATTGAATCGAAACCGACGACTCACCAAACCTTTGTCTCTCCACCGATCTACTGTCTTTGTGGAGATGTTGAATTGTTTGCTGAGGTCCTGGACCGTCAGCACTTCTTCCTGCTCGTCTTCCACATCAATCTCAGCACTGTCAGAAAGATCCTCAATGAAACAGCGCAAATCGTGGAATACATCCTTGCCAGAAATCACCAGGTCAGGATAAATCTCGGAGCGATATGTGGTAATCTCCTTACAGATTTCAGGGTAAGCATAATCCTGAGTCTGTTCGATATTTGCTAAAAACTCCTCAGCGCGGGAAATCTGCTCCAGTTTCACATCTCTGGGGGCGTATTTCACCTGCTGTTCTGCCAACTGCTTGATTGCCGGATTGTGATACCTTGAGCTGATCATGTTTCCCACCCTAAAATTTTGACTTTTCTCAGTAACCAACGTGTCCTTCACGTGACTCATCACCAAGCTCTGTCATTCACTACGTATAAATTAGACGAATTCGATAGGAAAAAGTTCACACGTAAATAATTTTAGTCAAACAACTCTCAAATCCACGAAAATATTGATTTCTGCAGGGTAAATTCGAATAGGTTAAAAGTCATAAAATGTTACTATTATTGAGTATAATTCAATGATGGTTGAAAAGCTGTCTAATGACTTTGCTTTATATAAACCCGGAACTTTCTCAGTGATTCGATAAAAAGTGGCAACTCTTGAAATAAAACTTTGTGAAACATCTCACAATTAGAACTCTAGTCATTCAATGCTGCTTTTTAAGTATACACATGGAACTATACTTTAGTCAATTAAAAATATACATTTATACCCATTTTTGTTAATGGTCCGGTCAATGATATATCCTTTCATTTTAGGACTTTTCTCGTGATGGAATGTATATGAATGGATAAAAAACTTAAGTTGTCTTTCATTGAATCCATCAAAGCCTATTTACCTTTAATTTGAGTCAGATAACATGAATAGATGAATGTGTATTTCTACTGGGAGTGTTGAGAGTCCATTCAGCGAAAACACGCTCTTCTTTGATCTATGATTTGTGACTCATCTGTCTATTTTTAAACGTAATCATCAACGAGCGACTACATTCAGTGGTGCTTTCTATCTATCTGTAAATCGTGAAAATGTTTGGTTGATTCCATTCTGATGCCAAGCATCGTAGATTCTCATTCGGGAGCGGGTTGCATTATGTTAAAACGTGGTCAATTTCATTATCACTGTTCCCACTTATTGATCCTGTTTATTACCCTGATTTGTCTAATTCTTGTTCCCATTTCCCTGGAAGCAGCTCAGAAAAAAAAGGGAAAGAATAAAACTCCTGCGCTCAATCTGCC
Organism: Gimesia aquarii; assembly: GCF_007748175.1. NCBI lineage: Bacteria > Pseudomonadati > Planctomycetota > Planctomycetia > Planctomycetales > Planctomycetaceae > Gimesia > Gimesia aquarii. The sequence continues at coordinate 540,050 of NZ_CP037422.1, forward strand.
CCCCCTGAAAACTCAGGAGCAAAAGATGCAACTCTTGGGATATATCAGGCAAACCATGCCTACACACAGGATCGGACGCAGAATCAGCTTTAGTTCTGACGATTTGGATAAAGCTCTGGAGTTGGAATTAGGACAAAACACACAACGTTTCGCGAAGCAAATCGATGACGAAACTTTTGTGCGACGAGTCTACCTTGACTTGACTGGGAATCTACCAACTCCGGAAACGATTAAAACATTTATTTCCAGTCGCAGCTCAAATAAACGATCGAATCTGATAGACGAGTTACTGGAGACGGAAGCCTATGCTCGTAAGTGGGCTCGCTATTGGACGTCCGTTATTTTTTATGACAGCGAAGCGAACAAAAACCGAATCAGTCCCAAAGCTTTGGAAGACTGGCTGGCAGAACAATTCAACAAAGGCGCTCCCTGGGATTACATTACCGTCATGTTGATTTCGGCGACACCTAAGCGTAATAAAAAAGTCCGAAATGATTATGGTCAAAAATATGGTCCTAATAATTTTGTCTTAGCTTGCGAAAATAAGTCGACAGAACTGGCATCACAGACGGCTCGGATATTTATGGGAATCAGCATCAAATGCGCTGAGTGTCATGACCATCCTTTCGATAACTGGAAACGGGAACAATTTCATGAGCTGGCCGCGTTTTTCCATCCCTATACTTACAAAATGCCTGATAAAGATGATCCAACAGTCAAAACAGTTGTTAAACCTCGATTTCTATTGGGGGAAAAACCATATGAAAAAATGAAATCAGACGCACGGCGTGTCTCGATTGCCGCTTATTTGGCATACAATCCCAAGAATTACTGGTTTGCCCGCGCGTATGTCAACAGGATCTGGAGCGAACTGATCGGCGATGGTTTTTACGATGTTGACAGCCTTGGACCGGACAGTGATGTCATTCACAAGCCGGTAGTCAATCGCATTGCTGCCAATTTCAGATACAAAGATTTTGATCCCAAGTGGCTCTTTCGATTGATCATGAACTCCAAAGTTTATCAACGCGAGATGCAGACGATTTCTTCTCAGTCTGAGCTGTTTACCTCAGTCAGACCTTCCCGCTTACGGCCAGATGTTGTGGCCGCCTCGGTAAAAAAGCTGGTCGGAGAAGATAAAAAACTACATAAGGAAATCATGCAGGTATTTGACATGAACCCCTCCTTGCCCCAGGGGGCGCTGGAAGGATCGATTCAGCAGGCGTTAATGATGATGAATCATACGACCCTGCAATCGAAGCTCTCTCAAAGTGAACTTAAAAAACAACTAATGAAGCTTTCTGACCAGGAATTGGTGGATGCACTTTATCTAAACGTACTTGCCCGACATGCGACAACAGAGGAAGTTGAGAGGAATTTAAGTTATCTGAAAGAGTCTCAGAGTCGTGCCGAGGCTGTAGATGATCTGATTTGGGTACTCGTCAATTCGACAGAATTTCGCACTAAACGATAGTAATGAAATCGCAGGAAAATGATATGCACACAGATGCGCTCTTACATCTGAATCTAAATCGTCGAGGCAACGTTTCCAGAAGGAATTTTTTGCAGTCTGCCGCATTGGGGATCGCTGGTTCTTCGATCTTGACCCAGTTTCAGTTGAACGCCGCTGAATTGAAGAAAGAAGGCCGTTCCTGCATTTTGGTCTGGTTGGCGGGGGCACCCAGCCAAATGGAAACCTGGGATCCTAAGCCGGGAACACCCAATGGAGGCGAAACGAAAAAGATCAGTACGCAAACTCCCGGAATCGAAATTGCACATTATTGGCCAAAAATCGCTTCTGTGATGAATGATATTGCGTTAGTCCGCTCTATGACGGGTAAAGAGGCAGCACATGAACGGGGGACCTATCATCTGCATACCGGCCACCGCATGATGGGCATCGAGCGATTTCCACACTTCGGTTCTGTCGTCGCACAAGAGATTGGTGATCCGCAATCCGATATCCCCAATTTTGTCAGTATTGGCCAGACTTTAAGCTCAGGTTTTCTGGGAGTCCAGGTGGCACCATTTATTATTAATCGTCCGGGTCAGTTACCGGCTAATGTGTTCAATAACACGGCCGATTCCCGACAGAAACGCAGGCTGGCTCTGTTGAGCCAGCAGGAAAAAGATTTCGCGGATGCCGGTGCAGCGAGTCTCGTTAAAGAGCAGAGCAAGCTTTACCAGAAAGCCCATTCAATGATGAAGTCTCCCCGGCTGAAAGCGTTCAAGTTTGAAGGTGAACCCCAGGCGATGCAGGAAGCGTATGGTAAATCTCAACTGGGGCAAGGCTTGTTAGTCGCACGACGGCTTGTCGAAGTTGGTGTGCCATTTGTCGAAGTGCGGAGTGGTGGCTGGGACATGCATAATAGCGTCTTTAAAAATATGGAACGCCGCGCCCCAGACGTTGATCAGGGACTCTCACAACTTTTGATCGATTTAAAACAACGCGGCCTTCTCGAAAAAACCTTGGTGATTTGCATGGGCGAGTTTGGCAGAACTCCCAAGATCAACGCCCGCCCACCTGTTCCGGGACGCGATCATTGGGTCAGAAACTTCAACCTGTTGATGGCAGGTGCCGGAATTAAAGGGGGGCAAGCGATTGGAAAAACAGATGCCAACGGTCAGGAGATTGTTGACACCCCGGTCCAGGTCGATGATCTCTTCCGCTCAATGTGCAAAGCGATGCAAATTAACGCGGACATGGAACTGCATACGCCCATCGGCCGCCCTGTGAAACTCGTTGAGAGTGGCGAAGTCATCAAAGGCTTGTTTAGCTAACGTTTCCGGCTCGATTCCAATACATATCGGAATCAGGACTTGAGATCAATCGCTAACTGGTTGTTACTCTCTTTTACGGTGACACTATAATCGCTGGATGTTTCGCTCATATATTTTGCCGGGATTCCTCTTAACGGTTGTCCATTGTCGGTCATAAAATAGATCTGGTAGTCTCCGGGCGCAATCGGTTCAGACAGAGTAAATTTCCCTTCTTTATCGAGTGCCGCCTGTCCGGCCATTCCAAATTGCATTGAATAGAAACCGACGTTTCCCCCGCTCACAGGTTTGCCGTTCAGAGTAACCGTACCCGATACCGTGGCGTTATCCGCAGGTTTTTCAGGAACGTCTAAGGTGGACTCACAACCGGTGAATATTAAAGAGGCAACGAACGCAATCAACAAAGTGGATCTAAATGCAATAGAACGAATTCTACGAATTTTCAAGTGTAACATACCTGGATCATCCTTCAGTATTACGTTTGAGAGAACAGAGGGGCGACTACTGGGAAGCTCGATTCGAGGCACGTAAAGCATCAAATCGACTTCCCTTTTGCCACCATTCAGCAAAAAAATGAAAGCAGAAATGTGATTTATGGGTTAGGGAAATTCAACAACATTCCCATCTGCTTTATCACTCAGGTTTTGGTAGAGCTCAAAGTCCATGTTTTCAGAAAGAAAGTGAACCGAACCATCGGCGAACACAAAGTGAGCACCACCTACATGGTCACTACCAAAGTTCGCCGTGTTATCGTTAAAGTTCCTCGTTGGTGATGTTTGGATGACCGTTTCGTTGATCCTGGTTTGCTGAGTATTGCGGGTTGCATGCCAGCCCCAACGATACTGAGGACTAACCAGAGTCGTGATTTCAACGGTTCGTTTTTCACCGGCGGCAAATGTATTAGAAGCGCCATCTGTTACATCGCGTAGTCGAGTATTGGAATCTCGATTAAACATACCTTTCCAGTTACTATGAGAATTCGAGTTCGAGTGTCCCGTGCCTGAACTGAAAGCATAATCGCCGTAGGCAGTGGAAGAGCTATTCAGGCTGGAGCGGGGCTTGGAAGGGCAAAAGTATGCGATAACAGGGGTACTGTTTGCTTCTCTGTTGTTTGCGTGCGTTTGGGATAAACTGAAGTCCCACTTATTGTACAACGCCGACTGTTCCATAAAAGGCAAAATGAATGCAAAGCCACCGATATTACTCGCGGTAATACTTGCAGGTGGAAAAATCGTATGTGTTTCGTTGTAGTTGTGTAAAGCCAGACCAATTTGTTTCAGGTTGTTCTTACAGGAACTTCGGCGGGCTGCTTCCCGCGCCTGTTGAACGGCGGGTAATAAGAGCGCAATTAAAATCGCAATGATGGCGATTACCACCAGGAGTTCAATCAGAGTAAAGCCTCTACGAATAGAGAACCATTTTGTTTGAGTCACGAGCACGTTGTTTTCTCCTCAAATATGAATAAGACACAAAAAACTTTTTCATATTTTACTAGCCACTCAATCTTTCGAATTCCGAGAACACGTATTTTTAATCAGGTTTTCCATCTAGGAAGAGTAGTCAATCTTTGTGATGAAACAGCCGCTTCAATTCCGTGAGAGCATTTCGAAAAAAATGATATTTACAGTTTCGGTGGAGTTCGATTGAGCGGATTATTTATTCGCACGACCGTCATAATCTGCAGGTCAGGAATGCCTGCTACGAAAAGTCACTAATGGTTCTGAGTCTTTTAGAATCCAAAGTCAGTACAAACCACTAGCAAGTGAGAAACCAGGCTTAATCAAAAACAAGGCTTAAAAACACTTGGCAGGCCTACTTCATTCAACGTATGATAAAGGCAAGTCCTGCTCTTGTGGTGGGACTGGTTATGTGGCTTTACTCTTTAATATGGTTGGGTTTACGTAAAACGAACCTTGTAGGCAGATTCATGGCGAGCATTGCAGTTCCTTGTCCCCAATGTAAAAAGAAGCTCAAACTTCGGGATGAAAGTTTACTCGGGAAGAAGGCCCGCTGTCCGAATTGTAAACATGCTTTCGTTTTGAAATTACCAACGGCCTCTTCAAATCATAAAGAATCAGCGCCAGTACCAAATCAGGTTGAGCAAAAGGAAGCGATCACTACCGCCCCGCCCCGCCCTCAGGCTCCTTTGGAAAAACCTGTGCAACCAGAGTCTGTGGTAACTGATCAACAACAAGTACAAATCGAGCTGGCTCAACCCGCGAAGCCTGTTGTAGGAACGTCTGTCAAATGGGTTCCCGATGATCCGGCAGACACTCTGCAACCAGTTAATCTCGCCCCCACTGTTAAACAACAAAATAGTGTACCCCCTCTTGATACATCGGCAAGTGCTGCTCCCTCCGTGGAACCAGCGGCTCCCGTCATTAATACCGGAATTACTGATTCTGGTGTTCCGAACATACAGTTGGAGTCAACAGGCCATGCGGGCGTTGAGCGTCTTCGTGAGTTACGTCGTAAAAACGCCAAACGCAGAAATGTTTCGATATTGATCGGGCTGGGGTTGGTCATTCTCATTGGTGTCGGGGGGTACTTTGCCTGGCCTCAAATAGAACAATCTCTGACTGCGAAACCTGTCGCACCTCCGCCAAAGCCTGTACCACAGACACTGAAACCTGCAGTTGCTTTGACCAATCAAACACAGGAACAGATCCCAAGTCCGACTTCAGGAGAGCCGGTACGTTTACTCTATGTCCCCGCAGGGACACAGATCTTAATCCATTTACGGCCGGCAGAACTTTGGGAACAGGGCTCCCAGGGAGAAGAGTTTCGTGCTTGCCTGGGACCTGTTGGGGTCTGGGCTGAGCAAAAAATCAAAGAAATTTGTCTCAAAGAAGCTCCTCAGATTAGTGAAGTCACTTTTTGCTTGATTTTAGGAACGCCGGGCGCGCCACCAGAGTATGCGGCCGTTGTTCGTCTAGTCGAACCAATGAAACGCTCAGAACTGATTGCTCAATTTGATGGCCAACGTTTGGACGATTATAGTTTTCCTGTTTATGCTGGTGACAAACATTCTTATATGATCGTCGACGATAAGACCTATGTCATCGGTCCGCCCGGAGAAATCAGCGCGGTCGAGATGGCGGAATCGCGCGAGTACGATAGCAGTACTACACCTGGAATCGAATCGATCCTGAAGCAGACCGACCGGGATCGTCACTTCACAGTCGTATTTGATCCCGATGAAGTACGTCGCCAACAAGACGTTTTATTTCCCGAAAGTGTTCATCCTTTTTTGAACGAGTTGTTGGATTGGATTGGCGAGGATGTCGAAACAATTGCCTGGAGTATGCATCTGGGACCAAAAGAATATTATTCGGAATTTACATTCCGGAACACAACCATGATTCGTCCTGGCAAGTTGGCAACGAACTTAAAAGATCGTTTCAATCAGCTTCCACACGATATGCTGGCAGGTGTTGAAAAGATGAACCCGGGAACCGTAGGCAGCCGGAAAGTCATCGGTCGATTTCCTGCGATGCTGAAAGCTTTGAGCTTAGCGACACAGCAGCAGTCCGGAGAACGTTATGCCCAGCTGATTAGCAACTTACCGGAACGAGCAGCCCCGAATCTGGCGTTAGCCAGTTTGCTTACCTGGGATGAATCGACGCGCACTGATTTCTCCCAAAAAGCGAAACCCAAGCCCACAGCAGGGCCGAAATTACCAGACTTGATTGTTGATCGGTTGAAGCAAAAAATCGAAATTGATTTTCGTCGTACTCCGCTACAGGAAGCATTTGCGTATATCGCTGAAGAAACGAAAACAAATATTGTTCTGAATGGAGATGCATTGAAGCTGGTCGGATATACAAAAAATATGCCACAGACCATGAATTTGGGAATGGTATCCGGCTTGGATGCGATACAGGCAATCTTCAATGTGAAAGATCAGGATCAATTGTGTCTCATCATTGATGAAAAGAACAAGACAGCTTCCATTACCAGCAAACCTTTCGCGAAGCAAAATAATTTAACACCGTTTGTGTTTCCACCTAAAAAGTAAAGACCATTCGGATTGAATCCAAGGGTGATCACTGATGGATGTCACCACTTTTCAATGTCCTCACTGTCAGGCTATGCTCAGAATGCGCAGACAGCAGCTGGCCGATACCAGGTTTCCCTGCCCCGACTGCGATCAGCCTCTCCAGGTCACTCAGACTACAGAGGGGGAATTTTCAATTAGTGCGATCAGTGCGACTCCTACTCGCAAAGATCATTCTCATCTTCTGCGAAGCGCGCGCGTGTTTGGGGACTCGTTACATCGCTATGGCAGATTTCTGATTACAAGTCCTGTGCTGATGTCATGGCTTGTTGCCGGCACAGGAGCCTTTCTGATTCTGCTACTCATTCTGTTTGATCAGAGTTCTTCTCCTCAGTCATCCAGGAATGAAACTGTTGCAAAAGTAATTGAGGCTTCCGAGACGACTCTCAAAAAATCGGTCAATACGGAACCCTCAAAACTTGATCAACGCGAGCCTGTGCCCCCTGCTCTCGCGACGCCCAAACAGAATGGACCAGCACCTCAACCAGAAATCCCTGTCCGGCCAGAACCGATCAAACCGGCCGCGCCTGTGGTGCAGGAGGAATTCCAGGAGTTAATTGCTGCCAAGCCAGAAGACACACCTCCTTTGAACGCACGTAAGCCTCAATTGGCACAGCCCTTACCTGCCTTGGAAATCGATGTGAATGTTGCACTCCAGATTCCCATTGTGGAATTCCGCCAACCCACAGAAGTTCCTCTGAAGCAAATGATGAGCCAACTGGAAGAAATGCTGGGAACCGAATTTCAGTTCGCAGAAAACGTAAAAAATGATGAGCGTCTGATGGAGACTCCAATCTCATTCTCTCTTAAAAAAACGACACTCTCAGATTTATTAAAGCGAGTATTGAGTGAAGTGGCCCTCACATTTTCTGTGAAATCAAATAAAATCTATATTCAAAAAACAGAAGCGTCTTTTAAGCCTGATCAATCGGTTCGCAATTAATATGCGGGCTTTTATCTAAAACGAAATTTGTATTCACCGTGAAACTCGACGATAAAGTTTGTTATTGTTTTCATATCAGTAAACGAAAAATTGTGAATCACCTCCGTATTCATCGTCCCAGACGTGCCAGTCAATTGAGTGAGTGTGGAGGAGCCGGCACAGGTTGTGGATGGTGTGTGCCTTACTTAAAGCGGTATTTTTCAGAGTTTGAAAAGACGAACGCGCAAAATGCTTCTGAATTCACCGCAACGGATGACGAAGTCATTACGGCAGAGGAATATGCTCAACAAAGGGACAAGTACATTCAGGATGGAAAAGGAACTCCACCCGCTTAACGTCGATGACGAATATCAACCTGCTCCGAGACCTCAACCATGCCTGCCTCCGATGCTGAAGCATTTAACTCTGACCGAACCAGCGAGAACCGTCTCCTCCTTTCTCTGAAATCCGTTTCCAAGACATACATCACAGGAGATGTTTCTGTTCCTGTCTTGCGTGACGTGGATCTCGAGATTTATCCTGGCGAATTTCTGGTGATTGTTGGCCCCTCCGGTTCCGGGAAAAGTACCTTGTTGAATATCGTAGGAGGTATAGACGTCCCTTCAAGTGGAGATGTCTATTTCTATTCACAGAATCTATCTCAGTTTACTGAAATGGAACTCACCCGTTATCGACGTAAGCACATCGGTTTTGTATTTCAGTTTTATAATCTGGTTCCCACACTGACAGCCCGCGAAAATGTCATTGTTTCAGCAGACATCAGCGAATCTCCCATGTCACCCGATAAAGCTCTGGAGCTTGTGGGGTTAGAACATCGGACCGATCATTTTCCTTCACAATTGTCAGGTGGAGAACAACAGCGGGTTGCCATTGCACGTGCACTGGTAAAAAATCCAGAATTGCTGTTGTGTGATGAACCAACGGGTGCACTTGATCTCAACACAGGTCGCATGATTCTTGAAGTATTGGGAAACCTGAATCGCGAACTGGGAATGACGGTTGTCATCATTACGCATAATTCCGCCATCGGTGAAATGGCAGAAAGAATTATTCGCATCGGTTCCGGAACCATTGCAGAAACGAAGGTCAACTCTCATCCTGTGGCCGCAAATCAGGTGACCTGGTAATGAAAGTGTTGCACCACAAATTGCTACGTGAGCTACTCGCCGCTAAAGGAGTTTTAGCAGCGATTATCAGCATCATTGCGGTTGGAATTGGTTGCTTCATTGCCATGTCTTCAACCTATGACAATCTGGAATATTCAAGGCAGAGTTACTACCGACTCTGCCGTATGGCTGATTTTTCAGTCGAACTGAAAAAAGTACCGACAGGTGACCTTGCTACACTCACAGAAATTCCCGGTGTTACGAATCTCCTGCCGCGCATTATCTTTGAAGTCACGGCTTCCCTGGAGGGGGTTGAAAAGCCACTCTCAGGAAAAGTCATCTCACTGCCAGAACATGAAAATGCGCCGATTAATCGCATTGTCATTCAACAGGGAAGTTATTTTACCGATCAACGACAGGAAGAGGTGATACTCAATGATGCCTTCGCCCGTGCGCATCATTTGAAGCCCGGTGATCATATTCAGTTAATTCTCAACAATCGTCTGCAGGATCTTGTTGTCATCGGCACCGCGATCAGTTCTGAATTTGTGTATTTGATTGGCCCGGGAGGACTTGTTCCGGAACCGGAAAGCTATGGCGTGTTTTATTTGAAACACGATTATGCAGAAGATGTCTTCGGTTTTGAAGGAGCCGCCAATCAAGTTTTAGGTCAAGTTGCACCTGAATATCAAAGTAAGAACCGAGTTCGACAGATTCTCGATCAAATTGAGCTCAACCTGGAAGATTTCGGTGTGGTTTCCAAAACCCCGCTTGCGGAACAGTCTTCACACTGGTTTTTAAAAAGCGAAATCGATGGCCTGAAGGTCAGCGCGACGATTCTACCTACCATTTTTTTGATTGTCGCTGCTCTGGCTCTGAACCTGCTGATGTCGCGCATGGCAGAACAACAACGAACTGTGGTTGGAACTTTGAAAGCGCTGGGCTATTCGAATCGAGAAGTCTTTATCCACTTTTTGCAGTTTGGACTTCTGATCGGTTTGGCGGGCGGCATATTGGGAACTCTGATTGGTTATTCGCTGGCAGGTGGTTTGACGGCACAGTACCGGAATTATTTTGAGTTTCCTGCTTTAACGAATGAGCTTTATCCACGCATCGTATTACTGGGCATGTTGATCAGTGTCTTCTTTTCAGTATTGGGGACCTTTCGAGGTGTCCGATCAGTGATGCGATTATCCCCCGCGGAAGCGATGCGTCCCAAACCTCCATTACGCGCGAGGCGCATTTTGCTGGAGAAGATCCAAGCATTCTGGAATGCACTGGACTTCCGCTGGCAACTCGTTTTGCGCGATATTTTTCGGCATCGGACACGAACTCTGGGAGGACTGATATCCGCGACGGTTGGCGCGATGCTGTTACTGGTGACCTTCTCCCTGTATGATTCCGCGTTTGCATTACTTGATTTTCAATATGATAAGTTATTGTTGAGCGACGTCGACGTCACCTTCAAAGATGATCATGATTATTCAGCATTATATGAATCCCAACAGTTTCCCAGCGTGGATTACGCCGAGCCACTCTTTCATGTTGGTTGTACATTGAGAAATGGAATCTACGAAAAAAAAGTCGGAATCACGGGAATTCTCAGAAATGCACAACTGACGATTCCCCGCGATACTGCCGGTAATCGCGTTGTTGTGCCGGAGACTGGAGTTCTGGTAACGCGCAAACTGGCAGAGATTCTCCGAATCCAGGCAGGTGATTCCATCGAAATGACTCCTGTTGCAGGCGATCGTATTGCCAGACAAATTCCTGTCATGAAAATCATTGACAGCTACCTCGGGTTGACCGTGTATGCTGACTATCAATACTTGAATCGGTTGATGGGGGAAGCAAGTTCTATCACCAGCGTTCAACTAAAAACAGACCCTGGCCCTGTTGCCACGAGACGAATCTATCAAGAACTCAAGCAGGTTCCCGCCGTTCAGGGTGTCACTTCGATTCGAGATCAGAAAGAGAAATTGCAGGAAGTTTTAATCGAACAAATGGTCGTGATGATTGTGGTTGTGATTGCATTTTCTTGCTTGATTTTCTTTGGCAGCATCTTGAATGCCTCTCTGATTTCGCTCTCTGAGCGACAACAGGAAATCGCGACGCTCCGTGTGCTGGGCTATACACCGAAAGAAGTAGGGTCGATTTTTCTAAGAGAAAGTTTCTGCATTAATTTACCGGGAATTATCCTGGGATTACCCGCAGGTTACTGGGCCTCCAAAGGGATCAACATTGCCTACGATACCGAATTATTTCGAATGCCTTTTACGATTGATACTCTGAGCTGGGTCTATACCGTAATCCTGGGCATTCTATTCACATTAATTGCACATTGGCCGGTACAAAAAACCATTCAAAAAATGGATTGGTTAGAAGCATTAAACGTAAAGGAATAATTGTGTCCCGAAAATATATATTGATAATGGTATTCGCAGTGGTTGGGCTGGGAAGTTACTTTTTTTTGTCAGGGGCTCCCCTGCCCGTTGATGTCACCGTGGCGGAGACAGGAGAGATCAAAGCCTTCATTGAAGAACGTGCGAAAACGTCTCTTCCCCGAATCTATCGCATTGCCATGCCATTAGACGGTCGTATTTTGCCTATTACCGTTTCTGAAGATCAAGCAGTGACGAAAGGTCAAGTCGTCGCGACAATGGATACTTCGGATCTGGATGCGGAAATTGCAAAAGCAAAATATCGTGTAGAACAGTTTGCAAAGAAAATCATTGAACAGGCAGATAACCGCCTGGAAGATAATTCTCTGATGCAGTTTGATGAGTTTCTCAAATCGATGGATCTGACGGTCGAAGCTGCCAGCAAACAACAGGAGGCCAGTAAAGCGAAATGGCAGTTTTCCAGAGATGAATTTGATCGTAAATACGCGCTCTATCAAAAGAAGGCACTCTCTGAAAGTGAACTCAATGAGTCCGACTTGTTTCGAAAAGAGAGTGAAGTCGATTACCAGAAAGACATTTTGACATGGCGTTCTTTACAGGCCGTTCAAAGCGCCATGCAAATTGGAAAAATATCGATTCTGAAATACAAAGAGAAAAAAGAGCTGACCGAAGCTGTTTTACAGGAAGAGCGAAAAGAGGCGCTCTCTCAACTAGAGCAATTACTGCGCGACCGCAAACGAGCCACAATGCGTAGCCCCATCAATGGAACCATTCTTACGAAAAATTATTCAAACGAACGGACTCTCCCAGCCGGTGAAATTCTACTGGAAATTGGGAGACTGGAAAACCTGGAAGTGGAGGCCGATGTGCTTTCCCAATATGTCGGCAATATTCAAATTGGTTCTCTTGTCGATATCGAAGGGCCAGCTATTGGAACTCAGCCCGTTCAGGGAAAAGTCAAACGCATCTATCCCAAAGGTTTCACGAAAATTTCATCCTTGGGTGTTGAACAACAACGAGTCAAAGTCATTATCAGTTTCAACCAGGATATCTGGAAACAACTCAAACAGCAAAATCGAGATTTGGGGACCGATTTTCGTGTACGCGTTAAAATCTATACCGAAATTAAGAAAGACGCTATTAAAGTTTCGCGGGCGGCGCTTTTTCGCAATGGTTCGGGTGACTGGCAGGCGTTTCTAGTACGAAATAATAAGACCGTTCTGGTTGATGTCGAACCCGGAGTGATGAACGATTTTGATGCAGAAATCCGTTCGGGGGTGAAAGCCGGAGATCAACTCATTATCGCACCGAGTATGAATTTGGCGCCCGGCCAATACGTTAAACCCAACATCATTAAAAATCTCTAAGCAAATTTTTTGAATTCAGGCTTACTCTTCGCCCCTCACGGTAAACAATAGGTTCTGTCCGTCAGGAGTGAAGCAGACACCACCGTTCACTTTTCCTTTTACCACTGTATTAAATGGCTCGGGGTCTTTGTCTTCCGCTGGATTGAATTGAAAGAGTGCCGCTGGTGTTAAATTCGGGAAGAAAATGATCTTGTCCCCTTGAGGGTGCCATGCAAAGTCAGCAGATGGGGCTTTCTTGTTTTTGTAATGAACTTTGAAGCCCTCCTTCATGCCAGCTACATTGACAGTGCCTACTTCATATGTTTTTTTAGCTGCGTTACGACCTTTAAAACAAAGCCAGTTACTGTCAGGAGACCAGCTCATGTTCCAGTACAAGCTTGAGTAAGGGCTTTCTCCTGGGGGAAACACCAGACTTTTGGTCTCTTCGATTAAATCATAAATCTGGATATTTGCTTTTCCCGAATCAGAAATGCTATATGCAATTTTTCGACCATCGGGTGACCACTGCGCTCCCCAGCCTCGTTCTTGAATCACTTTAATCTGGGAACCGTCTGCGTTCATAATCGCAACGCCATACGGGGAAGGCTGTGAAAAAGCGATTCGATTTCCACCGGGAGACCAACTGGGCATCGCGCCAGGTCCGATGACTTTCATGTTACTACCATCTGCATTCGCAACAATGATTTGCACATTTGAGAAGCTTTCACCATTTTGAGACTTCCAGCCGTCAAAGGCCAATTTCTGACCATCGGATGAGAAAGCAGGGGAGCCAACATTATGAAAGTCACCGGGTACTAAAAAGAGCGTAGCATCTTTTCCGTCTTGAGCGGCAATGTAAAATCGAGTCCTGTTGACTTTTGCTTCTTCGTCCGCGGCTATCGGAGAACTATTGAAGTGATGAACCACCAGACTCGTCATACAATAGAAACAGGCAAATACGAGATGTTTCATCATGAATCCTCTGGATGTAGTAAAGAAAAGATTAATTTGTAGCTGTCTGAACTATAACAGTTTGAAAATCCGGTTGAAAGAAAATATTTTCTCAAAGGCCACTGGTGTATTTCAGTAACCATGATAAAAATCATGACTCTCTATTTTCACTATGAGTCAATCTTCAACTCAACCGAGTGAACTATGACAACTTCTCAATAACCACTCTTTTTACCGCAAATGAAGGCGCCTCGATATGAGTTGAATCCCGTTTCATACAATCCGAAACCATTCTGAAAGTGGTTGATATCCTACTTTTTGTCGCGATGAACAGACCGAACTTTATAGTGCGGCGAATTTCATTATACTCATTGTTTGAAGAGTTTAAGGCGACTTTCTCTTGTAGCAGATGGTTAAAATATTGCGAATCAATGTGCGCGAAGCAATTTGAAGTAACTACTGGTTATAAAACAGGATAACAGATAATCGTAGTTTTGTTTCGCGCGCGACGCAGAAGTCAGGGATTTTAAGTGATGCCAGATAGCTGTCAAGCGATCTATTTTGAACTAAAAGTTTGCAGTCCTGGTTACAAACGGTTAAGATATATAAGCAGATATTTAAGTGAATTGGCCTTCCTATTAAAATTATAACCGAGTAATGAAATCGGTTTTGAATTGAACCCACCTGCCAATCCTTCCTGATACCACTAGCCGAGGACTTGACCATGAGTTGTTCTGCAAATTCGCTCCAGATAACTCAATCACGGCGCTCATTCCTGCAAGCAGGATTTCTTACTTTAGGTGGCTTAGGATTGGGAGATTTGCTGCGGCTGAGAACTGCAGCAGCCTCGCCCGCAAAAACGGCGCCTGATACATCGATCATTCTGATTTGGCTGCAGGGTGGTCCCAGCCATATGGAAACCTATGATCTCAAGCCGGATGCCCCCGTCGAATATCGTGGAGAATTCAATCCCATTCATACTGAAGTACCGGGTATGGATATTTGTGAGATGCTCCCGCTGCATGCGAAAGTGGCAGATCGCTTTACGATTATTCGCTCAATCTCACATGGCTTTGCGAATCATGCCGGTGGGGCAGGGCGTTTCCTTTCTGGTCGTGATCCATTAAGACCACTGGATCCTATAGCTCAGTTTCCGACAATCGGGCCGATTGTCTCCCGGATGCGCGACCATGTGAATCATGGCATTCCCAATTACATTGGTAATCAACCGCGCGTCTATGGGGGAGGCAGTGCTTATCTGGGAGAGTCAGCATTACCATTTGTAGTAGGCGCTGATCCAAACCGGAGTAATTTCCAGGTTCCCAATATCACTATGGATGAGAAGCTCAAGAATCGTCTTGATGATCGCATGCTGCTATTGACCTCCTTTGATCAGATGCGTCGTGACCTGGATCAGAGCGGTTCTTTAGAATCCATGGATCAATTTAATCGTCGTGCCTTGGAGATGCTCACCAGTGATCGAGCCCGTAACGCTTTTGACATGACGCAGGAAAGCGATGCGACCCGAGAAAAATATGGTCGTCACAAATGGGGACAACGTGCATTACTTGCTCGTAGACTGGTTGAAGCCGGCAGTAGTTTTGTAACGATGCAGATGCAAAATCCCAGTACTCCAGGTAGTGCAGGAAACTGGGATATCCATGCGGTCAACGGTCACTTGTATGATGATATGCGGGGACGGCTACCGATCTTTGACCGCGCGGTTTCCGCTCTGATTGAAGATATCTATGAGCGGGGTCTCGATGAAAAAGTGATGGTCATCGTTTCGGGAGAGTTTGGGCGTACGCCACGAATCAATCCTCAAAAGGGAACTCGTTCGAAAGTGATGCAACCCGGACGCGACCATTGGCCCGGTGCGATGTCTGTTTTAGTGTCAGGTGGTGGTATGAAAATGGGGCAGGTGATCGGTTCTACGACCGCCAATGGAGCCTACGCGAAAGATAACAAGTTGGATCCCAACGATTTGCTGTCAACAGTTTATCGTTTTCTGGGTATCGACCAGAACCATGAATTTCTCGATCACAGCGGTCGACCAATGCCGATTCTTCCCAAAGGCAAACCCATTGTCGAGTTGACCTGATTGTTGTATGAATTTTGTCTTGAGTGTTGTACTGGTTTCTGAGTCGAGAGAAATACACACTGCCTGACCAACTAAAGCGTTTCACTCTGCATAAAAAAAGAGTTGATTGAGAACGAACTCAATCAACCCTTTTGAGTGTTTATTGGAAGTAAACTGTGATTTCTTATTTCAGGAAGAAATCATCGGGTCCTTTGTGTGTGTAATAAGGGTACTGCACGATTCCCATAGGCTGGTTTTGTTGAGGATAAACAGTCGCAGGGGGAATATATTTGTAAGTCTGGTAGTGATTGGGGCGTTTTTTGTGGTGATAGACATTTTTATGCCCATTGTTCCAGCCACGATGTCCTGGAGGACAATATGCTCTGTGGTGCCTGTGGCCTATTTGCTGGATTGGCGCCTGTTGTCCAGCCTGCTGTTGATGCATCAGCTGCTGGTATTTGACCATTTCAGCTTGTTGCTGCATCATGAACTCACCATCGGCCGACTGACCTCGAATAACCTGGCTATTTGTACATCCTACACTTAAAGGTAGAATCAAACAAGCGGCCATTGTAACTAACAGTTGAGGTTTCATTGGCTTACTTTCCCCCTGAAATTTGAGTGTGAGTAGGTCTACTTATAAACAGAGACTCTTGCTCGCAAATATTGGTATCGTTTATGTCAAACGTTGAAAAAGCATCCATTGCCTTCTAGGAGACCGGACAATGATCAGCAAACGAGTTATTTCTTTTATCGGCATGTTTGGGAGCAACAATAGTTAAAATCCCCCAGAAAAGGAAAACCGCTGTAATATTCAAAACTGATCGACCTTGCAGAATCGTCAAAGCCGGGATAAATTATCATAGTTTCCTACTCTATGACTAAATTCGTGTAAACTGGTTAAAGTGGGTTGTTTTGTTGTTTGAGTTTTTGAGGCAAGGCATCGTCGGTGGCGAAGTGCTCACCTTGCTTTGTTATTTGCCAACAAGGGAGTGTTCGGCGTGTTTGTAGCTGCATCATCACGTTGTTTTTCGGATGAATCGTTCGAAGTCAGTTGTGAACGATTAACGGATCTGGAATTTGACAAAATTGAGATCTGGATGGATGAAGAGAGTGATCATCTGAAGCCATCCGAGGTGGTCGATTCTCCGGAAGATTTCTATTCACGTTTTCGGGAAGCCACGCGGTTGACTCCGATTGCCTTTTGTCTGGAAAATGACATTACCCCCGAGATGTTTCAATCGTTGTGTAAAACGGCGAAGCTGATGCGAATTGCTCAGATTACAATTCCTTCTTCTCCTCTGGGAACACCTTTTAATTCCGAAATCGATCGCTTGAAAACGCTACTGGAAATTGCCAGTCGCGATGGTATTTGTCTTTCGATCAAAACAAAAACCGGCCAGCTCACCGAAGACCCACGAACAGCGACAGAACTATGTCAGTCTGTTAAAGGTTTAGGCATTACATTGGACCCTAGTTATTATACCTGTGGTCCTTACAGCAATACTTCTTATGATTTAATTTTTCCCTATGTCTGCCACGTCCATTTAAGAGATTCCACCAGCGATCAAGTTCAAGTGCCCGTGGGATTGGGTGAAATTGATTACAGTCGATTGATCAGCCAACTCGAACGAGAGGAATATAATCAGTTTCTTTCAGTGGAAGTCCTACCATCCTTACTGAACGGTGTAGATCGCGCTTTAGAGCTTCGTAAGTTACGACTCCTATTGGAATCAGTTGTGATCTAAACCGAGCTGCTTTTTTTCAGAGTCGGAACTGCGAAACGATCATTGGCTGTGCACGCGATTCAGTTTCTTGCGCGGGAATTGTTTTTCTAGTAGTTTCACCGCTTTTTGAAACAGAACATCGTCGGAGGGAGATTCGGCAATGTTGGTGTTTTCGTTAGGATCCACGCTATGGTCATAAAGTTCCCGTGCTTCGACTGCGCCTGTTTTGAAATCCCGCCACTCGGTATATCGATAGCGGGGCGTGCGGACTGAGACTCCCATCAATCGGGGACTGCCTTTGTAATACGCGGGGCGTGGGTGTTGCGTGTATGCCGCGGCTTTCCCCTTTTGTGTGGGATCATTGAGTAGTGGAACGAGACTTTTACCTTCTAGTGGGCCGGGGTCAGGCAGGTTGCAAAGTTCGACCAGCGTGGGATACAGGTCAAGTAACTCTACCAATGCTTTGGAAGCTGTACCCTCCTGTTTCATTTTTGGAACAGAGATCATCAAAGGTACGTGCGCATCATTTTCAAAATTCGAAGTCTTGCACCACAGACCATGCTCACCCAGATGAAAACCATGATCTGACCAGAAGACGATGATGGTGTTGTCACCTAACCCCAGCCGATCAAGTTCATCAATGACTTTCCCTACTTGGGCATCAAGGTAACTGATCCCTGCCAGATAGCCTTTGCGTAGTTCGATGACTTCTTTTGTCGTTAACTTTCTACCTTTCGTTCCCAGCAGTTCACGGCCATTATGCAAGGCAACTTGGGGAACATTTTTGGGCGGCGTGGGATTTTTAGGAGCAGTAATCGGACTCCGATCATAAAGCTTCCAGTATTTTTCCGGAGGATTAAAGGGCAAATGTGGTTTCCAGAATCCAACCGCTAAGAAGAAAGGCATCTCCTTCTTTTTGAGTTCCTGTAAGGCACTAACGGCAAGATCAGCGATGCGCCCATCGAAGTAAGCAGAGTCAGGTACATCGCGACGTTCCGTTTTTAGTACTTTGGCCAGATTCACAGGCAGCTCTTCGTTTTTGCTGATAATCGGTTTGTCACTGCCATGAGTTGCATAATGCATGACTGCAGGCACAGACCATGATGCCGGATCCCCTTGAATATTCTGCCTCCAGTTGTGGAAAATTTTTCCGATGTTCTGTGTGAAATATCCCTGTTGTTTGAATAACTGAGGTAGTGTGACAATCTCTGGTTTGACTTCGCGAAAATGGGTTGGCAAATCCCATATTTTTAAAGAGTCTGGTCTGCGACCGGTCATGATTGAAGCCCGTGACGGATTGCATAACGCCTGCTGGCAGTAGGCTTGCTTGAAAAGAACACCACGTTTTGCCAGTTGATCCAGGTAGGGAGTTTTGGCTAAAGGGTGACCGTAGCAGGCCAGATCACACCGCAAATCATCTGCAGCGATGAACAACACATTTGGTTTATGTGCAGATGCAGTACGTAAAGAAAGAGCAGGGCAGAGCAGTAAGGCGAGCAGCATTAGATGCAAGGATTTAGCTGAATTGTGCATTAGGGATGACTTTCGTAGAGATGTTCTATAAGAAAGCGAGTCATTCGTCTTTTTTATTCTGAACAGATCAGGGTGCATACGCAAGGATGTTTCGAATCATATTTCAAAGTCATTAATGCAAGCATTGTAGAATTAAAAATTAATCGAAAAAAGTTGTTGACATCGACAGTCAACTGTATTACTGTGTTGATACAGTTGATTGTGAGGAGATTAAATGCAGATTCAATTATCAGAAGCGGATGGTACTCCCTATTACCAGCAGGTAACGAATCAGATCAAGTTTCTGGTTGCTTCCGGGCGTTTGGAACCACATGAGCAGCTCCCTTCTGTGCGCGGTCTTGCACAGCAATTAACAATCACTCCGAATACGGTGGCACGGGCTTACCGTGAGCTGGAAGCGGAAGGAGTCGTGATCTCAAAACGCGGTGCCGGCGTTTTCATTTCGAACGGTGTTTCCCCCCTATCAAACAAAGAAAAACGCCGTATTCTCAATGAGCGTATGGATGCTCTACTGACGGAATCACGTCAATTAGGAGTCGATGAAGAAACACTACTGAAGCTACTACGTCAGCGTAGCCAGAAATTTGATTCACACAAAGAGGGTGTAAAATGACCGAGCATGTTATTGAAATTCAAAATTTGAGCCGTCGCTTTGGGAAAAAACAGGCATTGTCTGAAGTCAATCTATCGGTTCCTGAAGGTTGCGTCTTCGGATTGGTGGGAGAAAATGGCGCCGGTAAGACAACGATGTTAAAACATGTTTTAGGATTTCTGAAGCCACAACAAGGCGTCGTACGTGTATTTGGTTTAGACCCTGTAGCAGATCCTCCCGGCGTTCTGGGACGTATTGGACATCTTTCAGAAAACAGGGATCTTCCCACATGGATGTCGATTCGAGAATTGTTCGAATTTACCCGTGCCTTCTATCCAAAATGGGATCCGGTCTATGCCGAAGAACTTCGAAACATGTTCGAACTGACTCTGAATCAAAAAGTGCCTACGTTATCACGGGGACAAAAAGCACGGGCCGGATTGCTACTGGCACTGGCACATCGACCACCATTACTGGTACTCGACGAACCATCTTCGGGCCTCGATCCGGTCGTTCGCAAAGATATTCTGGATGCCATCATTCGCACGGTCGTGGATGAGGGACGCACGGTCTTGTTTTCCTCTCATCTTTTAGATGAAGTGCAACGTGTTTCGGATCAGATTGCCATTCTCGATCAGGGACGTATTTTGCTGGCAAGTCCTTTGGATCAGGTCCTGGTTTCGCACTATCAGCTCACGGTCAGCTTCCCGGAACCACAGCCCTATTTTCCGCAGTTAACAGGTGCGCTCACCTGGTCGGGTTCAGGTCGAGAATGGAAGATCGTATGTAATGGACAGAAAAAGGAACTCGAAGCAGAGTTGGAAGCAATGCACTGCGAAATTTTGGAGCAGGGAGCACCAACGTTGGAAGAAATCTTTGTAGCTCGAATGAAATCGGTCGAACGATCTTCTGCAAATTGATGAAGTTTATGAATGAAAAGAGGAGATCGGAGTGTAACTTATGAAATCCGCCTTGTATGTAACGACAAAAGATTTCTGTAAACGGGCGCGATTTGGTGCTCTGCTTGCAGTGGGAACGTTGGTATCAGGTCCATTGCTGTTTCTGATCATTACTCGGTTACAGGGATTGAATTTCGATTATCGCAAACAGGATATGTTTGCTTATCACTTTGCTTACCTGGGAGTCTCCTGGATAATCTTTCTCGCGGTTTGTTTGCATGCGTTGACGGGATGCCAAAAGATCTGCCTGGGATTGCCGGTTCCTTCGAAAGTGATTGCCACATGGCTGATGTTGGCGACAGTGGTCTTGGTGATTGTATTGCAACTAGTGACGAATGGTGCCTATCGAGTACTATTTTTTGATGAAAACTGGCTCGCCGATTATTGGCCACTGCTGGGGCCATTGCTGTTTATTACCACATTGATTTTGGTGGGGCATTACATTTTCTGGAGTCTCTATGCACCTAGTTTTACACGAGTCGCTTTCTGGATTACTTTGATTGTCGTGATGTTCTGGTGGTTCATCTCACGTTATTATCCCAACGGATATCAAGCAAAGATTGTTCCCTGGAGTCACGTGACGCTTTGGGAGTTCATCACGTTACAACTGGTGAGCGTAGCGGCCTGGTATCAGGGAACCCGCGCGTTTGCCAAAGTTCGGTCTGGCATCGCAGTTCCCAGCCCGCAGTGGCAGCAAATGCAGGTCTGGTGGAACGCCTTACTCACCGGAGCCATCCCTGAAAGCACACCGATTCCTCTTTCTAAGCGGACCTCATTAGCTCGTTTGCATTGGCGCGATTCGTGTCATCGTGCTGTGATCATTGGAGGAACCTTGTTCATGATTTCTGTGTTAGCCGTTAACCTGACGTCTAGAGCAGAGTTTGGAACGAGCCTTAGCCGACAGGTTGAAGGCTTTGTGATCGTCACAATGGTGTTTAGTTTCATTGCGGCTGTTATCGTCGCGCTACTTATTGGAGAAGGGGTTTCTGCCTCAGGTCGAACAGAAATGAAACGTTTTCTGGCGATGTCACCACTTTCCGATAATGATTTTAATGCGACTTTGTTCTGGAACATGATCAAAGCGTGTGTCTTGACACTTCTCTTGATTCAAGGGGGCCTGATACTTAGTTATGCTGGAGTCATGTTTTTGGAAGGACCAGAGATTTTTAACGGAGATCTAAACTGGAATGCTTTCGCTGGTTTGTGGGTGAAATACACCATTTATACGGTAATCGGGTTCTGGATCATAGTGGCGAACATGATTTCGATACTTTGGACAGGCCGGACCTGGTTTTACTACACAATGATTGGTGTATTCTTCGGGGGCTTTAGTCTTTTTATGGGACTTGCCAGTGTTTCAAATCGGTTTTTTCGCACAAATGTCATCTACAGCTATATTTTTGCGGGTGTTTTACTCACCCTGCCGTTTCTGATAGTAGGAGGCACAATTGCAGCCTATGTGGTTGCATACCAAAAAAAACGGATTAGAGCATCTACGGCTGTGATTGCCAGTCTACTCTGGTTAGTGAGTTCAATTCTGACCTGCTATTTTAAACATCCGAATCTTTCTCGAATTGATGACATTATAGGAATCTTCTTTATTCCAGCATTATTGGTATTGATTATTGCCCCATTTGCTACGATTCCACTGGCTTTATCCTGGAATCGACATCGATAAAGGTGCTAAAAACTCTTTTTAAAACTGCTAGTTGATATTCAAAACATGCGAATGTATTTGAGTGAAAATTGGGTGAAACCATGACGCATATGTTTTATGTGGTGACGCAAACATTTGTGAAACGAGCCTGGTGGGGCGCTTTTCTTGGTGTTAGCCTGCTCGTCTTGGGCCCTCTGGCATTGCGAGGCTTGATTCTACTCGTTGAGGGGCCTATTGAGAGTGGAGCCTTTCGACCATTTAGTTTTCATTTCGCGTTTCTGGCAACTTCATGGCTTGTCTTTATCTCGGTTTGTTTACAAGCGTTACAGGGCGTCAAGAAATTCATCTTTGGTCTTCCGCTTCCTTCGGCTTCGATTGCCAGCGGTCTGATGTTTATCACAATTGGCACCGTTATAATTCTCAGTCTCATAACCAATGGACTTTATCGGCTTGTCTTTTTTGATGAAAACTGGCTCAGCGATTATTGGCCTGTCTTAGGTCCAACACTATTCATTGCCACTCTGATGATGGTTGGGCATTGTGCATACTGGAATTTGCATGCACGGGGTTTCGGACGATTATTGTTCTGGATTGGTTTGATTGTTGCGATGTTCTGGTGGTTCATTTCACGCTATTATCCACACGGATTCAGTGAGAAAATCGTTCCCTGGAGTAATGTTACACTTTCAGAATTTGTCATACTACAATTGGTGTTTGTTGTGGCGTGGGTGTATGGCATTGTGTCGTTTGCCCGAGTTCGCTCTAGTACTGCTGAGCCCAGTCTGCACTGGAATCGTTTTGAATCCTGGCTAAACCAATTATCGAGTGGAGCGTTGAACGAAACCGATGACATTCCCGTTTCAAAATCCAGTGCGCTGGCTCAATTGCATTGGCGTGATTCCTGTCGCCGTGCGATCTTGCTGGTTTTGTTTTTAGGGAGTATTGCCTTGATCCTGAATCTGGTTCAATTCACGTATTATAATACTTTGGGAATGGAGAATCAGACTGCGAACGAAAGTCCCATGGTGGTTACCATGATGTTTTTGTTTTTTTCTGCGATCTCGCTATTTTTGATCCTCGGAGAAGCACTTTCAACTCGGAATATGGTTGAAATGAAAGGCTATCTGGCAATCGCCCCGCTCTCAGATCAGGACTTCTCTGCGGTTTTGGTTCGTAATTTGATCAAGTGTGTTGTGCTGACGGTAATCGTAATCGCTCTGCTTAGTTTCCTGGTCAGCTACTTCATAGCGGCTTTATATTACGGACTTGATCTCGTCAGTAGCAATTGGAACTGGTTCGTCAATCATGATTCAAAAGTGCTTTTTATTGCATTACCGGTTCTCGTGTTGGTTGGATTCTGGGCAGGAATCGCGAATACGCTTTCTCTATTTTGGACAGGACACCAACGGTTTACTGCCGGTGTGTTATTTACTTTTTTTGGCCTTTTGTTTTCTGGATTTATTGCAGGCATCGTTCTGATTCCGGAGTCAATGAAGACCGGCTTCCTGCATGGTTCATTTCTGTTGCTGACCTTTTGCATTTGGAGTGGTACAATTATCGCTTATTTGAATGCACACAGAAAAGAATTGATCAATTCTACAACGATCTGGGCCGCAGTTGTGTTTTGTCTGTTGATGCCCTTGGTTTTCTGGGGGTTTTGGAAAACAGATCAAAACATCGTCAGACTATTTCTCTCCTCAGTACTCGTACTCGCCATAACGCCTTTTGCCACGATTCCACTGGCGGTTTCCTGGAACCGACATCGCTAACACATCTCTGTTATGGGTAGGCACTTTCCGCCCTCTTAGCCTTAAATCGTGTGAAATTCTTATTTTCAGTTCAAATCAGCCTTAGTAGAGACTTGCAGTCCTGAGCGCAGCGACTAAAAATAAACAATTAAGGTAGATTTTCTAACTCAAGATATTCTAGTGTGGCTAGGTAGTTTACAGGGTTGTGAGTCACTTAACACTGACATTGCTTTCCGACCACACGGATATCGCCATATATATTGAGGAGAAATGATGGCTGTCGCAAAACATTTCAGAGTGACGCAAGCATTTTTGGCGAGCGTTGCCTTAATATTGGTTCTCATGTGCAGCATTTCCAGAGTGCAGGCAGAAGAAGAGGTAATCAAAGTTCCCGCTGGTTTGCCTCCAATCGAGTTCCCTGAAGATAATCCCCCCACGGCGGAAAAGATTGCATTGGGCAAACAGCTGTATTTCGACAAACGTTTATCTCGTGATAACACCATTTCGTGTGCCAGTTGCCATGCTTCCGAGAAGGGATACAGCAATGCAGATCAGTTCGCGACTGGTTTCAAAGGGCAAAAAGGAGGCCGTAATTCTCCCACTGTGATCAACGCTGCCTATAACCGGTTTCATTTCTGGGATGGTCGTGCCGGTTCATTAGAAGAGCAGGCGTTAGGGCCCATCGCCAATCCGATCGAAATGAATCTGACACTGAAGGAAGCCGTCGATCGCATTAATGCCATTCCCGGTTATAAGAAACAATTTCAAAAAGTTTTTGGCTCTGACGCTACCGCTGATACTATCGCCAAAGCAATTGCCACCTATGAGCGTACGATTCTCTCGGGAGATGCTCCCTATGATCGCTTTAAAGCCGGTGACAAAAAGGTCCTTTCCGAATCTGCGCAACGGGGTATGAAACTCTTTTTCGGAAAAGCTTCCTGTAGTGCCTGTCATGCGGGACCGAACTTTACCGACAACGCCTTTCATAATATTGGTGTGGGAATAGATGCCAAAGAACCAGATACGGGGCGAAAAGCCATTAGTAAACTGGGAGGCGATCATGGAAGTTTCAAAACGCCAACATTACGAGATATTGCCCGATCTGCGCCTTATATGCACGATGGCAGCATGCAGACTTTGAAAGAAGTCGTAGAACACTATAATAAAGGTGGTGTTCCTAACGAATTTCTTGATGAAGAAATTTTCAAATTGAATTTATCCCCTCAGGAAGTTAATGATTTGGTGACCTTCATGAAAGAAGGTTTGGCCAGTTCAAAATATCCTGAGCATAAAGCACCTGAACTACCAAAATAGCGTTTCGTCGCTTGTTTTAAAACAGAGTGTGACGAGACAAAGTTACTAATTGAAAATCCCCTTTTCAAAGGAAGATGAACACCATGCAGTGGAATTTACACCTAATCTTGAAAGCAAGTGCATGCTGCCTTACAGCGTTATGCCTGACCGTTGGAAGTAATCTGCTGATCGCCGATGAAAAAGGTGATAAAAAAGGCGATGAGAAAAAAGGAGCCGCTAAAAAAGAAGAACCTAAAAAAGAGGCTGCTAAAAAGGAAGATCCTAAGAAAGATGCAAAAAAACCAGCTCCCAAAAAAGAAGCACCAAAGAAAGAAGAGCCTAAAAAGCCTGCTGTGACTGTCAAAACTCTGGTTACTAACCTGGAAAATCCGAGCGGGATTGCTATTCAAGATGGAACTGGCCATGTGTTTGTTGCCAGTCGTTACGGTGTTTATCGCTATGACTCCAAAGGCAAAACCGTTGATCTGGAAATTGCCGGTTACCCAACCGATGTTTATGGAAAAGGCCCGAAGTACAATATCGGTCCTCTGGGCTTGGCATTTTTGAATAAAGACCATTTGGTTGTCGGCGATGGTAGCCGTCCCGACGGTTCAGAACTCGTTCGAATCTACAAAGTTGGTGACAAACCTCTGGCGAAGTGGGTGAAAGAAGATACGGCCGTACAAACTCTGGGGCCCATCAAAGCGGGAGATAAAACTGCTAAAGGAGAAGGTAACTTTTATGGAGTTGCCGTTGGTGGTGGAAATATCTTTGTTACTTGTAACGGAGATGACACCAAGGGCTGGGTAGCCAAATCTGTTGTCAAAGATGGTAAAGCGGGGCCTTTGGAACTCACTATCGCAACCAAGGAAGCTACTAATGTAGATGCACCGGTTGCCATTACATTCTCTCCGGACGGAAAACAACTTGTGATTGGTCAGATGGGTGAAATGAATGTCCCCAACGACGCTTTGTTGACGTTCTATGATCCTGCTACAGGAAAGCTCAACAAAAGTTTGAAAACCGGTCTAAGTGATATCGCCGGTTTAGCGTATAGCCCCAAGACCAAAAAGTTATATGCGACTGATTTCTCCTGGGTGGACACCAAAAAGGGAGGCCTGTTTGAACTGAAAATTGATGGCGATAAAGTGACAGCCGAAAAAATTATTGCCCTCGATAAGCCTGCGGCCATTGCTTTTGATAAAGATGGTAATCTTTATCTGACGACTTTTGGAACTCAGGGGAAAGATCCTGAAAAGTCACCTGGTTCACTGGCAATGATTAAAGCCGGTCTCTAAAACAGACGCTCACGACGCGGATTGATTTTATGGTAAACCAGTCCGCGTCTTTGTAACAAATACTATTTTTTCTCACCAATATTTTGAAGGTAAGTAAAGTCAAATGACAGCTCAAGTAATGCACCCCGCTCCTGATTTTTGTTTGCAGGGTTATGATCGTAGCAGCGATTCATTCAAAGATTACAAACTGGAAGACTACAAAGGAAAATGGGTTTGCCTCTTTTTCTATCCGTTGGACTTCACATTTGTTTGTCCTACCGAATTAGTTGCGTTCAATGAAGCACTCGGTGAATTCGAAAGTCGTAATTGCCAGGTTCTGACCGCCAGCACAGATAGCAAGTATTCACACAAGGGATGGTGCGACGCGGATCCTCAGTTGGCAGGCCTGAAATATCCTATGTTGGCTGATGGCACACATCAGCTTTCCAGGGATTATGGTGTTCTGAAGGATGATGCCGGGATCGCTGTTCGCGGTATTTTCCTGATTGATCCGGAAGGCGTCTGCCAGTGGTTAGCAATCCACGGCTTAAGCGTAGGACGAAATGTTGAAGAAGTTCTACGAGTACTTGATGCACTTCAGACAGGTGAAAATGTTCCCTGTAACTGGAAGAAGGGTGACAAGACACTTTAAGCCAGGCTTAAACGTGCAAGATTCAAACCAGGAGAATTCGTTTTCGGGTTCTCCTGTTTTTTTATCGTCCGCCTGCGACATCAATAAAAGCACCTGTTGTGAAGGAAGCTTCTTCCGATAACAACCAGACGATCGCATTGGCAACTTCCTGAGGAGTTCCTCCTCGTTTCATCGGTACCTGAGCTTTCACACGTTCGATTCGATTCGGTTCGCCTCCATCAGCGTGCATTGTTGTTGCAATGAATCCCGGACGCACTGCATTCACGCGAATCCCTTCTTCCGCGACTTCCTTAGCCAGTCCTTTGGTGAATGTATCCAGTGCACCTTTGGATGCAGCATAATCGAGGTACTCAAAGGGAGAACCCGTATATGCTGCCAAAGAGGAAACATTGACAATAGCGCCTCCTTGACCTCCGCGAGATCGCGACATTCTCGGTACCGCAGCACGGGCACAAAGAAAGCTGCCAAACACGTTTGTATTGAAGATGCGCTGCCAGCGATCAAGGGTCATGGTTTGCATTTTCATCTGTTGTTCGAGAATTCCTGCGTTATTGACCAAGGCCGTCAAAGTTCCCAGCTGATCGTCGACAATTTGAAATAATCGTTCGACGTCAGCTTCGACAGAAATATCTGCCTGTACGGCGATTGCTTCACCACCCGCTTTCTGGATTTCAGAGACGACGTCATTGGCAGACATTTCATTGCTGCGATAATTCACACAAACTGAATATCCTTTTTGAGCGGCTAGTACCGATGTCGCCGCGCCAATTCCGCGTCCACCTCCCGTAATGATAACTGCATTTTTCATAATAGAACTCTTGATTTGATCTATCGCGAATGTGGAAAGGGGAGAAATGAACTATTTTCATTATAAGGATATTTTTGCAGGGAGACAGGGCTATAAGCTAAAGCGATTCAAAAGGGTGTTCTATTTCTAAAGTATGGTTAATTATTTTTGATTCATGCCGGACTTCAAAAGAGAGTTTTTTAGTGACTTGGCTGGGAGGAACCGTTAGTTTAATCTAGTAGATCGACATAGATGAACCATATTCACATAAATCATCGAAATCAGTTCTGAGGAGATATCCGTTGAAACGCTCATCCCTTTCACAAGTGTTGAAATTATGCATTCTTATTATAATCTGCCCTGTTTATTGCCTTGCGGCAGACAAAGCTGATAAAAAGCTGTCAGTCCTCTTGATCGATGGACAGAATAATCATCAATGGCAACAGACCACGCCGTTGCTCAAAAAGATTCTGGAGAATTCCGGTCGCTTTGAAGTCGAAGTCTCAACCACGCCTCCCAGCCCTCCCAGAAAGCCGCGCAAACCAAAGGGGAAACTGAGTGAGGGCCAACAGAAAAACTACGAGAAGCAGCTTGCGGAATGGAAAACAAAAGCAGCACAAATCCAACAGGAAGCACCTGCGCTTTGGAAAAAGTGGCGTCCTGACTTCAAAAAGTATGACGTAGTCGTCAGTAACTATAATGGTCAGAGTTGGCCTGAAGAAGTTAAACAGGCATTTGATAAATATGTTTCTTCTGGTGGCAGCTTTGTCGTCGTTCATGCCGCCGACAATTCTTTTTCGGATTGGCCCGCATATAACAAAATGATTGCCGTCGGTGGTTGGGGAGGTCGTGATGAAACCTCGGGCCCCATGTTGCGCTTACGTGGTGACAAATGGATTAAAGATACAACTCCTGGCAGGGGGGGGACACATGGCACGAAGATTCCTGTCGTCGTCAAAGTTCGCAAGCCTGAGCACCCCATTGTCAAAGGGTTACCTCGAGAATGGATGCATCCTGCCGATGAAGTCTATGGCAAGTTAAGAGGCCCGGCAGAAAATGTGACTGTGTTAGCGACCGCCTATTCCGAACCGAGTGAACGAGGGACCGGTGAGCACGAGCCGATTATGATGACGGTCGATTATGGAAAAGGTCGTGTGTTCCATACCACGTTGGGGCATGATACCGTTGCCCTGCAAGGGACCGGCTTCCAGATTACTTTACAGCGAGGAACTGAATGGGCGGCTACGGGAAAAGTCACACAACCATTACCCAATACAAAATGGAAAGACAACGAACCAACGGTTCAAGCACCATAGTCCTTCTGAGTTCAGGAACGGCTATAGAAAAGCGGAATCTGCTATTTTAAGCAGGTTCCGCCAGTCGTCAGGCTGTATTCTTTGCAGGCGAAGAATACAATATTGCTAAATACACATTGCCATATAATTTGCCAACGCTTACTTTTTTCCAGGCAGTTTGAGATCAATATTATTTTTACCAGATTCCACTGTAATTTTCTCTGGCAAAATAATGGTCTTCGGTGGAGACTTCATCGGAGGAGCCTCTTGATTCGATTCTAAATCCGGGTTTGTGATTGCTGCCATGCCAGGCGTAATCTGAACCGAGTGCCGTCCTACAACGGCTCCGACACGGTCATTGTATTTAAGAGAATATTTCCCTTCTTCGTCGGTGATTCCAGTCGAAGTGATACCTTCTTCAGGAAAGAATTCAATCATAGCGCCCGATATGGGAGAACCGTTTTCGAATACAACTCCTGTTACGACTCCTAACTCCGGACCACTATCACCACATCCAGTGAGATTCAAGACTAATAATATTAAGCCAATCGATTGTATACGACTCATAGTATGATCCTTTCTGTTTCCAGAATCATTTGATTTTGTGTAGTAATCTACTGAAAGATCGCCAGAGAGTTCGCTATCTGGTTCTCTGGCGATCGTAAGATTTAA
This sequence comes from Gimesia aquarii, assembly GCF_007748175.1. Lineage (NCBI taxonomy): Bacteria > Pseudomonadati > Planctomycetota > Planctomycetia > Planctomycetales > Planctomycetaceae > Gimesia > Gimesia aquarii. Next base: position 569,905 of record NZ_CP037422.1, read on the forward strand.
AATTCTCCCAGCGGAATACCATCTTCAGTTTGAGACAACGCAAGCAGTGTGTTGAAATCGAGACTGTCACTCACAAAGCGAACGGCGCCGTCTCCAAGTAGAATATGAGCTCCCCCTGTATGCTCGGAACGAAAACCATTATGTCCGCCATAAGGAATTTCATGACCGTAACCTGGACCATTATAGTTAATTCCATAACGGGGAATCGTTACGTTTGCTGACCATCCGAGCCAGGCATAAGTTGCTGGGCCTGCCGCCCAGGGGCCACCTGCCCAAGCGGAAGGACGTGCATCTACTTTCGCTTTATCTGAGTCTCGAATTGTGTAGCTGGAGTGCTCACCTACCATAATTGTATTGGATGTTCCGTCTGTAATATTCGCCATCCGTATCGCTGCCGTCTGGGATGTCATATTGATAATAATTCCGACTTTGTGGTCCCACCCATAGCCCGTCCAGACTCCTCCAGGTGGAACAGTTGTAGTATTCGGTCGGTGATATCCGCCAGAGACACCTGCATAGTCTGCAGTCTGAACGGAAAATGCTGCTGGTGCTCCAATTCCTTGAGTTGCTCCGTTTGTTGTCAGTGATCGTGTTTTAGGCATAGGTGATGAAGGGCAATTGAGAATACTCACACGTAATTGTTCCATGACTTGCCAATTGAGATTGGCACCACTTTGCATCGACCAGTCAGTTCCTGAGAATATCATTTGGTTATAAGCGGCAGCCTGATCCATAAATGGGAGGATCAAGGTAATCCATGAAGTATTACGCTGATCGCCTGCTGTTTCGGTAATGTTACCTGGGAAAACCCGGTGTGTGTCATAGTAATTGTGGATCGCCAACCCAATCTGTTTCAGATTATTCTTGCAACTCGAACGGCGGGCCGCTTCGCGTGCCTGCTGGACCGCAGGTAACAATAAGGCAATCAAGACCGCAATAATTGCAATCACAACGAGTAGCTCGATCAGCGTGAAACCACGTGATCTTCCTGGTCGGGGACTTAACATGAAACTGGCCTCCTGAAATGAAAAAGATGATAGGTGAGTAGAAATCTCAAATTGTTAAAACTACTCAAAAAAACACGAGTCAGATTATGAATTGGTTAATTGCAAGAACAAGTCCGTTAATTGAGATCAGAAGTAGATTGTCTACCGTCTTGTTGCCTTCTGATTATTTGAGTAAGGCGTAAGATTCTGTCCGTTAAACACTTAGGGGTTTATAAGTAATTGTATTTACTCTTTTAATATTTTGCGCAACAGTTGTTACGATTTTGCGCAGCAGTCGATATACTGGTTTTAATGACTAATCATTGTGCAGGTTTGATTAAATGAGGCGCAACATGACCGCAATCGGGCTTTTTCTTGAGCGTACCTCCGTACGATCACATCGCGTGATTAAAGGAGTATTACAGTTCGCCGACGAGCACCCTGATTTACGGCTTTGTGATTATCTTTTCGAGTCAGACCATGTTGAAGATTATGAACACGCGACTCCCCCCTGGCTTGGTCGTGTTGATGGAGTCGTTGCCAGTTCGAGCAAAATCGATTATCTCGTCGACTGGCTCAAGCGTGGTAAAGTTCCCATTGTAATGGCTTGTGGTGATCTGGCTGCCAGTGGGGTACTCAGTGTCTTTACCGATTCCCAGTCGATTGCTGAAATTGCTGGTAACCATATTCGTAGTATTGGACGCAGTCATGTTGGATTTGTGGGATACCAGAATTCAGATGGCTCGTTACATCGACAGAACTCATTAGCCCAGTTTTGTAAGGAACAGGGTTTTTCTTTTAGAGCTTGTGAAATGGAAGCCTATCTTCCTATTTCTCATACGAAAGAAGCGGAATTGATTGAACCGGAACCTGATCTGCTGAAAATGCTGGCCAAGTTACCAAAGCCAGCTGTTGTGGTCACTCTGAATGACCACTATGCGATTGCGACTCTGAATGCGATTCAAAGTCTCGGGTTTTCAGTTCCCGAAGATATTGCGTTAATTGGAGTGGACGATTCGGAATCGTCTCGCCTTTTTTCGACTCCGATTACCAGTGTTCATCCTCCAAGCTTTCAGATTGGGTATGAGTCTACACGTTTATTGATGCGGATGATTGAGGGTAAACGTCTGGCCCGAAAAACCGTTCTGGTTCCCGCCGACCGGATTTCTGTTCGCGAATCAACGGTTGGACAGCGGCGGGCTCCTGTGACTGATATTGACCGTGCCAAGGAGTACATTCGACGACATGCTTGCGAAGGAATTCGTGTCGTTGATGTTGCCGATCATGTTCATATTCCCTTGCGCACATTCCAAATTGAGTTCAAAGAACAGACGGGTAGCCCCGTCACTGAAGAGATTCGTCGCGTTCGCTTTAACCGTGCGTGTGAACTCCTGCAGACAACCGATTTCACTCTGGAACGAATAGCTCATCTCATTGGCATGAGCCATGCTGCCAGTTTCAGTGACTTCTTTAGACGTACAGCGGGAATGACTCCGAATTCTTATCGTGATAAGCACAATCAAGACTGATCACAGGCTCAATTTAATCTTCACCCATTTGTTTGTGAAGATGAATCGGCTCGGCTTGGTTTTTGCGCATCCGTAGATTGAGCATTTCGACAGTAACAGAGAAGGCCATAGCGAAATAGATGTAGCCCTTAGGCACGTGGACATCAAAACCTTCTACCATGAGTGTCACACCGACCAGGATGAGAAACGAGAGCGCCAGGATTTTAATCGTGGGGTGTTTATCGACAAAATCTCCAATTGGTTTTGCAGCCACAAGCATCACTACGACTGAGAGCACGATGGCAATCGCCATGATCGAAACATGGTCTGATAAACCGACGGCAGTAATCACAGAATCGAGTGAGAAGATGATATCCAGCGCTCCAATCTGAATCAGAACTCCTCCAAAACTTGCTGCAACAGGTGACTTTGATTCGTGACGAGAAACACCTTCCAGACTGTTATGGATTTCATGTGTTGCTTTAGCTAACAGGAATAAACCCCCGCCTATCAATATCAAATCGCGACCGGAGAATTCACGTTCTAGAACTGAAAACCAGGGTTCGGTTAGCCCCATCACCCACGAAATAGAAAACAGCAGAATCAGTCGTGCCACCATTGCCAGACTGATACCCAATGTTCTGGCGAGGTCACGTTGTTTTTCAGGGAGCCGACCGACGAGGATCGAAATGAAAATAATGTTATCGATGCCCAGAACGATTTCTAATGTTGCTAATGTCGCTAACGCAATCCAAGCCTCAGGGCTGGCCAACCATTCAAACATGCTTTCTCCAATGAGGGACGATACAATTCCAAGTGTATCTGATTATACAGAACGACTGGACTCTGAACAGGGAATGGCAAACGGAGGATCAATCGTCGTGGTTTAAAAGAAAAACCCTGATGTAGCGAATTTTACTACATCAGGGTTTTAACTAAACAAAAATTCTCACATTACTCAATCGCAACTAATAATGGTTGTTCGTCCTGTTTTGTTATTTTTATGATCCATCATTGAAGAAGGCAAAGTCATTCCCCTCCGCGCTCTCGCTGTGGCACGCAATGCAACCTTGAACTTTTCCCGCAAGCTTGACACTTCCTTTTCGGGCGATCGTTCCATCAGGATTATATTTCGCCCAGTACCAGTCTCCTCCATTGGGGTTGTACCCTTTGGAGCGGTACATCACCGTTACAGCCATTAAAGTCTTCTGGTCTGGACCATAGTTCTCTTTGACCAGGATTGAACCATTCGGAAGTTGCTTTGGATTTCCCCCTGCTGTTCGGTTGAGATACATTTTTAAGAAAGCGCCATGGGGGCTTTCCCCTTTCGAAAATCCATCGTTTTTTCCAGGAACGGGGGCCCAGTTTTCATATTTTTGTGATATCAGATAGTTCCAGAATCGGTCTTCGAAGGGACGGGTCTTCTGAAACCCTCTGCGCGAGTTGCTTCCCTCTCTGGTACTACTTCCCCCGCGGTACCCACTTTGAGCAGAGGCTGCTTCTGGTGGTTTCAGTGCCAGCCAGATTCCAAAAAGGGAGAAACACATGATTGCCGCAATACTCAATCGCTTCATTGTTCATTCCTCGTATAGTACGACTCTGTCCTGATGTAATGATTTCACTTTTCATATCAATTTGTCTTGGTATTGTTTGTTCAATCATCTTTCAATTGCGACCTCACAACAGCCTTCATTCGCTCTCGCACAGTTTCTGAAAGTTGATTCTCGGAGTCGGTTTCGCTCTCGGTGATTTTGCCGCGTATTGTGTTGTGCAGTTTATTCTGTAGCCGACGAAACGAACGGCAGGTGCCACACATTCCCACATGAACCCAGAGACTCAACCGCTCTCTGATTGAGAGTCGCTGTATGAAGGACTTCGAGATTAACTGTGTGACCTGTTTGCAGTTCAACATGGAGTAGACGCTCCATAGCGATCCATTAAATGTTAATTTCTTCCTATCGAGCTTCCGATGTTCTCAATCCTTGTCTAACTCAACGACGTCCGGCAACTCGTCCTAGATTTGCTTGATCGTTCAACTTCCAGTTGTAGTCCAGAAATGAAATACGAACGGAGTTTTGCCTCGCAGCATTCTGCGCCGTTTGATCGGGTAGCCAGGGAGCGATTGTTTTCAATTGAACCGCTTGATTGGCACCAAAGTCTGTTCCGAACCAACTTAAAATCGAAGACAGGTAGAACCGTTTGTTTTGCTGATCAAAGCGAAAGTTTTGTGGTCGACTGAAAAAGTCTTTTGTATTAACGTCAAGTTGTTTCTCTACTTCACTGGCGGTGTAGGCTTGATTTAACAAACGAGGGCAACCAACTGACGCGCAAACGATCGCAAAGTGAATACGCGGTTCGTTCATTTTGCGGAGTATCTGGTGCTCGATTCCTTCAAGAGAGATTGCCTGTCCGCCTACTACAAGTTGAAGGTCCTTCCAGATGTTATAACCGATGACTTTTGCAGTATGGTTTCTGATACTCGATGTGGGATACTCTCGTAAGATTCCATGTACTGTGACAGCATTATAAGCGTTAATCCAGAAGGCAAGTTTTGCATTATTTCTGGCAGGTTGCTTGGGGTTTGCTTTCGACAGTTGATTAAGATAAGCCGTCAATGCTTTCTGATCTGCTGACGACGCATGCCAGGCTTTATAGTTCACATAGCCATTGTGATCGACGTATTTCTTAAGCAGTATGTCCCAACTGGAATGATCGATTTGGTCCATTGAAACTTGAGCATTAGAGGAGACGTTCTGACCAACATAAACTTTCGAGGCCGCCGCCACATTTCCACTGTTGACGATCATCACGATAGCAATTGCGACAGTAATGACCAGAACAGCAATGATTTCTTTACTGAACGTTTTCAAGACTCTTCCTTTCGTCCATAACATAATGATTCCCTTCTCAAAACAATGAGTGTTGTCTCGATGGTTTTGTCCTTTTTCAGCACCTTCAGGTGACGGAGCTTTTCATTATTACTTACACTGTTTTTCCAGATTTCTAGAAAATGAAAGGTTTCTCGCGGCGGGTTGTCAGTCCAAACGGCTTATTAGTATGGACTTATGGTACATCTTACGAAATGCCTCTATTTAGATGGAAAATGTAATCGAATTCACAGACTCATCAAGAAATGAAAATTAGAGTGCAGTTTTCGTATTTCGAGAGTGTTTACTGGTGTGGAGGAATTGGTGATAAACTGCGAACAGAAACTCGATCCATCAGAGTGGGTCGATGCCTACAGCGATTACCTCTATCGGTATGCATTCTCTCGTTTAAGAGATGTAAGTGCAGCTGAGGAAAGTTTGCAGGAAACATTTCTTGCGGGTATTAAACATCAGAGTCAGTTTCAGGGTTTAGGTTCTCAACGCGCCTGGTTACTAGGCATCCTCAAACGCAAGATTGTGGATTATATTCGTTCCCGTTCTCGCTTGAAGCAGGTGTCTGATCATGGTCATGAAGCAGAACTCGAAAATCAGTTATTCGATGAGTCGGGTTTCTGGCGTCAGGGAGCTAAGAGATGGGCCGTCGAACCACGAAGACGATTAGAGAGCGAGGAATTATGGCAGATAGTGCGCGAGTGTCTTTCACACATACCTGAACCTCAGGCGGATGCTTTTATGTTGAGTGTGATGGAAGAAATGAGTACCGAAGAGATCTGTGCTGAGCTAAACATCACACAGTCAAACCTCTGGGTGCGTCTCCATAGAGCTCGCTTGCACCTTGCTCACTGTGTCAGTTCCCACTGGCAAGCAGATGAAAAGGTCTGAGCTTCTCTAATTGCGATTCAGAGTTTTATTTATGAAACCACCATCGTTTCATTGCCCAGCTCATCGCGAGCCAGACAAACCAGGGTCCGAACTCAAGCCAAGTTACGACGAAGTCAAAAAAATGTTCTCCTGAATAGTTTGTGAAAGGCATTGGTGGGTCAGGCCAATGATATCCCAGCCAGAATCGCAGGTAATACATTAGAGTTAAGCCGCTCAGGGCCAGCCATGCCCGGTTACGGGTAAAGGGGAGAAAGGGAACTGCCCAGGTCCAATACCATGGATTTTGAGTTGGGAGTAACAGCCAGAACCAGGCAAGAGTCAAAAAAATTCCTTCCAAAAAATGAGTTACTTCATTTGCTCGGATCGCGCGCCAACAAAAGTAACTTGCAAGTATCAAAAACACAATGGCAGTAAACGTACGCGATAATGCAAAAGGAACCTGTTCCTGACTAAGAGATGTCAATGCTGCCAGTTGTGTTACAATAGACTGCCGCCAATTTTCCGAAGTGATAATAAACCACGGACGTTGAGAAGTGGGAACCTCTACCAGGGGAGTCAGGTTTTCGCTCACGAGTAAAAAAAGAAAGTCGTTCATTTTCCAGCGAGACAGAAACATCGTGAGCCCTTCGCCGTGAGCTTGTGGCGCGTTGCCATCGATGGAATTGATAGATTCCTCAGTGTTAGGAATTGGCGGCATTGAAGATTGTGAATCGAGAGGGCGACGATCAGCCTCGGCTGCGAGTCTCGGTTCAGAAACACTCTGTGAAACCATCGGCCAGCATACGCCTGCTGAGACCAGAAGAAATACGAATGCCACCATTGTTGCCCGTGACCAACCCAGCTTCTGCACGGATACAAGAATCAAAAGTGGTGATAGAATGATAGGATACAGTTTTGCTCCCACAGCCAGGGCAAGAATCATTGATGCAGCTATACCCCATAACAAAGATGTTTGTTTCGAGTTTTTGATGGCAGCCATCTGATCGACAGAACTATAAAAAGCACGCAGCATCATGTAGACAGCAAGAGTTGTGAGGCAGACAGCAATTGAATCCAGATGCCCGCTGTTGGCGAACTCTTTGAGTACCAGTGGACACCACGCATAGACTAGCGACCAGCCGACTGGTTTTGCAGTGAATCCAAGGATCAGGATTAACACCCAGATTGTGGCCATGTCAAACAGCACAATCCAGGACTTCATCACAATCAGATGAGTACTGAGACTAGAATGTGAGGGAGTAGTCAGAGCAGCAAGTGCAAAGATGGTTTGACTGACAGGTGGGTACACAGTTGATAACTCGGCAAAATGAACTCGATTCAGGATTGCCTCATTTGCCGGTGATGAGTCTCTGGCTGTTACAAGTTGTGATAGATCTGGTGCAAGGGTTTGCTGTGCCGAACTATTGAGAACTTGTAGAGGACTATACCGAAACGGACTCACGCCGTGCATTGTGGCTTGACCGTCCCACATGTAGCGATAAATGTCAACTTCCTGAATTGGTTCCGAAAAGAGCAGTAGTAATCGCATGCTAAATGCAAACAGACCAATCACGGGTAATAACTGCCGATGCTGTCCCGCCTGAATTGCTACACGTAACGCCATGAGATAAATGGCAAATGCGGCAGCGAACAAACAGAAAACTTCAATGATGGGTCTTGTGACGCCAGGGGGCTGATAGGAGAATCTGGCACTCAGCGAGACGATGAGTGTGTAAACTAACCACAACAGTATTCCACAAAAGACTAGAATAAACAGATTGCGCCGTTCCCTAATGGCTCTCGTTCGTCGACTATCGGCATCACTCAATGCTTCAACCCGTACTTTCCAATTAAGTAGAGAATTTTTGATCCTGCTTTCACAGTACCGGAAAATGTGCCACTAATCTTGCTGTTTCCAATGCGGCGCCGATAGGGAACTGGAATCTCTCGTGTTCTGAGATGCGCGCGAGTGGCTTTAATTTGCATTTCGACAGTCCATCCAAAGTTGTCGTCAATCATTTGAAGGTCAAGTAATGCACGATAGTTGATAGCACGAAACGGACCGAGGTCAGTATATTCACTTCCGAAAAGTGTGCGCATCAAAAAACATGCCAATTGGTTGCCATAGAGGCTTTGTGGTGGCATTGCTCCGGGCTCTCTTTCACCAAGTAACCGTGAGCCGAGCACGAAATCGACTTCATTATTCAGAATCGGTGACGCAAGAAGGGGGAGCAAGTCGGGATGATCACTATAATCAGCGTCAATGAAGACGATGACTTGTGGAGCCTGTTGACCAGACTTAATCAACTGCCGTAGCGCTTCCAGACCGTGTAAACAGGCTGCACCATAGCCACGCTTCGGTTCATTAAAGACAGTAGCACCATGCGCGGCGGCGATCTGAGCCGTCTGGTCTGTCGATCCGTTGTCGACGACAATCACGTTACCAACCGCGGGTAGGTCACTCAGGACCAAAGGCAAAGACGTCTCTTCATTCAGAGCGGGAATAATCACCGTCACTTTTGATAGATCAGTGATACTCGTCTCATTGGGCTTTTTGAAAGTCGATGTAGCAGGATCAGTGACCAAGGCAGCCTCTCCGTATGAAAACAGTTCTTTGTTTAACACATTGAGTCTCCGTTCGTTAGCCTTACGAGTAAGTATTCGCTGAGTCTATCTCGCCAAGATCAGATCTCAAACATACTTGTAAGTCTTGTCATTGATTTGTGATTACCTCGCTCCTGATCCCTGTGGCATTGAGCGTGGAGCTGGTTGTGGTGTGTGAGAAGGAGCTTCATGCGAAGAGCCAGAGCCACCTAAATCAGGACTAAACATCATTCTTCCAGCCGCCGGATCAGCATATGGTTCAGAATAGGTTTCCGGTGGTGAACCATAGGGATACACACATCCCACCACGCAACTTACGATAATCAGCAAAACACTCAAAACATAATACCACCATTTTTGATTCATGATCACATCCTTGTTTTTGTAATCGGAACTTCCTGCCGACTTTCAGAGTAATTCAAAACAGGGAGGGCTTCATACCTATCTACTCAGAGAGCGGCATTATCGATGTCTTCCAAAATCGAGTCTGTGAATCTGATTACAGAACGGACTCTTGAAGGCGAAAAACTTAAACACCGCAGAAAATGATTCAGAGGCAACTCTAATAGAATATGAAGTGTTAACTTGTTTGTTTGATTGCTCTTAAGGCATGAGAAACTGAAGTGGCAAGGCTCGATGGCAAGTTTGGACCGGGAGTGAGGTAACTACTGGGAATGAGATGATCGCGATTGTGGTGACCAAATTGGTGGGTTACATCGCCCACAGTCTGGTTTCCGGTTAGACTAAGATTTCAACTAAGACTATCCTTTGATCAATCGGAGCTCGAAATTCATGCTAAAAAGAATCTTCATTCGATCTAATCATCCCAGCTACTTGTCTCTATCAGGTCTGTTGTTACTGCTCACTTTTTTGTCTGTAACATGTTTTGCATTGTCATCAACTGGTTACGCTGGCGATGAGGCTATAATCCAGCACTCGTTTCTTGGTATGGGTAAAGCCAATAAGGCAGTCATTATTGGTGAGGACGGGAAAGTAGAATGGAAATTCAACATGCCCGCGAGTGACGGATGGGTTTTACCAAATGGCAATGTATTGCTGGCACTCTACGGGACAAAAGGATTTCCTAACGGCGGTGTTGTTGAAGTCGATCGCAAAACAAAGAAGATAGTTTTTCAGTACAAGGGTCGCCAAAAAGAGACGAGCACGGTACAACTCTTGCCAGACGGCACGTTTCTTATTGCGGAGTTGGGTCCAGAGCCGCGCGCTATTGTCATCAATCGTAAGGGAGATGTTCTCAAGACGACTCCCCTACAATGTCAAAGAAAAAACGCACATATGCAAACCCGGATGTTGCGTATGCTTCCGAATGGAAACTATATCGCGCCGCATTTACTAGACTTCGCCATCAAGGAATACAAACCGGAAACCGGTGAGGTGATTCAAGTCATCATGACAGACGAACGTGGTCGTGATAAACGAGACTGGCCCTTTACAGCGATCCGTTTGAAAAATGGAAACACGCTGATTGCCTGCACGAATGGGAATCGTATCATCGAGACAGATGCCGAAGGTAAAATCGTCTGGAGTGTAATAAATCAAGATCTGGGAGAGAAACTGTTCAACGACGCCTGTGGAGCCCAGAGATTACCGAATGGCAATACTGTAATCTCAAGCTATCGGGCCAAGGGAAATCAGGTAAAACTATTTGAAGTTACAAGAGACAAGAAAGTAGTCTGGCGTTACTCAGGCATGAATTCCGGCTTTCATCATTTCCAAATCTTGACAACGAACGGCAAGCCGTTCAAAGAAAACACTTGGAAATAAAGGCTGAGTGGTCATCTAAGACGTTACAGGACTTCCTCATAACATCAAAAAAATGCTCCGGTCATTTTTCAAAAATAAAAGATCCTTTTATTGCGATTTCATCAAAAAATGAGTGATATTAGCGATCCTATGACGCCTTAAGAGTGTGGACTGCCGAATCTAACGATACAGTGAAAAAGTCGGGTTGGTGGTCGATTCTGATGCAACAGGGCAAAGAAGATGACATCAGAAAGAATGCTTGATAGGACGGTGACTGGTTGGGAAGTGATTTCAATCGTGGCTACTGTGGCCGCCACCTTTGTGATAAGTGTCGTTGCCTTTTATGGCCGAACATGGTTTTGCGGATGGTTGGGATTCGCGGCTTCGATATTGTTAACTCTCGTGGGCCTGTTTACCGGCTTAGTGGCAATGTGGCGCTCGCGGTGTTGCTGGTTGTCGATGATAGCAGTAATTTCAAGCTTTTTTCCCATCGTACTGCTCTCCCTCTGGTGCATCTGGCCGACTCAACGATCATTTCTGCTTGCGGTAAGAAAGGGAGATATTGTTTCAGCTCGGTTCGCACTACAAACCGGCATGGATGTAGAAACGCTTCAACTCTGGGGAATGGGAGTGAAAATTCCCGGACATAGTCCATTGACGATGGCTGCGGAAAACGGTGATGAAGATATGGTGCGGCTACTTTTAGAATGGGGAGCTGATGTGAACAGGGCGAATGGACATGGTGACTACCCATTGTATTATGCTGCCTGGTCTGGTGACTTGCCAACAGCGCAATTATTGCTCCAGGAAGGAGCTGATCCGGTAGCCTTAAGTGGAGAGAGGAGTGCCTTACATATCGCCGCCATGATGGGACAACTCGAAGTGATTGATCTTCTCTTGGACGCTGGAGTGCCCATTGATTTAGCTGACAAACAGGGCATCACTCCCTTGGTGGCTGCTCGAATCAGTAAGAACAGCGCCGCCATTGGATACTTGCTCCAAAAAGGGGCACAAGACAATTCTCCTACTAACACACACTGATTCTTGCATTTATTATCGATTTTATGATTTACAAGACTAATTATGGGGATTTCAGAGGAAGTCGTATTTGTCTTCTTATGGAATCTGGTGCAAAAGAAAAACCTTGATGTAAGATGAATTACATCAAGGTTTTTAATAAGTGGCGGGGACAGGATTCGAACCTGCGACCTCGAGGTTATGAGCCTCGCGAGCTACCGGGCTGCTCCACCCCGCGCTATGGGTCCTGTCATCAGGACATAAGTAAATCATTAAGAGCAGAATGAGATGTCAGTAATAGTCGTTTCCGACATTACTTTAACGTTCAAAGGCCCTAAATATAGTAAAGGCATACCGTTACCATATCTTGTAATTATAGTGAGGATCGACCCTTTCGTCGAGTAACTTTCAGCAAAATCCCTGAATTCAATGGGAAGAACGCAGAATCGGCCCCTAACTTAGGAGTAATCATTCATATTCCCACTTTAGAAACCAGGGATCTTTGGTTTTTTTCTGCCACGTTTTAAGCTTTTCCTGCATTTGGATCAGCCTTTCCTGGTGTTCAGGTTCAAAGGCGAGATTTGTCGATTCAAAGGGATCAGCGACGACATCATAAAGTTCGTGTTTGGGACGATGGATATAGGAGTAAACGGTTCGTTGACCGAACATTTTGTCACCCCGTTTTAAAACGCCCTGCCAGGTAGGAGATCGATATAAATCGGACGCAAAAGGGTAAGGCAGTTCATGGGCAATGTTGAAAATGTATTTATATTTACCACTCAAAATCACCCGCATCGGATAATACATTGTGATTTCATGAAAGGTATGTGAAGCATAATTTTCGTCGAAATCAGGCGCGTGTTCTTTTCCAAGTGCGCTCAGAAACGAGCGTCCATGAAACTGGTAAGGAACAGGTTTTCCTTTTCCTTGAACTCGTTTGCCATTATTTTCAACAGTGCGAAGTCGGGGAACTGGTTTCGGTGTCACGTTGCAATAATCCAGAATTGTCGGTGTCAGGTCGGCCCAAGAGACCCTCGCATCAGTTGTAATTCCCTGCTTGGGCTGACTGGGATCGCGGACAATCAATGGTAAATTCATCCCGGGTTGATAAAGATTTGTCTTTGCGCCAGGAAACGGAGGACCATTATCGCTCAGGAACATGACGAGTGTGTCCTCCCAGTGTCCCGTTTCTTTTAACGTATTAATCAAAGAAACCACGCCCTGATCGAGCCGAGAAATTGCTTGATAGTATTCAGCCAGTTCCTCTTTGACTTCCTGATGGTTGGGTAGCCAGGGTGGCACTTGAATTTGTTCCGGTTTGTATTTTATGGGAGTCACGCCTGGGTAATGATCGGGGTCATTATTGAAATTGGAATAACCATCCGGGCCTCCTCCACGATGGGGATCGCTACTACAATAATAGAGAAAGAACGGTCGGTCGTCTTTTTCCATGATCCACTCTTTTGCATTGGCCGCCATGACTGCCGAGTTACGATTTCCCTGCACACCTTTATTACGGTATTCCTGAAATTCATAAACATATTTTGGAGCCAGGTGATATTTTCCAATGGAGCATGTTCGGTAACCAGCTTCCTCAAGTAGGATTGGCAGTGATTTGACGGTGGCATAAGTACTGAAGTGATTATAACCATGGGCATGACCGTAGTGTCCGGTGGCATGATTATATAAACCTGTCATGATCACCGAACGACTGGCGGAGCAACTGGCCGTTGTACAATGGGCGCGGGTAAACCGAGTTCCCGATGCGGCCAGCATATCGATACCCGGTGTTTTGATGACTTTGTTTCCATAACAACCAGCTTGAAAGCCCTGATCATCGACAACGATCACCAGGACATTTTTCTGCTTGGAAGCAGCAGATAATTGTTTCGCAGAGCAGAATAGCAAAAGGATACAAAGCATTCCGTAGAGATATCGTCTCATGGTGTGGCTTTCTCATTAGAACTAAAGGTGGGAATCGTAGGAATCATCAAATGTGTGGTTTAGAATTTATTCTAATCTCCTCGAAGAGCAATCGCAAATCGGCAATTGAGAAAGCGGGAGAGTTTAACCGAAAGGTTCGAAATCAATGAGGACTGGCTTGATGTGGAGAGAATTCCTTTCGATAATTAAGTAACTTCCGATAGGAAATGCGTTTCCTATTTGAGCCAGGAAATTGCTATGCAGGAAAATAACTATACTAATCTTGAATAAAGGCGATGACTATGACATCTTTGAAACGAGTGACAACGCTATTAACAATGATCATGACAATTTCAACTCTCAATTTAGCAGTAGCCGGTGAACAAAAACTGAATATGCCTCCCAAAGGGTATAAAGCGTTATTTAATGGTAAGGACTTATCTGGGTGGAAGGGTTTGGTGGGCAGCCCCAAGACACGTGCTAAAATGAGTCCTGAAGAGTTAGCTGAGGCACAAAAGAAGGCGGATCAAAGCATGCGGGAACACTGGAAAGTGGTTGATGGCGTGCTTGTCTTTGATGGAAAAGGCCAGAGCCTGTGTACTGATAAAGACTACAAAAACTTTGAAATGCTGGTAGACTGGAAAATCAAAAAAGATGGGGACAGTGGAATTTATCTACGCGGTTCACCCCAGGTTCAGATATGGGATCCTGCAACGAAAGCTGCTAAAGGTGTTGGTTCAGGCGGGCTATACAACAATAAAAAAAATCCCAGTAAACCTTTAGTGACTGCTGATAATCCAGTGGGAGAATGGAACACGTTCTACATTAAAATGGTTGGTGACAAAGTGACTGTCAAATTAAATGGTAAGTTGGTTACGGACACAGTTTTGGAAAATTATTGGGAACGCGATAAACCCATTTACGAGACAGGACAGATTGAATTACAAAATCATGGTAATACACTCTATTTCCGAAACGTATTTATTAAGGAACTTGATTAGTTAAAATCAGATTAAGTCAACTGAAATGAAAGCGTAGAGAGATCGCTCTCTGCGCTTTCACTTTTGTAATCACAAATTTTTTAGTGAAACACAACGAAATGCTATCAAAAAATGCTCCTCTTTCTGACCCGACAGCGCTGGCACGATTTGGCAAATTGGATGTCGTCACGCGGCTGGTTGTAGAAGGTTTCATGATGGGGCAGCACAAAAGCCCTTTTAAAGGGGCGAGCGTGGAATTTGTGGAACATCGTCAGTATTACCCTGGCGACGAAATTAGGCATATCGACTGGCGCGCATACGGAAAAACGGGAAAGTATTACGTTAAAGAGTTCGAAGATGAGACAAATTTGCGATGTTATTTATTACTCGATTGTTCGGGGAGTATGGCTTATTCGGGTAAGACCTTAAGTAAATTTGAATATGCGCGTCAACTCGCGGCGGCCTTTGGATATTTATTACTAGGTCAGCGAGATGCCACTGGGTTAATTACGTTTGATACGGGACAACGTGATTTCATTGAGCCTTCAGCAAACCCCAAAAACTTTGGCCAAATGCTGGAAATCCTGGAGCAGTCAAAGCCTGGTAAAGAAACTGGGATTTCAGCTGCTTTAAATCAGGTTCTTCCATTAATCAAACGCAGAAGTTTAGTGGTTTTGATTTCCGATTGTTTTGATGAGCCTGAGGCACTCACAACCACTTTAAAGCAATTGCGACATGCTCGTCATGAAGTGCTCTTATTTCAAGTTGTGGCACCTGAAGAAGAAGATTTTCCCTTCAGTAAACCGACGCAATTTCGTAGTTTAGAACAAGCAGGTCATCGTCAATTGGTAGATCCTCACCAGTTACGTGCACGTTATCTAGAACAGTATCAGGAGTTTTGCGAGACTTTGTCACGACAATGCGGATCTGTGAATGTAGATTACCTCAAATTCCGAACGACTGACCCTTATCACTTAGCATTAGGTGCCTTTCTCAATCAACGAACCCGACCTGGAAGAAAGTGATTGCTTAAAGTCATGTCAGGTGAAAAAATTCCCATTAATCGACTTTTGGTTGGAGTGATTGCGGCTATTTGCTTGATTGTGGCTGGTATTTTGGAGTGGCAGATCACCGTTGAACAGTTTGCTCAGAAAGAGGCAGCTACTGGCGCCTTTATGCGTGTAGGGTTACTCATGTTTGCGTTTTGGTTTGCATTACCATCCAAAAAACGTGATGCTGCCTGGGCGAACGTGTCTCCCTGGATTTTTGTGGGGCTGATTCTGGCAATTGTGGGAGTTGCCCTCAGACCTAAAATAGCCGTTCCCTTGATCGTTGTGTTAAGCATCATTGGTTTTGTGTTGCGGCCTCGTAATAAGAAACGCGCACCAAGAAGATAGCCAACGGATCAGAGAAAGCAGGTGTCCCTCTAGTTGTCTTAAGAGACGAAAGTGGTGTGCCTACATCGGACTTTGAGCACGGTTCACTGGTTGAACACGAAGGTTGTCTGGTAATTTACGTGGAGCTTTGGCATTACTTCGTGAAAGTACGTTAATGGGCTGGGGTGATTGAAGTGGATTGGCTTTAGTCGGTTTTCGCCGTTGCTGCCCATCAATATAGACACGGGCTGCCACCTTGAGTAATTGGGGACGTCGAACGGGAAGAACTCCTTCGAGCCGGTTTGCCATTCGTTCTACCCAGCCGGGTTGTCGTTCCATTGCGAGCGACATCATGTGCATAAAGATTGAAATTTCTTTAAAATTTCGGTCAAGAATCACATTGCTGACGGGGGCCAGAATCTTTGCCGCCACTTCTACCGTCTGCGAAGGAAATGAAACATACATTGAGGCTTGATGCGAAACTGAAGTTTTGGTTTTACCGTTACCAGGTTGATACTCAGTTTCCAAATAAAGCAGTGCTTTGGCGGCAATCGGTTTTGCTAACAGCGGGCTTTTATAGACACCGGAGCAAAGCACCATTGTTTCGGTAGGGGTTTGATGTATGACTTCCAAAGTTCCAATCGTTCCATCACCTGCGTCAATTTCGTAGGATGTGGGACCTGTTTGCCACATTTGAAAATCGGATATTTTCATATCTCTCCAAATACTCACAACCACATCAGGATGAGCAATAAAGAAGGCATATGCTGAATGATTTACATCAAATTGAATTTTTGGCAAAATGCGAAACATGCTGATGTCTTTGAGAACATACTCGGCATTGATTCGATTGGCAGGTGTGAGCTTATCCAATGGAAGCTGTGAACGGGCTGATCTTCTCGCAAAACGAGTGGAAGAGCCTTTACTAAGCAAGGAAATAAGATCTTCTTCATTCGGAACATTGTGACTCGGATGGGCTGGTTTTTGTTCCTGTTGAAATTTTGTCAGCTGCCGGTCAGTGTCTTTTAAAAGATACTGACTGGCAGCCGACTTCGTCAGGGCCGGGCTCTGGCCGTCGCGGTCTTCTGAATTCAATTCTTGTGCTGATGAGATTGAGACAGGGATGGAACTTATCACACTAATGAGCAGGATCGTCAGTCGCTGAACCACTTGTGTCATCTCCATTTTAAACATATTTAAACCTGTTTCTTTCCACTATCAACAGATGTTGCTTAGGTCATGCGCCTGTTCTGAACGGGTAATTTTCTAACTCGACGGCTCACTGGTTGAGGGGACTAAATGGGGCCCCGCCTCGGGAACCGGCTCTGTTGGAGTTTCACCTGGAGATGGATCAGGTGGCACATACATTGAAGAATCAGGAAGAGGAGTTAACTCACCAGGAGTTTCACTCTCGTTATATTGGTAGTTGTTGTAGTCCGTAACTGGTTCTGGGCTTATATAATGTGGGCGGCAATCACTACAGCACTTACACCACCAACGATTAAACCGAGAAGAACACCAGTCAGGTTTACCAATGCGCGTGAGGTCCCATGTAGGACGATAGAAACGGTCTGCATAGATTTGTGTGTCGCTCACATCATCGATCAGGTTATAGTAGAGATTGCTGGCTTTAAAGCACTGGCAGCCTGAGCCTACTATTGTTAGCTGAGTCAAGACTATACACACAAAAGCTGCGCGCATCCGCAGATTCCTCCCCCTTTTGAATGTGACATTCCTTTGTCACAGTAGTTTCTATGATGGCATGCATCACAGATTGTACAATCGCCTGTACCTAAGGATGATCGGCAATCTTACGAGAGAAACTTTATCGATTATTCTGAATGACGGGGTTATCGAAGACTTACGGGATTTACTGCTTTCTGTTATCAAAAAAATCCAGAAATCCTTTATTTCATCGAGGGTTATGTTGTTGTCAATGATTGCTTACTTTCGCAAAAAATACTTGGGATACGAACTACCATTGTGGTTTCGATCCAGGTACTGGATATTAGATAATATTTGATTATCACTCCGAAATTATTAAGAAAGGTTCCGTCAATGTGCTGTGAAAACAAACATCTGAGCGGGATATTTTTCATTTTGATTACTCTTTTTACAGAAAATGTATTCGCAGACGATTCGCTAAGAGGAAAGCCGTGGGTTTATCATGCGATTGATCAGTCTTCCCGAGGCGCAGATGGAGTCAAACTGACGGATGCAGACCAAGATGGTTTGCCAGATATCGCCACCGGTTGGGAAGAAGGAAACCTGACCCGAATTTATCGCAACCCAGGCCCGGCGAAAGTGAAAGAGCTCTGGCCTAAAATTACTGTGGGAAAAACTCCTCAGGTTGAAGATGCTGCCTGGATTGACCTGGATCATGATGGCCGACAAGAAGTCATTAGCTGCTGTGAGGGCAAAAGTCAGACAATTTTTGTGCACTGGGCCTCGAATAATCAACCATTTAAAAAACCATGGCAGCAAGAAGTATTACCTGCTTCAAGGAAAAAAATGATGTGGATGTTTGCGACCTCTGCACAAATAGATAATAAGCCGGGGTTAGAATTGGTTGCCGCTGGTAAAGGGAAGGGGGCACAAATTGGCTGGTATCAGGCAGGCAAAAACCCGCGCGATCTCTCGGGTTATCACTGGAGACCATTATCACCTGCGGGATGGATTATGTCATTCATTGTACTCGACATGGATGGTGATGGTGATGTAGATCTTTTAACAACTGATCGAAAAGGAAAGATGAGAGGCTGTCGCTGGCTGGAGAATCCCGGAGTTCTGAATGTATCAAAATCTTCCAAATGGAAGAATCATTGGGTGGGTGGTAAAGATCGGGAAGTGATGTTCGCTCACGTTGCTGATCTTGATCAAGATGGGTGGAAGGATATTCTGGTAGTGACACGTATTCCCGATGAATTACTTTGGTTTCGTCGGCTGGATCAGAGTGGTCGCAAGTGGAAAAAAATAGCCTTTCCTTTTCCCGTAAATACAGGGCATGGAAAAGCCGTTACAGTAGGTGATATCAATCTTGATGGACAGCCAGATGTCGTCATCAGTTGTGGAAAGGCAGATCCACCAAAATCCGGCATGTTCTGGATGAGTTATTCTAAAAGTGGTACAGGTCTTAAATGGACGACTCACGAAATCAGCGGGCCGCGAGGTATCAAATATGATCGAATTGAATTACTTGATCTCGACGAAGATGGTGATTTGGATGTGATTTCCTGTGAGGAACGGGATCAGAAGAAAGGCCTGGGAGTTTTCTGGTATGAGAATCCCACCAAATAAATGAAATACTGATTTGTTAAAAGAACAACACTTCCCTTTGAATGGTTTCGATTAATCGTCTGAACCAGACATATCCTAAAGAACGCTTTCCACAGTCGATTTGTGGGAGAACCGAAGCACCTGGCCTCAAGCCCGTAATTGATTCATGATCCAGTTCTACTGTAACTTGTACTGTTGGAATTCCTTCTTCGTTCGTTTCAGCTGTCGCTGCGATTTTTTCTATAGTTCCTTGATAGGTTTGGCCTGGATCGGTTAACAGCAGAAACGAAACGGGGAGAGGGTTCTGATTTTGTTGATGGGCTTCGAGCACGTGACCGATTTCCGAATCGAGCACTTGCATTTTTAAAACCCAAGGGCCTTTCAGATCAGCAACCGTTAATAGTCTTTGCCCACGTTGCACTGGTCGTGCCAGTAATTTTTCTTGTAAATCCCAGGTCAATACCTCACCGCTAATCGGACTTTTTAGTTTTAGTGCTTCTTGTTGATTTTTAAGTAAGACGAGTTGTTCTTTCAAGCTTTTGAGACGTTCATTCAATTCTTCTTGTTCTGCAGTCAGGCGATTTGCTTTTTGTAATGCATTAAGATCAGTGGGATTCAAATCTAATCTTGCTGCCTGAATTACTGCTAATCGCTTTTGTGTTGTTTGAATCTCACCTCTCACACGACTGAATTCCAATTCTAAATCAGAATCTCTTAAAATAATCAGAGTGTCACCTGCTAGAATTTGTTCTCCCTGATGAACGAGTATTTCATCAACGGTTCCATCTGCGGTAGCAAAAATATTTTGCTGGTCAACAGGTTGGAGTGTTCCGGAACCTTCAATCATAAAGTCCGCGGGAGTCAAAATCAAAACGGCGCATATTAGTGTGAGAATAACCATACCGGTAATGGCATTCCGCCATGTCATATTTTTCTTGCGAATCGGTGAATACGACCAGTGTTTCAAGACAGTAAAAAAAGGAAAGCTTTCATGCTGTAATGCATTATATAAAGCAGTCCCCCCATGACGTGAAACGGCTAGTGCACGATTGAGCAATGTATTGTCGGATTCGAGATCATGAAATTGCTCTACTACGATCGCACCCAGGACAAGTTGCTCTGAAGTGGAATGTTGCACCTGGCTGGATTCTGTCGCATCGTTTTTCTGTTCTTCGATAATATGTTTCAGTGGAATGATCATTAATGATCGTGATGATGCCAGATCGAGATAGGCATGTAAAGATTCTGTAATCTGGGGAGGATATTTTTGTCCTCCTTCCATGATCCAGTAATCCCGGTTTGTGGATTGAATACAACCCACCAAGCTTTCCAAACGTTGAACAGACTCTGATCGCCGTTCAATTATATCCACGCCACTTGCCGCAATCAGGTTGTATTCTTTACCGGTTCGTTGCAGAACAGAGAGTCGATCACAGTTAATTAACGTTCTTCCTTCATTGGCGATGATATATGCGGTTTGTTGAGAATTTAAATGTACGTGGACGTGTTCTGAGAAACGTTCAAACTGATCCCAGAGAGTTTCCATTTCTTGAAGTCGTTGCAATTGCTGATGCTGGCAGTAATCCTCGGAAAGCTCACATAAGGCACTGATGAATCTCAGAAAACCATCTTGTGCTGTGTATGATTTCGGAGGATGATGAACAATTTCCAAAATCCCAGTCTGCCTAGCAGGATGATTCTCAACCGCGACGGGGCACAGGATAAGATTTTCATCAGTGGGATTCGTTCCCTGATGTTGCTCTGATAGTCTCGAGTGGGGTCCAATTGTTACAGGTTGGTTCCCCTGTAATACTTCACTCAGTAGAAGCCGGTGTAGCTCAATCGACTGTTGGCTTAATGGTTTGCCCGGATTTGATTCAGGGTTTAATCCGAGGCAGCTTTGGAGTTCTAGAGAGCCTGTAGAATCAGGAATCCAGATGAGACCACCCGAAGCAGACATGCCGCGCATGGCGCGATCCAGCAGTTCCGAGTAAAATTTTTGACTCGAAATCCCTGTTCTGGAGAGTTGAGCCAGCCCGAGAACGAGCGCTTCAATCTCCTGCCAGATGTCTTCTATCGAAGAGGATTCATCAGTCGTCATGCGATTCGAATAAATGAAGGTTCGGCGTGTGTTTGGCAGCCAGTCGCTTGGCAAACTTTTAAAGTTCTTACATAGCTGCCGTTAATACTATCACAGTTGCGGGCGATGTACTCTGATTGACCCCTGAAAAGAGAAGAGGCTTATCAAAGAAATTCATGTATAGTTTTTATTTCTGTGTAAATTTCCTACTTGACCCAGTATTGCAAGATTGAGTGCCTATTCGTGGTGTATTTTGGGAGAAAAGCAATGAATAAGTGGTTTGTGGTTGTTTGGGGGAATATTCTGATTGTCCGATTATGCGGAATGTTATGAATGTATCGAAAATTTGCTTTGGGGGGACGTGGTCTAATGCCGATGAGTTGAGAGAGTGTATAGCTTTTTAATTAATGGTCCAATTTGACCAAGGTTAATCAATGAACTGTTTAATGGCCCGGATTGTGCTTATGTTAGCAGCAATTGTAATGCTGGGCCCAGGATGTAGCCGTTTCCTGGAGACTTCTCTACAAGAAGAATTTGTAGAAAGCGAGGAACTCTACCAACAAGCACTTACTCAAATCGAATATCCTAATGTAGATGAAATCGAAGAAAGTGACACTTTTGGTACACAGGCACCAGCCAGACTTTCCAGTTCAACAACGCCAGATTATTGGGAACTCTCTTTGGAGGAAGTAGTGCGTTTGGCATTACAGAATTCCAAAGTCTTAGGTGATGTTGGTGGAGTTGCTTTAAATACACCAGCAGCCGTTCATACAAAATATGATGCTGCGATTGTAGAGTCTGACCCTCGTTATGGAGTAGAGGGTGCTCTCAGCGCTTATGATACAACGCTTTCGGCAAGTACGTTCTTTGAAAAGAACGATAAAGCGCTCAACAACGTCTTCTTCGGTGGTGGAACTCGTCTTTTAAGACAAGATGCGATGGTCATTCAAGCTCAGTTGACAAAGCGAGCCATGACCGGAACGGAATTTACCCTACGAGATTATATTGATTACGATGCAAACAACTCTCCCGGTAACCAATTTCCACACGCTTATCAGAACAACATTGAAATGGAATTTCGTCACCCATTGTTACGAGGGGGGGGAGTTGACTTCAATCAGCTGGCAGGTCCCAGTAACACACCGGGTGTTGTAAATGGTGTGATCATTGCCCGAATTAATACGGATATCAGTCTGGGTGAATTTGAAATATCAGTTCGAGATCTTGTCAGCGATGTCGAGAATGCCTATTGGGATCTCTATTTTGGTTATCGAGATCTCGATGCAAAAATTATGGCTCGTGATTCTGCTTTAGAAACATGGCGAAGAGTTCATGCTTTGTATGTTAATGGTCGACGAGGTGGAGAAGCGGAAAAAGAAGCTCAGGCGCGCGAACAGTATTACCGTTATCAGGCTGAAGTTGAAAATGCGTTAAGTGGTCGGTTATTGAATGGAACACATACTAATAATGGTAGTCAGGGTGGAAGTTTTCAAAGCAATCACGGTGTGTATGTTGCAGAGCGTCGATTGCGTATGTTAATGGGAATTTCTATTAATGATGGTCGTTTAATCCGACCTGCAGATGAGCCTTCTCTGGCCCGCGTCGAGTTTGACTGGGAAGAAACCTTAATTGAATCTCTGGAACGTCGTCCAGAGATCCGTCGACAACGATGGCAGATCAAAAAACGAGAGCTCGAACTGGAAGCAAACAAAAATTTCTTGAAACCCGAATTAGATCTGATTGGACGTTATCGTTGGCGTGGCTTCGGACGTAACTTTCTGGAAGAGGGAACACAAACCGGGCGATTCGAGGGAGCACTTAATAATCTGTTCGATGGCGATTTTCAGGAATGGCAGTTAGGACTTGAACTCTCTGTGCCTTTGGGAAAAAGACAAGCGCATGCAGCGATGCGGTTTGCAGAATTACAGTTAGCACGTGATCGAGCAATTCTGCATGAGCAGGAACGAGCGATCGTACAAAGTTTAAGTAATGCTATTGCAGATGTAGATCGTGCGTATGCCGTTTTGCAAACTAACTTCAACCGTCGACATGCTGCCAGACAGGAAGTAGCTGCAATGCAGGCTGCTTATGATTCTGATAATGCGACTCTGGACTTACTGTTAGAGTCACAACGCCGTCAGGCAGAAGCGGATGGAAGCTACTACCGCTCGTTGGTGGAATACTCTCTGGCGATCAAAAACGTTCAGTTTGAAAAAGGATCATTGCTCTCTTACAACAACATTTATCTCTCAGAAGGGGGCTGGCCTGAAAAAGCTTACATGGACGCCGCAGAGCGGGAACGTTTACGTGGTCGTGTAAGAACAATTGTTGATGCTCCTGCTTATACCGGAAATCTAAGTCAAGGAATTTATCCTCAATTATTAGTACCTGGTGAAGTACCTGAAGAGAATCTGCAACCTGCTCCTGAACCGGTTCCTGAGAAGTTTATCCCACCAGAGCCTGGAACGACGGGTGAAGCCGCCGCCCCTCCTGTTGAAGGCGACATTCAATCGATCGAGTTCAGAGAAGAATTTGATGCGAATCATCAAATTCAAAATTTGGAATCGGTCCAGGCAGACAATCAAACTTCACTGCAAACAGATGTGGTCCAAAGCGCCCCTCCTGGACTAAAAGATGAGTTTCAGTCGAATCCCAATCCTGGCATTCTTGGTATGAAAGATTCCGATTCACAAATCGCTCCAGAAAAAATTGGTCAATCAGAGATCAACTTTCGCCCGATGGACTTACAGGGAGAAGCTCCCACATTACGGTCTGCTCGTCAGAATCAGACACCAGAATTTCCCTCCAGAGGGAGCTCAGGTGAAAATGACCCATTCAAAAATTACCGGGATTCTGGACCTCGTTGGAAACCTGTTCCACTTCCGGAAGTGAAAAGACGAAATTTAAGTGATTTTTCTGGTGAGGTACAAAGATTTCCCTTAAAAAGCACCAGCTGGCAATCCTTAAATCAGCGAACGGATTCAGGTTCCGAAATCGATATGGAAGCTCCTTAAAACGGGGATTTTTTTGGCAAACATCAGAATTTCGCCAAAAATAGTGAATCTGCGTTACTTGTCTCTCTTTCAGGATTGAGATAACTTAAGATATAATAATCTAGTTGAGCCAGAAGATCTTCCCAGATTCTGGTCTGTGGTAATTAGCATCTCAAAGGAGATGTTCTTTTTTTCATAGAGACTATAATTAAGCAAGTGTGTTTTGCTGGGAGTTCTCATTTCCTGTTGAGCAAAACATAAAACCCTTTTTTTACATAACAAGGAGAAATAAGCAATCGAAACAACGCAGAGACTTAATGACCAGATACGGATTAGTCCGGTGAGGGTCGTTGATCAAGACGGGGAACAATTAGGAGTGATTCCCACAGCAGATGCTTTAAAGTTGGCGATGGATGCAAATCTCGATCTGGTTGAAGTCGCCTCTGATGCAAAACCCCCAGTCTGTCGAATTATGGACTATGGGAAGCTGAAGTATGAGCGTAAAAAAAAGACTAGCAAAAACACGAAACAACATCATGTACAACTCAAAGAAATTCGGATGCGTCCCAAAATTGGAAAGCATGACATCGAATTTAAGCTGAAGAGTGCCCGAAAATTTCTGGAACAGAAGGACAAGGTCAAGTTTAATATCATGTTTCGTGGTCGCGAAAATGCACATCACGAACTAGGGCGAACGATCTTAGGGGAAATTCAGGAGCAACTTTCTGATTTGTCTAAAGTCGAACAATCTCCCGCGATGGCCAGCGGAAGAAATATGATCATGGTCCTTGCTCCCAAATAATCGATACCTGTGTAACAGCGATTCGAAAACCAGGGGCCAGTTGCAAAAAATAAATATGGATGGGCAGTACTCTCTGTATGCGCTATTAACCGGGTTCGGTTATTTTTTAGGTCAACAAAACAGGTTGGAGCTGCCAGACAGCTTAAACTATTATTGGCAGCTTTTCTTATAAATTGACCCAACTTCCAAGGCGATTGCTTTCTACAACTGCTTCGATGACTTTCATATTGGAAACAGCATCTTCGAGTGGAGTCGGAATAGACGTGTTATTGAGGACTGCCTGGGAAAATAAGTCTCCCTGAATTGTGTATTGGTTGCAAACTTCCAATTCAATTTCATTGATTTCAGTACCAGTTTGCAGCCAGACTTTACATGGTCGATCGATGGGGGCATTAAAGGGAATTTCTATTTCCACTCTTCCCTCTGTACCATGAATGTGTACGCGCTGGTAAGGGTTAAGTTGCGTAGAACATGTGAATGTCGAACTGCCATTAGGGAATTCCAAGGTTGCAGAAGTCAATCGATCTATGTTGAGTGTGGAGTCATATTCAGCAATTCCAAAGGCGCGGTTGGGTTCCTCATCAAAGATGAATCGCGAAAGGGAAATCGGATAGCAGCCAATATCCATCAAGCCCCCTCCACCAAGCTCAGATTGATTACGAATGTTTTGAGGGTCATCATTAAAGTAAGAGAAAAACGATTGAATGGTACGCAGCGTGCCAATTTTTCCTTCCTGCACTATCTTTTGTACCAATTGCCACTGAGGGTGATGGCGGTACATAAAAGCTTCCATCACTTTCAATTCAGAATGTTTCTGGGCACAGTCAAGTAGTGTTTGACCTTCTTCGGATGATAACCCGATCGGTTTTTCACAGAGTACATGTTTACCTGCCTGGATGGCCTTGATTGACCAGGGAACATGCATGTGATTGGGCAGGGGATTATAGATCACGTCAATGTCGGGATCTTCCAGGAGTTCTTCATAAGATCCATAAGCACGCGCAATCCCTAATTGAGAGGCGACTTGTTTTGCTTGCGCCAAATTTCGTGACGCAATTGCAGTTACTTCACTGAAGTTCCCTTTTTGCATTGCGGGAATGACTTGTAATGTGCCAATTTTTGCAGTGCTCAGAATACCCCAGCGGATTTTATCGCTCATGTGATGCCTGTAATGATTGATTGACGTTTGAAGAAAGAAAGAGAAATTTCAGAATCAGCCCGGTGATTAGGTTGGTAGTAGGGTATAAGTAGCTATTTCGTTTAGCAAGGCTCTCATGTCAGATTGCTTTTCACGATCCTGTGAGTGAATGATAATCCATGCCTATCGTCGGTGCAGGATGAAAGCTTCTTCGATTCCTTGAAACATATTTTGCGATAGTTGAGGTGGGGTGATATTGCCTGAAGGTTCAATATGATTTAGCTCTTAACTTTGGGAGGAATTAGTTTTCACTTTTTTCTCTTGCCACTTTTCTATGGAACCACTTTCATCAATAATTTTGCCGGCGTAGGCATCACCAGAACAAATTACAGGACTGAATGTATTAAGACTATGGGGCTACAGAGGGGGCAAAGTAATATTCCCAGAAACTGTGACAAAATTGAGGTCACTCAGCTCATTCACATATATTGAATTTGGGAATGCTTGACTCGAACATGGCAGTAATCAAGTCATTTCCAGTGCTTTCGATATTACTCTGTTAGTGGCTGCCGGGATTCATGTGCGTCAATTTGTGATTAATAATAATGATAAAGCAGCTTATTATTAAAATAGAGTGTCATATATGTGTTGGTGAAATTGTGTTCAATTAAAATCTTGTTTTGACATAAAGCTATGTGAAAAATTTTGGAGTTGGGTAGGCATGATTCCGGCGTGGAGGTCTTTGCTTGGCGTTCTCTTGACTGCTTAAGCGGCAAAGTTTTTCAAACTGTCCCCATATTTGAGAATTTCTGATCCACGATCTCCCGAGTCCAAGAATCTTATGGTTATTACTCTGAGAATGCATTGCTTAGTTTTCTTCATACATCTATCCTTCCTACTGAATTAGGGGTTTCTTCCCTATCACAATGTGAAAAGTCCGCTTTGACCGTCGATAGCCATTTTAATTCCAGAGGTTCTATCTACTTTTGGGTCATGGTTTTGCTCGAAAGGTCTCATCAGGTATCTCAAAATGGATCGTTTTCTATTTCCGAAATGGGCAAATACAATTGTGCCGGTACTAGGTGCGCTCGGTGCAGTTGGTGTTTTGTATGTCATTGGAATGGTAGCCTTTGGGGCCAGCCCTGAAACTACTGACGTGGGTTATCAGCCTGAACAGCCTCTGCCTTTTAGTCATGCCTTGCATGCGGGTAAGCTGAAGCTGGATTGCCGCTATTGTCATAATACTGTTGAAGTTGCTGGGCACGCCGCGATTCCGCCCACTTCTACTTGCTTGAACTGTCATAGTGGCGCTGATGCTAATGGAGTCGTCAATACTGTTGCCGTTCATGCAACAAGTGCAAAGCTTGCACCAGTTCGCGAAAGTCAAGCGACAGGTAAGTCGATACAGTGGCGACGTGTTCATGATTTACCCGATTATGTTTATTTTAATCATAGTGCTCATGTGCGTCGTGGTGTGAGTTGTGTTGCCTGTCATGGGCGAGTCGACAAGATGGAAAAGGTGACTCAGGTGGAGCCGCTGAGTATGGGCTGGTGTTTGAAGTGTCATCGGAATCCTGAGCCTAACCTTCGTCCACCAGAGTTTGTGACTAAACTCGATTGGGCACCTGATGGTGATCCGCATGAGGTGGGTGAAAAGGTTCGTGAGGAGTTGAATTTGAATCCTTCTACTAATTGTTCTACGTGTCACCGCTAAGGGGTTCGGTTGTGGATAAGAAGTATTGGCGAAGTTTGAATGAATTGCATTCCACGCCGGAGTTTCAAGAGATTTTAGATCGAGAGTTTCCAGTTGCAGCTTCCGAGTATCCTGAAGGGGTTTCGCGTCGTCGCTGGTTGCAGATTATGGGTGCTTCTGTGGCTCTGGCTGGGGTCTCAGGTTGTCGCTGGGAAGATGAAAAGATATCTCCTAGTGTATCACGCCCTGAAGGTCTGATTCCTGGGATGCCGCAGAAATATGCGACGTTTATGGAGTTGGGGGGGCTGGCTGAAAGTCTGCTGGTGACTTGTTATGATGGTCGGCCGATCAAGGTGGAAGGGAATCCCGATTCACCACAAAGTAAAGGGGCTTCCTCTGTTTTTGCACAGTCCGAAACGTTGTCGCTATATGATCCTGATCGGGCTGTAGGGGTTGTGGAGCGGAGAGATGGTGGGCGATACGCTCGTGATTGGCAGGCGTTTTTTGAGTATTCCGATTCTGTCTTGGGTCAGGCAAAAAAAGATGGTGGTGCCAAGGTTTGTGTCTTGGCTGATGTAAGTTCTTCGGCTGCCAGGAAAGGTTTGCAGGAAAAGTTTGCTACGCTGTTTCCAAAGTCTCAGTGGTATGATTATACCGCTTGTTCTCGCGACAATGTCTACGCTGGTTCAAAGCTTGCGTTCGGAGAAGTGATTCGGCCACATTTCGATTTGAGTAAAGCAAACATTGTGGTTTGTCTGGATGAGGACTTGCTGTCTGAGCATCCGGCAGCGTTGCTGCATACACGTGATTGGGCTGCCCGCCGCGATCCTGCAGCAGGCGAAATGAATCGTTTGTATGCTGTCGAAAGTCGATTCACAACTACCGGACTCGCAGCTGACCATCGACTGCCAACACGTTCTGTCGATCTTGGTTTCTTTCTCACAAAGCTTGAGAACCAGGTTCAAGGTTTGTTGTCAGGCAAGAAATCGGAAGCCGCCGGTGATAGTTATGCAGAAAAAGTCCTCGCAGCTATGGCTGAGGATTTGGTTGCCAATCAGGGAATGAGTCTGGTTGCGATTGGAGCAGGTCAGCCTGCTGAACTGCATGCCCAGGTTCACGCATTGAATGAGCGGTTGGGTAATGTTGGTAAAACGATTCGCTATACCAAAGAGCCCTTGGCGAGAGACATTTCTTCTGTTGATGCATTGGCAAAATTGACTGCAGAAATGCAGTCTGGAGCCGTCGATACGTTAGTGATTATTGGTGGGAATCCTGCTTATAACGCTCCCGGTGATATCGACTTTGTGACTGCATTGACTAAAGTTCCCAATTCTATTCATCTGGGTGAATATGAGGACGAGACCTCTCTGTTATGTAAGTGGCACCTCCCGAAAACGCATCCCTTTGAGCAATGGGGTGATGCTCGTTCTTATGACGGGACACTATGTGTTGCACAACCTCTGATTGAGCCACTGCATGATGGCAAGTCAGAAGTTGAACTACTGGCAATGTTATGCGGCGAAAAACATCCGAGTACTCTGGAATTGATTAAAGAAGCTGTGAAGGGTTCATTAGATCCGATGGCCGTGAACGCTTCCTGGCGTCGTCTGGTACATGATGGTGTTTTAAAGGGGAGTACACTGGATGCTGTATCGCCCAAAGCAAAGACACTACCGCCAGCGAAAACTGCTGAGGCAGCTACCGAAGAGTTTGAGTTGGTATTTTATCCCAGCCCACAAGTTTATGACGGCCGATTTGCAAACAGTGGTTGGTTGCAGGAAACTCCCGACAACCTTACAAAAGTCACTTGGGATAATGCTGCGATTATTGCCCCCAGTACGGCCAAGAGTCTGGGAGTGGAATTTGGTTCTGTCGTAAAGCTGATTTTGGATGGGAAATCGCTCGAACTGCCAGCCTATGTACTTCCAGGGCAGGCTCCGAATTCGATTGCAGTGGCCTTGGGGTATGGTCGAACAGCAGCCGGTCTCGTCGGTGGTGATGTTGCTCGGGATGTTGCACCGGTTGGGGAAAATATTGCAGCGCTCCAGTCAAAGGGGAAAACAGATTTTGCTACCGGACTGAAGGTTGAAAAAACGAATAAGCAATACGAACTCGCGATTACTCAAGATCATCATAGTATCGACACTGTTGGTGTGGGCGAAATTCAAGGTCGGGTTGGCCAGCTTGTTCGTGAAGGCGACGTCAGT